>WQWM01000001.1 GCA_009785335.1 Oscillospiraceae bacterium
ACCATCGCGCATGGGGTTGACCACGCGCAAATTGCCGGGGTTGGTGCGCCCCACCATTTTCACGGCGGCGTTCCCCAGCGCGAGAATATCTCCGGTTTTGGCATCAAGGGCGGCCACAGAGGCCTCTTGCATCACAATGCCGCGGCCCTTCACATACACCTGGATGGATGTGGTGCCAAGGTCAACGCCAATTTGCAGCCCGGCGATTGTGCTCACCTCCTTGATTTACCTAGATTTACGTCGCTGTAGAAAATGCTTATTATCTGCTACACAAACAAAATGGGTGTCCTTCTGTATCAAACAATGTGACGAAATGATCGCCGCCATACTGCGCCGCGGCTTTGGTCGCGCCAAGCCGGATGGCTTCAACCACAGCGGATTGTAAATCATCGACTTGGAAATTGAAGTGCATTTGCTTTTGCTGTTTGCCTGGTTCTTCCGGCCAAACCGGCGGTACATATGGAATAAAGTCCGGCTCCCAAAACAGTATCGTCATGCCATTTTCTGCTTTGAGCGCCAAAGCACCAAATGCAGTTGTCTTTGTCCAACCCGTAAGGTCAGCGTAAAAATCGCGGGCGCGTTCGGCGTTTGCACAGTCTATTGTAATATCTCCGATGGTTAAATTAGTTATCATGTTTGTCCTCGATTCCCAATACAGAAAATATAAATTCCCACATCAACCGCTCATTTTCTTCGCTTGCACTTCCGTGCGCAAAAACGCCAGTCTAATCACCTGCGCTGCACCTGCTTGTTCCAACATATGCGCACAAGCCTGCATGGTAGCACCAGTGGTGCAGATATCATCGCACAGCACCACGCGCCGCCCTGCAACTTGCTCGGGCGCAATGACGGCATAAGCCCCCGCAACGTTTTGCGCACGCTGCGGGGCGGGTAGGTCATGCTGAACTTCGGTCTCGCGCGCTTTATATAGCAACGTTGCGTGCGCGCAACCCAACCAGCGTGCGGCTGTTTTTGCAAGCAGCTCGCTTTGGTTAAAGCCGCGCTTCTTCACCTGCGCGGCGGTCATGGGTACGGCGCAAAACAGCAGATCATCATCACAATAGCCCGCTTCACGCAGGGCATCGCCCATGGCATAGCCTATGCTGTGCGCCAGGTTGCGTTTGCCGCGAAACTTCAGCCTTAATAGTATGCGACGTGCGCGGCTGTGGTAAACGAAACAGGCGATGAGGACTTGTGTAGGGGCGACCGTCTCGGTCGCCCGTGAGTTTGGATGACAGTTTGCGGGCGACCGAGGACGGTCGCCCCTACAGGCATAGCGACTTTTTTCGCCTTCTTCAGCGCAGTCGGGGCAAAGCATTTCTGTGGGCGCGGTTACGCCAGTGCACCACACGCAGCGGCGCGGAAAAAACGCCAGCCAAAGGCGTTCGATGAGTTGTGTGTTCATGCTGCCACCGCGTGGTCAAGAATGAGATATCTAACTTGAGTGACTATGCGTCGTTGAAGAAACGTTTCACGACTCAAATTTTCATTGAACCGAGCCTCGTCAAAGTATTGCCATTCCCAAGGAAACATAAAGTCCTCTAAGTCCTGAAATTGTTCTGTCCGCCATTGTTCAAATTCTTCATCTGTTATCGTGATTGAAAGCCCTTCTTGCTGCGCCACGGCTAAAGTGAACAACACGCGGCTTTGATGTCTGATTACGCGCTCTTCTTCCGTCAACTCGGTAGATGTTGGTATTGGGATAGGTATTCCCCACAAGATATCGCTTGCGTGCTCGATCCAGATAGGCAACTGATGAATAATTGCGTTATCAAATGCAGCATCAAATGCGAAACCAAGGCTTACGCTCTCCACCTCAACACCCCGCACCTGCCCCAACGTAATGTAAGGCGACAAGTCCATCTGCATCACCTCGGCGAGGTGAAACACTGCGGGTGATTGCTCGGCCACAGTTTGCTGCGCGGGCGCACAGGCAGCCATGGCAAGCGCAAGTACAGCTGCAAACGCAGCCAAAACTAACCGTTTCATCCTCAACCTCCTAGCACGGGCTCTCTGCAACATGTAGGGGTGGCTTGCAAGCCACCCGGGCAAAAATACTGACTTAAGTGGTCATCACGGGCGGCTCGCAAGCCGCCCCTACATACTGGTTATGTGCTCATTATTCTTCCGCCTGGTCGCGCTGTTGCGTTTCTAAAATGGCGCGGTTTACAAAGCCGTTGAGACTTTCGCCGCGTTGCGCAGCATAGGCTTTCAGGGCTTCTTTTTGGCCTTTTTTTACTTTGATTTGGAGCCTGTCGTATGCCTTAGCGTCATACTTCGCATTTGCCTTTAATCTTGCTTCGCTAGATTTTTTTGTCTCTTCGCTAATGGCCACTCACCCCTTTTGAATTTGTCTATTTGCTTGTTCAATGTAACCCCCCGCGCCGTCTATGACGGCACTCCCCCCCTACAGGGGGGCCTTGGCAACAGCCGAAAGGCCGAGTTTCGCCAGGGTCTCCCCCGTGGGGGAGATGTCGCGAAGCGACAGAGGGGTTTTGTGCGAAATAGCAAATACTTGCAATAATATACAAACGACGTGTACGGTATGCTTGGTAAGTTTGTGCACTATTCCATCTTGCAATTGTACGGTATGCTTGGTATAATAGGACTAACAGGAGGAAATCACCATGAAACGTGACCTTGCAACCATCGACGCGGTCGGCCTCATTTACGAAAACCTTAAACTTGTTGTGAAATGCATCACGCTAGAGGATGTCGACCGCGAAGAAACGCGGCTGCTTGCCTACATCGCAGATGATTACTTGGACGACATGTGGGCAACGGTCTCCTCTTTAAAAAGAATCGAATAATGCAAATCGCAGGTGGTGAGAGTTGGCCTGTAAGCCGGGTTCTGTCATTGAAGGCGTCATTTATCTTGTGCACGCATTGCTACGCACATCTTTGCCAGCCGTTGCAAGTTTGTTTACGCAGGGCACGCTGTGCGATTTCACGCACACTTGCTGTCGCTGTTGCTGCGGATAGGGTTTGCAGGGCCGCGCGGTTCCCCACGCGCCGGTGAGCTCTTACCTCGCCTTTCCACCCTTACCCCTTGCGGGGCGGTTTCTTTCTGTTGCACTTTCCCTAAGGTCACCCTCGGCGGCCGTTAGCCGTTATCCTTGCCCTGTGCAGCCCGGACTTTCCTCGCTAGCGTTACCGCCACGCGCGACTGCCCAGCCAACTCACACACTTTATTTTACTCTATTTTGCCGCACCTGTCAAGCGTTATGCGACATATAATGGGGAAAATCCCATCATTTGGAGGCTGCTATGACAACCAACAGCACTTGGACGACGGTTAATGGCATGGTTATGCCCGGCTCGGGCACGCAAACCTTCGGCGGCAACTGCATGCAAAACCCATTTGGCTTGCCGGGCATGGTGCCGGGTTTCGACGGCTGGTTCGGCGGGCAGGGCTTTAACAACGGCGGCGGCATGCAGCCCAACTGCTTCGGCAACATGTGGTCAATGCCCTGCTGTTGCATGCAAGGCATGCCTACATATACTGCGGGAAATCAGGGCTCGCCGTTCGGCATGTAAGCGGCTGTTCATCCAACATAATCTGCGCAGCCAGTTGAAGCAATCGTTCATCTTTGGCTGTGCGGTCATGGTGCACACCTTTGAAATACCACGTGGTATCCGGCAGTGCGCCAGTGGCGGCATCCACGATGTGATCCGGCGAAATATACGCCGGGTCTGCTTTGGCTAAATAATCAGCAGGCAGCGGGGTATCATGCCCCATACTGGTTGCGCCCATGGACGTGGAATGCAGGTCGATCACACCGTCGCCATTATATGTTTCGCTACAATCAAACAAGTCGGGCAGCTTTGTGTTGTATTCATTGATGTTGTATAGCTGCACACCCTGCGCCTGCATGGCTTTGATGTTTTTCACCGCATTCACCTGCGCCTTATAGTAACGGTCGGTTTGTGCTTTCAGCGGCGCAAGCTCAGGATCACTGAGCCAGCGCGCTTTCGCTTCGGCGTAGTCCTCTTGCGGCAAGAGTGCCCACAGCATCGTCGCGCGGCTCAATAGCCCGCCCACCGCAACCTCTAGTGCGGCATCCAGGCTGCGGCGCACCGCCCGCTCGGGGAGCAAACGCAACACGAAAGCCCCTGCCTTGCTTTTTTTGCGCAACATGGCAAGGCGCTTTTGCTTGTCAACAATGCTGAATCGTCCAAGGAAAATATCCCCTGCCACGACAGAGCCGTTGAACGCCGGCACGAAGTACAGCACTTTGTGCAACTGCTGATGCACAGCGGGGTAATACTCCGCCAAGGCGTTCATTAGCGTAGCGCCCAAACTCATGGGCATCAGGTTAATTTTGTCTGTGCCATGCTTATCTAGGACATCTTGAATGAATTGATACAGCTCGTCCACCACATCGGCGTGGTTACCCATGGTATCATAAGCAAAATAATACATACGCTCGGCACCCAAGCCCTCCGTAATCGCTTGCATAGGCACCATGCGATGAACATAACCCATGTTTTCGTCGGGCAGGTCGGCAAAGCTTGTGGGGGTTGTGCCACCCATGCGATGCAGGCTCACCACACAAAAATCGTTGCGATGGCGGCCGTGGTTATCATATTGATAATGCCCGTTAGCCACGGCTTTGTTCAAACCACGGCGAATAGAGCGGCTCAACCCTGCGTCGTGCCGAAACAGCAGGCTAAGCACTGCACGCGGTGCCACATGCTTGAGCAGCGGCTTTTGGTCAATCACTTGCCCAAGCCCGCCAAAGCCGCCGCGCACATGGCGGCCATTTGCGCCGGCAACACGCTCGCCTTGGGCGCAGTGCAAAAACACATCGGACATGCCCGAGCCGTGGACGATGATGGTGGGGTAGTTCATAAAGTTCTCTTTCACGGAAAATTTTGCAAAATGGCACAACTCCCTTGACAAATCTACATAGCTGGTGTATAATAGACTTGTCGGGAGTTGCTTGCTGCAGACGGCAAATCCCCCCGACGATTCAGCTAGTCACTAAAAAAGAACTAGCCGCTGCCTTTGGTAGGGAGAGCGGCTAGTTCTTTTTACGCCCGAAGGCGCGAAAGAGCAAATCTGCTAAGGCAATAAGTACAATGAGCACTTGCGCGATTGCACTGATTATATTCCACATAGCTTCACCTCCCTTCGTCAAGATGACTCCGGGGGCTACGGTAGTTTTGGGCGAACCCAAACCAGCAACTACCGCGATTTTTTTGCCAGCTGCAACACATTCATTATATCAAAT
Organism: Oscillospiraceae bacterium; assembly: GCA_009785335.1. Lineage (GTDB taxonomy): Bacteria > Bacillota > Clostridia > Oscillospirales > Acutalibacteraceae > WRMQ01. The sequence continues at coordinate 5,235 of WQWM01000001.1, forward strand.
TTTAAGCGCAATTGCAAGGGATTTTTTTGCAACTTTTACACATTTTTTTGCAACTTTTACACAACTCAGCCTATTTAGAGGCTATTTTGGCTTTCCTTCCTCTGAGTTGATAACGCATATACTTGACATAATTAAAAAATCACGTTATAATAAGATATCATGCAAAAAATAATGACCAAACTCATGCGCAAGCATGCTGCGTTATTGAATATTTTTTGAATTAGTAAGGACAAGCCCATGGAAAAACGTTATGACTTCAAGGCGATTGAACCACAAATGCAACAGCTGTGGAACGACCACGGCGTATACAAATTCAACAAAGCCGCTCCGGGCGAGGTTTATGCCATTGACACACCGCCGCCAACGGTCAGCGGTAGCTTGCACATCGGCCACTTGTTTAGCTATGTGCAGGCCGAAATGGTTGCCCGTTTTCGCCGCATGCAGGGCTACAATGTGTTCTACCCATTTGGTTTTGACGACAACGGCCTGCCCACCGAACGCCTAGTGGAACGCGAACAGGGCATCCGCGCAAACGAGCTGCCACGCAGCGAATTCACACAAAAATGCCAAGCTACGGCTGCGAAGTATGAAGATGAATTCAAGGCACTGTGGCAAAGCTTAGGCGTAAGCGCTGACTGGAGCTTGTGCTATCAAACCGTTAGCCCGCAAAGCATGGCCACGTCGCAAAGGCTCTTCCTCGACCTCGTGCAAAAAGGCAAAGCCTACGCAAAAGAATCACCCGTGCTGTGGTGCGTGGAATGCCAAACCAGCATTGCGCAAGCAGAGTTGGACAGCGCAGACGCAGCCAGCACCTTCAACACCATCCCCTTCATGGTGGAGGGCAAGCCGCTGCATATCGCTACCACAAGACCTGAGTTGCTTTATGGCTGCGTGTGCTTGTTTGTGCACCCGGAAGATGGGCGTTACACGCATCTGGTTGGCAAGCAGGCAACCGTGCCACTATATGGCTATGATGTGCCCATTCTCACAGACGAAAAAGTGGCGATTGACAAAGGCACCGGCGCGGTCATGTGCTGCACCTTTGGTGACCAAACCGACGTGGAGTGGTTCAACACGCACAAGCTGCCCTATCGCCGCGTGATGATGCCCAACGGCCACATCGCCGACGATGTGCCGCACATCGCAGGCATGTATGTCACTAAAGCACGTAAGACGATCATCGCTATGCTGGACGAGCAAGGCCTGCTGATCAACAGCGAAGCGATTTCCCATGCGGTGCAAACGCACGAACGCTGCGGCAAACATGTGGAGATCATCCCCTCTCGCCAGTGGTACATCGACGTGATGACCGACCGCGAGAAGTTCCTTGAACTGGGCGAAAAAATCAACTGGTACCCCGCCAACATGCAGAATCGCTACAACGCTTGGGTGGAAAACCTCAAGTGGGACTGGTGCATTTCGCGCCAGCGCTACTTCGGCGTGCCCTTCCCGGTGTGGTATTGCCAAGACTGTGGTGCTGCTGTTTTCGCAACGGCCGAGCAACTACCCATTAACCCGCTTGAGGCGGATTATGACGGCATTTGCGCCTGCGGCTGCACGAACTTCACGCCCGAAAGCGCGGTGCTTGACACTTGGGCAACCAGCTCCATCACCCCGCAAATCAACGAGCTTGCCGGCGGCCCAGTGCCGATGGCCGTGCGCCCGCATGGTCATGATATCATCCGCACATGGACGTTCTACACAATTGTGCGCAGCTATTATCACACCGGTGATATCCCTTGGCGCGATGCGATGGTCAACGGCCATGCGCTGGCGAAAAAAGGCGAAAAAATCAGCAAGAGCAAAAACAACAGTGCCAACGACCCCGCCACGCTCATCGCCACCCACTCAGCAGATATTCTGCGCTATTGGGCGGCCAATTCACGGCTGGGCACGGATGTTTTCTTTGACACCGATGAACTGCAAATTGCCCGTCGTTTCATTACCAAGCTGTGGAATGCTTGCAAATTTGCCATTGGGCATTTGGAAGATTACGCAGGCGGTGATATCACCCTGCCAGTTGACAAATGGATGGTTGCCCGCGTGGACGAAGTGCTGAGCAAAGCCAAAAAGCATCTGTATGACTACGAAATCGGGCTGGCGCGGCACGAAATTGATACGCTGTTTTGGCATGACCTGTGCGATAATTACATTGAAATCGTAAAGGATAGGCTGTACTATCCTGAAAATCATGGCGAAGCTGAGCGCAAATCCGGCCAAGCCGCACTGTATTACACCCTGCGCGAAATTCTGAAGATGTACGCCATTTACGTGCCGCACGTCACGGAGTATATTTACCAAGCATTCTTCAAGCAACATGAACAGGCTGAATCAATTCATCTGCTGCAATGGGCGCAACCCGCTGCGCACGACCCCGCTCTGCTTGCCTTTGGCGAGGTGTTGAAGGAGCAAATTTCGGCAACACGCAAAGTGCGCAGCGAGCAAAATTTGTCGCGCAAAGACCCTCTTGACAGTTGCACGATTGACGCGGGCGAATTCGCCGCTTGGTTTGAGTTGACCAAGAAAGATATTGCAGCCTGCGAGAACGTGCAAGAGATTATTTTGGCGTGATTTTCCCCCACCTGCACGCCTAGCGACGTGCCTCCTCCCCCGGAGGGGGAGGCCTTGGCAACACCTACACAGCCCATAAAAATCCCCCGCGAAGCGTCTAAAGTTTTTTGCGCCACTTTTTTTCAAAAAAGTGGCAAGAGGAGAATACTATGAACAGACCCACATTCCCTAAACGTGCCGTGGTAACAGGCGGCATGCCCTATGGCAACAAGCAGCTGCATTTTGGGCACATCGGCGGCTATTTTGTGCACGCCGACATTTACGCCCGATTTTTGCGTAATAGAATAGGCGCAGAAAATGTTGTGTTTGTAAGCGGCACCGATTGCTATGGCGCAATGATTGAACTGTCGCGCGATAAAGAAAACTTCAACGGCACATTGGAAGAATACGTTGCGCGCAACCACGAGCACCAAAAGAGCACGCTTGAAGCCTACGATGTTTCGCTGAACCTGTTCGCTGCCTCTGCATTGGGTGAAGCAAGCGAAATGCACACGCAATTGAGTGCCGATGTGTTCAATCGTCTGCACGAAAATGGCGTGCTGCTGCGTGAAGATACCCTGCAGTTTTATGACGAAGAAAAGCAGTGCTACCTCAACGGCCGTCAAGTGACCGGCCGCTGCCCCATTCAGGGCTGCAAAAGCTCGGTTGCCTATGCCGACGAGTGCGACTTGGGGCATCAATATAGCCCGACCGAGTTGATTGCACCCGTCAGCGTGCTATCGGGCAAGCCACCCGCACGCCGCACGGTGACCAACTGGTTCTTCGATTTGCCGCGCTACATGGCATACATGAACGACTTGGCAGCGCTGTGGGAACAAGACCCCGCTTGCCGCCCCGCCCTAACAAAAGTTGTGCGCGAGTTCCTGCGCAAGCCTGCCGTTTACGTAAAAACAGAACCCGGTGGGCCTTCCGAGCTAATTGAATATGAAAATCTAGCTGCCCGCGAGCAAGGCGTGGCAGAGCTTGCCGCGCAAGGCTTGCGCTACCGCACAGGAAAAACCCTCGTGCCGTTTCGACTCAGCGGCAATGTGCCTTGGGGCATCGCTGTGCCTGAGAAAGACGGCCTTGCCGACCTCACCTTTTGGGTTTGGCCCGAAAGCCTTTGGGCGCCCATCAGTTTTACCCGTGCTGTTGTTGGCGAGCGTTGGCCTGATTTTTGGGCAAGCGACGATACAAAAGTTTACCAGTTCATTGGCGAAGATAACATTTATTTCTACGCCATTGCCGAAATGGGGCTGTTTGCCGCACTGGATTGGAATCTCACCGTGCCGACCATTGTGCCCAACAAGCACCTGCTGTTTGGCAAAAGCAAGGCCTCAAGTTCCAGCGAAATCAAGCCACCCATGGCTCACGAGCTGCTTGATCACTACACGGTGGAGCAACTGCGCCTGCACTTCATGAACGCTAGCTTGAGCGAACGCTCTGTGGGGTTTGCGCCCAAGATGTTCATGCCTAACCAGCCCGAAAATGCATTTGACCCCGTGCTCAACGAGGGCAATTTGGTCACGAATGTGTTTAACCGACTGGCACGGTCGTGTTTTTATACCGCACAAAAGCATGAGTACACTACCCTGCCTGCGGGTGATGTTTCGCCCGAAATCAAGCAGCGTGGTGACGAAACCATCCTCGCCTATGAGCGTATGATGGCGGAAATCAAGTTGGACGGTCTGTTTGAGCTGCTCAATGTATATCTGCGCGATGCCAACAAATACTGGGCTGCGCACAGCAAAATCGATGACCCCGCCGTAATCGCCCAGCTGCTGGTGGATAGTTTTCATGCCGTGCGTGTGGCGGCGGCGTTATTGCAGCCGATCACACCACAGGGCTGCGACATGCTGCGGGAATATCTGAACGTGGACGAACGCTTGTGGAATTGGCAACACATCTTCGAGCCACTCAATTATTTCTTTGATGAACAGCATGCGTTTAAGTTTCTAGAACCACGCATTGACTTTTTTAAGAAGCACGAAAGTCAGCTATAATTTTTCTCCCCCGCGCGCAGCGCGACACAAGTTTTTTGCGCCACTTTTTTTCAAAAAAGTGGTAAAAGACTCGCACACAGCACGGTGAGGTCATCCTCACGCATGCCGCCAAGTTCGCGCAGTTCCATCGCACGCACTGCTAGGTAATCCGCAAGCTCCTGCATGTCGTTGCCATCCCAGGTTTGCAGCGTCTCGCAAATCCAGGCGTCGTCCGTGCCCAGCATGCCATCGCTAACCAACACGATAATATCCCCCGCCGCTAGCGTGCTGTGATGCTCGGCGGGGTTTATGTTGCCCAAAATCCCTGCTGGCAAGGCCGAAAGCTCAACCTTTTGCACACGCCCGCTGCGCCGCGTCCACGATACCGCGCCGCCCGCCTTGCAAAACTCCACCTGCCCGGTAAAGAGATTCACGCCCACAGCATCAAGCGTGGCGAGAGATTCATCGCTGCTTTTGAGTAGCAATGCCTGATTAACCATGCGCGTGGCCGCCGCAAAGCCCAGCCCACCACGCACCAGTGTGCCGAAAATCTCTGCCGCCAGTGCGCTTTCCAGCCCCGCGCGGCTGCCGGTGCCCATGCCATCGCTCACCAGCAGCACATGACGACCCTGGTTATCCGCAAAATTGTCGTGATAATCGCCGCACACACTGCCTGGCGTTGCGCCATGCTGTGCCGCACCAATGGCCATGCGAAACACCGCTTGCTGCGTCATTGTGAGCTTTGCCGTGCCCGCACCGGGGGCAATGTCAGGCAGCGTAAACGCAATGCCCGTATGTTTTTTCAGCGCATGCACCAGCTGCCTGCGTGTGCTGTGATCATCTTCGAGAGTGACCTCCGCGGTGAGTGTGGCGGTGTGATTGCTGCCGCGCACACAAGTCACTTCGCGCGGCACATAGCCATGTTCGCGCAGCACTTGTGCAGCTCGATACGCCGTGTCATTTTGCACGGTATCCTGCCGTGCCAGTTGCACAGCAGTGTCCTCCAGCAGTTGCCCCACCGCAGCATATTGCGCGGCGGCAGTGCGGCGCAGCTGCGCGTTGGCCTGTGCACTTTGATGTTGTGCGGCATGGGCATCAAAGGCACGCACCAGCTGCGCATGAAACGCTGTGCCGTTGCGGCAAGCAGCGGTTAACCCGCATTCGCGGCGCAATTCCGCGCATTGTTCGGGCGAAAACACATGGCTTTTCCCCAGTAATTTCACGGCGTTTAAATAGAACTTTCGGGTTTCCAGCGCGCGTTTTTCATAACAATGGGCATGCCGCGGGCAGCGTTTGCACAAGGCCTGTTCCACGCTGTCCACAATATTTTGCTCCAGTGGCGGCGCGGTTTCGGCCAAGCCTTGCGCCACCTCGCTCACGTAATCGCCCACACGCTGCAACGCCTGCGCCAAGTGTGCCACACGCTTGCTCGCATCACCGGGTTGGGCAAGCTGCGCCTGTGGCTGTGCGAATTTATCTGCCAACTTGCTTAACCAGCTAATCCGCTTGCTGCTGCTGAACACGCCAACAAGCAGCCCACCCAGCGCAAAGGCCGTGAACACCGCTGCATTGCTGCCCACTAGCAAAAAGGCTGTGCCCGCGCACACGCCTGCAATCGCGCCGCCTGTTTCATGCCAAACATACGCCGCCGCCAGCACAAACAGCGCAGCCAGTAGGTATGCAGGGCGAAATGCGCCCCAAGTGAAGCCGCCCAGTGCCGTCAGCAGCATGACTGCGCACAGCGCCGCCGCCGCCCATTGCCGTCGTGTGAGTTGCCAATGCCCATGCTGTTGCGTCACGCCTTGCAACATGTGCATAAAATACGCCACGCAACCCGCCAGCACCGCGCCGCCCAGCATCAGCAGCCACGCCAGCCGACCTGCCGGTTGCGCAATCAACGTGACCACACCGGAAAGCATCGCACAAGCACTCGCACTCAATGGCGCAGCCACACCGCGCGAAAACTTCACCTGCCGCAGCCCAAAATTGCACAACCCCGCCAGCGCAACGGCGGTCATCACGGTAAAATTGCTCGGCCAGGCCAGCAACAGCAAACTGCCGCCCGCCATGCCTAACACACCAGCAGCCAGAAATTTCACCGGCAATGCAGCAGCCAAACCAAGGGCGAACGGTGCTGTGGCTGCGAATACGTCGCCTGCGAACGTCGCTTGCACCAGCAACATGCCCAGCAGTGCAATACCCAGCTGCTGAGCGAGAGCCGTCATCACTCGGCGCAGCTTGTCCGGCGAAAGCGCGGGCAAGGCAAGCTCTTGCGCAATTTGGCTTTGTCTTTTTTCGGTAACCATGATTGTTTAACCCCCTCTTGCGTCTTAGTCTTTATTATACTAAATTGCGAGAGGAAGTTTTGTCGCTTTATGACAGTGATGTGATAAAATTAGTGGCTTTCGGCGGGATGTAGGGGCGGCGATTACGCCACCCGCTCCTCTTTCACCTGTGTCAAACATTTCGGGTGGCTTGCAAGCCTCCCCTACATGCTGACGCGAGTATATAAAAACAAACAACACCCCGCAAGCCATATGCCTGCGGGGTTGCTTATTGGTTGTGTTATGGCGCGTTGATGATAATGTCCACTGTGGCGACGATTCGAGATGCACCAGCAGTTGCGCCAGGGATGCTGGCTTCAAGCCTTGCAGCACCAGGATTGGGACCGGCTACCACATTTGCGGTTACGCTGTTCTCAAGAACACCGTTCGCATTTGCACCAACAAGTGTCACAAACTCTGCGCCTGCCACAATTCTCCAGCGCACTTGGGCAGTGGCTGGTGTGCGAATTGCAGTAAAGCCAACTTGCGTGCCAGTGTTGATCGTTCTATTGCCGCCCAGAATGCTGATGCTGCGCGCAGCGGTTGTGGTGGTGGGCTGTGTGGCAACAGGCGGGCGTGTGGGCGAGGCAATTGTTGTGCCGGGGGTAATGGGCGTGGTGGTCCAAGTGGGAATATTGATATTGGGGAGCGTAATATCCCACCAAGGCCTGGTTGTGGTGGTCGTTGTTGTCGTCGTGGTTGTGGTATAGTCCGGACCCGGGCCAGTTGCAGTCGTTGTAGTGGTGGTGGTCGGCATGGTGTTTTGCGCACCCGTGGTGACCTCCAAGGGTTCTGTGGTTTCAGTTTCAATGGGTGCCGTGGTGATGGGAGGTGGCGGCGCAGCTGCTATGGTGAGCGCGCTCACCAGCCGCACATGCTGGGCGGCCGTGCCCGCACCGGGGGCAAGGCGCAGCGGCGGCTCGGTGTTGATGGGCGAGCCGTCTTGTTCCCATGCCAAAATGGTGTCTGCATGCATGGCAAGCTCTTGGGGAAGGTTCACGTTCGTGCCATCCACGGAGCTAACCATGACGTTATTCACATTGTGCACGCCAAGAAAACCCAGCAGCGAACGCAAGCTAACGCCACGGAAGGTTTGCGAAACCGTGAAACCCTGCGCGGTAGTCACCGGCATGCTCACTTCAGCCACAGGCAACAATGCGGCGTCCAAGTTGGTGAACTGCGTAATGCCAGCCACGCCGCGAATTTCCACGCGCCATGTGATTTGGTTGTCGGTTTCTTCCACGGTAGTGGTTTCACCATTCGTGTAGCCGGTGGTGATTTCATTATCAACCGGAGTGCTGCCGCCCCCACAGGCGGCAATGGTCACCAGCACCGCTGCAGTCAGCAGCAGTGCGAGAACTTGTAGGATGCGATGCTTCTTCAAAAAACCATCTCCTTTTTCAAAAACACTTCTTTCCCAGTGTACATTCTATGATAGCACATTTCGTGCGAAAAAGCAAGAGTTATTTTTTTACGGCTTGGCATATATTTAGTAAAGATTTTATGAATAATCTGCTACGAGGTATCGCATGACCAACTCACGAAAGCTCATTTTCAACACTGCGCTGCTCACGGCTGCTGCCTTTATTATGCGCACGGTCGACGTTTCCTTCAACGTGTTCATCACCAATCGCATTGGTGCGGCGGGCATTGGCTTGTTTCAACTCACGCTCACGGTTTACGCCATGGCGGTCACCTTTGGCTGCGCGGGCGTGCGCTTTGGTGCCACACGGCTGAACATTGACCTGCTGTCGCGCAATCCTCAAGCGAGTTTGCGCCGCCCCATGCTCATGTGCCTGAGCTGGGCACTGGGCGTGAGCACTGTGATTGCCATTGTGCTTTACACCGCTGCACCTGTGATTGCCGAGCATTGGCTGCACGACCTGCGCACGCTGCCCAGCCTGCGTACACTGGCCTTTGGGTTACCCATGGTGTCGCTCACCGCCGCGATGACAGGTTACTTCACCGCCGTGCGCACAGTGTATAAAAGTGCACTGGCACAGGGCTTCGAGCAGCTGGTAAAAATCAGCTTTGTGGTGTTCTTTCTGCAACGCATGCTGCCGCAGGGCTTGGAATACGCGGCACTGGGTATCGTGTATGGTATGGTTATCGGTCAAGCGGCAGTGATGCTGCTGTCGTTCATTTTGCTGCGGCAGTCGCGATACATCAAACGACGCGGCACGGGCGAACGAATAAAATGGGGCAGCCTGCTGCACATCGCCGGGCCCGAAGCCGCCGGAGCCTGCGCCCGCAGTGTGCTGCTGACTACCGAGCATTTGCTTATCCCGCGTGGATTTGAAGCCAGCGGCCGCAGCAACGAAGAAGCCATGCGCATCTACGGCGTAGTGCAGGCCATGACCCTGCCCGTGCTGCTATACCCGTCGGCGGTGCTCAGTTCACTCAGCAGTCTGTTAATACCCGAATTTTCGCAATTGCGCGTGCAGCGCCAACAAGATAAAATCAACGAAAGCGTGACCAAAGTGCTCAAGCTGGCGTTGATGTACGGCGTGTTTGCCGGCGGCATGTTCTATGCCTTTGCCTATCCACTCAGCCACGTGATTTATGGCAACCACGATGCCGCAAAATATCTGCAACTGCTTGCCCCGCTGGTGCCTGTCATGTACCTTGACATGAGCGTGGACGGCATGCTCAAAGGCTTAGACCAACAAAAGGCATCCATGATGTACAACATCATCGACTCGGCCATTTGCGTGGCATTGGTATATATTCTGCTGCCGCGCATTGCCATCAAGGGCTATATCATCGTGCTGTTTGTCAGCGAGCTATATAACTTTTTCTTCAGTATTCGGCGCTTGCTCAAAGTCACCGATGCCCCACGTCCCACACTGACGCAAGTGGTCAATCCTATTTTGTGCGTGGCCTGCGCGGCGGTAATCCCCATCGGTATTTCGCGCTTTGTGTTCCCCACAATGCTCAACAGCGTGCCGGGGCTGGTGTTCGGCATTTTGCTATCAATCGGCATTTATCTGGGCACATTGCGCGCCACCGGCTGCGTAAAAAGTTTTTCCTTGCGACGCCTATAGGCTCAGCTCAATTGCCTCACGATTGCCTAATAAGGCAGGTTATTTGCAATGTTTTAGTTTGCGTCGGTTGTAATCAACACAGGCTGTTTATAACCACCACCCTCACCCGACCCGAGGTCGGGAGCTCCCTCCCGAGGAGGGAGCGTAGGCTTGCAACAGAACGTTTCGCTGTCGTTATCCTCTTAACCTCCGCTCCCTCCTTTGGAGGGAGCTCCCGACCTCGGGTCGGGTGAGGGTGGGTAGTGGCGGTGGGGGTTACTCACGATTATCCACCAACACAGGCTGTTTGCGCAGTTTTGCGATGCGGCGCTTATAATCCGGCAACACGCTTTCCACAACTGCCCAAAATTGCGGGCCATGGTTCATTTCTCGCAAATGAGCAAGCTCATGCACCACCACATAGTCAATCAACTCATCGTCGCACAGCATCAATCGCCATGCAAAACTCACACGCCCGCAGCTGCTGCAACTGCCCCAGCGGGTCATCGCGCCGGTGATGCGCACGGCCTTGGGTGCTACCCTCATGATGCCTGCAAAGTGCTCTACCCTGCCCGGCAACACAGCTGTGGCCTGCAAGCGGCATTGTGCTTCCAGCTCAGGTGTAATCTCCACTGCATTCACCTGCCGTTGCTGCATCATCTGCTGCTTTTCGGCAATCCAAGCGGCTTTTTCCCGCAAAGCACGTTCAATTTCACGCGCGGGGCAATGCATCGGCGCACGCACTTCCAGGCTGCCGTCCGGGCGAACACAAAGACCAATTGTCTTGCGGTTAGACCGCGTCAGTGTGTAATTCATGATCGCTCCAGACGCATATTAACCGGCGTGCCCACACCAAACATCCGCGCCGCAACGCGCACCAAGGGGCTGGGTTTCTCGCTGCGCACAAAGCCCAGCTTGCTATATAGTCGCACAGCGGCGGTGTTTTCCTCGGTGGTTTCCAGCATATAGCTGCGATAGGGCAGCGTGCTGCACAAGTGATTAATCAACTTGCCGCCCACACCCTGCCCGCGCATGCTTTCGCAAACGGCCAGATATTCCACCCGGCCTTCGTCATCGCGTGTTAGCTTGGGCTGCGAAACATTCAATCCCACATGCACGCCAATTCCATATAACCCCAGTTGCTGCACCAACAATTTTCGGCAGGATTTTGCAGCGTGGCTGTCGCGATTGCCCCAGCCCAAAATGCCCACAGCACAGCAATCTTGCATCGCAACGATAACCTGCGCGGGATCCAGCATTGCTTTGAACAAAATATGCAATTTTGTTTTGTCTTTGGTGATAGACGCGCCCATGTATTGATATAAGCCCTCAACGAAAACGGTGATGGCTTGATCAATTTGTGTTTCAGTTAGCTCGGATAAATTAACGATTTGCATATAAGTAGCTCCAGAGATTTTTTCACTTGGATGCCTTCAAATAATCAACATGACTATAATCAGCATGTAGGGGCGGCAATCATGCCGCCCGAGATGACCACTTTAAGCCAGTATTTTTGCCCGGGCGAAAAAATCAGCTCACGTCTGCCATGGCAACCCATTTGTGGCCGTGGTCTGCAATGTGCGCCTTGCGGCCGGCGAGGTTATCGCCCTCCATCAGGTCAAACATGTCGGCAGTGGCCTTGGCGTCCGTCGGGCACACCTTCACTAGGCGGCGCGTGCCGGGATTCATCGTGGTCAAACTCATCATGTCGGCATCATTTTCGCCCAAGCCTTTGCTGCGCTGAATGGTGTATCGCTTGCCCTCAAGTTCTTTCAACGCCTGTGCTTTTTCTTGCTCGTTGTAGGCAAACCAAGTTTCGCTGCCGCTGTTGATTTCATACAACGGCGACTCTGCTATGTAAACTTTACCTGCCTCAATCAACGTGGGCATCAGGCGATAAATCATCGTCAAAATCAGCGTGCGAATCTGAAAGCCGTCAACATCAGCGTCCGTGCAGATAATCACTTTGCTCCAGTTGAGGTTGTTCAGGTCAAAGCTACTTAGTTCTTTGTGGCTTTTGCCCGTGACCTCCACGCCGCAGCCAAGCACCTTGATTAAATCCGTGATAATCTCATTCTTGAATATCTTGCCGTAGTCACTTTTCAGGCAGTTGAGAATCTTGCCGCGCACAGGAATGATGGCCTGAAACTCGCTGTCGCGCGCTTGTTTGCAGGCCCCCAATGCACTGTCGCCCTCCACGATGTAAATCTCGCGCAGCTCGGTGTCGCGGCTGCGGCAATCCACAAACTTTTGCACACGGTTGGTGAGGCTATTGCCGCTTTGCAGCGTTTTTTTGATGTTCACGCGCGTTTGCTCAGCCTTCACGCGCGAACGCATATTGATGAGAATTTGCTCGGCAATGCGCTCTGCCTCAAGGGGATTTTCCAGAAAGTATACTTCCATCTGGTGGCGAATGAACTCCGCGGTGGCCTCTTGAATGAACTTGTTGTTGATGGCTTTTTTGGTTTGGTTTTCATAGGAAGTTTGCGAACTAAAGCTGGAAATCACCAGCAGCATGCAGTCCAAAATATCCTGAAATTTCACTTTTGGGTCGGTTTTGTTATACTTGCCCTGCTGCTTTAAGTAGCCATCAATGAAACCCACAAATGCGCTTTGTGCAGCTTTGTCGGGCGCGCCGCCGTGCTCCAAAAAGCTGGAGTTATGATAATATTCCTTGAGCGTTTTGCTTTTGGAAAACGCCACCGCCACAGCAACTTTCAGCTGATAATCCGCGTGGTCGGCACGGTCGCGGCCTTGGCGTTGGGCTTCCCAATATTGCACATCGGTCAGCAAAGCATCCCCGGCGATTTCCTTGATATAATCTACAATGCCGTTTTCGTAGTAATACTCGATATCCTCAAACTTGCCGGGCGTCGTCTCGTGGCGCAGAATGAACCGCGTGCCGCTGTTCACCACCGACTGCCGCCGCATCACATGCTCAAAAAAGCGCAGCGGAATATCAATTTCGGTGAACACTTCCAGGTCAGGTTTCCAGTGAAAACGAGAGCCTGTTTGCTTTTGTTTAGTGGGTTCTTTTTGCATTTCACCCACGATATTACCTTTTTCGAAGTTAAGGGTGAAGCGATAGCCATCGCGGAAGATCTCGGCGTTCATCCACTCGGACGACTGCTGGGTGGCCGTCAACCCAAGGCCGTTGAGCCCCAACGAAAACGTATAGCTGCCGCCGGAATTCGTATCATATTTACCACCGGCATAAAGCTCGCAAAACGCAAGCTCCCAGTTGTAGCAGTTTTCGCGCTCGTTCCAGTCCACCGGGCAACCGCGGCCGAAGTCTTGCACGGCGATGCTATTGTCGAGATAGCGCGTCACAATCACGCGGTCACCATGGCCTTCGCGGGCTTCGTCAACGCTGTTGCTTAAAATCTCAAACACGGCATGCTGGCAACCTTCAAGGCCATCGCTGCCGAAAATCACGCCGGGGCGTTTGCGCACTTTGTCCGCCCCAACGAGCTTGGTCATGTCTGTATTGGTGTAGTCTTTTTTGGGCATGGGGGCTCCCTTTGCTATGTAATGCGGGCGGATTTGCATCCGCCCTTACAGATTTATTGTTGCATTTCCGGCAGCGTTTCCCCCGCCATCACTTGCTTGAACTGCTCGCCCGAAATAGTTTCAAGCTTCAGCAGCACGCGGGCAACTTCGTGCAGTTGCGCCATGTTGGTGTTGAGAATCTGCTCGGCATTTTTGTAGCCGGTGCTGATGACTTTCTTGATTTCCAGGTCGATATTTTCAGCCATGTGCTCGCTGTAACTACGGGTTTGGCCGTAATCACGCCCAAGGAAAACCTCGCTGTTGGTGGTGTAGGCAATGGGGCCAAGCTCGCTGCTCATGCCGTAGCGCATGACCATGTCCTTAGCCAAACGGGTCGCACGCTCAATGTCATTGCTCGCACCGGTGGAGATATCGCCCAGCACCAATGCTTCAGCGACTCGACCACCCAAAAGGCTAACAATGTCTTCTTCCATGTCCGTTTTGCAGATGAATTTTTTGTCATCTTGCGGCAAATACATCGTGTAACCGCCTGCCATGCCGCGTGAGATAATACTGATTTGGTGCACGTCATCCTGGCTCTCCAGATAATACGATGTCACGGCGTGCCCGGCCTCGTGGTAGGCAAGGAGCTTCATGTCTTTTTCGGTTTTGTGTTGCGATTTCTTTTGCGTGCCAATCACCACCTTCAGCATCGCCGATTCAATTTCGTCGCGGGTGATGGCCTTATGCTCATGCCTTGCGGCAAGCAGTGCAGCCTCGTTAAGCAGGTTTTCCAAATCTGCGCCGGTGAAACCTGCGGTGGTTTGCGCAATCACTTTTAGGTCAACGTCGGGCGCGAGAGGCTTATTCTTGGCATGCACGCGCAAGATAGCCTCGCGGCCTTTCACATCCGGCACAAGCACCGTCACTTGGCGGTCAAAGCGGCCGGGACGCAGCAATGCCGGGTCAAGAATATCAGGCCGGTTCGTTGCCGCGATGATAATCACGCCTTCGTTGGTGCCAAAGCCGTCCATTTCCACCAGCAGCTGGTTGAGCGTTTGCTCACGTTCGTCATGGCCGCCGCCCATGCCTGCGCCGCGCTGGCGACCCACGGCATCAATTTCATCAATGAACACGATGGACGGTGCAGCTTTTTTCGCTTGGGTGAACATGTCACGCACGCGCGATGCGCCCACGCCCACATAAAGCTCCACAAAATCGGAGCCCGAAATGCTGAAGAACGGTACATCGGCTTCGCCGGCCACCGCACGCGCGATGAGCGTTTTGCCCGTGCCCGGCGGGCCCACCAACAGCACACCTTTGGGAATGCGCGCACCCAGTTCGCTGAATTTCTCGGGGTTACGCAAAAACTCCACAATTTCTTGCAGTTCTTCTTTTTCTTCCTCGGCACCGGCCACGTCATCAAACTTGGTTTTGCGCTTGTCATCTTTTTGCATCAAGCGCAAGCGTGCCTTGCCAAAGTTCATGTTGCTGCGATTTTCGCCGCTGATCATGTTGCTGGTGCGGCGCATCATGGTGATGACGGCAAACACCAATATTCCGCCAATGAGCACCATGGGCAGCAAGTTCCACAGCATGGCGCTGGTGTTGTTGCTCACAATGTCAAAGCTAATTTGGTATTGTGGATCGTTCACACGATCTTCGTGCCGGTTAAACTCCCACACAATCGGGTCAATGTTTTCGATAAACAGCGCATGGCTAACCACCGTCGCCGTACCAAAACCACGGCGTCGAAACTCCGAAAGTGGACGCAGTTGCCCGCTTTCTTCGTCAAATTCCACTTGATGGCGCCGCCAAAATTGAACCGCACCGTTGCCGGTGTTGTAGGTGAAGTAAGCAATCTCCCCGCGGTCAAACAACGCAACCAGCTCGGAATACTGCACTTCTTCGCCGCGGTTATTGTTCAGCGCATGAATGGCAAAGCCAAAAATCGCTGCAATCACCAGGCCAATGGCAATGAGTTTCAATAAATTGTTTTTGTTCACGTCAAACCCTTTCGCTATGCATAATGTATATTGTTAATTATTTTCATCATTTAATACCGCAATATGCGGCAGATGGCGATATTGTTGCGCATAATCAAGTCCATAACCCACCACAAACGCATCAGGAATCTGCTTGCCCACGTATTTTGCCTGCACAGGCACGAGGCGGCGGCTGGGCTTGTCCAACAAGGCACACAGCGCAAGGCTGCGCGGGTTGCGGCTTTGCAGGTGGTCAAGCATCACCGAAAGCGTGTTGCCGCTATCCAAAATATCATCCACCACCAGCACATCGTAGTCCTCTAGGGGCAGCGATAAATCTTGCAGCACCTCTAGCTTGCCGGGTTCTGTGCTGTTGCGATAGCTTGATGCCGTCACAAATTCCACCTCGCAGGGGATAGTCAGCGCACGAACTAGATCTGCCAAAAACACAAACGCACCCTTGAGCACGCAAACCAGCAACAATCGCTTGCCAGCGTAATCACGCGAAACTTGCGCCGCAAGATCTTGCACCATGCCTGCCAGTTCAGCTTGGCTAATGAATATTTCCATCATTCCCGTCTCTTTCTTCTTGAGCTTTGCAACACATCACAGTCTATTGTATCATAGTTTTCGGCATTTGCCAAGCCTTGTTTTTGTATGCCGCGTAACTTTTTTGTGAACTTGGGCGAGCGCAGCTGGTTTTCTAGCTCTTGCATGCGCACCTGGGTCACATCACGCCCCGCCCGCTCAAGCAAATGCCGCAGGGCGCGATTCTTCAGCGGCGCGGGAGCCTGCAAAAAATCGCCAGGCTGCAACGCCCGCTCAGTCAAATGAGCCTCGTCCTGCTCCAACGCGGCAAACATGCGGCGCATGTGGTCGGGGTTCCAGCCAAGCTGCGGCAAAATTTCGTGTCGCACATGATTACGTCGATATTGCAAATCGGCATTGCTTTCATCCACGCGATAAGTCAAGCTGTGTGCCGCGCAATATTCTTCCACCTGCGCACGCGTGCAGTCAATTAGCGGACGAATAATTTTATCGCGTGTTGGCGGAATCGAACACAGACCGCGCAGGGTTGTCCCCCGCGCAATGTTGAGCAAAAATGTCTCCATGCGATCGCTGAGCGTGTGCGCCAAGGCCAGTTTATCACCGCCCAGCTGCGCAAAAAACGCATAGCGGGCATCACGGCCCGCCGCTTCAGTGAACTTCTCAAACTGCGCCTGATGCACCTGTAATGGCACCTGCCATTGCTCACACCGCTCTCGGCAAAATTGCTCGTCCCCCTGCGATTGCTCGCCCCGCAGGTTGTGATTCACGTGTGCAGCGGTGATGGTCAATTGCAGTTCATCACGCAGGCTACACAGCATATGCAGCAACGCCACGCTGTCTGCACCGCCCGAAAGCCCAACAACCACATGGTCGCCAGGCCGCAGCATGCTGTGTTGTTCGATTGTATGTAGGGCTTGTTCGATCATGCCACCATTATAGCACACCTGCGGTGAGCAGTTCGCGCGTTTATTTTGCACTTTTTATAATCAAGCGCCCGCGTCTAGCTATGTTTATCATTATAGCACATACTTGCGCACAAGTCAAGCTTGACAACTCCACCTTTTTCCTATATAATAGTATATAATTATGTCGATAGGAGGACTAACCATGTTTTGCAACCAATGTGGCACACAGCTGCCACAAAACAGCAAATTTTGCGCAGCTTGCGGCGCGCAGTGCTTTGTCCCTGATACACCTCTGCCGCCACCTGCCGCCGCTACTCCCCCGCCTGCGCCCGATAAAAGCTACATGCAAAAGCTGAAAGATGGCATTGCACAATCGCAACTGCCACCGCAACCATCGGCAGCACCGCCTTATGAACCGTTCACAAGCCCAGCGGTGCAAGAATTTGCGCAGAAAGAAATCGATAAACAGCAGATCAAAAACGCGGCAATTTTGTGGCTTTGTCTACTAGGTGCTGGTCTTTTGTTAGGGATAATTCTTGCCTTAGAGAGCGGCCTAAGTGGCTTAGTAGCAGGGCTAGGTATCGGCGCGGGCGTTGGTACGATTGCAGCACTCACGCATTGGCTAGTTAATCGAATCCCCAAAGTTGTTGTGCATCATTATAGCATCAGCTGCGCAACCCTGCCCAAAAACGCATTGCAATCTGCGATGATGTCACAAAAATCCACGCAACTGTTGGAAGACGTTCCTGTGCCCGCGATTGCCGTATTGCGGCCAATGCGTATGGGCGGCAGCCGTGGCACCACAACGGAGGTTGTTGTTTTCGCTGCAACAGAACACATTGATGCGAGCACAACAATGATACACTTTTGCGCCATCGGTCGCGGGCAACATGTAACTGAAGAAACAATCCGTCGCATTGTGCAACACTTACGCTAATACATAAAAAGGAGCATTCCCATGAAAGTAGTACTTACCCAAGATGTGAAAGGTCTTGGCAAAAAAGGCGACCTCGTCACCGCCGCCGACGGCCACGCACGCAATTTTTTGTTTCCGCGCAAGCTGGCCATTGAGGCCAATGCCCAAGCCATGACCGAGCTAAAAAACCGCGATGCCGCCGCAGCGCACAAGCTCGCCACCGAAACCGCAGCCGCAAAAGATGCCGCTGCCAAGCTCAACGGCAAAACGGTGAAAGTCATCGCCAAGGCGGGCGAGCAAGGCCGCTTGTTCGGCAAAGTGACCGCTAAAGAAGTCGCCGACACCCTGCAAGCGCAGTTGGGTATCGAAGCCGACCGCCGCAAAATCACCATTGACGACATCAAAAACTATGGCTCCTATGAAGCGGACATCAAACTGCAACACGGCGTGAGCGCGAAGTTTTTTGTGTTGGTTGCAGGGGAGTAGGATTTTCCTACATATCTTGTATTTTCGCTCGCATTTCAAGCAAGAAATCTTCTGCGATATAGGCGAGCAGTATTCTATCGTTGGCTTCTATATCGTAGAGTGTGATGCATTTCACGATGATTGCCATTTTTTCGTGTATGAGATTAAGCGCATCGATGGCTGCGAGGTTACGTTTCATGGGATTCCTCCAGTTTTTGTTATAGTATAACATATAACAAGAGTTATATCAAGACGGAATAATCAACAAACTTACAAGACATAACCAAGGTTATGTTGTGCGAGGTGATGAATTTTGGCAAAAACAAGTGAGTCCATGCTAAAAGCAATCGCGAAATACAAAGAAACCAAAGAAACAATTCACGTATCAGTAGATAAAGGCCGCAAGGCCGAGTGGAAAGAACACGCCACCGAACAAGGCGAAAGTCTCAACGGCTTTGTCAACCGTGCCATGGAAGAAACACGGCAGCGGGACAAGCAACGGAAAACATAGGAGAACCTCATGCCCCCAGAAAACCTGCAAATGCCCTTTAGCATGGAAGCCGAACAGGCCGTGCTGGGCAGCATCCTCATCGACCCCAGCTGCTTGGCCACCGCACAGGTTGCCGTGCGGCCTGAATATTTCTTTTTGCCGCAACATCAAGCGATTTTCGCCGCCATGGTGGAAATTGAAACACACGGCGGCAAAATCGACCCGCTTGTGGTGCTCGAACACCTCAAGCGCGACCAAGTCTACGACGACGCCGGCGGGCGCAACTATCTGCTGCAAATGGCGCAAAGCGTGCCCAGCACGCAGAACGTGGAAAGCTACGCCAACATCGTGCGCGAGAAATATACCACACGCCGCCTGATGACCATTGCGCAGGAGATTATCGAAACCGCCGCCGCCGAAAGCGAAACCGCCGACAGCCTGCTCGACAACGCCGAGCAAAAAATCTACGAAATCCGCCAAGGTCGCGGCACCGATGGCCCCAGTCGCTTGCGTGATATCATCGTCAATGATGTCTACGACCATCTGGCCAAAATGTCATCGCCCGACAAAGAGCAATTCCAAGGTTTTAAAACCGGCTTCACCGAGCTGGACACCTGTCTAACCGGCTTCAACCGCGCAGACCTAGTGCTCATCGGCGCGCGCCCGGCCATGGGTAAAACTTCGGTTGCCCTGCGCATTGCCCAGCAAATTGCCACACACAGCAACCGCAAAGTGCTGTTTTTCACCTTGGAGATGACCAAGGCGCAGGTGGCCACACGCGTGCTTTCGATGGAAGCCCTGGTTGCGGGCTATAAATTCCGCACAGGCGATTTTTCGCAGGACGAATGGCGCAAAATCGGCGATGCGGTGGGCAGGCTAAATGACTGCGAGCTGTGGTTTGACGACACCTCAACCATCACTGTGCCGGAGATAAAAGCACGAGTGCGCAGATTGAAAAACGTGGATTGCATCGTCATTGACTACTTGGGGCTGATTACGGGTGCCAAGCGCACCGAAAACCGCACACAAGAGGTCAGCGAAATCACGCGCGGGCTAAAAATGATGGCCAAAGACCTGAACATCCCTGTCATTTGCTGCGCACAGCTTAGCCGTGCAACGGAAGGCCGAGGCAAATCGCACCGGCCACAGCTCAGCGACCTGCGTGAATCCGGCTCCATTGAGCAAGATGCCGACGTGGTGCTGATGCTCTACCGTGAGGAGTATTACAAAAACGAAAACGACGACGCCAACACCGTGGACCTGCCCGAAGCCAACACCATGGAAATCATCGTGGCGAAAAACCGCCATGGCTACACCAAAACCGTGGAGTTCATTTGGGATGGTGAGCACACGTTGATTATGCCCAAGGAAACTGACCGCACTTGGGTGGAATAAATTGAGGAGAACGCGATGAAAAAAATTCTATCTGCTGCTTTGGCACTGGTGCTTATCGTCGGCGTGCTGGGTCTCAACGCAAGTGCCGCCAACGAAGACGTACAATGGGTCGCTGTTTCCGCAGGGCTTAACCACACCTTGGCGCTTGACAGCCACGGCAACGTGTGGGCATGGGGCAGCAATGCCTATGGCCAGCTGGGCGACGGCTCTCGAGTAGATAGAAATATCCCTACGCAACTCACCGTGCCTGGCAGAACATTTCAACAAGTCGAAGCAGGCGGCGACCGCTCCTTTGCCATTTGCGATGAAGGCAACATCTGGGCTTGGGGAAGAAGTGGTCGAACTGATGTTTCTGCTCCTCACGATGAATTTTCAGGGCTTTTGGGATTGCCGCAAGTATCTTATCACGAAAATGCAACGACAGCACGTTTGAATCACGGGCGTTGGAGTGGCGGGAGTGTTCACGCATCAGTTCCAACACAAATCACAGGGATCATCGTTACACGAAATGGAGTTGACCAATATAGGGTTGGGCTGCCAGTGTACGCAGATAATTTGGCACCAATCAATCCGTTTATTCAAATTTCTGCCGGACCGCGCCACGCGTTGGCTCTGGATAGCAGCGGCAGAGTCTTTGGTTGGGGCGACAATCGATACGGCCAAATCTGTTCACGATCAATTACACGAGATGCCTTTCCAATCAACCATGGTGCACAAGACCAAAATAGTACCGGTGTCGATTTACGGCATGTGTGGTTGGCACCAAAACATTTGCATAACATCCAAACAAACCGAGCCGGTGCGGACGTTGCCATCGTCCAAGTTGCGGCAGGCGATGACCATTCGTTGATTTTGCTGAACAATGGGGAAGTTTGGGCAGGCGGTCTGAACACCGACGGACAGCTAGGCGCGAGAATTGGACGCATTGGTTGGCCAGTGTTCGGAAATATCGCCGCGAACCACACTAGACAACGCTTTTTGTTTTATCGGGGTGGTTTTGTTAGAGTTGGTCAGCGGCAAACGAGAAGCTTCATCGGCATCATTCGTGCAGGAAATGTAACGGCAAGCTTTATCACGGCTCAGGGCAACGAATCTGTCATATCCCCAACGTGTGGGTGTGATACAATATCTTAAAAGACGCATTCAGGAGGAAAACATGGACAAGCTCAAACACTGGGCAAAAGAGAACTGCTACATCGCAGCAGCGGGGATTGGCTCAACCTTTTTGATGGTTTTCATGTGGTTTGTGCACAACATGGTGCCGTTCATCAGCGGCGACCGCGGCGTGCGCAGCATCTTGCACATGGATTTATTCCATCAATACGCACCGTTGTTCGGCGAGCTGCAAATGCGGCTCACTGGCGGCGGCAGCCTGCTATATTCCTGGTACAGCGGCTTGGGCGGCAACTTTTTGGGCAACTTCTTCAACTATCTATCCAGCCCAATTGGTATCATCGTTGTGCTGCTATTTGGCCACCAGCGTGTGCCCGAGGCCATTGCCGTGATGGTGCTGCTGAAATGCGTGATGGCTGCCATGACCTTTGCCTACATGCTGAAAAAAATGTTTGGGCTGAATAATTTTTCCATCGCGGCATTCGGCATTCTCTATGCCTTTTGCGCATGGCTGCTGGCCTATTATTGGAACGTGATGTGGCTGGATGCCCTTGCATTGCTGCCGCTGATTGCCCTAGGCATTCACTACTGCGTGACCAAAGGCAAGTTTGCGTTATATGCCGTGAGCTTAGCCATTGCCATGTTCAGCAGCTTTTACATGGGTTTTATGCTGTGCATTTTCAGTGTGCTGTTCTTCTTTGTGCACTATTTCGCCAACTACGACGTCGATGCACTGATACCCGAAAAAAGCGAAAAACTGCCCAAATTTCAACGCTTGCGGCTACCACGTGCGGCATTGGCCTTTGGCGCGGGTTCACTGCTGGCTGGCGGCCTGGCAGCCATTGCACTGCTGCCTACATTTTTCGCACTGCAATCGTCGTCGGCCACAGGTGCAACCATGCCCGACAACGCCAACATGTTCTTCACCGCCTTTGATTTCTTGGCGCAGCACATGGCCAGCCTGAGTGTCACCTACCGCGGGCACGGCATGAACGCCATGCCCAACGTCTACAGCGGAGTGATTGCCTTGCTGCTGGCACCGCTGTTCCTGCTTGCACCCAAGATAAAACTGCGCGAAAAAATTGCCTATAGCGCGCTGATGGTATTCATGTTCCTCAGCATGAATGTAAATATCCTCAACTGGCTATGGCATGCTGGCAAGTTCCCCAATGACCTGCCCCACCGTTTTTCATTCATCTATAGCTTCCTGCTGCTGCTCATTGCGTTTCGTGCGTTCCAGCACATCCGCGATATTTCAGCCAAAACACTGCTAGGCGTGGGTGGTGCAACCGCTGCGTTCGTCATCATCGTTGAACGCGTGGGCACGCCCATGCTGCAACGGCACACGCTTGAGAACAACGCGCAAGGTAATTTCTACACCACCATTGTCATCACGCTTGCATTTTTGCTGGTATACGGCATTTTGCTGCTGGCAAACATGAAAGGCGACAAACGCTGGAAAGCAGGGCTTGCATTGCTGCTGTTTTGCGCAGTGATTACCGAAGTGAGCGCGGCCAGCATCAACCAATTTAGAATCACAGCCGTTCGTGAAAACTTTACCTCAGGGGTCACAGAATTCCAGCAAGTGCGCGATAGCATTTTAGACTTTGACGACGAGCTGTTCTTCCGCATGGAAGTCACCGATAGCCGCACGCATATGGCACCGGCCTGGTATGGCTATCGCGGCATATCCACCTTCAGCTCCATGGCCAATGAGTACGTCGCCAACCTGCAAAACCGCTTGGGTATGGACTCCAACCACATCAACAGCTACATTTATAACCCCAACACACCGGTGTTCAACGCCATGCATAACCTGCGCTGGCTGATTGAAAATCACGGCCACGATCACAACCACCCGCCGCGCGGCAGTTCGTTTGTGCAAACGCTTAACCCCATGATTTATCAACGCCACCCGCAGCTAGATTTTGAACGTTACACCGTGTTCGAAAACCGCTATCCCCTTGCGCTGGCCTTTTGGGCGCATGACAGCCTGCGTCAATGGGAAACCGCTTATCTCAATAACCCCATTCATTTGCAGCAAGAGTTTTGGAACCGCGCCAGCAATGCAGGGGTAAATGTGTTCTCCCCTGTTGAAATTCAAATTAACCATGGCGCGCAAGTGCCGCACAACATTAACCCGGAAATCACCGGCGATAATATGATTAGCTTCAGCGGCCGACCACAAGGACAGAACGCCGTCATTCCGCTGCTGCTGGTTAGCGAAGTGGACACTAATGTGTATATTCATATCGATCGCAATTATGTTCATGGCCTGCATGTCATTCGTCCCGACCGCACCGAAATGCGCCATCGCCGCAATACGGTCATTGACATCGGTCCAATTGAAGCCGACGTGCCCCTTGAAATTGAACTGCACCTCACAGCCAGCCACAACAACGCCACCGCTGGCACATTCCGTTTTGATGCCTATGCGATTAACATGGATGACTTCCGCGCAGGCTACAACGTGCTGGCACAAGGTGCGCTGCAACTCACACACTTCAGTGAAACCCGCCTAGCCGGAACCATCAACGCACCGCAAGCCGGGCTAATGTTCACCTCCATCCCCTTTGACGAAAGCTGGCGGGTATTCCTTAATGGTCAGCGCGTTCCACTGCTCAACATCGGCAATGGCGCCTATTTGGCCATTGATTTGCCCGCAGGCTCGCATGAAGTTGAAATGCGCTTCCGCCCGCGCGGGTTTGCACTAGGCGCAGCGGCCACCGGCGTTTCGCTGCTAGCACTTGCGCTTGTGATTCTGCTGCAAATTTACGAAAAGAAAAAAACGCAACAGCAGCCCCACACCGAAACACCCGCACTTGTGTTCGCCACCGCAGGCTTAACAGCCAAGGATTTCTCGTTGGACATTGATGATGCGCAAAACGAAGACGCAACACCTGCTCCGCCGCCTGAAGAGCCCGTGGAACAAAACGCCGCCATCCAAGCCGCACAGAAGGATTTGCGCGGCATGCAACAAGAGATAGAACGCACGCAAAAAAGATTGGGCGTGGACAAAAAAAACACTTGACAACGCCGCAAACCTATGTTATACTAATGATCTGAGCAGGCGATGCTTTGCATGGTGCCGGGCTGCGCAAGCAGCAGCAGATGAAAACTTTCCACATCTGCGGGACAGAAATGTTCCGCAGGTGTGTCTTTTTATATGCCCGCGGAATAGCATGATGAATAGAAAGAGGTTTTTATCATGAAAAAGACTCCGCAAAAAATGGCCATGACCACCGCACGCAACAGCATCCTCGTCAACACGCTGCTTGCAACATTCAAGTTGCTCGCGGGCATTTTTGGCAATTCCGCTGCCATGGTCAGCGATGCCGTGCATTCCATCGCCGACCTGTTTAGCACCGTGGTGGTGATGGTTGGCATCAAGCTGGCCGGAAAAAAAGCCGACGCCAAACACCCCTACGGCCACGAACGCTTTGAATGCGTAGCAGCATTATTGCTTGCGTTGCTGGTGTTTACGGTAGGTGTGGGCATTGGCTGGGGCGGCGTGCAACGCATCCTGGCTGGCAATTATGACGAAATCGCCGTGCCGGGCTTGCTTGCCCTAATTGCCGCCGTGGTATCCATTGCGGTGAAAGAAGGCTTGTTTTGGTACGTACGCGCCACCGCCAAGAAAATTGACTCGGGCGCATTGATGGCCGATGCCTGGCACAGCCGCGCAGATGGCTTATCGTCCATTGGCAGTTTTTTCGGCATACTGGGCTCCATGCTGGGCTTTCCCATTATGGACAGCATCGCGGCGATTATCATTTGCCTGTTTATTCTGAAAACCGCCGTGCAAATCGCCCTAGATGCCATCGGAAAGATGACCGACAAAGCCTGCGACGAAGATATCCAGCGGGCCATGCGCGAGGTGATTTTGGCACAGCCACAGGTGCTGGGGATTGATAAACTGCATACGCGCTTGTTCGGCAACAAAATTTACGTAGACGTTGAGATCCGCGCAGATGCTGCATTCACGCTCGTGCAAGCACATGAAATTGCGCAGCAAGTGCACGATGAAATTGAAGCACAGTTCGAGAAAGTCAAGCACTGCATGGTGCACGTGAACCCAGAATCATAAGTTAAAATAGTGAAACCCCCTTGACATTTCCCATCATATATGCTATACTGGGAATGTCAGGGGGCTTAGCGCTAACAGCGCGGCAGTTCCTCACGAAGACTAACTAACCGCAAACCTTGCTACGGGGGCGGTTAGTTTTTTTATCGTTTTTTTTCAACTCGGCAAGCCTAAAATTCGATGGGACTAGCATAGAACACAGCGAAGCGACGAAGCTCCGCCGCAGGCGGCATAAGTCGGACATCCTCTGCATAAGCATGTAAAAATGCGCAAGGGGGTGTTCGCTTTGGTTTTATCACTTGGCGCAAAGCCCTTTGACCAAGCCACAGCACATTTGCCCGCCTTCGTGCGTGATATGCTTGCCTGTGTGCCTGAAGACTTACGCACACAAATCACCGAAATCCGCATGCGAGCAGGTGCAGCACTTTCGCTCACCCTGCCCAGTGGACCACACTACATCACGGCTTCTCAGCGTGTCACCCCCCTATGGCGCAACGATTGCCTGCGCCTAACCGCCGAGCAACTGGCGCAAATCTTGCGCAGCCTGTGCGAATTTTCCGTGCACAGCTACACCCAGGACATCGCACGGGGCTACATCACCTTGCCCGGCGGCCATCGTGCGGGATTGTGCGGCACAGCCGTGCTCGAACATGGGCAAGTGAGTGCTGTGCGTGAAATTTCAAGCGTGAATTTGCGCGTTGCACGAGAAATTCCCGGCGCAGCAGCTGAGCTTTGCAGCAAGATTTATACCCATGCACAACCGCCCAATGTGCTCATCGCAGGGCCGCCCGGCAGCGGCAAAACCACCCTGCTGCGCGATTTATCCCGCCGCCTTTCAGACAACCATGGTCTGCGCGTGGCCGTCATTGACGAGCGCGGCGAACTTGCCGGTGTGCGCAATGGCATGCCCTGCTGCAACGTTGGCATGAACACCGATGTGCTCAGCGGCTACCCCAAGGGGCAGGGCATTATTCTCGCGTTGCGCAGCCTTGCGCCGCAGGTGATCATCTGCGATGAATTGGGCGGTGAGGAAGATGTGGCAGCATTGCAGGCAGGTATGCACGCTGGCGTGAATTTCGCCGCCACGGTGCACGCAGGCGGCGTGGAGGAAGCACTTGAGCGCGCGGTGGTGCGGCAGTTGCTGCACGCGTTTGACTGGCTGGTGCAAATTGAACTGCGCAATGCACAATGCGTCATGCGCAATTATAAGCAATTGAAGGAACGTGAGAAAATATGCTTAACTACATAGCCATGGCCTTGGTCTTTCTGGCTTGCGCAGGCACAGGTGCGCTTATTTCCCGCACGATGATGCAACGCGCCCGCCAGCTGGAGCTGAGCCTGCAAATGATTGCACAACTGCGCGCACAGTTGCAATATAGCCGCCCGCCCGTGCAAACCATGATTGCTGATTTGTGCCAGCAATCACAACACCCGGCCTTTTTGCCGCGCTGCCTGCATAGCATGAACACAGGCACAGATTTTCCGCAGGCCTGGCACGGTGCCCTGCAATCGCCCGGGCATGGGCTAAAAGACGACGACTGCAGGCATCTGCTTTCGCTGGGGCAACTGCTTGGCGCAAGCGATGCCGCCGGCCAACGTGAGGCCTTGCAGCTGCACGAAACCCTGCTGTCCACGCAGCTTGATCAAGCCCGCACCGTGCGCGACACACGCGGCAAGGCGGCCTTCACGCTGGGTGTGCTAGCCGGACTGACGGTGATGATTTTGTTTATTTGATTTGCGTTACTTTTTTGAAAAAAAGTAACCAAAAAACTTTAGTCGCGCTTCGCGCGGGGTTAAATGTAGGGGTGGATGCGAATCCGCTCGCATGACTTGAGGAGTGTATATTATGGATCTTACGTTGATCATTCGCATCGCATCTGTCGGGTTAATCGTGGCCATTTTGCAGCAAATTCTCGCCAAAATTGGACGAGAAGAATACGGCATGCTGGTGGTGCTTGCAGGCATCGTGGTGATTTTGATGATGCTCATTCCCGAGCTGCTGCGCCTGCTTGAAACCGTGCAGAGTGTGCTGCCCATATAACGCTAAACTATTTAGAGGGGGGGAGCCCCAACGGGGCGGGGGGTGCAATGATACAGCTAGGTGTTGCCGCCATCATCGCGGCTATTGCTGCACTGGTTGTGCGGCAAATCAAACCAGAATTCGCTATTTTTGTGCAGCTCGGCGGCATCCTTGCGGTGGCCTTGCTCACCTTTAGCTCACTGCAGCAACTCATCGGTGGCGTGCAGGAAATTCTGCAGTATGCCCCGCTGGGCAATGACAATCTGCTGGGCGGCAACAATGCGTTCACCATGCTAGTGCAAGCCTTAGGCATCTGCATCACCACACAAATTGCCGCCGATATTTGCCGCGACAGCGGGTCAAGCTCTCTGGCGAACATCGTGGAGCTAGGCGGTCGTCTGCTCATTTTGGCACTCACCCTGCCCATGCTCATGAGCATTGCGCAACTTGCGGTAGGACTAATTAGAGGTTGATTGGTAGGGGCGACCGTCCTCGGTCGCCCGCTAACATTTCATCAAAATCCACGGGCGACCGAGGACGGCCGCCCCTACAGTGAGTACAAAATCATGCTGAAAAAAATCTTCGTTACGTTGCTTCTTCTCATCGTGTTTACCGTTTCTGCCCAAGCCTACACCCCAAACATGGACGCGCAGTTGCAAGCCAGCGGTGCCGCGCAGCTGGCCGACACCCTGCCGCCCGAAACCCGCAATCTCTTAGCTGACCTGGGCTTGGCCAACATGGATTTATACGGTCTGCTCAACGTTTCCCCGCGTGACATCATCAATCAACTGCTGAACATGCTGCAAGGCAGTTTTGTGCGCGTATTACGCTCGGGCGCGCTTGCGCTGGGTGTGATTATGCTCATGGCCTACGCCTTTTCCATCTTGCCCGAAGACGAAAAAATGCGCCGTACCCTAGAAATCATCGGCAGCATGCTCGCGCTGATTTTGCTGCTGCCAGGGCTTGCAGATCTCATGCGGGCAGCGGCAGCGGTGGTGCAGCTTGGCGCAAACTTCAACCTCGCGCTCATCCCGATTCTAGCAGGCTTGCTCACAGCAAGCGGTCGCCCAAGCGCGGCGGTCAGCTACCACGGGCTGGCATTCATGGCCGCACAAGGGCTTTCGCAGTTGGCGCAAGGAGTAATCATCCCTACCACAGGCATTGTGCTGGGCCTTAGCCTCGTTGATGCCGCCGCGCAAGACGCACGGCTTTCTGCACTAGCCAGCGCGATTAAGAAAACCGTACTAGGCACGTTTGCTGTGCTAGCGAGCTTATTCACTGCGCTACTTTCCATCAAAAGTGTCATCACCAACACGGCCGATGCACTGGTCATTCGCGGCGTGCGCGTCCTCGCAAGCAGCATTCCCGTGGTGGGCGGTGCCATCAGCGAAGCTACCGGCGCCATCCTCAGCAGCGTGAGCTTGGTCAAGGGCGCAGTAGGCGGCTTTGCACTGATTGCCGCGTTGCTGCTTTATGGTCCCGTACTGGCCGAGCTGCTGCTGTGGTCGGTGATGCTGAAAGCACTGGCAGGCGCAGCCGAATTGTTCGGGCAAGGGCGCGCAGGCGGGGTATTCAAAAGTGCAGCAAATGCCGTGGCGATTCTAAGCGCATGCGTGCTCTTCAACGCCGCGCTACTAGTGATTTCCACTGGCATCGTTTTAACAATGCGTAATGCGTAATGATTGATGGGCTTCGCCCATACCCATTTCAATCGCGCGCAGCGCAACCACAATTACGCATTAAGAATTAAGCATTACGAATTGGAGAGTCCATGGAAGTTTTCCGCACCTGGGCGTTGTCGATTGCGCTTGCTGCATTGGCGGGCGGCATTGTTCGTCTGCTTGCGCCCAAGGGCGCGGTAGAGAAATCCGTGCGGGTGGTGGTGGCGGTGTTTTTGCTCAGCGCATTTTTGTCGCCGATTATCACCCGTGGCGGGGCATCGTTAGACTGGGTGTTTCCGCAGCTGCAGGCACCGCCGGTGAATCACGCGCTGCAACAGGAGATGGCACGGCAAATGCAAAGCGCAATTGAAGTGCAGCTGCGCAACAACATGCGAGCCGTATTGGATACACGCGGCCTGCAAGGGCAAATTTACCTGGGCACGTCTATTTTGTCCGACGGCAGCATAGATATCATATTGGCGCGAGTGGAAATTCCGCATGGAAGCAACACCACAGGCTTGGCCGCCGCGCTGCGTCACGAAGTTGGCTTTGATGTTGAAATTGTAATGAATTGACGAGGCAAACACGATGGCAAAATTAGATGACATGCTGAAAAAGTGGAAGATTTCGCGCTGGCAGGCGGCGTTGTTGCTGGCAGGTGTGCTTGGCCTGCTACTCCTTGCGGTCAGCGGGCTACCCTTTGGCGGCAACCGCGCACCGGTGAATGTGAACCCCGCCAGCGAGTCTATTCGCGTGGATTTAGCAGACTTTGAACGACAGCTGGAAAATCGTCTGGAAGAGTTGCTTGGTTCCATTGCCGGTGCGGGCGATGTGCGTGTGATGCTCACCATTGACGCAGGCAGCCAGCCCATGTTCGCCACCCAAGGCAGCAGCGACACCCGCATTGTGCAAGACGGCGACCGCATTGAAGAGCACATCAACGTGCGCACAGAGTACGTGGTCATCGGGCAGGGCGCAGGGCAGCAAGGTTTAGTATTGCGCATGATTGAACCACAGGTGCGCGGCGTGGCCGTCATCGCGCAGGGCGGCGGAGATATTCTGGTGCGGCAAGCGATTGTGGAAGCAGTGACGGCTGTGTTGGGCATTGGCAGCAACATGGTATCTGTGGCACAGATGGGCGCCTAGCGGCGAGCAGGCGCTTCGCGGCAGTACCTGCAAGCCGCGTTAAGTTATAAATGCAATTTTTAATTCAATAAAGGGAGGCATATATTTCATGAAAAAACTCTTGCAAAAACGCCAACTGGTGATGGTCACACTTGTGCTGGCATTGGCAGCAGCGGTGTTCATCAATTGGTATTACAGCGACCCCTATCGCGCAGTTAACGCACAACCCATCACCACTGCAGTGAACAGCGAAGACCAAAGCGAAGGCAGCTTGGGCGATGCGCAATTTGTGCATGGCTCAAACATCCAGCACCCCATGGGTGCCAGCGCGCGTGAATACTTCGCCGGGGCAAGGCTCAACCGCAACGCCGCGCATGACGAAGCTCGTGCAGTGCTCAGCAGTGTGATTGCCGACAGCCAGGCTGACCCCACCGCGGTGTCGCAGGCCAGTGAATCCCTGCAAGTGCTGTCCAACGCCATCCGCTTGCAAAGTGAGTGCGAGGCACTCATCACCGCACAAACAGGACGCGAAGCACTCGTAGTCATCGGCGAGAACAGCGTACGTGCCGTGGTGGGCGGCGGCGAACTCGACCGCCAAACTGTGACGCAAATCACCGAAATCTTGCTGCAAAAAACAGGTATGACAGCAGAAAACATTCAAATTGTTGAACTCAATCGCTAATTCGCAATGCGTAATTCGTAATGCGCAATTTTGGTTGCGTGCTGCGCACGATTAAAATGGGTATGGGCGAAGCCCGTCATCCATTACGCATTGTTTACACATCCTTCATAAACTCTTTACTGTTTAGCCGTTGCACATCACGGCATACTAATGGTATAATTACGGTAGGAAATTGTAAGGAGTGGATGTTATGAAGTGGCTTAAACAACAAAGCAATGCGCTAAAAGCGATCATTCTCGGCGGTGTGGCATTGGTGCTGGCGGCAATTATTGTGCTGCTCAGTGTGTTTGTCATTGCCCCCAACGTGCGGTATTCACGTGCTCAACGGCTCATCGACACCGATCCCGCCGGTGCGCATGAAGCGTTCTACAACATGGGCGACTTCCGCCAAGCCAGCGATATGATGCAGCAAATCCAAGATGACATCATTGCCGGCCGCACTGAAGATCGCATGGAATTCGACGGCGCAACATGGCTCGTGTTAGAACAACGCGATGGTCGCATGCTGTTGCTGCGCGAAGAAGCCTTGCCGCCGCGTGCTTATCACGGTGCGTTTGTCGAAATCACGTGGGAAAACAGTGCCCTGCGCGACTATCTCAATGGGCAGTGGCTCAACCGCATGTCGCCTGGTTACCGCGACCGTATTGTGCAAACCGAGGTCATCAACCGTGACTCCCGCTTTGGCATGGACGGCGGCGAAAACACGCAGGATTACGTCTTCCTGCTCTCCATGGCCGAAGCACGGCTATATTTCGCCAACGACCAAGCGCGCATTGCCCGCACGAACAACGTCAACGTGTTTTGGTGGTTGCGTTCACCGGGCATGCAGGCTAATCTCGCGGCCACCGTCAGCGCAGATGGTTCGCTGGGCATCACAGGTACACCGGTTCACGGCAGCATGGCAGCCAACCGCTATGTGCGCCCAGCTGTTTGGGTGACTGTGTAATAGAAATGATGGAGAAACAACATGGATAAACGAAAAGCATTGGGCATTGCGGCAGCTTGCGTGTTGCTGTTTGGCTTGATTTTTGCAGCCGTAGGCGGCGGCGTGTTTGCCGGCCTTGCCCTGCCGGAAATGCGCGATCAAAACATTGCGCGCAACGAAACTTATCCGGTGCATAGTGCAATGGTAACGCGCGAAGTGCGCACCAGCACCATGGTCAACGGTGAATGGCGCTATCGCGTGGCCTTCAGCTGGGACGGCAACCACGGGCAAAGCAACGCGATATACACCCGCGCACAAGCCGAGGCCATGGTAGGTGATACCATTAATATCCGCGTGAGCAGCAACAACCGCGCCGTGCCGGTGGATTTCCAAACATCGGCGCTCAGCACCGTGGGTTGGGTCTTCCTGCCCGTGTTTGGCGGCATTGGCCTGGTGGCAATACTCATTGCAGGCGGCTTAATGCTTGCACGCGGCAAGATCGACAACCGCTGGGAATAAACGATAATCAGGGCGGAGAAATTCGCCCTGATTTTTTGCTTGCATTTTTGCGCGGGATGTGGTATAATAGTTAAGTCAAGCGCGGGCACGTGTGCAAATTGATATCAATCTTTGCGCCGAATTGCCCGCCGCTAGGCGCGGATGTGGCGGAATTGGCAGACGCGCTGGTCTTAGGAGCCAGTGGGCAACCGTCCGGGTTCAAGTCCCGGTGTCCGCACCAGCGGCGAGTCGCCGCTCACAAATCGCGGTTTTCCTTTTGTGATTTTGTGAAACAGCGGCTCGCGAAACAACCCCTTTGGTTGTTCGCACCACGCCTGCGGCGAGCACCCTCGCGCGCAGGCTTTCATGTTGTCTAACGATGCGACCCGCGATAGGGTTGCATCTTTTTCGTAGCATGCCTTTTTCCCGCGCCAACGTCAAAGCCAACGAAAGGATTTCATGTGAAAAAGCTTTTATTGATCATGTTAGTTTTACTCGTGTTCATCACAGCCTGTGCGCAAACGGAAATTTTTTCAGAAACTGAAATAACAACCTCTTCTGTCCCAGAAACTGAAACTAGCGTATGGGATGAAATAGTCCTAAGCTCACTGGGTGAGTTGAGCATTTGGCGTGATGCTGATTCGACCATAATCGGTCGCTGGGGGCCTCATGCTACCGATATTCCAACGACAATATATATTCAAAATGCCGGGAATAATAATTTAGATCTTCTGGACGCAATGACCTTTGCGGTAAATGCATGGAATGAAGCATTGAGCATTCCCGGGCATATGTCTGTTGAGGAATTTCAAGGCGATAGCCCGCCCGCCGGAGCCAGAATATGGTTTGTTGGCGGCACTGCGGAACAATTAGTCGCAGTCAGACGCACGCTTCTGCCTTGCTTCACTGAAGTTTTTCTCACGGGAACAGATCGTCCTGATAGCAGCGGAAATCCCAGACCGCGCGCAGGCGCAGCGTGTCAACAACACCGCAGACGTGAAGGCCACTGGATTTATATCAACAACTATGGCCAAAACGTTCGAATAACAGGTCGAATATTAATCAGGAAATATGGGTTTATACGCGCTCGCGATCAAGGCAATTTAACAAGCGAACAATTGCAAAACTTATATAGAAATGTAGCGATACACGAGCTTGCGCATGCGCTAGGCTGGTGGATACACTCCGGCCAAACAGTAGATATTATGTATCGGAATAACATCAATAACACATGGCCAAACGCAAGACAAACCCTGACTGTGCCAGAAAT
Source organism: Oscillospiraceae bacterium (assembly GCA_009785335.1). GTDB lineage: Bacteria > Bacillota > Clostridia > Oscillospirales > Acutalibacteraceae > WRMQ01. The sequence continues at coordinate 38,686 of WQWM01000001.1, forward strand.
CAATCACTTGCGGCAAGTGTATGGATTAGCGCCATTAATAGAATAAACATTAAGCCTGATTGTATCGACATGCACAATCAGGCTTATATTTAGTTTATGTAGCGTTACGCGGACAAACCAAAGTAGACGCCGATGTATCTCACTGCCACGCCACCCACCAAGCCGATGAACGGATTCTTGGTCAGGGCAGTCAAGGCCATGGCAACGGTAGCCGCCGCGGTGTTGCCGGTGCCGAACGAGCGCTCAAGGTTTGGCACAAGCGTGGAGAAAAAGCCAATGATGAACAAAAAACCCGCAATAGCTTGCACGGGGATGTACTTCACGGCCTTGGTCATTAGACCCAAGAGCAGCAATAGCGCGCATAGCAGCATCATAATCACGCCTGCCGTAACCGGCCAAGGTGCCGCTGCTGTGGCCGAGATAATCGCGCCAACAGGTGCACCACCAAAAATCACGCTGGGGACATCGGCTAGGCTGTTGATGACGGTGAGGTGATCCATGTTCTGCGTTGCACCGGCAAAGCCTGCGGTGATGTTGCCGAAAGCGATGTTCGTGCCAATGTTTAGGCTGATGAAGGCCAAGGCAAAATAGATGGCCTTGATGCTGAACTTGGGTTTCATGATCTTGAAGTCAGTCCAGTAGGCTTTAGTCCAGAACTTGGGGTTGTCGGTTTGCGCCATGTCGCCAACATAGCCGTCTTTTTGGGCTGTGGCGAATAAGTCCACGCGGCGCTTTTGCAAGAACACAAAATCCAGGGTCGCCAAAGTGACGGAAACGCCGATGACATATACCAAAGCATTGGGATTACCCAGAAAGATAACATGCGTGGCAAGTGCGCTAACAAATGCGATGATGCCAGTGCGTTTTTCTTGCTTAAGCATTTTAACGCTGATGCCCGCAACCATGATGCCCACACCGGCCATCATGCCGCCCACCACTGCAGGGCCTGCAAAATCCGCAATGCGGGTGACCATGCCAAACAGCCCCAGCGGAATCATCACCAAAACCGCCAGCAACAGTGCGCCAATGCGCTCGTTGATGTTTTTCATGAAGTGCGAAACAGTGAGGATGGATGACTGCCCCGAAATGGGCGTGATGGAGCCTGTGAGCAGGTTGCCCACTGCGCCAACAATGAAGGCGAAAGCCGTCGGCTTCATTTTGTAGCCCTGCGCAGCTGCCCAGGCCAGCATGGTTAAGCCGTTGATGGCGACAAACACCACCGCAATGACAAGTACCGATACATCTGAAAACATAAATTCTCCTCGCATTCAGCATTTTTTGTGGTTTTTCTACCAATTCCATTATACACCAACGCGAGAGAAAAAACAAGCTCTAATTTAAGAAAAATTTCACAGTTTGGACATGTGGTTTGTTTTGAGACTGCGGGACGTCCCCCTCTGAAGAGGGGGACTGGGGCTTGAGAGGATAACAGCAGATTTTTTTTGCCTTTCTTAATGCACAGCGAAGCGACCGAGCCCCACCGCAGGTGGTGCCTGCACCGAAATAAAATCAAAGGCCTCCACATCAAACAGCCCCATATCTGTGAGTTTGAGTTGCGGAATCACCGGCAACGCCATAAAACACAGCGTCATCAGCGGCTCCACGTTGCCGTGGATGCCCAATGCTTGGTGCGCAACGTCGTGCAACGCATTGAGCTTTTGCTCCACCCATTGGCCGCTTTGGTCGCTCATGATGCCACCAACCGGCAATGGCATGCTCTCGAGGACCTGCCCATCTTTCACCAACACCACACCGCCGCCTTGCGCAATCAGACTGTGCACAGCAAAGGCGATGTCCGCGTCGTTGGTGCCTGCGGTGATGATATTGTGCGAATCGTGCGCAACACACAGCGCAACTGCCCCAGCCTTGATGCCATAGCCGCGCAGCAACGCTACAGCGACATTGCCTGTGTTTTGGTGGCGTTCCACCACAGCGATTTTCACGATGTCTGCGCTGCTGTTGTGCACAAAATCGCCGGTTGCGCTCAACTGCACTTGCGCAATGCCCTTGCCGGTGGCCACTTCGCTGGGCAGAATATCAATCACGTGAACCCTATCATGCATTAACGCCAACTTGAGCTTGTCCTGCGTAAAATCCTTCACGTGGAAACTGCTTTGCATCGCGCTGCTGTCATGGCGAGTTACCTCGGGCAGATATACGCCATCATCAGCCACCAAATTGCCCGCAACAAACACCTGCGCCACACGAAAATCTGTCAAGTCATCCAGCAGCACAATGTCAGCCCGAAGCCCGGGAGCGATGGCACCGCGGTCATTCATGCCATAGCAATTGGCCGCGTTGAGCGTTGCCATGCGAATGGCCGTGATTGGATCAATGCCATGGCGCACACAAATGCGCAAGTGATCATCTAAATGCCCTTGCTGCAAGATCGTTTTGGGCTGACGATCGTCAGAGCAAAGCAAGCAGCGGCTGCTGTTTGCCGGGGTTACACCACACAGCAAACGCGCTAGATTGTGGCAGGCAGAGCCCTGACGCATGAGGATATACATCCCGCGTGAGATGCGCGCGTGCATTTCTTCCACCGTGGTGCATTCATGGTCTGTGGAGATTCCTGCAGCAGCATAGGCGTTCAGCGCTGCACCAGACAAGCCCGGACTGTGGCCATCAATGGGCACAGCCGCGTGGTGTGCGGCCAGCAAACGGTCAAGTGCCGGCTCTGTGGCGTGCACCACGCCGGGGAAGTCCATGAATTCGGCAAGGCCCAACAGACGTTTGTCTTGCAACGCTTGCTGAATATCCTGCGCCGTCATGGTCGCTCCCGCGTGTTCAAACGAAGTTGCAGGCACGCAAGATGGCAGCATATATTTGATATCTAAGACCGTGTGTTCGGCCGCTTTGAGCATATACTCAAGGGCAGTTAAGCCCTTAATGTTCACAATTTCATGCGGATCTGCAACAATGGTGGTCGTACCGCAAGGCACGAGCAATCGTCCGATTTCCTCCGGGGTCACATAGGCCGACTCAATGTGTATGTGGCCGTCGATAAACCCAGGTGCCGCAAAGCGACCTTGCGCATCATGCACAGTCACGCCTTCATAGGCACCAATACCAGCCACGCAGCCATCCACAATTGCGATGTCGCCGTCCAATATCGCGCTGCCATATACATCAATCACCTTGGCATTTTTGATCACCATGTCCGCCAAACAGCGTCCCGCTGCCACATCAATGCGCTTTTTCAGCTGTGCTTTCGTCATGCTATTCCCCCGCAATATTTACTCACTTCACCATCCTTATTTTATCATATTCGCGTTAAACTGTCAACCTGTTGCAAGTCATCCTAAAATTTTAACCAGCCACAAGGCTTTTCCTTTGTGGATGGCTCTTCATATTTACCCATTATCGCAATAACTCATCAGTCCACGCCAAAAACTCCATTGTCATTTCATCATCTTGGGCGTGTTCTGCCAGCAGTTGAATTAAATATAATTTATGCATTTTGCCCGCATGGACAATTGCCATCGCCTGCAAGGCATCCAGTTTTTGAGATAACCTCATATTTTACCTCTTTGTTGTTATAAATCATTAGGGTAGAGCAAGCTCTACCCTAATACCATGGAATCTGCTTTTTTCGCTCTGAGTTGTTTTTCAACCACAGCCAACACAAGCGCAAATGCACACAGCATCAAGCCCATGTTAACCGCCAAGCCTACTGATGGAGAAATCCATTGAAAAAATGCAATTGACAAGCCGGCCAACACAACGCATATCGCCCAAGAAATCAAGCGGTACACTTTCTTCTCTTTTGCGCTCAACGGTTTGTTTGCGTGTTCTACCGGCGCCAGCAAAAAAATCGCAAGTGCCGAAACAGCCAACAACACGTAAAAGAAAACACTGCTTTGTGTGAGCAGAAGACTTGCCAGCAACAACGCACCCGTTACTGTCACAACAGTGAATAAATAACACTGCCAATGCTTTGACGCGTGGTAGCCGCCTGCAAACTTGCGCGCAAGAAAGAACGTTGAAAACAGCACTAAGCTTTCGAGGAACATGCCCAAAAGCAAGCCAATGAATAACACGGTAAGCGAATGCAATACGCCCATCAATAGGATGTTTAATGCGTATTCATATACCTCGCGGTCTTCTGTTTCAATCGCTCCGCTTGCACACAAACGGGCAACTGCTTTTTCACTGGTTTTTCTCATCGTTTTTCTCCGGTTATTTAAAACGTCTAAACTTGTCGAGACCCTGCGGTGCCTTGGGTTGGTTGAATACCCAAGTTGCTGCTGTAACCCCCTCCAGTGCCGCTACTGCTACCAGAAAAGCCGCAGCGGTTGGCGCCATTTGAACAAGCAATTTTGTGATTTTTTTCATGCTTAATAACCTCTCTTTCTGTAGTTTTGTCCATTGTACTATACGCAATGTTTTTTGTCAAGCAATTATGCAAAACTGCAGCAAAAACGACAAAATTAGTACCTTTTCGCTTTTGTTCTTGACTTAAAGGCAAAAATCATGTAAAATATTCCAAAAAGGATGTGTCCAACCAATGAGACTAATACTATGCGATGATAACCCTGATATCTTACGAAAACTTCACAAGCTTGTGGCTGCTTTCTTTGCAGAAAAAGAACTGCAGGCAAGCTATGCATTGTTTCCTGATGGAGAATCTGCCGTTGCGCAAAACGCGATTTATGACTTGGCTTTCATTGACATTGAAATGCCCGGCATAAACGGTTTAGCGGTGGCAAAGTGCTTGCAAGAACGCAATGCTCACATCATCATTTTCATGGTGACGAGCCATCCCGGCTACATCGACGATGCCATGGACATAACCGTGTTTCGCTATTTGCCCAAACCCATTAATCAGGAACGATTATATTGCGGGTTAGAAAAAGCACTCGATAAGTATAATTTGCAAAACCAAACCATTCTTTTGGATTCCGAGGACGACTCCATTCCTGTTTTTACTCAAGATATTTTATTTATCTGCATTCAAGGACGCGCAACGCAAGTGAAAACAAAATCATGCGAGTATCCATCCCGCAAAACTCTGGCACAATGGCAAGACGAATTAAGCCAAGGCTTGTTTGCACAGCCACATCAAAGTTATCTGGTGAACTTGCAGCATGTTAGCAGCTTGAGAAAAAGAGAAGTAAGGCTGACTGAAGATAACAAAGGCAATCATGTTTTTGTTCCAGTTTCACAACGGAGATATGCCGCTTTCAAGGAAAGTTTTGCTCGTTACTTGGGAAGGAAAAAGACATGATTTCTGCGATCAGTTATGGTGTTATCCTTTTGTTTCAGCTTTTTGTTATTTTTATTTATTTTGAAAATGCTTTGCCGGAAAAAAAGAAAACCTTGTTTCATTACTTTGTGTTTATTATGGCTTGGGCAATCTCATTGAGCACAACGCTTCTTTGGCTGCCGCTAGTAAACTTATTTGCTTTTATCCTTACCGTCTTTTTTATTGGCCTGTTATGCTATGGAGCAAAAATTAGGTCATGCATTTTTCATGTTTTCACATTGTCCGCATTTTTGACAGCTACGGAATTTTTGGTTCTATCTCTTTCTACACTGCTATTTAGCATTGATTTAGCAAGCCACAGATACGATGATTTAACATTTATGTTGCAGGCAGCGTTGAGTAAACTTTTGTTCTTTATTGTCGCATATCTGGCTGTTAAAATTCGAAAAAAACACGAAAGAGATTTGGTGAGTATATCCATCTTGCTTGCGCTATCTCTTGTGCCTTTGTTGTCCATTGCATTTCTAGCATTTCTATATCAACATATTTTTACCGCATCATATGATTACCCATTCAATACTTTTTTGTGGATAAGCATGGGAATAGCATTGATATCGATTGCCAACATGATTATCTTCTTCGTGTATGAACTCACCCGGCGAACACACGCAAAATATACACAGATTCAACTGGAACAACAGCGCGAGAAAATCAGCATGGAATATTACGAATTGCTGCTGGAAAGACAAGAAAGCCAAAAGATACTCATTCATGACATTAATAAACATCTGCAGACCATCCAGCATATCGAAACCGCATCTGCCGAAGTTCGGCAATATGCCGCTTCGCTAAGCGGCGAATTTGGGCTAAGAGATGCCGTGGCCTACAGCGGCAATAAATATGTAGATGTTATCATCAATCGCTACGCACAAGCCTGCAAAGAAAATAATATCGACTTTCAAGTCGACATCCAAGGCGTTTCGCTAACGTTTATGAGTGACATTGATACCACTGCGCTGCTGGACAACTTGTTAGAAAATGCATTTGAAGCCGCCGCACAAGCAAGCACGAAAAAAATTCGCCTATCATTACATAAAGGAAATCAAAATTATATCGTTATCCAAACGCAAAACAGCTGTAACCGTGCGCCTCGTGTTCACAATGGCAAAATTTTCTCATCGAAAAAGAACGCGCAAGCCCACGGCATTGGATTAAAAAGTATCCATCGCATTGCGGTGAAATACAATGGGGTTGTGGAATGGGAGTATTTCGAAGATATTTTTACATTCGAGATGATCGTTGCGCTAGAACAGAAGTGACCCTTGCCATGCAAATTATGCTTGCATTTTTGCTGTTTATGTGTTATAATAAAGCTGTTCCGCCCAAACAACTTGCGAGCGGGACACATATGCGCCTGTGGCGAAGCTGGATATCGCAGCAGATTCCGATTCTGAAGGCCGGGGGTTCGAATCCCTCCAGGCGCGCCACGCCTGCGGCGAGCACCCTCGCGCGCAGGCTTTTCATTTCGCCTAACGATGCGGCCCGCGATAGGGTTGCATCGTTGTTTATCCAATGTTTACGTATATAAATACTCGGAGGCAAACATGGACGTTCATGCAAAACTTGGACTCGTATACATTCTAACCAATCCGTGCCTTGATGGATGGATTAAAATTGGGCGAACAAGCAACGCCATAGAACAACGACTAGCAGAACTAAATCAGCCGACGAATTTGCCGCTTTCTTTTCGCGCATATGCTGTATATCACACCCACGAGCCCGAAAAACTGGAACGCTCAATACATAACATTTTTGACTTAATTAACAAAGAACTTCATGCGAGTGAGACAGTGAATGGCCGCTTGCGCCAGCGTGAGTTTTTTAAATTTTCTCCCCACGACGCCTATTCTGTTTTCAAGGAAATCGCGAAACTTCGCGGCGATGAAGATTATCTTAAGTTGGTTGAGCTAAACGATGAACAAGAGGAAGAAGAAGCTATCCAACGTGGAGAAAGGGCGCGGCCGTTTAGGTTTAGCATGGTTGACATTAACGTTGGCGATGAGATAGAACATATCAATGATTCGAGCATACGTTGCACAGTGATTGACAACAGAAAAGTTCGCTATCAAGGAGAAATTTACTCTCTTTCGGCGCTTGCAGAAAAAATCGAAAATCGAACCGGCCTTGCAGGACCTTGGTTTTTCAAATTTGACGGCGAAACGCTTGCACAACGCCGCCAACGTATGATTGGTGATTACAAAAATATTTAGAAGGGCTTGCAGCGCAAGTCGCTTTGCCGCGTCCTATGCAAGCCTGTGCTAGCATGGGACATTTTTTTGTTCACACAAATTCACAAAAATGTTGCGAAAATCACTTAACTTCTCCAAAGCAAACTGCTATACTGATATGCAGAACAACCAAAGGAGAAAATCTCATGTTTTGCAAAAAGTATGAAGCCCCGCGAAAAGTCCTCATCGCCATTGTGGCAACGCTGTTAGCAGTGTCGCTCCTTGTGCTTGGCGGCTGTTGGTCCCATTGGAGGTTTAGGACCGGCGGCCCTGACCCACACCCTGCCCTGCCCCACCCGCTCGCCCCCGGTGTTGACCCCTTCTCCCTGCCCGAAGCCGAACGCCAAGCCCTCATCAACCGTTATCATCTTGACCCCGACACATTCAGCATCTTCCCGCCGCCCGATCTGTCATTCGAGCAAATCGACATGCTGCCGTCGTTTGCCGCTGTCTCCGCTGACGGCGAACGCACCGTGTTCGAGCAAAGCATCAACTGGTACGAACTTTTGCAACCCGAAGGCTTTGACTTCGGCGTTTCGCGCATTCAAGCAGCTTTCTTCAATGCCACATTCGGCAGCCGCGTGCGCATGATTTTTGAAGCCGAGAACACCATCATCGTTTTTCCCGAACACAACGTCTTGCTTAGCTTTAATGACCTTGTTGACTTCTTCGGCGAAGAAATCGCACACCTGCAACCCAAGCAATTCATCACCGCAGATATTGCCTTCATCGAAGACCCGCCCGCGGAACTCTTCACTACCCAAGGCATGAACCGCATGCCCATGGCCCAGGTTATGCAACTGTTGGAAGGCATCGACCTTTTATGCTAACATCGCATTGTCACGCACTCATTGTTGTGGGTGCGTATTTTTTGTAATTAAAGCTTGCAATTGCACATGTTTATGTGCTATAATAGCTTTACCCTAGTAATTTAGTAATGGATTAAAGGAGTTTACCCATGAAAAAAGTCATTTCTCTTCTCGTCGCGTTACTCATGATCGTGGCAGGTGCCGTTGTGCTCAGCGGCTGCGACACACAACCCGAAACGCCCAATGACCCTTACACCCCCAACGACGCGCGTGAGTTCCATGTGGGCATTCTGTCCGGCGGACCCATTCCCGCATTTGCGCTGGGCGTTCCAGGCTTTCAAGAACGCTTGACCGAACTGATGCAAGATGCCGGACACACCGTTCGCTTTACTTATCAAAACTCAAATTTCGACAGTGCCACGGCCGTTGCCATCGCCAACACCTTTGCCGCACAGCGCGTGGACCTCATGTTCTGCTTGGGCACCGGTGCATCGCAGCAAGCGTTGCCTGTCGCCACCAGCGCAGACATCCCCCTAGTGTTCGGCATCATCACCGATCCCGTTGGTGCAGGGCTGATGAGTGACATCTCCACCGGCTCATCCAGCGCGCTGCCCATGGAAACCCAAATTGACCTGCTGCAAGAGCTGATTGGCACCGACTTGGATGCCGACAACCGTGTGGCGTTCCTGTATACCACCGACGAAGACAACTCTGTTGCTTCGCTGGGCCGCCTGCAAGCCGTTGCGCCCGAAGGCACCATCGTGCCATTCGGCATCCCCGCAAACGGCTTGGAGCACCTGACACAGCAATTCATCAACATCGCCGCAGACTCCACCATCCGCGCCATTTATATCCCGCAAGATAACCAAATCACCGAGCAAATGCAAATGGTGCAAAACCTCAACCGCATGCAAAATCCTGGTCGCCGTCTACCCGTTGTTGTGGCCGACCTGCCCATCGTAGAAGGCGGCGCAGTTGCCTCGCTTTCTGTTGACTTCGCAGCCAACGGTGCTGCCGCCGCAAACATCGCCTTTGACATTCTGGTCAACAACAATTGGCCGCAAACATTCTATGCACCCACAGCAGCTTCGCTTGCGCTCTATATCAACGAAACCGAAGCGCAAGCCATCGATTTCGAGATTCCCGAAGCCATGGTGCAGCGCGCAAATCGCACATTCTAGATTTTAGATGATGGAAATTAGACAATGACAACCGACTTATTTCTCACCAGCTTATATGGCGGCTTGGGGCTAAGCATGCTCCATGCTCCGTTGGCCATTGGCATTTTCTTGTCTTTGCGCATCATGAAAAAGCCGGACCTCACCATTGAGGGTTCCTTCGGCTTTGGTGCTGTGCTTGCCATGACCATGCTGCATAATGAACACCACTTCATCATCGCGTTGCTGGTTGCGATGTTGGGCGGTGCAGTGGCGGGGCTTGCCACCGCGCTCATTCATACTAAACTGAAAATCGACGGCATCATCTCCGGCTTGCTCGTTACCATGGCCTTATTTTCCATCAACCTGTTTGTGATGGACAGCAGCAACATTTCCGCACCGATGGATCGTTTCATCTTCACCCCTGTGCGCGACCAATTGGTGACCTGGGGCGTTCCAACCTTTAATGCGTGGCTATGGTCACAAGCCATTGTTGGCGCAGCGGTGCTGGCCGTGGTTATCACGGTGCTCTATTTGTTATACAACACAGCGTTTGGGCTTTCCATTCGCGCCACTGGCGACAACGAACGCATGGCCTGCTCCAACGGCATCAACACCGACAGCCGCAAGCTGGCCGCATTGATTATCGCCAACGCTATTTCCGGGCTTTCGGGTGCCTTGGTCGCACAACAGCTCAACGGTGCCAACGTCAACAGCGGCGTCGGCACGCTGATTATCGGCCTTGCTGCATTGGTCATCGGCGAAGTCATCACGCCCAAGCGTGCTGGCATGCTCACACGCTTTTTGTTCATCACGCTGGGCTCGTTTATTTACTTCGCCTGCATTTCGTTAATCACAGCTGCCCAGATTCTAGACACCACCTGGACACGTTTGCTCACCGCTGTGCTCACCTTGTTGGCCTTGTGTGTGCCCAAGCTGCGGCAGTTGGTGCCTGCATGGATAGCAAAACTGCGCCAATGGCTCAGAGCGCGCAAGGGGGTGGCAGCATGATTGAACTGAAAAACATCTCACAAGTGTTTGACAATGGCGTGGAGAAAAAGCAAGTGTTGCACGAGCTAAACCTCACTATTCCCGAAGGGCAGTTTGTCAGCATCATCGGCGGCAACGGCGCGGGAAAAAGCACGCTATTCAACATCATCAACGGCAACTTGCGCCCCAGCACAGGCTCAATTCTGTTTGAGGGTAAAGATATCGCCCGCAAAGGCCACGCTGCACGTGCGGCACTCATTGCGCGGGTATATCAAGACCCTAACTTCGGCGTTTGCCCCGAACTCACCATCGCCGAAAACATGGCATTGGCGAATTCCCGCGGCAAACTGCGCGGGCTGCAATGGGCAATCCGAAAAAAAGATCTCGCCTTCTTCGCCAAAAAACTCGCCGAGTTCGATCTCGGGCTTGAGACCATGCTGCGCAAAAAAGCGTCGCTGCTTTCGGGCGGGCAACGGCAAGTGGTTACGCTGCTGATGGCCGCGCTGCAAAAGCCCAAGCTGCTGCTGTTGGACGAACACACCGCCGCGCTCGACCCCCGCATTGCACGGCAGGTGATGGAGATCACCAAAACCATGGTGGAAGAGCAAAACATCACCACCATCATGATTTCGCACAACATGAGCGATGCCATTGCCTACGGTGACCGGCTGATCATGCTCAACGGCGGCAAGATTATTCTGGATGTGTGCGGCGAAGAAAAACGCGCACTTACCCCGGCACAACTGTTCGCAATGTTTGAATCTTAAACATAACCAAATCAAAGGAGTATCTCATATGCGTAGATTTTTCACAGGCGTTTTGGTGTTGCTGATGGCAGCAGGCATGCTCATGGCGTTCACTGGTTGCGGCAACGCTGATCCTGAGCTAGTTGGCACTTGGGGATGGGATGTTGACAACAATGTGCAGTACGTATTCAACGCCGATGGCACCGGCAACCGTGGCGGCTTCGTCGAAGCCAACTGGAACCAAAGTTTCAACTGGCTAATTAGCAGCACTGACATTCTGGTGCTCACCTTCCATAGTGCCGACGTTGGCAACGAAATGATGGACTTTACCATCAGCGATAACACGCTCAATCTCGTGCGCCGCGATGATCCCGCCCAAAACTTCAACTACATCCGTATGCCCTAATCCTTACATCACAACAAGCACCTCCATGCGAGGTGCTCTTTTTATCGCTGATTAAATAATCATTTTTTGATAATTATTACTATTTAATAATTATTTTTAATTTATCGGGTATAAATCCCTTGACATTCGTCTTAAAATGGTGTATAATAAGATAGAAAATAATGATACAGGAGAACCCATCATGAAGTATACACAATGGAACCATTTTATCGCAGGTCAATGGCAAGATATCGTCAACGTGCGCGATTTTATCGCACGCAACTTCACCCCCTGGCACGGCGACGAATCTTTTCTTGCACCGGCAAGCACAAAAACACTGCACGTGTTTGACAAAGTGAAAGACCTTTTCGCGCAGGAACGCGCAGCTGGCGGCGTACTCAGCATTGATGCCCACACCATTTCTGAAGTGGACGCGCACGACGCGGGCTACATCGACAAAGACATGGAAGTCATCGTTGGCCTGCAAACTGATGCCCCCCTGCGCCGTGCTATTTTGCCGCGCGGCGGCATTCGCATGGTGCACGCGTCGCTCAAGGAATACGACACCGAAATGCCTGCTGACGTTGACCGCATTTTCAAATATTGCAAAACCCACAACGACGGCGTATTCGATGCCTACACCCCCGAAATGCTCGCTGCTCGCCGCAGCGGTGTCATCACCGGTTTGCCGGATGCTTACGGCCGCGGCCGCATCATCGGCGACTATCGCCGTGTGCCGCTTTATGGGGTAGATGCTCTCATCGAACAAAAGAAAGCCGCCAAAAACAACTGCAAAGCCAGCGTGGTAGACGAAGACCTTATCCGCGCGCGTGAAGAAATCAGCGAGCAAATCCGCGCACTGGAATCTCTCAAGCGCATGGCAGCTAAATATGGCCATGATATTTCACGCCCCGCACAAACGCTGCAAGAAGCCATTCAATGGCTATATTATGCCTACCTTGCCGCTGTGAAAGATCAAAACGGTGCCGCCATGAGCTTGGGCCGCGTGTCGGTTTTCCTGGACATTTACGCCGAGCGCGATTTGGCAAACAACGTGATTACCGAAGAACAAGCTCAAGAGCTATTCGATCAATTCATCATCAAGCTGCGCATGGTTCGCTTTTTGCGCACCAAAGACTACGATGCACTGTTCAGCGGCGACCCCACCTGGGTCACCGAATGTCTCGGCGGCATGCACTGTGACGGCCGCCCGCTGGTGACGAAATCCACCTTCCGCTTCCTGCATTCACTCACCAACCTCGGCCCTGCGCCCGAACCCAACATGACCGTGCTGTGGGCCAATGCACTGCCCGAAGCCTTCAAGAAATACTGCGCCCGCTTGTCGGCCGAAACTTCGTCCATTCAATATGAAAACGACGACCTGATGCGCGAAAAATTCGGCGACGACTACGGCATTGCCTGCTGCGTGTCCCCCATGCGTCTGGGCAAGCAAATGCAGTTCTTTGGCGCACGCGCGAACTTGGGCAAAGCGTTGCTGTATGCCATCAACGGCGGCCGCGATGAAGTCAGCGGTGACCAAGTTGGCCCGCTCATGGCCCCCATCACCAGCGATGTGCTGAACTTTGAAGAGGTGTGGGCACTTTACGACCAAATCTGCGAATGGCTCAGCACGTTGTACGTCAACACGCTTAACGTCATTCACTATATGCACGATAAATATTGCTACGAAAAACTGCAATTGGCGTTGCACGACGAAGAAGTTGTGCGCACCATGGCTTGTGGCATGGCCGGCATGAGCGTGGTAGCGGATAGCTTCAGCGCCATGAAACACGCCAAAGTGCACGTGATTCGCAACGAGCAAGGCTTGGCGGTGGACTTCAAGATTGAAGGCGACTACCCTGCTTTCGGCAACCACGACCCCCGTGCCGATGAAATCGCCAAAGAGCTCGTGCGCAACTTCATGGCCAAACTGCGCCGCCAAAAAACCTATCGCAAGGCAGTGCCCACGCAGTCGATTCTCACCATCACGTCCAACGTGGTATATGGCAAAAAAACCGGTGCCACGCCCGATGGCCGTGCCGCTGGTGAGCCTTTCGCACCTGGTGCTAACCCCATGAGCGGCCGCGACACCAAAGGCCCCGTGGCCTCCATGGCAAGCGTGGCAGGCCTGCCGTTTGAAGACAGCCAAGACGGCATTTCCTACACCTTCAGCATCATTCCCGCTGCATTGGGTAAATCGGCAGAGCAACGCACGCAAAACCTCGTGCAGCTGCTGGATGGCTACTTTGGTGAAGGCGGGCACCACGTCAACGTGAACGTGCTTGACCGTGAACAACTCATTGATGCGATGGAAAAACCCGAGCTTTATCCGCAACTCACCATTCGTGTGTCGGGTTATGCAGTAAACTTCATCAAGCTCACGCGCGAGCAACAACTTGATGTCATCAACCGCACCTTCCACGCATTTGTGTAGGAGAAAATACGATGGCTAAATTTGAAGCACAACTCAACGGAGACTTTCAAACCATCCTGCGCGAAATCGAGCAAGGTATTGTGCAGGGCAGCGCATCGGCTACGCTAGAAAATGGCAGCAATTTTGACAACGGCAGTTTTCGTTGCGCGGTGCGCGTGTTTGAACGCCACAGCATGGCCAGCAAAAGCCGCGTGAGCATGAATGTTACGCTGCTGGGCGATGGTCAGCGCGTGTTCCTTTCAGCGATCACCGCAGGAGGAAGTGCAGCGATATTTTTCAAAATCAACACCATCGGCGAAGAATCTTTTATCAGAGAAATCGAACGCGTTACCGCAAGATTCCGCTAGGCAAATATATCACAAGGGCGGGTGAAAATCCGCCCTTTATTTTCACCAAAAACAAGGATACGCATGAACGAAACGATAATAGGACACAGCGAAGCGTCGGAGCCGCCCCGCAGGGGCACAACCGGTCGCATCCACCACGTTGAAACTTTCGGCACCGTTGACGGCCCGGGGGTGCGCTATGTGCTATTCTTGCAGGGCTGCCCGCTGCGCTGTTTATATTGCCACAACCCAGATGCCATGGATCCCCGCGGCGGTGAAGAGTGGACAAGCTCCCACGCCGTGCAAGAGGTATTGCGCTATGCCAATTTTATCCAAGGTGTAACATTCTCGGGCGGCGAGCCGCTGCTGCAACCCGAGTTCGTGCACGAAGTCACACAACGACTGAAAGCACGCGGCCTGCACGTGGCAATTGATACCGCCGGTGCGCCCAACCTCACCCGCTGCAAACCCGCCATTGATGCCGCCGACATGCTGTTGCTGGATATCAAAGCCGCATGCCCCGACCTTGCAAAAAAACTCACCGGCCACACCAACGCACGGTCGATCGCCACGCTAGATTACTGCGAGGAAATCGGCAAGCGGGTTTGGCTGCGCCATGTGCTTGTGCCGGGCTACACCCTCGTCAGTCGCCAGCTGGAGATGCTTGCACGGCTGTTGCAGCCCTATAAATGCATCGAGCTCATTGAGCTTGCGCCCTTCCATCAACTGGGGGTTGAAAAATGGGCCGCCGCTGGTATGACTTACCATTTCAAGCACATGCCCCCAGCCGACCCCGCGCAAGTTACGCAAGCCGTTGACTATCTTGAAGACATGGGATTTAAAGTGCAGTAAAACTGACAATGCTGAATGCTAAATTCTTAATGCTTAATTGTTAATGTTTCGGTGAGGGTTCTAGATCACACGAACGACTAAATATTAGCACTACAAATTATGAATTAAATCGCGAGGTAGACGATATGAAAAAGATTCTTGCTATCCTGCTGGTTGTTGCGCTATTGTTCGGCAGCCTAGTCCTTCCCGTACAGGCGAATACCCGCTCACAACGCGCCGCCACGCGCTATCCCGTCATTCTCGTCAGCGGTGCAGGTTTTCGCGACCATATGCTGTTCGACCGCTTCATTGGCTACTGGGGGCGCATCCCCGGCGCTTTGGAGCGCAACGGCACGCGTGTGTTCTATGGCGGCACCGAAGCCTGGGGCAATGTGGAGGACAACGCTGCCATTTTGCAGGCCACCGTGCGCCGCGTTCTCAACGAAACCGGTGCCACACGTGTGAATCTCATCGCGCACTCGCGCGGCGGCATTGAGGCACGCTATATGATTTCCTCGCTGGGCATGGGCGGCCAAGTGGCCAGCCTCACTACCATCAGCACGCCGCACCACGGCCTGCGCGTGATGGACTTTGCCGAAACCACCACCGGCTGGTTATGGGGCGTTGCCGCCTTTTTTGTCAACCTCTGGTTCCGCATCATGGGTGATCGCAACCCCGATTTCTTCAACTCTGTGCGTTCATTCACCACCGGATATATGCAAGCCTTTAATCGCGCCAACCCCAATGATTCCCGCGTGTATTATCAATCCTGGGCTGCGCAAATGCAAAATCCCTTCAGCGACATCATGTTCGTCGTGCTCAACCCCATCGTGCACATCTTTGATGGCCCTAACGATGGCCTTGTGTCCGTTGAATCTGCCCAATGGGGCAATTTCCGCGGCACCATTCGCGGCACAAACTTCCGCGGCATCTCCCACGCCGATGTCGTTGACGCCCGCCGCTTCAACTTCCGCCTGTTCCCCAGCGGCAACGGCACCAACGACATGCGCGACTTCTACGTCAACCTCGTCGAAGATTTACGTCAACGTGGATTTTAATGTTCTTTTTTGAAAAAAAGAACCAAAAAACTTTAGTCGCTTCGCGATGGACGATTATAGAAATAGCAAAACCCAACTTCCTGTTCAACAGAGAGTTGGGTCTCATTTTATCCAGCTAATCTAGGTTTTTTTGATTACTTTTTTTGCAAAAAAAGTAATGCCCGCGCGGCGAGCGCAACTATCGCGCGGCGAGTGCAACTATCGCGCAGCGAGCGCAAAATCACGTCACGTAATCAAACTCAAAGTCGTAGATGGTCACAGTATCGCCTTCCTGCACGCCGTGGTCTTCCAGTGCGGTGATGATGCCGCTGCTGTGCAACACGCGCTGAAAATGCTGCAAAGACGAGTAGTCGTCCATGTTGCAGGCACGCAAAATGCGCAGCAACCAGGGAGCATCTTCCACAAAGAACACGCCGTCTTCTGCCCGCACGGTGAATTTGGCTTGCTCTTTTGGCGCAAGCATGTCGGGGGTGAGCTCCTCCGCCTCAAAGCGTTTGATGGGCGGCAGCTCAGCGAGCTTGGCGGCCACGGCATTGATGAGTTCCTGCGTGCCCTCATGAATGGGCGCGCAAATTTCATAGTATGGCAGATCTTGCTGCGCCACAAATTCACGCAAGCGCGTGAGTTGTTCCGACGTGGCTAGGTCAATTTTATTGGCCGCTACAATCTGCGGGCGACCGGCCAGCTCCGGCGAATAGCGTGCCAATTCAGTGTTAATGCGTTCAAAATCCTCAATGGGATCACGCCCCTCGCTGCCCGCAGCATCCAACACATGCACCAGCATACGGCAACGTTCCACGTGGCGCAAAAACGCGTGCCCCAGCCCCACACCCTCGGCCGCGCCCTCAATCAGCCCGGGGATATCCGCCATCACAAAACTGTGCCCCAAGCCAAGGCTCACCACGCCCAACACAGGCGTGATGGTGGTGAAATGGTAGTCTGCCACGATGGGCTTGGCTTGGCTCACCACGCTAATGAGACTGGACTTACCCACATTGGGGAAGCCCAGCAGACCCACATCCGCGAGGAGTTTCAGCTCAAGGGTAACCTCAACGCTCTCGCCGGGGGTACCCGCTTTGGCAAAGCGCGGTGCTTGGCGCGTGGGCGTGGCAAAGTGGTGGTTCCCCCAGCCGCCGCGCCCACCTTTGGCCAGCTGCACAGGGGCATCGCCCGAAATGTCAGCAATCAGCCGCCCAGTTTCCACGCATCTCACCAACGTGCCGCGCGGCACCCGAATGGTCAGATCCGCACCTTGCTTGCCGCTGCGCCTTGCCGCCTCGCCGTCCGCACCACGCTGCGCGGCATACTTGCGCTTATAGCGAAAATCTGACAGCGTCGAAAGCGTATCACACGCCAGCAGGAAAACGCTGCCGCCATGGCCGCCATCGCCGCCGCTCGGGCCGCCCGCCGCCACATATTTCTCGCGGTGGAACGCCACGCAGCCATCGCCGCCCGCACCCGCCGCCAGTGTTACTTTTGCAATATCAACGAACATGTTATGCAACCTTTCTTGTTCTTTTTTGAAAAAAAGAACCAAAAAACTTTAGCCGCTTCGCGTGGGATTTTTATAAACGCGTTAAGGTGTTGCCAAGGCCTCCCCCTTGGGGGAGGAGAGCACGTCGTCAGGCGTGCAGGTGGGGGTTCGCCTCGCTTCGCGTGGGATTTTAATGACAAGCTGAAAAAGCAAGCTTCGGCTCCTTCCTTGGGAAGGAGCTCCCCGAGTCGCGAGGGGTGAGGAAGGTTCGCGGAGCGAGATTTTTCACCCCTTTAGCCGCCTCAACACCTCATCCTCACCCAGCACCTGCATCACTGCCCACAAATCCGGCGAGTTCTCGCGGCCAGTTACCATCATACGAATCACACTGCTGACATCGCCCACATGACCTTTCCACTTGTCAGGCTCTGCCTTGTAGGACTTTACGTCTGAGCAAAAACCCAATGGTTCGCAAATGCTCTTAATTTTCTCGAACCAAGTTTCTTTATCATCCTTAGCGGAGTAAACCTCGGAATAATTTTTTAAGATTTTAAGCCAATCATTACCAGAACCATCACCCGAGCCATCAGAATAACCATAGCCCCAACCAGCACCAGAGCTACTATATAAGTTCTCATGAAAACAGTCGTAAAAATAGGCATAGGCCTCACGCACCTGGCTCCAGCGTGCGATGTCTTTGCGGGGCTTTTTGCCGCCGCGGTCAATGGCAAACATGGCCGTGGCAAAGTCCGCATCGCGTGCCAGCAGTGCCGCCAGCTCAGCGTCATACTCACTCGCCCAAGCCAGTGCCTGTGCATAAACTTCTTCAGCCGTCATGCGTGAAATGACGGTTTTGCTCACGTCATCAAGCTTTTGCAGATCAAACAATGCACCGCTGCTGCTCATTTTTTTCAGCGAAAACGGGAACTTAGCAAGATCTTCAGTGGGATTCGCACGCCGCCATTCCTCAAAGTTCGAATTTAGCAGCGTTAGCAGATACTCCCGCAACGCAGCAGCTGGGTAGCCCTGTGCAGTGAAGAAACTCACCGCTGCCTCGGGATCTTTGCGCTTGCTTAGTTTGCGTTTGCCGCCAGTTTCGCTGTCGATTTTCATCAGCGGCGCAATGTGCGCATACTTAGGCGGCTTGAACCTCAGCAGGCCAAATAGCTGCACATGCAGCGGCAACGTCGCCAGCCATTCATCGCCGCGCACCACATGCGATGTGCGCATCAGATGGTCGTCCACCACATGCGCAAAATGATAGGTGGGGATACCGTCGGCTTTCAGCAGCACCACATCCATGTCGTATTCCGGCAGCTCCAACTTCCCGCGAATCATGTCCTGCACGATAATCTTTCGCGCTGCATCACCCGGCGAACGCAGCCGCAAGGTATAGCTCTCCCCTGCCTGCAAACGGCGCAATTGCTCGGCCTCAGGCATGCAGCGACATTTTGCCCACTGCCCATAATAGCCTTTGTTCACACCCGCGGTGTCTTGTTCATCGCGCATATGCTCAAGCTGCTCAGACGTGCAAAAGCAGGGGTAGGCCAGTCCATCCTCCACCAGTTGCTTGGCAAAAGCATGGTAAATCTCACGCCGTTGGCTTTGCGTGTATGGCGCATACGCGCCGCCGTCAACACCTTCGTCCAGCGAAATTTCAAGGGCATTCAGTCCGCTTAATATCGCCGCTGCGCCATCTGCTACCTCACGCTTTTTATCCGTATCTTCCAGCCGCAGATAAAGCACGCCATCGGTCTGGTCCGCGAGGAGTCTGTCCACAAACGCACCCAGTACATTGCCTATATGCATAAAACCCGTGGGGCTTGGTGCAAATCGCGTCACCGCCGCGCCCTCGGGCAGGCTGCGTAACGGGTATTTGCTCTCCAGCTCAGCTGCGCTTGCCAGCGGCTGCGTGAAAATCGTGTTGGCTAATGTTGTACTCATATGGGACTTCCTTCCGTTAAACAGGTAAAATGTGTAGATTTTCTTAAGAAAATCCATGGCAGATTTGGGCGTTTTTTTGTGTGTTATCCACATTGTCCACAGAGTTGTCCACCGCGCGTGCCCGCTCATCCATGGATTTCCAGCTGATTGCAACGTTTATGGAAAATGCAGGTTATTGTTTGCCGTTATTTGGGTATTTTCATCCACTGTAATGATAAGCCCATTTTCTTGCACGGTGGAAAGATAAGGCGCACGCGCCGCTAGGGTAACATTCCACATCACGTTGGGATACACACGCCCAGCAAAATTGCCCACTACGGTCAGGCTTGGCCGCAATGTGCGTAAAAAATAGGCCGACGAACTGCCTGTGTAGCCGTGGTGCGGCAACTGCAGCAGATCTACAGGACCAACTTGTCGCGCAATTTCACGTTCAACACCGCGCCACGCTGTAATGTCGCTGGTCAGCAGCGCACGAAATGCGCCAAATTCCACTAGCGTTACAATGGAGTTATCGTTTTCTTTGTGCCGTGCCCGCCATTGCGTGTTTAAAAATTGCAGCTGCATGTTGCCCATATCGAAAGCCTGTGCGGGCAAGTGCTCAATCACGGGTATCTCACGCGAGCCTGCGATGTCGCGCAATCGTTCGCGCATTATCGGCACATACCAGCTAACTTGTCCATCATCGGGGCGAAACGGCAGATACAATCGCCCTATTTCAATGGCCGGATCGCTTAGCACAGCGGGCAAACCACCCACGTGGTCATAGTGAAAATGTGTGGCCAGCACAAAATCCAGCCGCACCACGCCATCCTCTCCTGCTGCTGCCCGGTGCAGATAGTCCACCACGCGCTGCTCGGTGCCGGGGCGCCGCACCGCAGCAATGGGATTATCGCTGCCCCAGCCAGCATCAATCAACGCAAACTGCCCGGCACTTTGCAGCAAAATGCTGTCACCGTTGTATACATTGAGAAAATGCAAACGCGTCGCCTCCCCGCATTGCTCGAATGTTTCGGGCTGCACAGGGAAGCGGTTTTGTAATTGGTTTTGCGCAAATGTGACGGCGATGTCGAACAAAAAAATCAACACCATGCCGCCTACTACGATAATAGTCGCGATTTTTTTAATCTTCATACCTTACGTGCCTCCCCCTTTTTGGGGGAGGTGCCCCGACGGGGCGGTGGGAGTTACCATAGTTACTCCATCGAATCAAAATCAATGCCTGCCAGGGCGGCTTTCAGCGCTGCCACTTCGTCGCCGCTGAGTGTTACGCCTTTGCCCATTTTTTCGCGGCCGGGTGCCCACTCGCGAATATCATACTTAGGCTCGCGGCCATTCCAGCTCACCAGATTCAGTTCTTTTGTCCAACCTTTTGCGGTTTCGCTCAGCACGCCCAGCTCTTCCGTCACTTCATAAGTAAATTCTGCTGCCATATGTTTTTCCCTTTCTATATTAAAGCTTTTATTGTATGGTATGCAAGGCAAGGCATAAATGTCCCACCCTGCATATTATACCATGTCCCACGCAAAAATGCAAGACAAAATTACAACACCAATGCCATAATCACCGCAGCCATCAACGCCCCAACAAACGCCGCCCCCAGCAACGCCAGAATCGTTAGCTTGCGGTTTTTGGCAATTTGGCTGGGCGGCGGCGCACTGCAATTAGTCGCCACAGCACGTGCACGGTCACGCAAGGTGCCCTCACTGAGCGCCGAATATTCTGGCTTAACAAAAAAAAGCACACGAGTAAAGTATTCACACTCACTTTCCATCACTTCAATAATGCGATGATTGACACCTTTGATCATAGCAAAAATTCCCCCTGCAGCACTTATTTTTCTTAATACTATTGTGGGCCATTTTTCAGCGTGGCATACGCGGCAGCACAGCAAAATTTTACGCACAAGGTGTCCACCAATCGCATAGGATGGCATGACCGACCCAATGGAGTGCTTGCCAATCAGCACACCCTGTGGTCTTCACATATTTTTCCATAGAACGGATGATAGTTCAATGTTTGCAACTGAATCTATGCCCAGCAACTGGGGCGGTGGAAGCACCACCATCCTGCCCAATGGCTGCGTCGTCAAATGTCCGCCTTGCACATCGTCTGGCTGGCCCGGTGGCTGGTGCCCGCCCAAATGTCCACCCAACTGTTGGCCACCCGGCGGCGGCTTTTGCCCACCCAGGCCACCCGGTGGTTGGTGCCCACCCAGACCTCCCGGCGGCTGGTGCCCACCCAAATGTCCACCCAATTGGTGCCCGCCTAGGCCACCCAGCGGCTGGTGTCCGCCCAATTGGTGCTCATCCGGCGGCGGTTGGTGTCCGCCTAATTGCGGCGGTGGTGGCTGGTGTCCACCCGGCTGTAATTGCAGCAATTGTTGCAGCAGCGGCGGCGGTAATGGCTGCCCGCCGGGTTGCTGCTGCAGCAGCTGTTGCGGCAATGGTGTTCAGCCGCCAGCGCAGTGTCCGCCCGATCAACCTTCTTGTCCCAGCAACCCTTGGCAAGATTGCAGCGCAGTGTTTGGCGGCATGTATCGCTCGGGCAACAACACCATGCACTTGTCCAGCGGGTCAAATGGCCAAACCATTAGCATGGATGCCCCCCTTCCGCTGCAAAATGTAGGCTTTACCGGCAACAGCACCCTCGCCATTCAATGCAGTGGCACCTATGAACTCACCTTTTTCGGCAACTTCAGCTTTAGCGCCGATACCGTCTTGATGTTTTACGTAACCGCCAACGGCACCCGCCTTGACGAAACCATCGTGTTAAAATCCGCAATTGCAAATGATGACACCAGCTTTGAGCGCAGCGTAATCGTGCGCCTGTGCGCCAACACAAGTTTAACTGCCAGAGTAGACAACGCCCCCGCCTCTGAAGGCGGCGCGGATGGCATACTGGAAATTCCGCCGCACGGCTTCCATCTCAGTGCAGTGCGCATCGGTCCCTAACCAAAAATAGGATGCAAAAATCCGGGGCAGCTTAGCTGTCCCGGTGTTTATTATAAGTTTGCCATGTAGTTTTGCATGAACCGCACAAAACCCTGGCGATCAACATCATCGGGCTGCAGCGTGAGGATTTCCTCCTGCGCAAACACCCGCTGCTCGAGGTAATTCACCAGCGATTCTTCAGATGCTTTTTGCGCAACATAGCTCGCCAGCAGTGCCATGCCCCACGCACCGCCCTCGCCCGCCGCCGACTGCATCACACTCACGGGCACGCCGAGTGCCGCAGCCATCAACTGCTGCGGCCCGTGCGACTTAAACAGCCCGCCGTGCCCGGTAATGCGCGCAAGCTGCACGCCCTCTTGCGCTAATTTGCCCAGCCCCGTCGATAAACCTGCGAACATCGAAAACAGCATCGCCCGCATCATATTCGGCAAGGTAAAATTCGCGCCCCGTATGCGGGATAGGCTCGGCATGCCGTCAGCCACGCCCAGCATGGGCTCTGCCGCCACAAAGTTAACATTCACCACACCGCCGCAATCCGGCTCACCCTGCAACGCCGCCGCGTAAAGCCGCGCATATAGCGCAGATTTATCCTCGCCCGTCAGCTGCGCAAACACGTTCATCCAAGCATCTATGTCACTCGTGCCGTTGTTGCAATGCACCATCGCCACCGGCTTGCCCGCAGGCGTGGCTACGATATCGATACCTTTAATCGGCGGCAAGGGCTGCTCCAGCACAATCATCGCAAACATCGATGTCCCCGCCGACACATTTCCGCTGTGCGGGGTCACCGCATTGGTTGCGACCATGCCGGTGGCTGCATCGCCTTCGGGCGGGCAAAGCACAATGCCCTCAGGCAGACCAAGCCGTGCTGCGCCGCTTTCACTCAACTTGCCCGCAGATTGCCCGGCTTGCAGCACACACGGCAGCAATTCACGCAAATCACGCGCAACATAGCCCTGCGCGTTGCACTTCGCTAACATGTCGGCATGGTAATCATCACCTGCCGCATTCAGCGGAAACACACCGCTCGCCTCACCTGCGCCCAGCACTTTTTCACCGCTAAGCTGCCAGTGAATATAGCCCGCCAGCGTGGTGATGAAATCCACCTGCGGCACATGCGCTTCTTCGTTCAACGCCGCCTGCACCAAATGCGAAATGCTCCAGCGGCGCGGCATGGCAAAGCCAAGCAATTCGCTCAGTTGCTGCGCGGCGGGGGCAGCATTTGTGTTGCGCCAGGTACGAAACGGCACCAGCTGCCGTCCGGCTGCATCAAACGGCAAATAGCCATGCATCATGCCCGAAACACCCATGGCCGCAATATCATCCAACGGTACATTCAACGCGGCTACGCAGGCGCGCATGCCTGCCCAAGCTTCGTCCAAGTCATAACTCCACAGGTCATCAACCAGTTTGTTTTCCCATGCATAGCTCGCGCTGTCAATCACTTTATGCTGTGTGTCAATCACCACCGCTTTGATGCGCGTGGAACCCAGCTCGATGCCCAAAAACATATTTCTCCTCCTGCAAAACAACCCCCAGCGGCTACACTGAGGGTCGCCAGTTATTTCATTACGCATTGTTACGCCGGCCAGCTTTCACGCCAGTTAAAGTTGTTGAAATCAAACACCGCGTCCATGCGAATCGGATGATCAGTTGTGTCAATGCGTGCGATAGTGCCATGGAAGTTTATCGTGAGACGGCCAACTTTGTATATTTGCACCGCCTCAAGGGTCACAGGGTCATAAATCGCGCGAATGGTGGAGCCGCTATACTCCATCCACGAGCTGGTGCGCAGGTTCACGCCAAGCGCAGCAAATGCGTTGCGAACAATCCTGTTTTCAATCATTTCCAGCACTTCGGCAATCTCCACAACCTCCATGAATGCAGCGATGGCGTTCGGTGCAACAGCAGCACCTTCGTCAATCGCGCGGGGGTTGCGTGCATCTGCAATGGTGAATTCAATTTGACGCATGCCATCGGGTCGATCTTGCACGCGCAGCGGGCCGCGCACATGGTCAAGTGTGCCCAAGCTGCCTGCGTTATTCCGCGACACACCAATCCACCGCGCAGTGGAACCTAAGCCGCCCCCCGGGAATCTGCCGCCACCGTCAGGTCGGCCATGCACGCGACGGTCTGGGTTTGCACGCGCGCGGCTTTCAGGGGTTAGCATGCGGCTGTCTTGGCCTACCAATCTTGTCACAATGGCGGGGAATAAGTTGTTGCTGCCGCCTTCAAAAAAGCTATCGTCCAGCATCGCCAGCATATCTTCCGGTATCTGGTTGCGGTTGGTGATGCGCTGAAAATTCACCGACGTATACGTGGGCTGGCGGTCTTTGATTTGCTGCATCACCGCGGCATACTCTGCCAAAATGGCGGCATTGCCCACGGGCAGCGGCGGACGGTCATCATCATTGTCTTCGTCCGCATCAGCGTCTGCGGGCAGCACATCTTCCTCCGGCGCAGTGGTTTCTTCCTCTGGCTCTGTGGTTTCATCAACCGGCTCAGTGTATTCTTCCGTGTACAATTCGGTGGTGGTTTCGTCGTTGCCATTGTCATAGACCGCTGAGCTGCAAGCGGTGAATAGCATCACCATGGTCATCAGCAGGGCCAACAAGGCAAGGGGCAGTTTTTTCATGCGAATTCTCCTCCCTAACTATCGTCGCGTTGTTCAAATTGCTCTTGGATTTCGCGGGCATATTCTTTTTGCGCTTGCAGCGCAGCATGGCGGCGTTCGCCCAGTTCAGCGTACATCACTGCACGCTCTTTCTTGCCGATGTTATAGAAAAACTGCGGAATCGTCGCCAGCAACGCGAAGGACTGCGGAATTAACGTGGTCATCAGCCAAATGCCATCAGCGGTGTCGGGCGGTTGGTCACCAAAGGCTTCGCCAGTGCGGAAGCCAAACTGGTGCATGATAAAATCGGTGAGCGCACGGCCAACAATGCCCATGACTTTTCGCGGCACGCCGCGCAGCATGCCCACCATGGCCTCACTGCGGAACCCATTCTTCCACTCGCCATAGTCAATGACCTCATTGCGAATTTCATCGGGAATGACCACCGAGGCGCCCCACATCGCTTGACGTGAAAGATCGTAAATCATAAATACGCCAATCATCGGCCACAGTCGTGCATACATGCGATAATATCTATACTGCCCACCCGGTGAATACGTGCCGCGCGTGGGTATCATGCCAAAGAAATAAATGAGAATAAGTATCGGTCGTCCAATGCTGCGCGACACCACCCACAACACCTTCGTGGACATTATCTGGCGAAGCTTGCCGATGTAGGAATAACTAATGGGGTTAAGAATCGCACCCGGTGCGCCGAAAATCGTGCCGAAGTTGCGGAAGTTCAAAATCGCGCTGGTGTAGGTGCCCATTTGGTCATCCACACGCACGCCTTCCAGCATTTCGTGCAGCACAATCATCAGCAGCGGCCGGTTGCCCTTGAGCGCACTGAGTGACTCGCGGAACGTTGGCGGTTTTTCTTTCTTTTGAATATTGGCCACACCAATCACGCGTTCTTTGGATACCGCGGCAAAGTAGACGCCCAGTGCGCCGCTAAGCAGCACCGTGCCAATGCCAAACCCTGCGAACATGCGGCGCATGGCCACTTCGCGCGCAGCAAACTGCACAGCGGTTTCAGCCGGACGGCGTGAAATCACGTCGGCGATAATATCACGCAGCAGGTTAATGGGGCCACTGCCAGTGGAGAAAAACCGTGCCTTCACAATCAACGAAAGCCGTTCCTCGGGGTCTGCGGTGATGTTGGCGATCATGCCCACGGTGGCAATGTTCCACAGCGTGTCGGCCAAGTCGTTCATGATGCGCAGCACGATCCAAAACAGCAATTTAGTCAGCAATGCGCCTTGTGGGTCATAAACTTCCCAAAAAAACACTGGCAACATCGCCATCGCCACAGACATCACTGGCGCGTAAATGGAAAACACCAGCAGCAGCGGCCGAAACTTGCCCCAGCGTGTGCGAATTTTCTCCACCAGTGTGGCCAGAAAAATGTCACTAAAAATGTCACCAACGGCCACAACAACGCCACCTTGCGCCTGTCGTGCCCGGTTAATATTTAAAATGCGGTCCAGCCATTCCTGGTGGTTGCCAATGCGAAACGGCATGCCGTTTGCCGATTCAAACGCCACCAAGCCGATGGTTTCTTTCAAGCTCACGGTGCGGCGAAACTTGGATGGCCCGGATTGCTCATCTGCGGTTTGCACGGTTTTTTCGTCCATGTATGTTACCCCTTCTTCATCATGATGGGCACAATCTATGTTTATGCTATTCTATTTTAACATATTTGACGAAAATTGCAAGTGTTTTTTTGTATTTATATCAAAAGCTTGTTTCTGCGGGCATCGAGGTCTGTTTCAAGCTGCATGCGCAAAAAGCGTTGCGTTTGCGCGAACGTATGCGGCAAGACAAGTGTCAATTTCTTTGCTGCAAGCAACGTCAAACTTCTTGTCAAGTTCACGCTCGCGTTCTTCTGTCTCAGTTGTATCTTCATAATCGAGTAGACAATCGCCATTTTCGTCATACATTTGCGCAAAGAACGCCTCAGCCTGTGCAAAAACTTCAGCCGCCTCGTGCATACCCACCACCGCGTAGCCCGCCTTGGCAGCAGGAATATATTCGCGCATATCCGCAAAAATATGACTTAATCCGCCATTCATCGCGCAATTGTATACGGTGGAACAAGCTGCGACATATTGGCACGGCTTGGGCGCGGTGTGAAACACATCTCCAAGATACGTTTTATCCACCCACAAACCTGCTTGAATCACCAATGCATTGTCTGTCACGCTGGGGATGTTTTCGGCATTGAAGCTGCGTTGCATTTCTTCGAATTTTTGCATGTTTTTGATTATCTCATCCTGCATTTTGGGGCTCAAGATTGAGTTGCGTATCATCTCTGGAGTCAAGACAGGCTTGTGCTGCAATTCAGGATTCAATAAGCTTGAATTTGGTTTTTTGCGTTTCCAAAACATAGTCATTCCTCCTGCAAATTATCAACATTCCTGCCCAGAATTTTCTGCCCGCGCCATGCATATGCACGGTCTTCAATGGGCGTGGTGTGCGTCAGTTGGGCGATTGCACCCTGCAAAAACTCGGGCAGCGGTGCGATTTTTGCTTTGCGGTTGTGCGGGCACACCTGCTGGCAGATATCACAACCCCACGCACTATGCATGGCGCGCAGTTGCGCGGCGGCTGTGTCACTTGGCGGCTCTTTGCGCTGCGAAATGTAGGACAAACACTGCGTGCGATCGAACTGCTCGCCGCCCAATGCATTCGCCGGGCAAGCTTTGATGCAACGATTGCAGTCTCCACAATTCAGCATTAAGCATTTAGCATTTTGCATTATCGGCAGTTGCGCAGTCGTGACGATTTCGCCCAGCACCACCCAGCTGCCATATTCTTCGGTAATCAGCAGATTGTGCCGCCCGCGCACACCCAAACCGGCATGCTCCGCCAGTGCAACCTCCGGCAGCGGCGAGTGATCACAGTAATGCACGAACTCGTCGTTGGGATAAGATTCACGCAACACGACGCAAGCTTGCTCCAGCCGCGCGGCAACCACTTGGTGGTAGTCTCGCACCACAGCATAGCGCGCGATGTTGCGATTAGCGTAATATTCTTCAGGCAACAAATACGGAAACGCCGCCACAATCACCGAACGCGGGTTTTGAGGCAGCGTCTTGCGTGTGGGCAAAAACGGCATATCATATGGAAAATCACAGACCGTCCACAGCGGCAATAACTCGTTAAGCCTATCTTGCATATTATCCCCCAAACATAACCACACCAACGTTGTCGATGTGCTCGCGTAATGCCGCATGGGTAATGTGTGTATATTGCACTACATCAAATGAGTAGGGCATGGGTAATTCTTCCAAATCATCTTTGAGCTTGCCCAAATTCAGTTTGTTTCCCCACACGGCAAGGTCAATGTCCGAGTTGTTTCGCCATGTGCCTTTGGCACGCGAACCAAACACAACCGCCTTGCACACCCCCGCCTGATTTAACGTGGTGCAAATCAGTTCAATTTGCGCACAAGACAGCCCGAACTTCATACCATTTTCCTTTCAAGCGTAGCGCGAAGTTGTGCTAGGGCAGGTTCAAACTCTTGCTTGATTTGTAAAAAAATCGTCTTGAATGTATTTTCATCATACTTATGCGCCATCAAATTGCGTGCTTGCAACATGTCGATAAACAACTGACCATTTTCAATGATGTTTGCTGCAAAAGCTTCTTTCACTACGGTGCGCGGCGTGGGCTGCACGTGAATTCCTTCATGCTCCATCAAATCACGCATGGTTTTCCAAGCCAAATCAAACGCAACCTCAAACCGATGAATAAAACCTTCCCGAATAATCGCAGGCGTGTTATGCACCTCATATTGGTTAAGTTCAGATAGCAATGCGCAGGCCTTTGAAAAATTTTCAAAGCGCTGTTGCCATCGAATATCCTGACTAGGCATATACGAACTCCTTTCAAGGTCATCCCGCAAGTGAAAGTGCCAGTGCAATCATCGTTGGCATGGTGATAATCGAAACCAAACTGATGAGCGAAACCACCTGCGCGGCATAGCCCGCGTCGCGATCATGCAGGGCGGCAAACACCACGGTGTTGTTCGCGCTGGGTGCCGCAGCGGGGATCATCAGCGCATGCACTAAGGTGCGATCGGCACGCAGGGCAAGCAGCGCAGTTAACACAATGGACGGCGTGATGAATAGTTTAATCAGCCCAGTGAGCAACACTTTTTTGTTGCGCAGCATGCTGTTGAAGCGCGTGCGCGAAAGAAACGTGCCGAACATTAGCATGGCCAGGGGGGTGTTCATTCTGGCGATGGTATCAATGGGCCAGCGCACAAGCTCGGGCACGGGCACGCGAAACAAAAAAAGCGGGAATCCCACCAGCACCGCAAGCGTGGCGGCATTGAACAACAGCTTTTTCCATTCGAAGCGTGCAATCCCCTGATTCCTGTCCCCTGCTTGCGGATTTCTGACCGCTGCGCCGCTCATCACAAACATGCCGTGTGTGAAGGCAAACATTGAAAACGTGAGCACCACGATGGACACATAAAACACGCCAATATCACCCACCATGGCCTGCGCAAGCGGCAGACCCATGTAGCCATTGTTACCGTAGATGCTGCCGTAGTGCAAAATGGGGTCGGTGTCGGGATTTTTCTTGCCGCGAAAGGCATGCCAAGATATCGCAATGCCAAGCCCATGCAGCAGCAATCCGCCAAGCAATGCTATGCCCAGATTACGCAAAATCTCGGGGCTATATTCCATCACCAAAAATGAGCGAATAATGATACACGGTGCCACCACATACATCAGCAGCTGCGCGCAGCGCTTGGCAACATTTTCGGGAAACCATTTCATGCGTTCAGCCAGCACCCCCACCGCAACGATGAGATACAGCATTATCAGCTGCCGCAGCACAATGAGCGCATTTTGCAGGAAATAGGACATGGGTTTAGACTTCCTCGATGCTTACTTGCTCTTCAAATCGCGGAGCTTCTGCTGCTGCGGGGGTTTCTTCGGGCTGGGGTTCATCCGCAGGTTGAGATTCTTCGGGTGCAGGTTCATTCGTGGCTTCGGTGGTTTCTTCGGGCTGGGGTTCATCCGCAGGTTGAGATTCTTCGGGTGCAGGTTCATTCGTGGCTTCGGAGGATTCTTCTATTGCACTATCTTCTGTCGGTTGAGTTTCGGTCGGGGTTTCGTCCGTCGCTTCAGCTATCTCATCTGTTGCTTCTTCTACGGTTTCATCTTCCTGTGCTTTGGCGCAAATGCGGGTGAGCATAAACACACCAATAAACACTGCCACGCCAAGATCGGCCAAGTTAAGCACAGCGTCTTGTGCAGGCAACACATTGGTGATTGGCGTCGCAACCATGCGCGGCAAAAACGCCAGTAGCAATAATACCGCTGCGGGCAAGCCCACTGTCATCAGACGCCACAATTTTTTCTCGGCGTTCACGCCGCTCATCACTTGTGCCGCTGCCATGAAAAAGATTAACAGCAACACCATGGACATGATGTTTATAAACAAATCCGACACGCGCAGGTAGGAAATCGTGCGTGAAAAATGTCCCAACAGGCGGCCGATTCCCCACAGCAGAGGCATCAGCGTAAGCACACGGTTGAGATATATATTGCTGGCGGGGAAAAGATTCACCAACCCCAAGTTAACAAAAAACACCACAACGCCCAACCCAGCGATGCCCTCCAACAACACTGCGAAAAACATGGCTGCACCTGGGGTGTCTGCAGCGAAAGCTTGCAGCAGCGCCAGCACGCAACTGATGAGCACGCAAAGTGCCGCAACCAAGCTAACATAGCCTTCGGTTTTGCGCGTGCGGCGAGTTAGGTCAACATCAATCGCTTTGTGCGTCAGCAATGCAACCGCCAACGATGCCACCAATGGCAGTGCCATGAACACATACAGCACGATGATGCTGGGGTGGCCTGAATCAAACCAAAAGCCGGTATAGTCCTCCACCAAAAACAACTGCTGCCAAATGCGCACAGGCAAAGCAACGGCCAAGCCCGCAGCGGCGGCAATCAAAAGCCACAGGCGCGGGTTTTGGGCAAGGCGATTTTTTATGTTTTGCATGATATCATCTCACTTTTGCATATAATAGAACCCAGACTATCATTATACCTGTTTTTGCGGGAAAAGTCAAGTGTGAATATAACGAGGGAAGATTGATGCGACAACATTTATTTTTTGGTCTGCTGGTTTTGTTGCTGCTGCTGCTGGTGCCGCTGCTGAGTTTAGCTTGGCGCGTGCCGGTGGAGCCTGAGCAGCCGCAGCCGCAAACTACCCAAGCGCAGCCCCCCGCGCAGCAAGACAGTGATCGCACCATTCAGGTGTTGCGCCAAGCCACCGGTGAAGTGGAAACCATCAGGCTTGAGGAATACCTCATTGGCGTGGTGGCTGCCGAAATGCCCGCACTGTTTCACGAGCAAGCCCTGATGGCACAGGCCGTGGCGGCCTACACCTTCACACGCTACCGCCTTGAAGTGGGGGGCGCAAACACCATCAGTGACGCATGGGAGAATGACCAGGGCTATCTTTCGCCCGAACAACGCCGCGAACGCTGGGGCGCGAGCTTTGCGCAGCACGAGGCCACCATCACCCATGCCGTGCGTGAAGTTTACGGCTACTCTCTGCAACACAATAGCCTGCCTATCTTTGCAGCCTACCATGCCATGAGTGCCGGGCAAACTGAAAACGCCGGCGACTATTGGGGACGCGACCTGCCCTTTTTGCGCAGCGTGGAAAGCCCCGGCTGCCGCCTAGCCCCCAATTTTGAGGTCACCACAACCTTTTCGCTCACGGAGATTCGTCAAGCCTTGGGTGAACTGCCGGGGGTTAGTCTCACCGGTGAGCCCGCAACATGGTTCGGCACGCCCATTCGCACGCAAGCGGGCACCGTGGCGCAAATTCCTGTGGGGGGCGAGAATCTCACTGGGCGACAGCTGCGGCAAGCACTTGGGCTGCGCAGTTCTAACTTCAGCGTGGCATTCACCGACGGCGAGTTTCGCATCACCACACAGGGCTTTGGGCATGGCGTGGGCATGAGCCAAACCGGTGCAGACCACATGGCGCAGCAAGGCAGCACTTGGCGCGAGATTTTGATGCACTATTACCAAGGCGCAGAATTGGTTAATGCGTAATGCTTAATTGGCGGTGCGCAGGCGGTGGGCTTGACAACCTCCCCTCTCATCCTGTATAATAGACCCTAATGTTACACACATGGGGGTCTTTTATGTTAGTGAAAACTTATCGCGGCACAGCAAGCGAACGTTGCGTGGTTGCGCTGGAAACGCAACGGTTCATGCTGCGGCAGCCAGCCGAACTTGTGCTGGCGTTTTTGCATGATGACTACAGCACATTGCATGGCTGCGATGGCAACCCGCCCACGCCCGAACAAGCCGAACACTATTACGAGCAATTTTCGCAGCACAGTGCTGCGCCGCTGCTGCGTGATATGATCAACCATGTGCTGGTGTGTGAACAAGAGCGCGGGTTTGACCCCGTGACGCGGCTGGCAGCCTATGCCTTTGCACACGACATGTTTGACCTGAGCCGTGTGGCCAGCTTTAGCCAACGCGTGACGCTTGAAACCAGCGTGGATAGCCAAAACCGCGATATGCTCAGCCGCTGGAATATACTCGCACAAAGCGGCAAGACGCAGACGCAGCGAGAGCTGTTTGACGCCCTGCTGGAAGATGCACAGGCGGCGGGCAACCCGTTTACGCTGACCCTTGCGGCGGAGTTTTCGTCGCCGTCACAGCTGTTGAAGTCCATCGTGGTGGAGATGGTGCATATGCGTGTGCTGCTGTGCTGCTGCGATTGTGGCCGTTATGCACTTGCAGCCGACACGCTGCCTTGCGCATGCACATAAAAATTTCACAAAATAATGAGGA
The DNA here is from genome assembly GCA_009785335.1 of Oscillospiraceae bacterium. Classification (GTDB taxonomy): domain Bacteria; phylum Bacillota; class Clostridia; order Oscillospirales; family Acutalibacteraceae; genus WRMQ01. The sequence goes on from WQWM01000001.1 coordinate 71,743, forward strand.
AAATTTAACAGTTGCACGACAAACCAAGTGTACCCATTACATATGAAGGAGAAAAATCATGAAAAAGATACTTAGTGTTGTTCTTTCTGCTGCGTTGTTGCTGAGCGTGTTCGGCATTGGTGCAAGCGCCGTCGTTGACCATAGCTTGCAATTCCAGCTGCCTGTTGTGACGGCCATTGAAGCCGAGTGGAATGGGGAGATTGTGCTCAGCCGCTGGCTTGCGCCTACATTTAGCTCTGCAAATGTTGATGTGACCGTGTATTTCGATGATGGGACCTATGAAGCGCTTGCTGACAGATGGTCGAGTAGCGTTCATGACCAATGGTGGCAAGTGAGTACCGCACTTTGTCATGAAACCTCGGTAGTTACTGTGTTTTATCAGGATTCTCGTTTGCAAAGCGAATGGTTTGGTGATGCAGAGTGCTGCTGCGAGGTGGACTGGGATGGGTTTTATGCCACGCTGCCGCAAGCTGCATTTGATTTCCCCGCCGACTACATTGAGACGTTTTTGCAAGAGTTTACACCATTCACTGCGCTTTCGCTAGAAGATTACGCAAGCCCCCCTTTCTATGGCACGCATGTATTCACCTTCACCGCACCCGAGAGCTGTGATTATTACTTTGGCTTTGGCCACACGGGCTGGGGACCCATTACCGTGCTGGATGCGCAACACAACATCATTGCAAGCAGTTGGAATCAGATGCTCGTTGCATTGCAAGCTGGCGAAACCTATTATGTTGTTGCATATTCGCTGCATGAACATGAAGCAACTTTTATTGTTTCCGAGCGGCAACAGCAACCGTCGGGGCAGCTCACTTGGTGGCAGCGAGTGAATAACTGGGCTGGGCAGTTTTCTAATAGCCTGTTGGGGCGCATTATTCTTTCACCGTTTGTGATTATATTTTGGTCTGGTTGGGCACTGTTTCAATTCATCAGCAATGGCGCGTATGCATTGCTTGCTTGGTTGTTGTATGGCGGTTGGATCTGGTTCTGATAAACAAAACGCGACTATATAAAGGAGAAAAATTCATGAAAAAAATACTTAGCGTTGTTTTATCCGCTGCGTTATTGCTGAGCGTGTTCGGCGTTGGTGCAAGTGCCGTTGTTGACCATAGCTTGCAGTTTAACCCACCGATGATTGAAGACATTGAGGTTAGCTGGAATGGCGACATTCTGCTGGGAAGTCGCTGGGCAGATAGCTATTCGCAACAAGTTTTGGCACCTGTTTTCAGTCCCCAAAACCTAGATGTTACTGTATTTTTTGACGATGGTACTTCTGAGGTGTTAGAGCATTGGTATGGCGAATTCTGGGTGACTGGAAATAGTTTTTGGTGGGAAGTGCGTTTTGTCTATAATCTTGATGCCAATAATGTAGCGGTGCGCTTGTTCTGCTCTCGTTTGCGTGACGCTGCGCTACAAGAAGATGATTTTGATTGGACAACGTTCTACGCTACGCTGCCGAACGACACCATTGAGAATATTCCTGAAAATTTTGTTGATGAATTTCTTGCGCAGCAATCCCCTGCAATGGAGATTGCGCTTGGGAAAAGCACTACGTTCACTGGCATGCGTGTGCTCACATTCACTGTGCCCGAAACTCGCCGATATGGTTTAGGATGGCTTGAAAATAGGGGGAGCCTTCTTGTTTTCAACGCACAACATGAAGTCAAAGTAGACACTTGGGGTGGTTTTACAGCTGAATTTCAAGCCAATAACGTCTATTACGTAGTTGCAACACCTCAAAACGAAGACCGCGCTCTAGTTATGCTGCTCAACGCCAGCGAGCCGCAGCCTTGGCAACCCACGCTATATCAACGCTGGCTGAACTGGCTGGATGATATGAGTTGGCGGTTGAGTCGCAACGCGTTAGGCAGGATTTTGATTATTTTTGCTGTGCCGTTTGTTGTGGTCATCAGCCTTGTGTTGCTGCCGATCTCGTGGGTTATCCACGGCTGGTGGTTTTAATCTCAAACAACACAACAGGGTAGCTCAACTGTGAGCTACCCTGCTTTTTAATGCTGATTAGTGGATGCGCCAGATATCACGCGCATAGTCCCCCACTGCGCGGTCGGCGGCAAAGATGCCCGACGCAGCAATGTTGTGCAGTGCCATGCGGTTCCAGTGGGTGGTGTCGCGATAGGCTGTAGCTGCGGCGGCTTGCGCTGTGCGATAATCCGCGAAGTCCGCGAGGACGAGGTAGGGATCCCAGTGAATGGTGCTCCACAGCTCGCGGAACTCACGCCCGGCCACGCCATTGTTGATGAACTCAAACACGCGGCGGATTTCAGCGTTGTTGTTGTGGAAATCCATGGGCATGTAATCGTGACGCAGGCTTTCCACTTCATCCGTGCGCAGGCCAAAAATGAAGATGTTATCATCACCCACAGCCTGATGAATTTCTACATTTGCGCCATCAAGGGTGCCCAATGTGAGCGCGCCGTTCATCATCAGCTTCATGTTGCCGGTGCCGCTGGCTTCGGTGCCCGCAAGGGAGATTTGCTGGCTGATTTCCGCGGCGGGAATGAGTGCCTCGGCCATGCTGACACAATAATTCTCGAGGAAATGCACTTGCAGGCGGCCGGCCACGTCGGGGTCGTTGTTGATCAATTTGCCCAGCTGAATAATAAAGCTGATGATCTGCTTAGCCATGAAATAGCCGCTGGCAGCCTTGGCCGCAAACAGATAGGTGCGCGGCACAACCTCACGCGCGGGATTTTTTTTGATGGCCAGATATTCCGCCAAAATGTGAAAGGCGTTGAGGTGCTGGCGTTTATACTCATGCAGACGTTTGATTTGTACGTCGAAAATCGTGTTAGGGTTGATGGTAATCCCCTGCTGCTTGAGGATTTTTTGCGCAAATTCCTGCTTGTTGGCCAGCTTGATTTGCTGCAGGGCTTGCAGCACTTGCGCGTCGTTTGCATAGTCATGCAGCTTGGCGAGTTCTTCACCACGGCGTACAAAACCGTCGCCAATGAGTTCTTTAAGCAGCCCTGTTAGCCGTGGATTGGCTTGGCAAAGCCATCTGCGGTGAGCGATGCCATTGGTGACGTTGCCGAATTTGTGCGGGAACACACTTGCAAAATCGCTAAACAACTCTTGACAAATGAGGTCGCTGTGCAGGGCAGACACGCCGTTGACGTAATAACAAGCGGCGCAACACAGGTTTGCCATGTTCACGCTGCCGTGGTTAATGATGGCGGTGCGGTCTACTTTTGCAGCATCGTGGGTAAGCTCCCACATTTGTGTGCGAAAACGATTGTTGATTTCCACGATGATTTGATACACCCGCGGCAGCAAACGACGCACGAGATCCTCGCTCCATTGCTCCAGAGCCTCGGGCATCACGGTATGGTTAGTGTAAGCAAATGTACGCGTGACGATGTCCCAGGCTTTATCCCAACTATAGCCACAGTCGTCCAGCAACAGGCGCATGAGTTCGGGAATCGCCATGGTGGGATGGGTGTCGTTGATATGAATGGCGGCGTGGTCCGGCAAACTGTCCATCGTGCCATACTCGCGCAGGTGACGATGCACGATTTCCTGCATGCTTGCGCTAACGAGGAAATATTGCTGGCGCAAACGCAATGCCTTACCTTCGGGATGGTTATCGGCGGGATATAGCCCTTTGGAGATCATCTCGGCCATGGCGTTTTCTTCCACGCTGGCCATATAATCACCGCTGATGAATCGTTCCATATCAAAGCCTTGCTTTTTTGCGCTCCACAAGCGCAGGCGGCTAACGCCCTTGCCGTCGTGCCCGGCCACCATCATGTCAAATGGCACAGCGGTGACGGTTTGCGCACCCACGGTTTTCACGTGGTGATGGCCCTCGTGCCACATTTCCTCCACTTGCCCCTCAAAGGTCACCGTGCGGGCTTGTTCATCGTGTTCCACCAGCCACACTTTGCCGCCGGGCAGCCAGATGTCAGGCAGTTCGGCTTGCCAGCCGTCCACGATTTTTTGCGCAAAGATGCCGAATTCATACAGAATGCTGTAACCCGTAGCCGGAATTTCAAGCGTGGCAAGTGCGTCGAGATAGCAAGCGGCCAAGCGGCCAAGGCCGCCGTTACCTAAGCCTGCGTCTGGCTCGCAAGCATAGAGATTATCCAGCTGCACGCCCATGTCGGCTAGGGTATCTTGGGCAAGTTCGGTTAGCCCCAAGCTGTGCAGGGTGTTCTTGAGCGAACGCCCCATGAGGAATTCCATGCTGAGGTAATACACACGCTTTTTGCCGCGGGTGGTCTCGCTGAATTCGCCGCGTTGTTCGCCCAGCATGGCGCGCAGCAGCCCTGCCAAGGCTTTGTAATAGTGCTCATCGGTGGCATCTTTGGGCAGCACGCCCAAAAAGCGGCTGAGCCGATTGGTTAATTGTGCCTTGAGTTGTTCTTTCGTTTGTGGTGGTTGCATAAAGTGTCCTTTAATTATGTTAAAATTTGGTCGAGATTCCGACGACCATAAATAAAACGTTGAATATAGACTGTATTCGTTCTTTCATCTACGCTGTAAAACAACGCATAATTGCGTATGTTGATACGACGATATACGGTGGATGTGCCATCAGATAAAGTGAACACACGCCCTGAGCAAGGTGAATTCGCTAGAGATTTTATGCTTTGATAGGCATCCGCAACCAGTCGTTCGGCGGCTTTGGGAGCACCCAAGCGATACGTGATATAATGCGAAATTTCTTCCGCATCTTTATAAAATGAAGCCGTCAGAACGATATTATACTTCATTTTCATCATCCTCGTATTGCGCCAAAGATGCGCGTAGCCGTGCGAAACCTTCCTCAAAAGGTATCACATTGCCAGTTGCTATGTCGCGTTCGCTTTGCTCCAGCATTAACAAGATGCGCATTTCATCCAGCTGGTCAAGCATGCGTTCTAACATTTTGGGTTGCAGCGTTCTAGACATAAAAATCACCTCTACCATAGTATACACGATTTCCGCTAAACTTGCAAGTCCTCAAATACCACTGGCACGAACTGCTGCATCGTTTGCAGCATCATGCACGCGATTTCGCGCATTTGCGGGTGCGATTGTTTGGCGCAGCGCAACTTGAAAAAATGCCGCCATGCCCGCAGGTTCAAGCTCATGATAATCTCGGTTTTCAGGCTGTTTGGCAGGATAGACCGCGCCTGCTCTGCTGTGGCACCGGCTTGCACGAGAGCGAGATATTGTTGCTCGATGTGTGCCATGGTGCTATGCCATAGGGCGTACTGCGGGGAATCTTCTGCCCAAAAGCAGGGCTTGATAAACGTGAGTTCGCTGCCGAACACGCCTTTGGCATAGTTACAATAGCGTGTGCTTTCTTGGCTGTAGCTAGCCAAGCGATGGCGCACGATTTCGTGGGTTACGCCGCGGTCACACACCACGTGGGCGGTGATTTGCGCGTGCTCAAGCACAGACTCATGCCCATGTTTAATGAGCATGGCCACGAATTTTTGCGCGCTGGTTTCGGTGATTTTGTCTTCGCTTTTGTAGCACACGCGGCCAGCGCGCTCAATTTTGCGCAGGATTTCGTCGCCGCAGATGGGTTCAAATTCAAATGAAGGGCTGATGATTTTCATGGTTAGGCCTTTCTATGTTCTCCAAACGATATATGTACTTAAGTGCAATTTTATTTGGGGTTTGGGTTTGCCACCCTCACCCCTCGCTACTCGGGGAGCTCCCTCCCAGGGAGGGAGCGTGGGCTTGCAGCCAAAAATTTCGATATCGTTATCCTCTTAATCCTCAGCTCCCTCCTTGGGAGGGAGCTGGCCGCCTCGGGCGGACTGAGGGTGGCATGCGAGCAAATCAATTTGTTTGAAAGACACGCCCTACTCCAGCAACAACGCGATTTCACTTTCGGGCAGGCGCTCCACCTCGCGCAGCTTGCGGGTCATTACGTTGGTGCGAGTGCCCACGAGTTTGTCCAGTTCGCTGTCTGCCGCGCGAATTTTCTTCTGTGCGCTGTCGAGTGCTACGGCAAAGGTTTCGAACTCCGTGCGCACAGCACCCAGCACCTTCCAAACCTCCACCGAGCGTTGTTCAATCGCCAGGGTTTTGAAGCCCATTTGCAACGCGTTGAGATACGCAGAAAGCGTTGACGGACCCGTAACCGCAACGCCGTAATCACGTTGCAAGGACTCGAACAGTTCGGGGTGTTGCGTTACCTCGGCGTATAGACCCTCGGTGGGCAAAAACAAAATGGCGAAGTTGGTTGTGTGCGGTGGATTGATGTATTTTTCCGCAATATCCTTGGCAAAACCACGCAGTCGTGCGGCCAAATTGCGGCGCGCAAGCTCAATGATATCTTTGTCGCCCAGCTCCATGCCTTCCATCAACCGCTCATAATCCTCTGTGGGGAACTTCGAGTCAATGGGCATCCACACGCCCTCGGGCAAGCGCAGCGCGAAGTCTACCCGCCGCTGTGAATCAGGCACCACCGCCACGTTGCGTTCATATTGCCCCGGATGCAGCATTTGCTCAAGAATGCGTTCCAGCTGCACTTCGCCAAATGTGCCGCGAATCTTTACATTGGTCAGTGCCTTTTTTAGACCACCGACATCGGCGGCAAGGGTTTTCATCTCACCCAGGCCGCGCTGCACATGGTCGAGATGCTCACTGACGGACTTGAATGATTCCGCTAGGCGACGCTCAAGCGTGGTTTGCAGTTTTTCGTCCACGGTGGCGCGCATTTGCTCCAGCTTTTGCTCGTTGGAGTTGCGCAGCACCTCCATTTGACGGGCGATTTCGCTGCGCTGCAAGGCTTGTCCCTGCCCGATTTCCTGCCGCGAGCGAGCAAATTCGTCGCCGATGTAACGCAGGAGCACGGGCGTGTTATCTTGCGTTTTGTTGCGGCGCAAGTGTTGCAGGATAAGCACAGCCACGACCAGTGCCCCCACCGCTGCGATAAATGCTAAAATGGCGAATAGTTCTGTCATGATATATACCCCCAAATTATATTGTAGCACATTTGCGGCAGGAATGCAAGAAAAAATCACTTGGCATCAACCAAGTGAGCGAGCGCAAACATATCCTCCATACAAAACTATTAGAATGACGCGAAGCAGGAAAAAGGATAACCCCCGCTGTCAGGGGAAACAGCGGGGATAAAGGGGGGAGGAGAAGTCCACATGGGACATGAAAAAATCTAAGTTAGGCTGCGGCTTTGTCTTCTTTCACCTTTTTGGCATAGGCAATGCCAAGGTAGCCTGCACCAGCGGAAAGAATCAATGCGGCAACTACTGCGCCTGGGGTTAACGCAAAACCAGTTTGCGGCAAGCCGGGCAGCACATCTTTGTCATCATCGTCATCGTTGTCATCGTCGTTATCTTCAGCAACTTCGATGGTGCTGCTGGTTTCTTCACTGGAGCTTTCAATGCGCGGCCAACCGGGGATAACCGCACTAACGGCATTCCACGATGCCACATCATCATCGCCCATGTATTCCACCATGTCGTCAAGAAGTTCGTCTACACCAATGGTCTGTGAGCCGAAAACGCCTTCTGCATGATAGACAATGAAACCTTGTTCAAAGTCAAAGCCGTCGATGGGACTGTTGCCTTGGATGGCAAGGAACAAGCCAGAGCCCGGCAATGCAATGTAGTAGGTGTTGTTGTGATACCGAACCGGCATCACGGTATTACCCACGCCCCACTGAAACACGGGCGGGTTTTGTGCGGCACCGTTGGCCATCATAACTTGATATAGCTGTGAAAAGCCGCTGACGCGAACACGCGTGTTTGTTGTTGTTAGCACTTCTGCATCTTCACTGCAGTCGCAATCATAGTCTTCGTCGCAGTCGATATCGCAATCTTCGTCGCAATCGCACACGCAAGTGCTGGTTTGGCTAACATCAAGTTGTGCTGCAGCGGGAATCATTAGCCATGCTGCCAAAAGCAAGCAGGCCAACATCGCGGTAAATAAGCTGATTAGTTTACGGTATTTTATATTAATCATAAATAATCGTCCTTTCTTTTGCAGGTCGCTTTACTACAATACACCGTTAACGCGCTACAGTCAAGCCCTTTCGCCAAGAAAAGTGAGCATGTTTGGGCACGAAAACACCAAACCCCCATTATTCGGCAATAAACAGCCAAGCAATGGGGATTTTTATCCAATTAGCGCAATGCAGAATTTTCCGCTGTGCAATTACACGCGATAAGCGATGCATAAATCAAAAGCACGCGCATTTGCCGTGGCTGTGGGCATAATTTGAATCGCGCCGGCCATTGTGATGCGCACCGGTATGCTCGGATTCAATATAGTCCCCGATGCGGTGACTGATGTGCGATTGAGGTAAGCGCCTGCAAACACCATTTGCGTGTGCGGCCTAAACCCCTCTGGCAGTGTTGCAACAGTGAACGCGTTGCCGCTGTTTGGGAAAAGCTCCGGTGCTTCTGGCGTTCCGCGCATCACGGATAAATGCAGATAGACCATACCAAAAGGATCCCGTGAAAGGCGAGTGAGGTTGTCTCGGTCAAAATAGTTGCCGGGGAATGTAATTCTATGCGGCGTGATCCATTCCACGCCACCACCAATGGCTGCGGTTGGAATTTCGCGCCAGGTTGTCCATGACGTATTGTGCCAAGCGCGTGAAAAAATGCGGCCGTTGTTGTGATAAAAAAGCTGTGTGCCACGGTTCACGGTTGAGGCATAGTAAATCAAAATCGCACTATTGCCAGCTGAACCCGTTGTTGCCACCGGCGCATTCGTTGTGGCAACTGCAACGCGATAAATGCCCTCTGCGCGAACTTCGTTGAGGTTCGTGTTCGGCACATCAATTGAAGTGCCGCCGGTCGGTCCGGTTGGGCCAACTGGCCCTTGAGGACCTTGAGGGCCTTGGGGTCCGGGTGGAATGACTAGGTTGTCAATGTCATCAAAGATTCCACGGGCAGAGTCTAGCTGCGCCATGAGCTGGTTGATATGACCCAGCGCAAAGGTATGCAGGGTTTCGCCTTGGCCGGCAATGCCTTGCTCGAATTCCAGCACAAAACTGGCGGATTTTGCAACCGTTACGCACTGTCCTTGCACTTGTCTGTGTGCCTCCACCTGCACACGCACAAAGCTGGCGTTGGTGATGAGCTGCGGCAGGTCACAGAAAATAACGCCATTTTGGGTGTAGGCTATGCCCGCACTGCCGGGATATATGTTGCCGATGGGCACGCGATTGCCCTTATCCATTGGATCAAAACTGAGGGTATAGTAGTCGAAACCGCTGCGCAGGCGTTGCGGCAAGGTGACCTGCAACTGCACGGCGCGATGTTCTCCCATGTAGGTGGCGGCTTGCTCTTGCTGCACGGTTTCGTCGTCACGCAGCACAACTCTGATGATTCTCATGCGATGTTTCCTCCTTTGTGATGTGGTATGCTTCGGTGCCCTTTTCATAGTAGTTGCGCAGCCAAACCGAAAGCCGCAGCAAATCATTACGCTGCTGCATATGCAGTTCGATCAGCCGTTCTTGCCGTGTAGCCTCCTGGTGGTTGCCGCCGCGCATGGCGAACATCTTGCGCTGCTTGCATGATTCTATCATGCTGTCTAGGTTGTCCACTTCTGCCTTGTACTGCTTGCCCATGTTTGCCAAACTTTGCTGTGTCATTCTTCTCTTCCTTTCTCCCCGTCTCATTGGATGGACATGTTGTTGCAAAAAAATTATTCCCCTTCTTGTTGCTGCACCAGTTCGCCGTAGCGCATCGCATAGCCCAGTGCGCGTTGCAGCTTTTCCTGTGCACAGCGGCGAATGCGCCCCACTTTGGAGTGATGCAAGTCCAGTTCGCGTCCCACGGCAGCCTCTGTTTTTTCCGCAAGAAGCAAGCCTTGCAGCACCGCACGCTCGCAATCGGTCAGTTCTTCTTGCCAGAGCTCGCCAAGCAGAGCCAGCAAGGCGGCGTGATTAGCGTCGGATTGCCGCTGCTGTTGTGCCTGCCATTGCGCAAAGACCTGTTGGTCCAGCGTGTCGATATTTTCCATATGTATCGAAGGTGGCTGCACACGGCGCAGCAGCCAGGCTCCAATGCCAACGGTTTGTGCGTTCATCACACATCCTCCTCCTTTTCGCTTTCGCGATTTGACTCACTGAAGAATAGCCGCACTATTATCTTAGCACTAATGGCACAGTTTGTCAACAGTTTTTTGTATTATTTTGCAAATTTTCTCAATTTTCGCCAAAAAGGCACGTCATGTGACAAATATTCACTTGACGAAATCAATAGCAACACTCATAATAGAAGAAAGAATTTTGCAAAGGAGCTTTTGCGATGGCAACTATATTGCGGCGATTACGCAGCCAAAAAGGGCTGACGCAGGCACAGCTGGCGCAGCAATTGCGTGTGCACCAAACTGCGGTTAGCCAATGGGAATGTGGCCGCACCTACCCTGACCGCGAAACCATCATTAAACTAGCAGCGTTTTACAGCGTGAGCGCGGATGTTATTTTGGGGCTGTAGCGATTTGAAGGCATACAAAAAAACACACTCGCAGGACGGGTGTGTTTTGGGTTGCTCTATATATTCTATTATAACCGACTTTTAGAGGATTGTCAAGTGTTAGGCGAAGGTTGTTTCGGGGGTTGGCAATATAGCTCGCTGGCCCGCGCAAAATTCGCCACCTTAAACCACGCATCAATATAATCTGCGCGCACGTTGAAGTGCTTGAGATAATAGGCGTGTTCCCACACATCAATGCAGGCAAGGGGGCATAGCCCCTGCGATAGCGGCGTATCTTGCCCGCAAGTGTTGACGATGCACAACTGCCCGCGGCGGTTGCAGCACAGCCAGGTGTATCCTGAGCCGAACACATCCAACGCCCGCGCTTTGAACTGTGCCTGAAACGCTGCCGCGCTGCCATATTGTCGCTGAATTTGTGCGGCAAGCCGCCCGCTCGGCACACTGCCACCCGGGGTCATGCCGAGGAAGTAGAACTCATGGTTATATACACCGCCTGCGTTGCGCAAGATGGCGGTGTTGCGGCTGCGCAGCAGCAATTGCTTAACGGTGCATTTTTGCAGCTGTGGGCAGGCTTCCAGTGCGGCGTTGAGATTGTTGACATAGGTTTGCATGTGGCGGTCATGATGCAATTGCATGGTTTGGGCATCAATGCATGGCTCAAGAGCGTTGTAGGCATAGGGCAGCGGCGGCAAGGTGAATGGCATAATTCCCCTCCATATGTTCCATTTTTATTATGTTTATGCAATGGTGGGCGGGGGTATGCAAGAGGGGCGACGTCATCGCCGCCCCTGAAATTTGGTTAGCATCTGCAATTGCAGTCACATTGGTTCGCGGCTTCCAGCGCAGCGCGTGCATCCACGATGCCGCCGCTGGCTACTCTGCCGTTGAGCGCAGGCACTCGCCGCGCACTGCGCATGAGCACTTGCTTGAGATTCGCTGTGGTGAGGCTTGGCTTGTGGGCCTTGACCAGTGCAGCCACGCCTGCCACATGCGGTGCAGCCATGGATGTGCCGTTCATGGAGGAATAGGTGTTATTGATGTTGGTGCTGACGATGGCAGAACCAGGTGCTGCGATATCTACGCTGCGTACACCAAAGTTTGAAAAGCCCGACAGCGAGCCGTTTTGCGTGGTAGATGCCACGGAGATGATATTGGGGCTGTCATATGATGCGGGATACATGGGCTGGGTATCGTTGTTTGTGCCGTTGTTGCCTGCCGAAACCACAAACAGGCCGTCATATTGCGCAATGGCAAGCCGCAGCGCGCGGGAATAACCACGGCTGCCCCAGCTGTTGTTGAGAATCGGCAAACCTGCACGCCGCGAAAAATCAATGGCGGCGATAGCGGTGGCTAGGTCAAACATGCGATTGCCCAGCTTGAAGTTAGCCAAGCCAACGCGCCAGCACACACCCGTCACGCCCAGGTGATTATTCCCCAGCGCACCGATGGTGCCTGCCACGTGCGTGCCGTGGCCTTCTTGGTCGCGGCCATCAAACTGACCGGTGCCGGTGGCAACGTTGGCGCGCAAGTCAGGATGGGTGCTTTCAATGCCGCTGTCGAGCACACCGACGATCACTTGGGTCGTGCCGGTGGCGATGTCCCAGGCTTGCGGCGCACGGATAGCTGTCATGCCCCACAGATTGCGAAACAGCGGGTCGTTGGGCACCACGTGTGGATACTCTACATAATCAGGCTCTGCAAACACAACATCTGGATGTGCGTTAAGGCGGTCGATGGCCGCAAGCACGCCCATTTCATCTTTGTTTCGCAGGTGCAGCAGCACGATTTGCGCAATGCCCTCTTCGTTGTGCTCGGGGCGATAAATCACCTCGGCGTTGGTGAAGTCAATGCCGGCGAGCATGGCTTGGCCGGTGAACTCGCGCCGCAACGCAACAATCACCTTGCCGGGGAAATAGCTTTCATTCACGGGGTTAGTATACATAAAAACTCGTCATCCTCCTGTTTTATACATTATAAGGTATACTATGCCGAATGTTGCACAGATGTGCGCTGTGCGACATTTTTGCAATTGCGCAAATTTTTTTTGGCAAACGCTTGACAACCTGCTCAATCTGTGCTATAATGTTTTTTGTTCTGCTGAAGACAGCTGGTGGCGGCCATGTGCTGCGTAAATCCCGCCGAGGAGGAGCACAAGTAATTACATGATTATTGTGTGTCTTTTTGCATGGCAGAAAGGTGCATTTTTTGTGCCTTGCACTAACGACGAAAGGAGAACGAAAGCCTATGCCAAGCCCCAAAATTCTGGAGCAAAAGAAGGCCGCCGTGTCCGCCTTGGCCGAAACCCTGCGTGGATCCGTCACGGGCGTGCTGGTAGAGTACAAAGGCATCAGCGTGGCCGACGACACCAAGCTGCGTGCTGATTTGCGCGCTGCAGGCATTGAGTACCACGTGGTGAAAAACACGCTGTTGGAACTGGCCGCCAAAGAGGTTGAACTGGACGGTATGGAAGAACACCTCAAAGGTTCAACTGCACTGGCAACTAGCGTTGAAGATTACACCGCTGCTGCACGCATTCTGGCTAAGTATGCGCAAACCAGCAAGACCTTCAAAATCAAAAGCGGCTATCTGGATGGCAAAGTGATTGACGCTGCACGCGTTGATGCCCTTGCCAAACTGCCCTCGCGCGATGTGCTGCTGGCCACAGTTTGCTGTGCATTCCAAGCGCCGATTGCGGCATTTGCACGCGGCCTGCAAGCCATTGTGGACAAAAGCGGCGAAGTGGTTGAAGCCGCAGCCGATGCGGTTGAAGCTGCCGCAGAAGTGGTTGCCGAAGTTGCAACCGAAGCCCCCGCAGAAGAAGCTCCGGCACCTGCCGAAGCGTAACCTTAACATTACATTTTACAAGGAGAAATTATCATGTCTGACAAAACCAAACAAATTCTTGACATTCTCGACAGCATGACCGTGCTTGAACTTTCCGAAACGGTGAAGGCCATCGAAGAACACTATGGCGTAAGCGCAGCTGCTGCTGTTGCTGTTGCCGCACCTGCTGATGGCGGCGGTGCCGCTGCTGCGGAAGAACAAACTGAGTTCGATGTGGTGCTGACCAAAGCTGGCGCCAACAAAATCCCCGTGATTAAAGCAGTGCGCGAGCTGACCGGTCTGGGTCTGGCTGACGCGAAAAAACTCGTTGACGGCGCACCCAGCACCATCAAAGAGAAAATCAGCAAAGACGACGCCGAAGCTTACAAAGCAAAATTGGAAGCCGAAGGCGCAGAAGTGGAACTCAAATAAGTTTTACAAAACGAACAACCCCTGTCATCAACGACGGGGGTTGTGTTTTTTATGGTGAGCCTGTGTAGGGGCGGCAATTTTGCCGCCCGAAATCTTAAATTGCCATGTTTTTATAGCCCGGGGGATTTATATCCGCCCCTACAAGTTGCGGGTTAACTCGGTGAAGAAGAAAGAGGCAAGTCGCGTCGCTCCGCGAACCTTCCTCAGACACGCCCGAGGCGTGCCAGCTCCTTCCCAAGGAAGGAGCTAAGGGCTTGTTCTTCAACCAACATTAATCAGCTACCGCAAAGCAGCTAAAGTTTTTTGGTTCTTTTTTTCAAAAAAGAACAGAAAAATCACGCGCCAATCATGTCATAATACCGCCCAAACCAGTAGGGAAAGGTGTAGACGTAGCAGCTTTCCACCAAGCAGTCTTGCCCCTCGCCGTCATCCCAATCGCGGAACTGATGCGGATTGCGGTCATATTTGGAGATGAAACGCTCGTCATCAGGCAGCAAAAAGCCGGTCTCTAAGTAGGCACTTTGGTCAAGGCTATAATTACTGTCACGGTTGCTGCCACGCCACAACCGCACGGGAATATCATGCCGCACACTCAGGCTGACGTTGGAAGCTAAACGACTTTGCGGGCTTCGATAGAACCAATGCTCCAGCTTTGCCCAGTCGATGGGTTCATCCGGGCAAGCAAGATGGAAAGGCAGGTCATAGCCCGGATTGTGCTCGCGGCCAATGCTGCCGCGCCAGCTTTTGAAGCCAGCAGTGAACTTCGCACGCAGCTCTTCATCCGGCTCAAGCAGCAACAGCAGCCAAAACGCAGTGACTGCCAGCATGTGGTCGCCATACATTATCGACTCAGGCAGATCAACACCTTCGTCTTGCGCCATGATTTCAAAGCGTTCGGCATGGTGTTGCGGGCGTTCAGCATAACCCTGCGAAATGCACAGGTCATACTCTTCTTTCCACTTGCCTTGCTCGCCGGCGACGTCCATGGTCACACGCAGATACATGAGATATTGTGCGCTGTTCAGGCAGCTATCAATCCAGCCAATGTCACTTTGGAAATAACGCAGGCTCCATTTGCCCCAGGTGGTGGGCCCCCATGGCTCGCTCATTTCGCGGTTGTTGCGCATGAGGTGTTCCATCACGTTGATGCAGGCTTGACGGCTCAGTGCGGCCAGTTCGAGGTCATCTTCGCCGAGAATTTTGTTCAGGTAATAGAAATGCGCAAAGTGCAAGGTGAGTTCATCGCTGCTGGTGTCGCCTTTATAAGCAATGCCGAGGTCGCCAATGCCTTCGTCCAGATAAAGCTTGCGCAAGCGGTCGGGTATCAAACTCACGTCATGCGGCGCACTTTTGCCAGCTAGCCCGCGGTCATGCACAGTCGGTGTGGGCACGATCTGCGCGGTGCCATCGGGCATTTTCCGAAAGAAATAATTGAAGTTGGGCACGGGTTCGTGCGGCGCAAGATAGGTGCGTGCCACAAAGCCATCACCTCGTGCGGGAATATACGTAAGCAGCAGCATGGCCTCGCTGGCGCGTGTGGCTACTTTTTTGATACGCTGTGTTTCGGGGTGTTCTGCGCCAAGTTCACGCTTGAGCACGGCATAGTGCATCAGCTCGCCGATGGCAAAGCTGCAACCAAAGCAGCCGTCGTTGTCGCTTTCGTTATAGGGCAGCGCAGAGCTCATGTCGCGCGGTTTAGCCAGCCAGCGTTGCGTCACCATGCCGCGTCGGTCAACCACATCCAAGGTTTCTTGCAGCAGATGGTTTGCCTTTTGCTCGGCATCCATCCATTTCATGTCAATGCGTGCTGCGCCGCCTTTGGTCAGCACCCAAAGGCTTTCGTGGATAGTTTCGTCCATGGGCTGCACGGGCAACAGGGCAAGCACTTCGTTGTGCGGAATATCCCGTCGTGCGCCGAAGTACATGAGTACGTCAGCTTCAACATGCGCATTGGGATCATAGCGCGTGAGGCCTGTTTTCGCACCAAACCACACAATGCCATCGCGTGTTGCTGCTTGGCAAGTGTAACCACTGCGTTTGCTGGGCATGGGCAGTTTTACCTGGCTCGTGTTGGCAGGTTGCATGGTGATGTGATAGAGCTCGTTCGGAATGAGAGGGTCGCCATCAGCATAGAACGTGCAAAAGCGGTTAAGGTGACGCTGCAAGGTGATCTTCGGCATAGACGTGCTCCTTTGGCTGTAGTATGTCCTATTATACACCATGCGCAGGTTGATGTCAATGCGAAATCATGTTTCGCACCCACAACTTATCCCGCACATATCATAGAATAATTAGAACTCGTATGCACAGCAAGAGGCATTGAATTTGCGAGAGATTTTTTTGCAGTTCAAGGCAAAAATGTGCAGCACTAACGTAAGGTGCGGATTTTTAACGCAGAAATGCGAAAAAAGATTCGCGAAGACGATGACTCTGGTTGTGAATACGAGTTCTTAATGTTATAGCAAGGGGAGGGTTCGCCTTGGAAGAACTGACCGCATTGGCAAGCATGGACGAAAAATCCCGGCAGGCTTTCATCGCGCAGCTGGCAGAAGACCCTGCGTTTCGGCAGGTGATTGTTGAAGCGGTGAAACCCGTTGCCGCTGCCGCACAGCAGCTTCCCATCGTGTATCTTGGCGAAGAAGAACACGCCGTGATGACCTCTGATTCTCAGGTGGATTGCATCAGCCCTATTCTGATGCCCGGCGGCGGCGTTAACGCGACGTTTTATGGCGAAGTAGGCCCCGGTGTGGATAACGTAATCGGCTACGACACCGATGAACATAATCTGTGGCTTTATCCGTATTCATACCAAGGCACGCGCGGCTATGCCTACTGCTTAATTCGCGGCGTGCCTGCGCCGCATGGTCCAATCGGAAATATCTCGGCGTCACAAGCCATGCCGGGTGTTGGGGCAACGATACACCGTGCAGTGGCCTTTATTGTTGCCAATGCACCCGCGCCGCCCGACGGCGACAGCGAAGGCACCGCACGCTTTTGGAATCTGATCGGCATTGACTGTGGTCGCGGCTGGGATGCCTATGCGATTTCTCAGTTGGCCATTTGGACGCTGTTGGGACAGATAACACGCAATGGTTTCACGGTGTTGCCGCCCGGCAACCACGCCTGCTTTATGGCTGCGTACAACCGGCTGATGGATGTGGCCGTTGACTATGCTACCGGCAATCTCAACTGCTCGGCCAGTGGCGGAGCTGGAGGCGGCGCGGGTTGCGGCGGTGATAGCGGCGGTTCGGGCAGCTGTTGCTGTAGCTCTGGCGGCTCGTCATGCTGCGGCAGCCAGGCCAGTTGCTGCTCAACCATGGTGCCGTTTGGTTGCCAGATTGGGCGCGTCATCTGCTGCAACACAAGTCGGCGACCCACAAACACCGATGAAGCTTTTCTCATCTTTGTGGGCTGCCCGAATGATTTGCGCGAACATTGCGGTCGTGTGCTGGTTGGACCGTTTCGTTTGGCGGCAAGCGGCAGCGGCAGCGTTGAAATCACCCTGACGCCCTGCAATTGCTGTGCCAGCGTGGCCTTTGATGTGGTTGACCACTGCGGCAACCGCATCACACCTGAGATTTGCAATGAATTTTACATATCGTTCCGTCCGCCCAGCCCCAATTTTTGCTTTGAGCTGTGCGCCGAAATTGAGGTGACCACAACCGCAGTGTACTTTTTTCGCGACCCGAGCGGGCTATATCAAAACATGGCAATTCCGCTGCGCCGCCGCATTCGTCGCCGTGCCTGCATTCAAGTCTGCATTGAAATCACTCCACCAGCACCGCCGCCGCCTGTGCTGCTGCCGCCCCCACCGCCGCCGCCGCCCGACATCACCGTGAACAACAATAACAACAACGATACCAATGCGAACCTCGACACCAATTCCAGCAACAACAACTCCACCATGCAAACGCTGATGGAAACGCTGCTGTTGAGTTCAATGCTGGGCAACCAACCTGCCCCGCAAGCCGAGCCGCAGTTGATTCCTGTTCCGCAGCCCTATCCCGTGCCGCAGCCGGTGCCTGTTCCGCAACCTGTGCCTGTGCCGCAGCCGGTTCCCGTGCCACAACCTGTGCCAGTTGAACACCCAGTGCATGTGCCTTATCCAGATCCTTGCCCGGTGCCCTATCCGGAACCCTGCCCCGTGCCTTATCCGGAGCCCGTGCCTTATCCGGAGCCAGTGCCCTGCTTTGTTCCACCGCCAGATATCTTTATTTGTCAACCGCCTCCCTGTCCACCCGATTTTGCCAGCATGCTGGGAAACTGGTGATAAAGATTAACACACCTAGCACAAAACTCAAGTGCTTCATAACACGTGAAGATGCCTTGGCTTGCAGCAGCAAATCAGCAACAGCAGGCAAAGTGCAATGCAATAACACACAATCCCACCGTTGCGCAAATGTGACGGTGGGTAACTTTTTTTGCGTTTTTACAAATTATCTATTGTTTCGGCAAGCGAGATGTGGTATAATGAAATCTAATTATGCAAAAGGGGTGGTTGCGTGCTGCTAGATATCGCATTGTTTGTGCTATTTGTGGCGGTGGTATTATGGTCTGCTAAGCGCGGGCTGATTGTTACCACGCTGCGCGTGGCTGCGTGGGTGGTGAGCTTTGTGCTGGCGCGCATGTTGGGTAGTATGTTGGCACAGCCACTATACAATGCCATTGCTGCACCGCCTATTCGCAACGCCATCGCCGCGAATCTCGACCCGGTGATGCAAAACGATGCCGTGCAAAGCGCACAGCAGCTGTTGGTGAGCATCCCCAATTTTTTCTTGCAATTGGCACAGCGCACTGGCGGGGTGACGCAGGAATATCTGCTAGACAACGCTGCCACACAACCTTTTGATGCGCAATCCGCGGCCTATGCACTGGAACAAAGCGTGATTGCACCTGTGGGTGTTGCGGTGTTTCAGTTTGTGTTGACCCTGCTGGGGTTCGTTGCACTCATGCTCATCTGCCGTCTGGTGGTGCACAAGCTGGCCAAAGTGCGCAAGTTGCCGGTGATTCGCCAGTTCGACGGTGTGCTGGGTGGAGTTGCAGGCTTGCTCAAAGGCGCATTATTGGTGGCCATTGCGGTGTTGTTGGTGCAATTGATCGCAGCACTTGCCAACCAGGATGGCGCGTTTGTGCAACAAGTAGACAGCTCAATTGTTGTGTCGTGGCTAAGCTGGGCTTAACTGCCCGCGAACATAAAATCACGAGGAGAACTGACATGAAGAAATTTTTCACCATCCCAAACATCATCTCCATCATCCGTATTTTGATGATTCCGCTGATCATCTGGACATTCTTGGTGCAGCAATACCGTGTGGCAGCGTTGATTATCGTGATTTTGTCGGGCATTACCGACAAGCTTGACGGTTATTTTGCCCGCAAGTTCGGTCAAGTGACCGAAAGCGGCAAAATGCTTGATCCCGTGGCCGACAAGCTGACACAAATGGCCCTTTGCGCCATGATGTTTGTGGCACTTTCGGAAACCGAACAGCAATGGGCCACCTTTGTGGCTTGGGTGTTTGTGGGCTACATTGCCAAAGAAATTTTCATGCTGCTGTTTGCGCTGACGATGCTGATACTGAAAAAACGTCCCGCTGCTGCAGAGTTTTGGGGCAAGTTGGCCACCGTGGTGTTCTATGTGGTGATGAGCTTGTTCATCTTGGCCGCACCCGAAATCGGCATTTTAGCCTACCATTTTGATGGTCTTGCCATGCCGGAAATGGCAGCCAATGTGCTGGCGGTGATTACCCTGGTGTTGACCATCGTAGCCTTCTTGAGCTATATCCCTGATACCTATCGCAAATTTGTTAAGGATGCGAAACAAGCAGAGGAAGTTAAGGAAGAAAATTAAGACTTAGAAGGAATGAGTAAAATGCCACAACCCACCTGCACGCGCTGCCGGGAACAACCGGCAATGCTGTTTGTTAACCAAATCGAAGGCACACGTCAAGTGCAAAAGGCACTGTGCGTGCGCTGCGCGTTGCAGTTGAACATTGGCCCGATTAAATCGCTGTTGCACAGCATGGGTTATGAAGAAGACGGCGAGGCCTTGGAAGAGCTGCTGGAAGATGATAATGCCTTCCACGAGATGCTGGGTGCGATGCCGGGAGTGACTGCCATGCCGGGCGAGTTTGGTGCCTTGCCTGCACGAGACGATGACGCGGACGAGTCGCCTGTGATTAAACCTGTGGGGCGTGAGCCGGTGAGTGTGGGTGCAAGCAAGCAGCGCAAAGGCAAGAAAAATGTGGATAAATCCCGCCGCTATCTGTCGCAGTTTTGCACAGACTTAACCGCACGTGCCCGCGATGGCAAGCTTGACCGCGTGATTGGCCGTGACGATGAAATTGCCCGCAGCATGCAAATTCTGTGCCGCCGCAGCAAGAATAATCCCTGTCTCATCGGCGAACCCGGTGTGGGCAAAACTGCCATCGCTGAGGGGCTTGCACAGCGCATTGCCGCCGGCGAAGTTCCCATGCGCCTGATTGACAAAGAAATTCAATTGCTGGATATGACTTCCATGGTTGCCGGCACGCAATACCGCGGGCAGTTCGAGGCACGCATCAAAGGCCTGATTGAAGAAGTGAAAACCGCAGGCAACATCATCTTGTTTATCGACGAAGTGCACACCTTGGTGGGCGCGGGCGATGCTGAAGGAGCCATGAACGCCGCGAACATCCTCAAGCCTGCATTGTCGCGCGGCGAAGTGCAAATTATCGGTGCGACTACGTTCACCGAATATCGTAAATACATTGAAAAAGATAGCGCGCTTGAGCGCCGCTTGCAGCCGGTGAAGGTGGAGGAACCCTCCATTGAAGACACCGTGCGCATGCTGGCAGGCGTGAAGAGCTATTACGAAGATTTTCACCGCGTAAAAGTTGGCGACAGCATCATTCGCAAAGCCGTGGTGCTCAGCGAACGATATATCAGCGACCGCTTTTTGCCCGACAAAGCCATTGATTTGCTGGACGAAGCCTGCACCTGCGCTAACCTGCGCAACAAAGCCATTGATGACTGCGAACGCACGCGGCGGCATATTCAAAAGCTGCTGGAGCAACAGCAGAAACTCATGGACCAACCCGAACCTGACTATGAGAAAATCAGCGAAATCCGCAGTGAGGCCATCCGTGAAGAAGCGCGTGTGGCTGCCATGAAAGAGCAAGCTGAGGATAACCTAGTGACGGAAGATGATTTAGCGCGGGTCATTCAATTGTGGACAGGCGTGCCAGCGCAGAAAATCATCGAAAGCGACATGCGCCGTCTGTGCGGCATGGAAGAAGCCCTGCAAGCACACATTATTGGGCAGGACGAAGCCGTGGCAGCCGTGGCCTGTGCCATTCGCCGCAGCCGCGTGCAAATTAGCCCGCAACGCCGCCCAGCCTCGTTTATCTTTGTTGGTCCCACCGGCGTGGGCAAAACCGAGCTGGTCAAACGCTTGGCCGCCGAATTGTTCGACAAACCCGATGCACTCATTCGCCTAGATATGAGCGAGTTCATGGAAAAACACGCGGTGTCACGCATCATTGGCTCGCCGCCGGGTTATGTGGGCTATGACGACGCCGGGCAGTTAACCGAGAAAGTGCGTCGCCGACCCTACAGCATTGTGCTGTTTGACGAAATTGAAAAAGCACACCCCGATGTTATGAACATCTTGCTGCAAATTCTCGACGAAGGCCGCATTCACGATGCGCAAGGCCGCGATGTGGACTTTGCCAGCACGGTGATTATCATGACCAGCAACGCCGGCAGCGAACGCCGCGATGCCGCGCTGGGCTTTGGACAAACCAAAGCTGCCTTCACGCAAGACCGCGCACAAAAAGCTTTGAAAGACTTCTTGCGGCCAGAATTTTTGGGTCGTGTGGATGAAATCATCTACTTCCGTGACTTGAACGCGGAGGACTTCGTAAAAATCGCGCTGCTGCATCTGGAAGAATTACGCGAGTCGCTGCTGGAAAAAGGCATTGTGTTCACATGGAGCGAGCAAGCCGTGCGGGTGATTGCCGAACAAGCCGCCCAAGGCAGCCGCGGTGCGCGTGACCTGCGCAATGCACTGCGCCGCCGTGTGGAGGATCCCATTACCGCGCAAATTGTGCAGGCGGTGGACGGCGGGCTGAGCCAAGTTGCGCTGAGCGAAGACGCAGGCGACGTGCTTGTGGTGGGCGTGTGAGTAATTTTTAGCTTGACAAATATTCAAAAATATGTTATGATAAGACATCCTAGGGATATTATCGTGCAACTATGCGCATAGTATGCCTAGAGGTGATATGTAAATGAAAAAAAGGAGGCAACCAATGAGCACAGATACATTGACGATGAATGTTGCCCGCCAAACAGTTGCCGCAAAAGCTTGGCAAAATATTATTGCGCCACTGGAATTACTTCAAGTGAAAATGGAAGCAAGATTGCAGGGCGAAGAACTTAGCGAAAACGAGTTGGTACTACGAGCATTGCAACAGGAAAACAACAGACTGGAGTTGCAGCAAAGATATTTGGCTGCGCTGGCGGTAGCTATGATGTATGAAAAGCACATTAAGACAGCGAGGGATTCCGCGGATGAATGAGAATGAATTGCTTTCAAAGGAAAACACTGAAAACGATAAAACGCCAGAAGAAATTGATGGCATGCCAATGGAATTTCATCAATTTACGCAACAGGCGATGCATTTTATGATGAGGTCAGAGACTGCGGAACATCCTCTTGTCAAACACCTTACGCCCGAGCATATTACGCAAACAATCAAGAATGATGATAAAAAAGATTTGCGTAAATTTTGGTTGACGATAATTTTAGCTGTCTTTGCACTTGTAATCCTTGGTTTTGTCGTGCTTGTATTCAGAGAACAACCAGATATTTTGATTCCTGTCTTGACTTTGTTATTTGGTAGCGGACTTGGTTTCGGCGGTGGCTATGGTATAGGAAAATCAAAACGCGGATAAAATATAAGCACCCCCGAAGGGGGTGCTTAGTTTATGTACTATTCTTCGTCCTTTTTGATTTTGAACAACAGCCGTAAAATCCCGCTCAAGGCTTTGGGACTGCGCACAACAACAACCTTCATGGATACCTCCTTTGTTCAGTTAACGGTTCATACGCAAAAATAGCAACACAGTGGCGGCGACCGCCATGCACAACAACACAACTGCAAGCCACGGCAACAGCAATGCTAACGCCAGGCCTGCAAAAAACGCAGCCGCCAACAAATTCCTGCCGCACGGCAGCCGCGAGTATCCGCGCATGGTCGTTCTCCTTTCCGTAATATGGTGCTATTTCATCTTATTCACGCCGGGGAAAAGGGGTGAAATTTTTTCAAAAAACATATTGACAATCATCAATTTGTGTGGTATAATAGCAGCACAACACATGGATGATTATCCATAGGAGGGGAAATGAGCGATAAATTCAAGGCCTTATCTGACCCTAATCGACTGGCGGTGTTCGCGCTGCTTTCGTGCTGCGAGCTTTGCGCTTGCGACATCCTCAAGCAGCTGGATATTCACCAAACCACGCTGTCGCATCACATGAAAATCCTCGTAGATTGCGGCCTCGTGCATGCGCGACGCTGTGGAAAGTGCACCTACTATGCACTTAAACACAATGCCGTGCGTGAATGTGAAGCGTTTTTCACCGCCGCGCTAAGCAAAGCTTGCCATTGCGGGCCGAACTGCAGCTGTCCGCATTGCATTAATCATGCCGGAAAGGAGACTGCCACATGAACGAACGCACCTGCACCAATCCGCTGTGCACCTGCGAAAATTGCACTTGCGACCCTTGCCTTTGCACAGGCGAAACGCATTGCGAGTGCCCCAACTGCTGCAGCACAGACTGCTGCAAATAGCCAAAACAACGTCCCCCTGTTAATATGGCAGGGGGATTTTTCGTCAAGTTGCACAAACTTTAACTTTTTGCCCAAAAGGGCTTGACAGAATATACAACATGATATATGATATTTGCACCTAAACATTAAGGGGGTCACTTTAGATGAAGAAAATACTTAGCGTTGCGTTGGCAGTGTTGATGCTGGCAGGTGTGTTTGCCATGCCTGTTGCGGCCTGCTGGTTCCGCATGCCCGAAAGCATAGATGATTTATTCGGCTGGTCTAATCTTGTGGTGGTTGGCACGGCCGTGGATGCTGAAGCGCGCATAGAGATTGAAGAATGGAATGGCATGCGCTATGCTCGCGGTTACATGGTGGTGTTTGTGCAAGTGGAGCAAGTCATCGCTGGCAATGCACAGGTGGGTGATGTGTTGCAGGTGCTACACGGCGGCTATGAAAGCCCGGACTATGATGTAGATGACTGGGAACTAATGTCCATTGACCCGCCCCGCGACACCTGGTTAGAGGTCGGCAATCGTTACCTGCTATTTGTGCATGTTTGCGAAAGCAGCGGTGACGCAACGCCCATCACACCATGGCACGGCTCTTATTTCATTGACGATGCGGGGAACATTACCGCGCGCCCGGGCAACAATGTGAATATTTGCTCCCTAGCGCATTTGAATGCATGGTGGGCTCGCCTGCCGAATTGGCTACAATTCACCTTGCGCTGGGTATTCTTCGGCTGGCTTTGGATGTGTTGCTGATAAAAAAACACGATCATCAATATAAAACACCCCTCCAGTACAGGGGTGTTTTTTTGGGGGCTTCACTGTGTGAAAATAAACGCATCCTTAAAGCCTAATGCTTTGGCACGCGCTAGTGCGGCATCTGCATTGGCCTTAGAGCTATACGCCCCCACCTGCACGCGATAGAGCGTTTGCGGCGTAGTGGGCGGCACAGTTGTGACTGGCGGCGGCGGCGGCACAGGATTAGGGGTACCGTCTAGCAGTTGCTTCACCAGCTTGCGGAAATCATCCATCGTTTTGCCGTGGCGGGGGAACCAATGCCCAGGGTCGGCGTGGTTGCTGGCAACGCCCAGCTTGTGCCCCTCATAGTGCCCGATAATCACGCCAGCGGCCATGGGGTCGAGCTTATAAACCGTGCACAGCATCGCGCACAGCTCCGCGGATTCACGATACACAGCGTTGAAATAATTGGCATCAGCTAGGCCGTCTTCGCAAATTTCAAAGCCGATGTGCGTGCTGTTGGCACTGCCTTTGTTGCCGCTGGCCGCATGCCAGCCGCGGTGATTCCACGGCAGTGTTTGATAGGTGGCCACCGTGCCATCAGCCAGCTTGCCGATGAACGCATGCGGACAGATTTCACGGCCGTCGGGGCGAGCGGTGTTCCAGTGGTTGTTGTTGGGGTTCTTGCCCAGCAGGCCGTCATCTGGACCAACATAACGGCTGAGCTTGGGGTTGTTGGCACCGGTGGAGTGCACCATGATGCCTTTTGGGGTGATGGTTTGCCCGGTTTTAAAGCAGGCATTTTCGGTGAGAATAAGTTTTTTCAGGTTCATATTTATAGCCTTTCGGTGTCGTTAGACATATAGTCTTTGGCAAAGTAATAGGTGATAATGGATGATGCGATCATCACAAATTCGCTGGTGATATCGACGTTTGCGAGTGTTTTGTAGCAAAACACCACGATAATCATCAGGGTAATGATGGTTTTTACTTGCAGCAGGCAAGCCAAACTTTCTTTTAGTGCATTCAGAGCGATCCCTCCTTTTTTATTAACAGCATATGCTGGCTTGGCAGAGATGGCGAATGGTGGCAATCACTGCGTGACAAATTTCCAAGCCTGCTTGGTTGACTTGTGCGGAGTTATCCGTTATACTTAGTACAGATAGGAGGTGCACATCTATGAATATTGGTGAAAAAATTCAAGAACATCGCGTAAAAAACGGTTTATCTCAGGAAGCATTAGCGGACAAGCTGGGCGTGACGCGGCAGTCGGTTTCGCGCTGGGAGCTTGGGCAGGCATTGCCGGAACTGGACAAAGTGGTGGCCGTCAGTCGCTTATTCAGCGTGACAACGGACGAACTGCTGCTGGAAAAAGAAAATACCTTCAGCAGACCAAACCAGAATGTGCTGCATCTTGGCTCGGTTTATCTCATCGTGAAGAATTTTCAGAAATCCATCGATTTTTACGAGAAATTTCTATGCATGCGTGTTTCGTCAATCAATCCGGGCGTGTTTGCGGAATTTTACTTCGATAACCAAAATATCTCTATCATGAATGAGTCTAATTTGCCCGGGCACAACACGACGATCCTCGACACCACTGGCCACAACGACCATAAATTTGTGTTGAATTTTTGGATAGACTGCTTGCGTTGCGAACACCAACGCGTGAAAAGCTTGCATATTGGCGAAGTGACGGACATTCGCAACGCGCACACAGACTATTGGTATTTCAACGTATACGACCCCGACAACAACGAAATTGAAATCACAGGAGGATACGAGCCATGAAAACCCCGCAACATTGCCAAAGCTGCTACATGCCCATGAAAAAGAAGAAAGAGTTTGGCCGCGAAGCCGACGGAAAACCCAGCGTGGATTATTGCTGTTACTGCTATCAAGAGGGTGATTTCACGTGGAAGCCAACCTTGGAGGAGTTTGTTGAGGGTAACCTGCAATTTTGGCGCGAGGGCTGCAAAGATGACGATGAAGCACGCGCGAACATGCGCGAAGTATTCACTTCACTCAAACGTTGGGCGGAATAACAAGTAGGGCGGATAAGCATTCCGCCCGCTTTTTTATGCGTCTTAAAAAATTCTTTCTCTTGCATGGTCGTTGTCTTTGGTGTATAATAAGAACAACCCCACGACACGAAAGGAGCACCGCCATGAAATATCACAAAGCGGCCGAACGCTTGCCCACGCAGTTGCTGCAGGAACTGCAAAAGTATGCCGCCGGTGAGTTGCTGTATATTCCGGCGGCGCAGCGCAAGGCTTGGGGCGAGGGCACAGGCGCAAAAGCGATGTATGCCCGGCGCAACGCGGAAATTCGCAAGGCACACAAGCTCGGCACAGCCATGGATACCCTGAGCGAAAGCTATTTTCTTTCGGACGACGCACTGCGCAAAATACTCTATCCATCAGGAGGAAACACGATGAACGAAATTAACTATGATCAATACTATTGGCAAAACGAACTGGTGCGTGTGCGCCGCTCGCGGCCCGAAGATTGGAAGCTGCACAAGTTTGATATGTATGACAGTCCGTGGCGCTTTTTCACTGACTATGAGCAAGAACTGCCCATGGACGAAAAGCTGCGCCAAGAGGGCTGGGAAAAGTACATCAACGAAAACTGGGACAGCGAAACCCGCATTTGTTTGGCATTTGAAACGCCTGAAGGTGAGTACATCGGCGGCGGCAATTTGCACGGCATTGATCAACGCAACGGTACGTTTGGTTTATTCTTTGGCAGCACCGAAGAGAACTGCGCACTGGCTGGTGCACGGCTGATGCTGGACTATGCCTTCAACGAGCTGCGTTTACATCGCTGCCACACGGGATTCATCGCCGAAGATGCAGTGAACATCAAGCTGTTTGAGCAGCTGGGCTTCACCAAAGAAGGCACGCGACGCGAGCAGGTGTTTCATCAAGGGCGCTTTTGGGATGAAGTGTTATATGGCTTGCTGGCCAGTGAATTTAATGCGGCGAAATAAAAAGAAACACGCATTCATCGTTGTGAGTGCGTGTGTGTTTTATTAAGTGTGTAGCCACCAACCTATGCCGAACTTATCTTTCACCATTCCGCTGATTGGCGCATGCGGCCACGATTGCGTCGAATAATTCGAACCCTCCCGCGTCAGCGTATCATAGGCTTTGCGCCAGCTTTCTTCGTCACTGAAATGCATGTTAAAACTAACCGCACCGTATGGTATAAGTCCCTGATCACCTTGTGTTGTGATTATGAACCCAAAGCCGTTGATTTCCATGCCAATGTGCAGGTTGCCAGGTGGTGAACCATAGGGCAGGTCTTCCCACGTTTTCACCGCGCCGAAGGCTTCTTGATAAAGAGCGAAGACTTCGCGGGTTTGCTCATCGCTTTCAAAGCCGCCCAAGCCAACGGAAAAATGCGGATATTTCTGCACGATGTTCTCTTTCTGAGAAAATTTGTCTGTCACTTCACTCAGCTGTGTTTCAATATCTTGCGCTTTTTCATACAGCAGCTTCACATCGCTGTCGCGGCTGAAATCCGCAGCTTTGATTTGCTCGATGAACGCCAGCACAACTTCTTTCAGTTCATGCAGCAGGGCTACTTCATCATCAATATCGTCAACTTTTTGGTTCAGCACTTCTAGCACAGCCTCAGAACCAGGAGAGGTAAAAATGCGTTGAATATTTTTGATGCTGATGTTGAGCTTGCGCAGAATTAAGATTTGCTCCAGCCGCTGCACGGCAGCATCGTCGTATAAGCGATAGGCGTAGTCGTCGCTGCGGGTGCTGGCAAGCAGCCCCATGTCCTCGTAATAGCGCAGCGTGCGTGCGGAAATTTCGTACTTGCCGGTCATGTCTGTGATTTTGATTAACTCGTTCATGGGAAGCCTCCTTTATGTGTGTTAAACCTAGTATACACGCTTCCCCAACGGCAGAGTCAAGAGGAAAAATAAAAAAAGTTACACGCATTCATAGTGTTGAGTGCGTGTGATTTGATATGGCTGAAGTTTTTTGTGCAACCCCCACCTGCACGTCTGCGACGCGCTTTCCTCCCCCGATGGGGGAGGCCTTGGCAACACCTACACAGCCCATAAAATCATTCGCGAAGCGACTAAAGTTTTTGGGTTCTTTTTTTCAAAAAGAACAAGAACGTCACCCCAGCAAGTCCGGCCGCTTGCGCTGTGTGCGCTCAAGTTGTTGCTCGCGTCGCCACTTTTCTTGCAGGGCGTGATTGCCGCTGAGCAGCACATCGGGCACGGCACGGCCCTCCCACACGGCAGGGCGAGTATAGTGCGGCTGCTCCAGCAGACCATCCCAGTGGCTTTCGCCAATGAACGCCGCGTCCGCCTTGAGCACACCCGGTTGCAGGCGAGTGATGGCGTCTGTCAGCACCAGCGCGGGCAGCTCGCCGCCGGTGAGCACGTAATCTCCCACGGAGATTTCTTCGTCCACTAGCACTTCGATCACGCGCTCGTCCACGCCTTCATAGTGCCCGCAAAGCATAGCGATAGCCGGCAGTTGAGCGAGCTCTTTCACCCGCTGCTGGGTGAGCGGCTTGCCTTGCGGGGTCATATAGATAAAATGCGGGCGGCAGCCCCAGTCGTCGCACAGGGCGCGAAAGCAGTCGGCGATGGGCTGGCACTGCATGACCATGCCCAGGCCGCCGCCGAAGGGTGAGTCGTCGGTGCGACGGTGTTTGTCGGCGGTGTAGTCGCGTATGTTGCGGGTGCCGATGTGCACGAGATCTAGCGAGCGGGCGCGGCCGATGATGCTTTCGCTCAGCACGGCGTCGCACATGGCGGGGAAGAGAGTGAGGATTTCGATTCGCATGAAGTTTTCCTTTCTCAGGGAATGTAGGGGCGGCGATTACGCCGCCCGGGGTTGAAACAACGCACATATTTTTATGGTTTCGGGCGGCATGATTGCCGCCCCTACAGGTCGAGTGAAATCACAACCCCTCATAATAAGCAAGCTCCTCAAACCACCGCCCAGCCATCTTCGCCGCATAATCCCCCGAAAACTTGGCCAGCCGACGCAAGTCATCCTCGGGCAACGCAAGCTTGAAAGATCGCGCCAAAGGCATATCACACACATGGCGTATAACTGGGTTTGGCACATCAGGCGCATAACCCGCAAGGCAAAGCAGACGCAACTCCACAATTGCCTTCAGCAAAAGCTGCGGCCGCGTGCCCTCGCACAGATAATACAGCGCGTTCATCAACAGACGCAATTGCTCGGGTGCGGGCTCTTGCTGCGGGCAGAACTCAATGCACAACGCCGCGAAGTAATTCGCCAGCGCAAGCCGAGTGATATCCGCCGCTAGGCCTGCAAAAAACACGCCCTCGGCCTGTGCTTCGCGCACGGTGTATGTATCACGCCGCGTGGTCAGCTGCATTTGCCCATAGGCAAATGGCTGCGTGGCGGCGTGCAGCGGGCTCTTTGGGCGGCGTGCACCGTTGGCAAATGCCCGCATGAGTCCGTGCTGCTCAGTGAGCACCGTGATCAGGCGGTCGTTTTCTTTTAGCGGGCTGGCCCGCAAGGTGAGCGCTTGTGTTTGCATTTGTTACCCCTGATGGTTGATCGGCTCGGTTTTCCAGCGCACGATAGCGCAGATAGTCGGTGACGCTGCCGGTTGCGGCAAAGCTTGCCCAAGCTTGGGCGGCGTTGTTGGGTTGTTGATTGGCCACGTGATTTCCCCCTCACATCGTTTTTGTTATTATGTGTAGGGGGCAAAAAATTATAAGTTCAGATACCAAATTAGCTGTGTTTCATGCCGCCATTGCGGTTCGTTGTAGTAGGCATATTCATCGATTTTGCCCAGCGTGCCACCCTGCTTGTGGTAGAACTTTACAGCAGGCACATTGTTGTTTTGGCACTCCACTTTCAGTTGCGCAAGACCTTGTGCACGTGACCATTCTTTTGCCATATCCCATAACACTTGCCCAATGCCCTGTTGCTTGTAGTCATCGTGCACGCGTAAATCCCACAGCACAGCAAGGTCGTCGCGGCCTTCCAGCATATTCACGCCCTCGGTGCGGCTTGCGATGGTTGCTGCACCCACTGGTTTGTCTCCGTCAAATGCGATAAAATATACCCAGTTGGTCAAATCCCAGCGTTTCCAGCGAGCGACATTTGCGTCTTCGCCAATGCAAAAGTCTTTGAGATAGGGTTGCTCCACTGGCGTTTCTACGAGGAGAATGCCGCCCAAGCCGCGGTTTGGTCTTTCGAGCTGATACACGCTGCACACCATCAACCGTTGCGGCACTTGGTCATACAGCGCAAAGCAGCTTTCGTCCATTTGCTTGTAAGTAATCATAGTGTCTCCTTTGTGTTAATACTGTATTTCTGCGGGCGAGCAAAGCTCGCCCCTACGCGTGATTGCGCCAAA
Source organism: Oscillospiraceae bacterium (assembly GCA_009785335.1). Taxonomy (GTDB): domain Bacteria; phylum Bacillota; class Clostridia; order Oscillospirales; family Acutalibacteraceae; genus WRMQ01. The sequence goes on from WQWM01000001.1 coordinate 102,361, forward strand.
GGCGCTGGAAGTCACGTGCGTTGGCTGCGTGGGTTGTGCTGCGGCGTGTAATACACGCCGCCTAAAACGTATATGTAGCAGGGTGCGCGTGATACGCGCACTCACTCGCCGAGAACACGCGGGCGTATTACGCACGCCCCGCAGGTGATTCGTTTTAGGCGGGGAGTATCACTCCCCGCACCTCTTCACGGCAAACAATCTCATCACGCCTTACGGCAAATCAACAGCGCATGGTTGGCCATGCCCGTGCACGACGGAAATTGCAGCATATATTCCGCACATTCCAGCCAGCAGGCATATTGTTCTTCGTCCATGTGATTGATTTGCTTTTCGTTCAGTTTGATGTCCACGCCCGCGTTTTGCACAATGCTCAAGTTGCACTGCACAGCAAGCGCTTCCATTTCTTCGGGCATGGCGAAGAAAAACGGGTTGTCAGTGTCGCTAACACCAGCCAGCAAAGCAATGTTGCCTTTTCGGTTGGGATAAAGCGTGCCATGCTTGCGCTTGCGGCGGGGTATTTCCTTGAATCCCCAGCGATTGGTGATTGCCGACATCAGCACGCCAGCGTTGGGGATATAGGCAAACGCGGCAATACCGCCAGGTTTGCAGATGCGTGTCATTTCCCGCATGGCAACCAGGCGGTCCTCTTTGTCCAAGTGATACATCGGCCCCAGGCACAGCACAACATCAAACGAGTTGTCGGCAAATTCGGGGCAAGCGGTTGCGTCGCCGAGCTGCGCATTGGCGTTGCTCAAGCCCTTTGCGTTGAAGAAATCCACGTGTTCTTGCGAAAGATCAACACCCAAGTAATGCGCGCATTTGTCGTGCCAATGCGCGGCATAAACCCCTGTGGCGCAGCCGAACTCCACCACGCGGCTTTCGGGCGTGATGTGCGGGTCAAGCACCAGCTTGGTGTGACGAAACTCCATGGATTGCGCGCGCGAATTGCGGCGAGCTTCTTCCCGTGCAGGGTTGCTGTAACGTGCGCGTACGCGGTCTTGTATTGATGACATGGGCCCTCCTTATTCTATGTGCACCGCCCTGCGAGTGTTGCGTGGGGTTGTGCTGCGGCGCGTAATACACGCCGCCTAAAACGTATATGTAGCAGGGTGCGCGTGATACGCGCACCCACTCGCCGAGAACACGCGGGCGTATTACGCACGCCCCACAGGTGACTCGTTTTAGGCGGGGAGTATTACTCCCCGCATGCCTTTGATATCAACAAATCCTCAGGTATCCAGCCCAAAATTGCGAATGAGCCCCTCGCGATTGCGCCAATCTTCCTTCACCTTCACCCAACATTGCAGGTTGACTTTGCAATCCAAAAAGCGCTCAAGCGAATGCCGCGCCGAGGTCGAAATCTTCTTCAGCATCGCACCCTGCTTGCCAATGATCATGCCTTTGTGCGTTTCGCGCTCGCAAAAAATCGTGGCTTCGATGTCCATCAAGTCTTCGCGCCCCTCACGCATGCGCATTTTTTCAATCACCACTGCCGTGCCATGCGGAATCTCCTGCTCCAAATTGCGCAACAGTTGTTCGCGCAGCAGTTCTGCCGCAAGCACACGCTCGGGCTGGTCGGTCAGGGTATCTTCAGGGAAGAAAAAGCCTTCATCAAGCGGCAACACGTCAAAAAGCGTGTGTAGTTCCTCGCGCAGCACAGGCATGTTTTTGCCGCTGGTTGCACTGCATGGCACAACCGCAGCAAAATCACACTCCGCGCTAAACTGCGCAATGCGCTCCGCTAAATCCTCGCGGGATTTCAGCAGATCAATCTTGTTCAGCGCCAATATCACAGGCATACCCTGCCGCTTGAAGTCTGCAAGCAGTTTTTCTTCTTGCTCGCGCAGACCGTTGCCCACGGCCTCGGTCACCAGCAAGCAGGCGTCCACGCCGTCCATGCCATCGCGAATGGCGCGTGCCATGTGCTCGCCGAGCTTGGTACGCGGGCGGTGCATGCCGGGGGTGTCGGTGAAGACAAATTGGCGTGCGCCCTCGGTCATCACGCCCATGATGCGCGTGCGCGTGGTTTGCGGCTTGGGGCTAACGATGGCGATTTTCTCGCCCAGCAGAGCATTGAGGATGGACGACTTGCCCACGTTGGGGCAGCCGACGATGGCGATGAATGCAGAACGGTTCATGATTTTCTCCTTAAGACGAATAGTGCTATTTGATGTTTCACGCTGAAGCTTTCGGGCAAAGTTTGCATATACGTCCGGTGTTCTTCATCGAACGCTGCAAGGTCTTGCGGCGAAAGCGAAGCCTCAACGCCACGGCAGGTGAGCATGCGGCCATGCCAACTTTCACGCGTGAAGAGAATATCCTCGCCGAACAACACGCGCTTGTGCACGCGAAGCAACGGCTTAACCCACTTTGGCTTGGGCAAACGTCGTCTACGCGCAAAATTGCCGCCGGTCCAACTGGGGTTATACTTGCGAATGATATCTTCACTCCCACGTGAGATTTCGCACTCGCGCGGCAGATAAATCATGCTGCAAATGGCGAATAGCCCGCTGGCTTTTAGCACGTGATGCAACTTGGGCAGCAACTTGGCTTTATCCATATAATGAAAACACTGCACGGCGGTGGCGGCATCAAACGTGCCTGCCGCAAAGTCGATTTCCTCCGCCGGGGTGATATGATATTCCACGTCCATGCCCTGCGAAAGCTGCTGCGCCATAGCAATTTGCTCGGGAGAAATGTCCGTGCCAGTGTAGCGCGCGCCGCCGAGGTTTCGCGGCAGCACACCCGTGCCCGTGCCCAGGTCGAGCACATGTTGCCCAGGCAAGCCAATGCCCAGCTTGCGCAACTTGGCATAAAAAGACGGCGGGTAAATGTCGCGGAACTTCGCGTAATTCTCCGATGTGCGGCCGAAGTCGAAGGTTTCGCCTTTGTCGATGTTTTGCAGGTTGAGGTCTGGCATGGGGTGCTCCTTTCAAATTATAAAAAAATTGCAAAATAACGCTTGACAAGCACAAGAAATTATGATATTATGTAATCGCGTAAAAACATAACAATAGGAGGTCACACATATGGAACGCGATTACGGCAAAGAAATTGATGAACTAAAAGGCATGATCGCCCAACTAACCCAGCAAAATGAGGAGGGTGTAAGAATGCTGCCTAAAAGCCACATGCGGCGCATGGCAGCCAGCACCAAGCATTTGCCTAAGCAGTTGCGCGAGCTTTGCGAACGCTCTATGAGCAACGGCGGCACGGGTGCGGTGAGTTACGTGGGCGTGTTTTCGTCGGGCGGGCGACAGTCGAACTGGATAGGCGAAGCAGACACCGACAACCTGCTGGCGCTCATCGAAAGCGGTGCTGCTGCAAGGGTGCTTGCCTGCATTGGCAACAACGACCGGCTGAATATGCTGCTTGCTTTGCTGCGTGCGCCCAAAACCGTGGCGCAGCTGGTGGAACATTGCGGCTGCAACACCACCGGGCAGGTTTATCATCACCTCAAGCCATTGTTGGCCGCTGATTTAGTTGCGGAAGACGACAAAAAGCGCGGGTATTATGCGATTGTGCCGCACCGTGTGCAGGGTGTTATTTTGATTTTGGCGGGTATTAGTGATCTGTTCCCTCAACACAGGGCGGGCAGCACATGGTATACAGAGGACGATGCGCAATAGCAAGGCTGGGTAGCAGTCGAAGGCCCCCGCTGTGGTTGGTTAGGTTGGCTCCTTCCAAAAAATAACTTGACAAAATAACATCCAATGTGGTATACTATACACAGAAGCTAACGTGCAATTGCGGGTGAATCGGATTCCACCGCCGAGAAGGAATAGCTTAACGCTTATTCCAGTATGCGATGAGGGGAGTCATCCGTCCCTCCACCTTAGCTTCTTTTTTCATGCGCTGTGCGCGTTTTTCGCAGCGGTCACGTGCAGCATCGTCGATGAAATGCATGTTAATAATTTCAAAATAGCCCGAACACGACCCTTGCACTTGCAACAGGGTCGTGTAATGTTTATCTTCACCAGCGCGGGCGATAAACTGCACATAAGGCTTGTTAGGGTTGGCTGGCAAAATTAGTTCGGGCTGATAGAGTGCGTGCGAGAGAATCTCTGCGTAAATCGTTGGCGCAATATCTGGGTGGTTCATCAGATTTTTCGCAATGATACGCTGTTTTAGCAGCACCGCATTATCGACAACACCTAGTTGTGCAAGTGTTGCCGAGCCTAAGCCCGGCAACATTGTATCACCTTTAAAATTAATCTGCATACTTACGGCCGCAGTCTATCCCTATCCCGCGGAAACGCCGTGGCACGCCGAATGTTATCAAGCCCCAGTAGCTTTTGCACCACGCGCTCCATACCCAGCGCAAGCCCGCCGTGCGGCGGCATGCCGTATTTATGCATGGCAAGGTAGTCGTCAAAGTCCGCGATATCCATGCCGCGGGCTTGCATTTTCGCCACTTGCTCGTGATAATCATGAATGCGCTGGCCGCCTGTGGTCACTTCCTGGCCATACATCAGGCAGTCAAAGCTCAGTGTCACTCGTGGATCGTTCGCGTCATCCATGGCATAAAACGGGCGCTTTTTGCTGGGATAATGCGTGATGAACACGATGGGCGCATTGTGCTCTTTGAGGAAGTATTCGCCCAGCCATTTTTCTTCATCGGGCGAAAGATCAGCGAGGTCTTGCGCGGGCTTGTTGTGCGCATCAGCGTAAAGCCGCTTGGCCTCAGCAAACTTAATTTGCGGGAACTGCGTAATTTCCGGCAAGCGATTCCCCTGCCCCAAGAACATCTCCAGCTCGGGGGCATATTCTTCGTTCAAAAAGCGCAGCATATGCGTAAACAAACGGCACTCCACCGCCATCAGGTCTTGGAAAGAATCGATGAAACCCATCTCAAAGTCCAGGCTTTCATATTCACACAAGTGACGGTTGGTGCTGTGTTTTTCACCGCGAAACGCCGGCGCAACGCAGTAAGCCTTGTTCACCGCGCCCACCATGATTTGCTTGTGCATTTGCGGGCTTTGTGTCAGATAAGCCTTGTCGCCAAAGAAGTCCACCTCGAACAACGCGGCACCACCTTCTGCGCCCGCTTGCACGAGTTTCGGCGGCACGAACTCCACAAAGCCTTCGCTGCGCAGATGCGTGCGGAAAGCATGCATTACGCCGTCAGCGATGCGCATGGCGGCGCGCACTTTGGGGTTGCGCAATGTCACCACGCGATGGTTCAATAGCGTGTCCAGTTGCAGCTTATCAATCTTGCGATCATTGCTGATTTCCACAGGCAGCTGCTCGGCGGCACTGCTGAGCTTCTCCATGCTCACAATGCTGATGTCGAAACCCAGACGGCTGCGTTCTTCCATCACGATGGTGCCGCTGATGACCACGCAGTCTTCCACGGCGTAATCTTTGATGTTGCCTTGCGAGATGTCGTCGTGCCAAATGCACTGGAACACATGGCGTGCGCCGCGCACGTTAACGAACGCAAAGCCGCTCATTTCTTTAATGCGATGCAGGCTACCTTGCACGGTCACGGCGTCGCCGTTGGCGAGCTTGCCGGCTTGCACTTGCGCGATGATGCTCGCGATGTCGCGGCACGCGCGGGGTTTATCGAATGCTACAAATTCCATGGGGTTCTCCTTTAAGGTTGTTTTGTGTATGTATTGCTCCCCAAAAGGAGAGGAGCTGGGGCTTGTTGCTGAACGTCACGCTGTCGTTGTCGTCTTAATCCTCCGCTCTCTCACTTGTGAGAGAGCTGGCCGCACTCGGCGCGGGCTGAGGGAGGCTTTTTTTGTTGTGTCGCCGCACGAGCAGCACAATCAGTAGCGCGGCGGTGAGGTAGAGTAATGGTGTAACCACGCGTAACGCAGGTGGCAATGCATCACCTCGGAAGGATGGATCACTTGCAAAAGCGCGTTCAAAAAACCAGCTGTGCAAATAGGGCATGATATGTGAACGCCACACGTGCACAATCACGAAAAACACAGGCGCAGGCCAAAGCACTGGCCACTTGCGTGGCTTGTGCACGACCACAACCAACGCAGCCAAACTCACCAGTGCAACTATCACGTTGATTGAATCGGCAATCCTGTGCCATTGCCATGGGTTGTTGACAAACACTAGCCACTGAAGTGTATTCAACAGCGCAGAACTCACTAGCTCAAACAGCCATACGCCCACCAGCACGGTGAGAAAAGTCGTCAGCCAGCTGTGCACTACTCTGCCGTGTCGCCGCACCAGCACAAACGTGAGCGTTGCCGCGGCAAGATAAATCAACACAGTGATTGCCGGAAACACGCCCCAGACCCATCTTGAATCCCTGTGCCATAAGCCGTTTAGCGTATAAATTAAATGAACGAGGCTGATGAGATGAGGCCAAATCATTCCCCAAAGCCGCACGAGTAAAAATCCCGCAAACACAGGCCACAGCACGTTCCACTTGCCCAGCTTGGTGATAACAAGAATGAATACAACAATCGTTCCAAGTGTTATCATTCCGCCAAACAGCTGCACTGGCAATGGCTCACTGAGCAACGGTGCATCTGCGCACACTGCGCTCCACAACAAACGGTTGAGTGTGCCTAGCACAGGCGGCACCACCCAAATCCCCACCAACATGGTTAGAAAAATGACCAGCCAGTTGGATTCGTATTTACTGTGCTGTTTCATCAAAACACTCTCCCACGATAATATTTTGTATGCTGGCTTTTTTGTTGTACCGCCGCACGAGAAGGAATGTAAGTGCTGCGGTAACAAGATATATTGCTATCTGAGATGCTGCGGGCAGCGCAATGGAAACCAACGCAAAGGCAACAGGCACAGGCCACAGCGCGCTCCACTTGCGCAGCTTAGAAATTACGATAATCAGCGCAATGAGCGCGAGAACGATTGAACCAAGATTAAACACGGCAATGAAAAGCCTGGCATGTGCGGAGCCTGCGTAGTGCTGTGCCCAAAGCAAACTAAATAACACACTGAAGATTTGCCGAAACAGCCACACACACACTAATGCGCTCAGGAAAATCGCTAGCCAGTTCTCTTGTGTGGCTGGGGGTTGCGTCTTTTTGTTGTGTCGCCATACGAGGAAAAATGTGACCAGCACAGCGGTGAAACGTATCACTGGCCCAACAGCAGCAGCAATCAGCCAAAAGTTGTCGTTTTCAAGCATCACGTCTAAATTTGATGTGATGTTCACACCTATCGCAGACCAAGCCCAATTAAGCGCGAAACCCGCGACCACTGGCCAAAGCACCTTCCACTTGTTCAACACAGAAATCGAGGTAATCAGCGCAGCAAGAACGATAAGTGTAGCTATGTTATTCAACCATAGGCGGCCAACCATAAGCCATATGATTTGGCTAACTGGGTTATCCCAAGCTGTGCGCAGCACAAAATCTATTGTGCCAGTGACCTGCTGAAATAGCCACACGCACACCAACGTGGTGAGGAAAACGACCAGCCAATTGGATTCGTATTTACTGCGCTGTTTCATCCAAACACTCCCCCAACATAATATTACATACTATTATAGCACATCACGTTTCTCACGTCAACCCACAATCTCGCGTGTAGGGGCGGCAATCTGCCGCCCGCTCCTCTTGCGCCCGCCATAAAAATCCACGGGCGGCTAGTAGCCGCCCCTACACGCGACACACATGCCCTAAACATTTCACTTGACTAAACCGCAAATCCATGCTAAGATAAAGTGTGCACCCCGTGTTGTGTAGGGGCGGATGCGAATCCGCCCGAAAAAGCAACCATGTGGGGTGACTATTTTTTTGAGGGAGTGACCCATTTGAGCGTATTTCTTACGCCAAACCAAACAAAAACCGTGCACATCGGCCGTGCACAGCTGACTATTCACAAAAAAATCATCCCCGATGGCATGCGCGCAACCCACAGCGTGGCCAGCTGGGTGCCCAAGGGCGGGCTGATGAAACCCAATCAGCCCTTCGGCAAGCCCGGCGAGACCCTGCGCGGACAAGCCCGCGGCATCTGCGTACACAACACCAACATGATCCAAACGCCCGCGGCAACCAACCCCGCCGAGCAATACACCCGCGCGACCTTCAACGGCAACATGAAGGGCGTGGTGGTGCATTTTTATGTGTGGCGTGAGGAGGTGTGGCAAAATCTTGCACTGAATGAACGCGGCTGGCATGCCGGGGATGGCCAAGGCCGTCGCGCAGGCCGCCGTGCGGGACAGAAAATCGGCGGCAATCTCGACACCATTGCCATTGAAGCCATTGGCCGCGATAAAGAGACTACCCGAACCATCGCATTGCTGTGCGCATGGCTGTGCCGTGAGCATAATCTCGACCCTGCCCTCGACATCTGGCAGCACGCGGATTTCTCGCCGCGCAGTGGCTGCCCGGTATATTTACGCCCGCGGTGGTCTTGCTTTGTGCAACAGGTGAAGGCGGACTATTTCTGCGCAGGTGATGCAACAGAAAAACCCGCACGGCCTGTGCGGGCTTGTGTTGGTTCGCCAAAACGCCGCAGGGTTTGCCGGGCAATACGGGCTGCGCGGAGCTAAGCTTTGGCGGGATGCCGCGTGTAGGGGCGGCAATCTGCTGCCTGCGGCTAGTGATACAAAGAGATGCGGACGACCACAGGTCGCCCCTACACGAAAAACGACCAAAGGTCGATCAACGCACAGAACCCTTTCAGCGCCTTTGGCGCAATCACGCGTAGGGGCGAGCTTTGCTCGCCCGCTGATAATTCGAATGTGTATGTGGAGTAGCGTTTTCGTTTTATATGTTCTCAATCTGCCAATCAATCGGCGCGTGCCCATGCTGCACCAAAAAGGCATTGGCCTGCGAAAAATGCTTGCAGCCAAAGAATGCCCCACGTGCAAGCGGGCTGGGGTGCGCGGCCTGCAACACCAAGTGTGCAGGGTTGGTGATCAGCTCGGCTTTGCGCTTGGCATCGTTGCCCCACAGCAGAAAGACAATGGGTGTTTCTCTGGCGTTCAACTGCTGCACCACGGCGGTGGTGAACTCCTCCCAGCCTTGCCCAGCATGCGATTTACTCTGGCCCGCACGCACGCTCAGCACGCTGTTCAGCAACATCACACCTTGCTGCGCCCACTTCACCAAATGCCCATTGTTGGGCACGGCGCAACCCACGTCATCGGCGATTTCCTTGAATATGTTCTGCAGCGACGGCGGCGTGCGCGACGGCGGCTTGACCGAAAACGACAGCCCATGGGCTTCCCCCGCGTTGATATATGGATCCTGCCCGAGGATGACCACTTTCGCGTCCGCTAGGGCGGTATAACGCAGTGCATTGAACAAGTCGTGCATGTCGGGGTAGATGGTTCGCGTGCGGTATTCCTGCTTCAAAAACTGCCGCAGCGCAAGATAATACGGCTTGGCCATTTCTGCAGCCAAAAAATCATCCCAGTCGTTGTTGAGTTTAATCATGACATATCCGCCTTATGTTAATTTTGATTTTTATGTAAACTGTAGGGGCGGCGATTACGCCGCCCGAAACCCCAAAAACACTCTATTTAATTTGCGTCATCTTGTTCCCGTCCACCATAAACGCACGCTGGGCAAGGTCCATCATGGGCTTGTCGTCCATAGAGTCAGAGTAAAAATTTTCAATCACTGCATCAGGAAAACGCTCGCGGAACGCCTTGACTTTGTTGTCGCGATAGCACACGAAGTCCAGGTGTTTTGTTTGTTCATTCACCACACTGCCAATGTAGTGCTGCACACCCAGCCGTCCGCAGATTTCTCGCAGGCTTTGCTCAGGCCCAGCCGACACAATCACGTCGTCAGGCTGCTGCAACTCGCGATATAGCGGGCGAATATTCTGCTCGTGGGCATCCCAAAATTCGCGCATGTCCGTGGCAATGTCCCCGCTGCCGGCTTTATCTAAAAATAACGCGAGCAGGTCACCCGCTTGCTCGGCAACTTGTTCGGCTTGCAGGCGGCCGGTTTTATACTTAAAGATACCCACCGCAGCACGCGGCAAATGGCGCGCCAATGAAGGCTTGCGCCGCAAGAAAAACCGCAGCATGTGCATGCCGCTTTCGCCGTCATAAATCGTGTCGTCAAAATCCCAAACATTCATGATTAAATCGGTATACTTTCTTTCAATTCTGCCGGTTGCCCAATCCACATGTCATCCCATGGCTGCCCGGCGATTTCACCCATTCGGGTTTTCACTTCATCGGGCGGGTCAACAAAACCATTTTCGTGCTTTTCAGCAATGAGCTGCTTAATCAGCACGTGGTCATCTTTGGTCATGGTGAACTTGCGCAGCGCAAGCATGGCCCCGCCCACAAATAGCATGGGCAAAATCCCGCGCATTAACCGCAGGCCTGCGTTGGTGCTACCGAAGAATGAACCAAAGTAATCCGTTGCGCGCGCGGCAAACATCGGCGGTGAGGGATTCCCAGCAGGGGTGCGCCCCTCCACGCCAAAGAACTCCAGCATCGTGCCAATGAACCAACCCAGCACAGCCGCAGAACTCGTGCGCACCAAGTTATCCACCGCGGTGATAGCACCTTCTCGACGGCGACCGGTGATCATCTCATCCACGTCAGTGGTGTCGGGCTGAATATTCGCGATAGCCCACTGCATGCCCGTCATGCCAAAGTTCGCAAACAATTCTTGAATAATCAACAAGGGCATCCAACCCGGACGCAGCACCAACACCAGCGCAAAGCTCAAGAATAAAACAGGGGTGGTGAACCACACCATTTTTTTCTTGCCCACTTTTTTGGTCAACAGATAATTCGGAATAAACGTTACCATTTCGGCAACGCCTGCCACGGTGCTGATGAGCATAACCAAATGACCTGCGCCCATGGTTTCACGCAAGAAGAAACCGCGCCCCATGGCCGTGTTAAAAAAGCCCCAACCAAACATCCACAAGTAGCGCATGAAGAAAAACTGGCGGAACGAGCGGTTGCGGAACACTTGCTTGTATTCACGCACCATCAGCGACAAATCAAATTTTTGTTCGAGGGGGGGTGCTAGCGAACTTGGTGTTTTGGTAAAAATGGGCGTAACAGTCATCAGCGGCACAGCAATGGCAATGCTGATGATGGCCAGCAGCCGCCACGTTGCGTGCGGAACATCTGCCATGGGCGTTAGACCAATAAAAATCATCAGCAACGCTTGCATGGTGGGCATGGTCACGCCGTTGGTGAGCAAACCCATGGAGTTAAACTGCGCGCGCTGGAAGTAACCGGGTGCAAGTTCGGGCAGCATGGCGACATGCGGCATATTCATAAAGCTGTTGACTGCTGCCATCACCATGCTCACAACGATGTAGTACCACGCCACGGCGGTGAAGTTGCCGCTTTGCGACAGCCCAAAAGAATGATATTGCATGAAATATAGCGCGGCCCATGGCAAAATGCCCAGCAAAATATAGGGCCGATGGCGCCCCCAGCGTGTGCGGGTGCGGTCAACCATGATGCCATAGAACGGGTCAACAAAGGCATCCACCAGGCCGCCAAGCAAGCTGCGCACGCCCACAAACCCGGGGCTCATGCCCTCCACTTCTGTCACGAATAGAGAGTTAAATCCGTTCAGCGGGCTGCCCGCCGCTTGCCCCGCACTAAAGGCGTTGTAGGTGATCATGGGCAGTAATTCATCGCGCAGGTTTCCCTCAATGCCAACAATTTTCTTCACGCGATCGCCTAATGTCACGGGAATTCCCCCTTGTTTTGAACCCCCACCGCCCCTACGGGCACCTCCCCCAAGGGGGAGGCTCTGGCGTCCCCTTGCAGAAAGTTGAAGAGGTTGCCAAGGGCTCCCCCTTGGGGGAGCTGGCGCGGCTTGCCGCGACTGAGGGGGTTACATATAATGTATACTATGATACACGATTGCGCGAATTTTGTCAACTGAAAATTTAGGCTTGACAAACATCTCCATTTGTGCTATAATGAATATTCCGTTCAAAATATTCGTTATTATTCATCATTTATTCAACAGGAGTCATCTTATGCAAGCCATTTCTCATGCCGACCGTGCCACTATTCTCACCGAAGCCCTGCCCTACATCCGCCAATACCACAACAAAATTGTAGTGGTGAAATACGGCGGCGCAGCCATGCTCAACGAGCAGCTCAAACGCCAAGTGATGGGCGACATTGCCTTGCTGCACCTAGTGGGTGTGCGCGTAGTACTGGTGCACGGCGGCGGCCCAGAAATCAACGATTTGCTGAACCGCGTGGGCAAAAAATCCGAGTTTATCAACGGTTTGCGTGTCACAGACAAAGAAACGGTGGACATTGTACAGATGGTCCTTGCGGGCAAAGTCAACAAGGGCTTGGTGGCATTGATGGAGTCGTTCGGCAGCCACGCCATTGGATTAAGCGGCCTTGACGGACAGATGATTCTCGCCACCCAATTGGACCCACAATTGGGCTTTGTGGGCGAAATTCAGTCCATCGATCCCACCCCCATCACCACTGTGCTGCAAAATGATTATATACCGATAATATCCACTTTGGGCTGCGATGCCCAAGGCAATGTGTATAACATCAATGCCGACACCGCTGCGGCGAAAATCGCGGGTGCACTGGGTGCCGAAAGCCTAATGCTGATGAGCGATATCCCCGGCTTGCTGCGCGATGTGAAAGACGAAAGCAGTCTGATTCGCCGCGTGAATGCCAATGAAATCGACGATTTAGCTGCACAGGGCGTGATATCCGGCGGTATGTTGCCCAAGCTTGATTGCTGCCGCGAAGCCTTGCGCTGCGGCGTGAAGAAGGTCTTCATCCTCGACGGCCGCGTGGAGCACTCGATTTTGATTGAGCTTTTAACTGACGCGGGAATAGGTACCATGGTATCTCAGGGGGCAAAGAGATGATAATTCGACCTATGCAAATAGAAGATTACGACGACGTGCTTGCCCTGTGGAATGCAAGCCTGACCAGCACGCGCGATGTAACCGACACCCGCGAAGCCATCGCCAAGTTTTTGCAGCGCAACCCCAACATTAGCGTGGTGGCAACTGTAGGGGCGGATGCAAATCCGCCCGCGCCAAAGATAGTAGGTAGTATCTTGTGCGGGCACGATGGACGACGCGGCTTTCTTTATCATGTGGCAGTGGACGAAACTATGCGCCGCCAAGGTGTAGCACAAGCCATGCTGAATGCCTGCCTGCAAGCCTTGCGCGATGAAGGTATTCACAAGTGCGCACTCACTGCCTTCAAACACAACGAACAAGGCAACGCCCTGTGGACACGCATGGGCTTTTCAATCCGCGAAGATATATATTACAGAGATTGCTGGATTATAGAGGAGAAATCATGAACACACAACAACTTAGCGAACAATACGTTGCCACCACTTACGCGCGCTTTCCCGTCACCTTCACGCACGGCAAAGGATCACAGCTGTGGGATGACGCAGGCAAAGAATACATCGACCTGGGCAGCGGCATTGCCGTGAATACCCTCGGCCACGCAGACGAAACTTGGGCAAATGCCGTGCACGCGCAACTGCTGCAAGTGTCGCACACCTCGAATTTATACTACACCGCACCGCAAGCCGAACTTGCGCAAGCCCTGTGCACCCGCACGGGCATGAGCCGCGTGTTCTTCAGCAACAGCGGTGCCGAAGCCAACGAATGCATGATCAAAACTGCACGCAAATGGGGCGCAGGCCGCAGCACAATTATCACCCTTGAAGGCAGCTTCCATGGCCGCACGATTGCAACACTCACCGCTACAGGACAGCCCGCCATGCACGGTGATTTCGCCCCCCTGCCCGCCGGGTTTAAGTACGCCAAACCCAACGACATTGCCGACCTACAGGCCAAACTCGACGAAACATGTCGCGCGGTGATGATGGAACTGGTGCAAGGCGAAAGCGGCGTGCTCACCCTTGATAAAGACTACGTGCAAGCCGTTGCACAGCTCTGCAAGGCGAATAATATGCTGTTGCTCATCGACGAAGTGCAAACCGGCAACGGTCGTTGCGGCAGCCTGTTTGCGTGGCAACAGTTCGGCATCGCACCGGATATCGTCAGCACAGCCAAGGGACTGGCAGGCGGCTTGCCGTTGGGTGCCACGATGTTCGCAGCAAGCACAGCGGATACCCTCACACACGGCACACACGGCAGCACCTTCGGCGGCAATCCCGCGTGTTGCGCAGGCGCGTTGCATGTGCTGAATAGACTTGACGACACCCTGCTGGCCGACGTGCAAGCCAAAGGCGAGGCCGTTCGCGCAGCCCTGCAAGGCCATCCCGGTGTCAAAGGCATCAGCGGCATGGGCTTGATGATCGGTATCGAAACTGTTCGCCCGGCTAAAGATATCGTGGCAGACTGCTTGGCGCAAGGCGTGGTGCTGCTCACCGCCAAAGACAAAGTGCGGCTGTTGCCAGCGCTGAATATTCCCATGGCACAACTGCAAAAAGGGCTAGATATTTTGGCGAAATACCTGTAATTTCCTGCATTTATCTTCAACATTGTTAAGTTTTGCCGAAGCTTGACAAACGCACGCAAATCCTGTATAATTGACTGAGACGATACAGGAAATGATGTGATGATGTGAAAAAACAGAAGTTGCGAATCAAACTGAAAATAGTGGTGACGCTCGGCGCCATCGCCTTAGCCGCTTTGCTGGCCATGCCGGTGATGCCCGTGGTGCCGGCGCAGTATGTTCCGCCGATGGAAGAACCCGCGGAAGAGCCCATTTTTCAAGACCCATATGCCGTCAAACCCGAGGTGATGGGCGAGTTAAAGCCATTGCTTGGCCACCCGCTGATCGCCTTAACCTTTGATGACGGCCCGAACCCATATATTACTGTGCCGCTGCTGGATTTTTTGGCGCAGCACAATGTGCTTGCCACGTTTTATGTGCTGGGGGCGGAGGTTCAGCGCCACCCTGATATTCTGCGGCGCATGGCTGCACAGGGGCATCAGGTGGGCAACCACAGCTTTGGCCATGCCGAATTCACCCGCGTGAACGCTGACCGCCGCCGTCGTGAATACCAACAAGGCGCGCAGGCTATTTATGACGTGCTGGGTTTCATGCCCACCACCACGCGCTTGCCCTATGGAGCCTACAGTGCCACTGTGCTGGCCGAAATGACCACCCCGCACATCCATTGGTCCATTGACCCGCAGGATTGGCGCAACCGCAATGCAAACTACCTTGCGCAACATGTGATTGACCGCGCCGTGGACGGCGACATCATTCTGCTGCACGATGTATATCACAGCACCTATCAGGCCACGCGCATGATTGTGCCAGCCTTGCTGGAACGCGGCTTTGTGTTCGTCACCGTTGATCAGCTGCTTGCCCTGCGCGGCGAAGCACAAGCTGGCGATGTGGTTCGCCACCGGCGATGAACGCTTAGGCTAAAACTGCAAACAACAGCGCCTCTGCTTTGTGCGGGGCGTTTTTTTTGCGTCAACGCTTCAATGTTCACAAAAATTCACGACAGCCCTTGACTTTTCACGCAGGCTCAAGTATAATAGATTTGGTTAATTACTAATTTTAATGTTGAAGAGAGGTTTTACACACATGAACATGAAAAAACTATTGGCGACCCTGTTGGCAATTTTGATGCTGGCCGCTGGCGCAGTGGCTGCACTGAGCAGCGCGGCAGCAACAACCGAAGGCACACACGCCTACCTGTCGAGTTGTTACGCAGAGACTGGTGACATTAGCAATTCATGTGGCAATTTAGGTTGTCTTGCGGTGAAGTTTGTGTACTACCCGGGTTATTTTATCGCGCATACGACAATAGGCCCCAACGCGTTCATTGCAGGCGATGGAATTCCGTCCTCGTCCATCCCAAGCGGCAGCCCTAGCGGATGGTTTGACACATACATAGAGCTTGTGAGATTTTTCCATTCGCTGGCGGAACAATATATCTTGCCGGAAGCGATTGCTGCTTTTACAGAGTTCATGCGATTTAATCAGCTTGATCAAGTTTATAGTATTCCTGAAGGCGCCGTAGTTCCAGCAATGGCTGCATTGCAGGAAGCGGGCATTGCGATGGAAGAGATTCAGTGGAGCTTTGTGTTGCAACAAGGCAATTGGGCAGAAGCGGCGAGGGGATGGACAACGCTGAATGTGGCGGTGGTTACATATCTCGCCGACCAAGGCGTTCAAGTGCGCCACTGGCTGCGCAGCCCGGTTGCAGCACCTGTTTGCCCAGTTGACCCCGAAGCAGACGTTTGCCTGTGCGCAGAAGAAACCACGACTGCGCTAGCTGAAACAACAACCGAAGCAACAACCACAACCGAAATTGAAACAACGACCGTGGCCGAGACGGCAACGACAGGGGCAGATACTACGACGGTAGCCGAAACCACCACTGAAGTGACTACAACGGAAGTTACCACCACGACAACAGAAGCCACGACGACTACAACGGTAACAACAACTGAAGCAATCACTACAACAGAAGCTACGACCACCACATCAGCCACAACCGAGGCTACGACAACAACCACTGAAACAACCGAAGCGACTACTACAACGCAAGCAACGACTACGCCTTGCGAAGGCAACCGAACAGCCAACGTGCTGGGCATCATCGGCGTCATCGTGCTAGTGATTATCAACCTCTTTGCCATTTTCAGCTTTGTGCGCATTTTAATTAACCTGTAACGTTAGCCATAACTTAGCCCCCTCTTCGGAGGGGCTTTTTCATGCCAAAAAAGACTTGCGCAACGCTGCCGTTTGTGATATAATGTATACTGAGATATTTTTTTCAGAATGGAGATTTGCCCATGCGCAAAACCAAAATTGTATGTACCATCGGCCCGGCCAGCAACGACGCTGCCACGATTAGAGCCATGCTTAAAGCAGGCCTAAACGTCGCCAGGCTAAATTTTTCGCACGGCAGCCACGAAAGCCATGCCGAAGTCATCGACCGCTTTCGCCAAATCCGCGATGAAATGGGCCTAGCCGCCGCTGTGATGCTCGACACCAAAGGCCCGGAAATCCGTGTGGGCAAGTTCGCCGGCGGCAGTGCCGAGCTTGTTGGCGGCGCACAGTTCTTGCTCACCACCCGTGACGTGCAGGGCAACACCGAGCAAGCAAGCATCAGCTACGCCGACCTGCCCGGCCAAATTGCGCCCGGCACACGCCTGCTGCTGGACGACGGCCGCATCGCGCTGCAAGTGGTGAGCGTGAAAGACACCGACATCACTTGCCAAGTGGTCAACGGCGGCACGCTGACCGACCGCAAAGGAATCAACATTCCCGGCAGCAAATTGGATATGCCATTTTTGAGCGAAGCCGACAAAGCCGATCTACTATTTGCCGTTGCACACGATGTAGACTTTGTGGCAGCCTCGTTTGTGCGCCGCAAGCAAGACCTGATTGACCTGCGCAAATTCCTCGATTTTCATGGCGGCCACAAGCTGCGTATCATCAGCAAAATTGAAAGCTTGGAAAGCATTGAGAACTTCGACGAAATTCTTGCGCTAAGCGATGGCATTATGGTCGCACGCGGCGACATGGGCGTGGAAGTTGCCTACGAAAAACTGCCCGGCCTGCAAAAGCGCTTCATCAAAGCCTGCTATGGCGCCGGCAAAATGGCCATCACAGCCACACAAATGCTTGAGTCCATGGTCAACTGCCCCGACCCCACCCGTGCCGAAATCACCGACGTCGCCAATGCGGTGTTTGACGGCACCAGCGCGGTGATGCTCAGCGGCGAAAGCGCCACCGGGCAATATCCTGTGCGTGCGGTGGAAGTGATGGCAAAAATCGCCCAACAAGCCGAGCACGATGCCTTTGCGCTGGATGCCTTCAAAAATTTACACTTCCCCATCGCAGCCAACACCACCACGGCAATTTGCCACTCGGCCTGTTCAACAGCACACGAGCTCAATGCCGCGGCGGTCATTGCGGTCACGCAGTCGGGTCAAACGGCACGCAGCATGAGCAAATTCCGTCCGCAGGTGCCCATTGTGGCTGCCACACCCCTTGAGAAAACCTTCCACCAGCTTTCGTTGTCTTGGGGGGTATATCCGGTCATGGCCGTCACGCAAAGCAGCACCGATGCCCTGTTCACTCACGCCATCGATTGCGCCAAGCAAATTGATTTAGTAGAGGATGGCGACATGGTGGTCATCAGCGGCGGCGTACCTCTCAGCACCCGCGGCACCACCAACACCATCAAAGTGCAAATGGTGGGCGAGCGTTCGTAACTTTACACGAGAGGCACGACCATGAAAAACTTATGCCCAGTTGAAGTATATACCCCGCCAGTGCTGCCCACATTGACCGAAAAGCCAAGCCTGTGTCCGCTGCCCAAACGCTGGCTGCGCAATGCTGCAGTGGTGGCGTGCATTGGCGTGCTTGGGGCAGCGAGCCTTACGGGTTGCATGGGTGTGCGCGATTACCCCAGTGATGTCACCGCGCCATATGTTCGCACGCAAGAGACCGCGCCCGCAGCGAATTACAGCGAGCTAGATTTCGAGGTGCGCATGAACCACGGCGGCACTGGCGTAGCCTGGTATGTTGTGCATCTGACCGAGCAAGAAATGCAGGGTATTATTCTTGCACAACTTGAGGATGCAGGCCTGAGTTTTGGCGCAAACCCGCCAAGCTATGCGGTTAACGACGACGAAGAGAATCGTTGGCGACCACGCATTGGCTTGGATTTGTTCGACGAACAGCGCAACACCGCGGCGGCGTTCATCGGTTGGGAAGAAAACAACCGTCACTTTGTTTCGTGGGGCGGCGATAGATTGGCTCGCGAAACAGCTGAACGCTTTGCAGAGCTAACCGACATGCCCATTGGGGTGTTCTATAACCCCGATAAACGAATGAATTCGCGCTGGGTTGACGACGAGCGGGTTACGCCAACCAGAGAAGAAGCTGCCATGCATGTGCCCGCACTGGTTGCCAACCTCAACGCGCAAACGCAAGCTTTCGTCGAGCTCCTGCAACGCGAGGGCATTCTCTAGCGCAAATGAAACAGCAAACACCCCCTGCCACACGGCAGGGCTGTTTTTTGAAAAAAATTCTCATATCGCGCAAACATCTTGTCCCCCTCAGCACCCGCGGCACCACCAATACCATCAAAGTGCAAATGGTGGGCGAGCGTTCGTAACGAAAGCAAAAACGTGAAAATATTTCACCTATCTTTTTATGCTCTCCATTGTCTTTAATGTTGGAGGCGCGTGAAAGGAGGTGAAACAAAATTGAGATGATTGACTTAATTGGAGCCTCACAAGGCAACAAAGCAGCGTTTGAAGAAATCGTGGCTATCTACAACGAGAAAGTGAAAAAAATTGCAGGCATCTACGTTGGAAACAATGCCGACGATGTTGCGCAAGATGTTTGGGTAAAAATCTTAAATAAGCGGCACTTGCTTTCTCGTGTAGATAATTTTGATAACTGGCTGTTTCTTGTGGTGCGAAACACGTGTTTTAATCACCTGAAAATTGAAAAGCGAAGAAGACATCATTTTGGGTTACCGTTGCACGATAACATTGGCTACACAGATAATTTGCTTGACGAAATGGTCCGCGATGAGTCAATTGAAGCGTTGCGTGCTGCGATAAACAATTTGTCGCAAGCTTATTCGCTGCCTCTACTCATGCATTATTCCAAAGAAATGACACTGGCAGACATATCAAACGCGTTAAATTTGCCTTTGTCAACCGTAAAATGGAGAATCCATGCGGGCAAACTTCAAATTAAAAATGAGTTTAGAAAGGGCGGCTATGATGACCAAGCAAACGATGAAAGGAATACTAAAAGGCATTAGCCAATCAGCACAAGAAAGTTCTTTAACCGGCAAAACCGTTGACGGCGACCTTTTGTTTATCCAAACGTACAACAAGCTACGCAAAAAAGCACTTGAAAACAACTGGATTGACGGTGACATCGTGATCGAAATAGACCTGAAAGACGATTCCATATTCGGCGACGCAACGCAAAGACTTGAAATCGAAAGAATGGATGTCATTGATGCGGCAATCGTGATTTTCATGTCCTCGTTGGATGACGATGCGTAAGCACTACATAACCCCCGCCATGCGGCGGGGTGTTTTTTGAAAAAAATTCCCATATCGCGCAAAAATCTTGCAAACCCCCTTGACAAACGTCGCAGACCGTGCTATAATAAAGATGTATGGGAGTGTTCCCGAGCGGCCAAAGGGAGCAGACTGTAAATCTGCCGTCAACGACTTCAGTGGTTCGAATCCACTCACTCCCACCAGCGGCGAGTCGCCGCTCACAAATCGCGCTCTTACTTTTGTGGGAGCGTGAATTTTATTTCCCGCGAAAAAGTTTGTATCTTTTTTATTCAATGCTACAGCGGCGAGTCGTCGCTCACAGTTCGCGCATTCACTTTCGTGGGTGCGCGTTTTCATTTCCCGCGAGAACGTCGCATCTTTTCGCGCAGTGACCCTCCCTCAAAAAAACACCCCCGCCGCAAGGCAGGGGTGCTTAGTGGTTATTGCGAAATTACATGTTAATCAAAATGCGCACAAAGCTGAAGATAGCAAAGATGTTGATAATCACCAGCGCGATGATGCCGATGATGCTCAGCACATTGGCCGCTGTGTTGCCTTCAGACGGCGTGGTAGCAGTGGCTTGGGTTGTTGTGGTCGTTGCTTCAGTCGTAGCTACTGTCGTAGTCGTAGCTGCTGTGGTCGTCGTTGTTGCCTCGGTTGTTGCTGTGGTGGTGGTCGTCGCTGCCGTGGTTGCAACCGTAGTCGTTGTTGTTGCAGCTGTTGTTGTCGTGGTCGTCGCTGCCGTGGTTGCAACCGTAGTCGTTGTTGTTGCAGCTGTTGTTGTCGTTGTCGCCGCAGTCGTCGTAGTCTCTGCAGCCGTCGTCGTCGTGGTAGTGGTGATTGGTTCGCCAATGCTTGGGTTGCTGCGTTGCCATTGCGGCACATTCACACCTTGGCCAACCAAGTTTGCCACCAGCACATCATTCACGTTCATGATGGCAGTTCTCGCAGCTGCCCAGCTTGAAGTCGTAGGAAGTGTAAAAATAACATGCGAACCAGCTAACCCTGCGCTCACAAAGGCTTGATTAATCGCAGCAGCTGAAACATTGTTGAAATCAGTCAAAGCGTCCAAGCGGGAAACTTCAACGCCATACGCAATCGCTGCAGGTAGTACGTATTGATCTAACAGCGCAACGGTGAGCCGAACTGTTTCAATCCCGCTTAATGTATCATCAAGCCCAACAGCAAGAAGGGACATCAAAAAAGACATCGGAACTTCGCCAGCAATGAACGCACTGGGAAAGCTAACGGCAATATCTGCGTAAAACGTGCTGTAGTAGGTAAAGATAAACTCGTTACAATCTCCGCAATCAAAGCAGATATCGCATGCCGGGAAGAAGGAGTATGTGCTTTCGGCAGCAACCGGTGTTGCCGCCACGCTGCTCAGCGCAGCCACTGCGCCGGTTGCCAGCATCAGCACTGCCAGCAGCGTTGCCAGTAGTTTTTTCATGTTCATGTGTGTGAAATTCCTCTCTTGATTCCATAAAATAATTGTGTCCAAAACACATTATACCCCCCCCCCCCTATTGAAAAGTCAAGTCTTTTTTGTAAACAATTTATGAATAATGTTAATGTTTGTGCAACAGCACCGCGCATATGCTCAATACGCTGTCCACTCATGTGCAAAAAAAACGCTTGACTATTTGCGCGTAATGGGGTACAATAAGAGTAGTAAAATTTGCAACAGAAAGGTGAGTGCGATGAACGCTTCGGAAATTATTCGCGAAATGTCGGCGGAGTTGGAATTGTATCGGCTGTATGCCTATTCTACCGGCTTGAAATCAAAAGAGCAAGTGGAAGAGGCTGTTAAGCGCATTCTCGAAGATACTGAGGAGGAAAGCCCCAATGAATGATGAACTATTCCGCCAAGGCGATGCCGCCGAGGAATTTGACGGCGATGTGCTGGACGATCTGGGCGCAGACATCGTCAGCGTGGTTGACGAAGAGGGCAAAGAGCACGTGTTCGAGGAACTCGACCGCGTGGACGTTGGCGAGCACACCTATGTTGCGCTGGCCCCCCTCGTTGGCAGCGAGGAAGACGAAGAAGGCGACGACGAACTCATTCTGCTGCGTGTTGAAGAAGAGGACGGCGAAATTTATCTGTCCATCATCGAAGACGAAGCAGAGTTCGACTCCGTTGGCCGTGTCTTCAGCGAACGCTTAGGCATCCCATTTGAGTAGAAAATAATTAGCCGCGGTCTGTCGTCGCTTGTTGAGAAAACCGCGAAGCGACTGCTCACCGCAGGTGCTCTGCTGAGTGCGATAAGCACGCAAGAATGACCCTACAACGTATTAAATCGGGAGCTTAGCTCCAACGAAGGATTGCAGACCTCCCGGCTGGGTTCGCGCAAGCGGTGCTCAGTTGGACGAAGGGAGCGTGAGCGCGTTGGGCGGCAACCCACCTGCTTTTTGTGGGCAGGTCATTTCATGCGTGGCGGCTTGGCGGAGCGTACTGAGAAATAGGAACAATGGAATTATACACCCTTGCGCAGCAAGTGATTGACTTTGCTGCCACCGAACACGCAATTGCATATGTCAGGCAGGATACGAGAATGGATGGTTCTGTTTTCGCATCCTTTCATTTTGTTGACTGTGAAACCATGCAAACCCGCCCCATTTCCGAAGGCGCGTATCTGCAAGTGAAGTTCGGCGACCTAGGTCCTTATCTGGCCGACAGCCTAGCCGAGCCTTACGCCTGCCGCAGTGCACGGTTGCCCGGCGGCGGCTGTGCCGTGTTGCGCAGCGACGCCATGCTGTGCCTTTATGAGCCCGATGGCAGCCACGGCGCGGAGTTTTTTCTGGGCTATCGCGATGCCCCCGCGCACGACATTGTCTCCACCGACGACGGCCTATGGTACACCGTGCCGGCGCGCAACGCCATTGCTTTGTTTTCGTTGCATGCCTGCGAAATGGTGCTGCGTGTGGGCGGCTCGGGTGTGTTCAATCGACCATTGGGCATTGCCGGTTACGGCGAGCGCCTGCTCATTAGCTGCACAGCCTCAAACATGGTGCGCACGCTGCAAATGCCCGGCTACGACTTAAAAGAAACCGTCGATATTGCCCGGCCATTTGAAAAATTTTTCATGATACAGGGCAGGCGTTTTGTGTTTAGCAACGGCGAACTGCTCGCCGCGGAGGTATTTTAGCGATGTTCAAAAGCAACCATTCTGTTGCCTTGGGGCCCAATGGTGAAATCACATTCCCCACTGCTGTGCGGCGCGAAATGCAGCGTCAATGGGGAGGGAATCCACCGCTGATGGCCTTTGGTGTGCAATTTTTATACATATGCCACGTGGACGCAACCGAAGAATTGTTCATGCGCATCCACGATCGCTTGTGCGCTGCCTTTGGCACACATGACCCGCAAGTGGTTGATTATCTGCACGCCGTTGAGCGCAGCATGGCCAAGCTAGAGCTGCTGCCCAATGGACGTTATGCGCTGCCGCCGCAAACGCGCGCATTGCTCAACTCCCCTAAAGACGGCCTGCTGACGCTGCTGGGCATTGACGACCACTTTGAGCTGTGGAACCGCACAGAACTGGAAACCCAGGTGCGTCTGCTGCAGCGCAAAGGCGACGACGAACCCCGCGCGCTGTTAGAAACCAACATCTGCCTGCATGGTGAGCAGTGCTCGTTGATGAAAGACGGCATGGCGGTGCCCAAGCGTTGCGGGCAGTGCTTGTATTTACGCCTGCCTTAACCACTGCGGTGGGCTCCTCGCTTCGCGGTGTTCTAGTTATAGCCTCAAAAAAATCCCCCGCGCACAGCGCAACTAAAGTTTTTTGCGCAACTTTTTTTCAAAAAAGTTGCAAAAAGGAGAAGATATGAACATACTCGTCATCAACGCAGGCAGCTCGTCGCTGAAGTATCAGCTGCTGAACATGGAAAACGAAACGCTGCTGGCCAAAGGCGGCGTGGAGCGCGTGGAGGATTATCTGCATGCGCTTGACCAAGTGCGCCAAGAACTCACCGAGCCCGTGCATGCCGTGGGACATCGCGTGGTGCACGGCGGCGAAAGCTTGAAAGAAAGCGTGGTCATCACCAACGATGTCCTCGCGGAAATCAAGCGTTGCAGCGAGTTCGCACCGCTGCACAATCCGGTGAACATCGCCTGCATTCGGGCAGCCACAGAAATTTTTGGCGCAGACGTGCCTAATGTTGCGGTGTTCGACACCGCCTTTCACACCACCATGCCACAGCATGCCTATATGTTTGCCCTGCCCTACGAATACTACGAACAATATGGCATCCGTCGCTATGGCTTTCATGGCACGTCGCACCAGTTTGTGAGCCAACGCTGCGCCGAGCTGATGGACAAGCCCAAAGAGCACCTGAAACTCATCACCTGCCATTTGGGGCAAGGTTGCTCCATCACCGCCATCGATGGCGGAAAAGTGATTGACACCAGCATGGGCTTCACTCCCTTGGATGGCTTCATGATGGGCACACGCAGCGGTGGTGTGGACCCCTCTGCAGTACTTTATCTGATGGAGCGGGAAGGTTGGAGCCCTGCGCAAGCCAGTGATGTGCTCAACAAGCAATCCGGCGCGCTGGGCATCAGCGGCGTAAGCAACGACGAACGCGACATCAAAGTTGCCGCCGACCAAGGCAACACACGCGCCCAGCTTTCACGCGAGATGCTGCGCTATCAAATTCGCAAGTTTGTGGGTGCTTATGCTGCCGCACTCAACGGCGTGGATGCCATTGTGTTCACCGGCGGCATTGGCGAAAACAACTGGGATACCCGCGAAGCCATCTGCGAAGGACTAACCTATCTTGGCATGAACATTGACACCAACATCAATGCCGTGCGTGTGCGCGAGGGCGAACTGCGCATCAGCACCGATGATTCGCGCGTGCAGGTGTGGGTCATTCCCACCAACGAAGAGCTACTCATCGCTCGTGAAACCGCACAGCTGCTATAAGTGCCTGCGGGCGCGAAGCTCTTACTACTTTTTTTGCAAAAAAAGTAGTACAAAAAAACCTAGAATTTATAAAGCCCCCAATTCTCTGCGTGGCAGGAAGTGGGGGTTTGCTATTTTCATAATCGTCCACCGCGAAGCGGCTAACGTTCTTTTTGGTTCTTTTTCTTTCAAGAAAAAGAACAGAAGCTAGCGAATATTGCGGATTTCATCCCACAGGCTGTAGCGCAGGGAGATGAACTCGCGGGATTGGTCAACAAAGCGTTGATAGGGCGGCAAGTTCGTCGGGAACAAGACTGGGTCACCACGGCGGCTAAAGTTTTCATAGTCGACCACTTCGGTGTGCGGGAAGGCGTAGAATACCGCTTCGGCGTTCTGGCGTGCCACAGCGGGTTCCAGCAGGAAGTTGATGAACATTTCGGCACCAAGCTGGTTTTGCGACGTGGCCGGAATGATCATGCTGTCTACGAAAAAGTTCACGCCTTCTTCGGGGAACACAAAGCGCAGGTCTTCATCCGTCAGTGTGCGCATGAGCAGGAAGCAGCCCACATAGTAAGGGCCCAATGCAGCATTGCCGCCAATCATAATGTCGTAAATTTCGTCACCAACATATTGACGCACCAGCGGGGCTTGGTCACGCAGCAGTGCGGCGGCGGCGTGCCAGTCTGCTTCGTCTTCGCTATTCACATCAAGCCCAAGAATAAACTTGGCCACGGCAAACGCATCGCGCGATGATTCAAACATCAAAATTTGCCCAGCATAGCGCTCTTCCCACAGCGCAGTCCAGCTGGTGGGCGGTTCTTGCACAAGGTTGTAGTTATAAATCAGCCCAGTCATGCCCCACACGTAAGGCACGGAATATAGCCCGCCGGGATCAAACCACAGATCAAGCATATCAAGGCCGTGCACTTCGCGCTGAATGAATTGCAAGTTGGGGATGTTATCAAAGTTGATGCGATTGAGATTGCCCTCGTTAATCAGGCGTTGAATCATGTAATCGCTGGGAAAAGCTAGGTCAAAACTCTCACCACCGGCGGTGAGACGGGTGTGCAGTTCGTCGTTGGTGTTGAAGGTGGAGTAGTTGACGTTGATGCCGGTGAGTGTTTCAAACGCGCGCACGATGTGCAGCTCTGGTCCGGTGGCGATGAACTCGCCCCAGTTAACCACGTTGAGGGTAGTGCCGGCCAGGTCGCGGGTGTATTCGCCTAGCAGTTGGTCTTGAATGAGGCTGAGACCGCCGTCGTTGGCTGTTGCGCCGCAGCCGGTGAACACAACGGCCACGCTTGCGAGCATGACCACGCCCAGCACCAAGGCAAGAATGCGTTTTTTCATGTGGATCTCCTTTAGGTTTGTTTATTTTGGCGCTTTGCAGCGCGTGCTTGCAACAGATTGCTGCCCAGCAGCAACAGGAACATCATCACGAAGATCAGCGTGGTTAGGGCGTACATATCCGGCCGCACCAGCATGCGGATTTGCCCGAAAATATGCAGCGGCAGCGTGGTAAATGGCCCAGCTGTAAAGCGGCTGATGACGAAATTATCCAGCGAAAGCGTGAAGGTGATGAGAAACGCACTGGCAATGCCTGTGCTGATGCTCGGCAGCGTAACGCGAAAAAACGCCATCACCTGCGAGCAACCCAGGTCTTGCGCAGCCTCAGCCAAGTGGGGGTCAGTTTGGCGCAGCTTGGGCAACACAGACAATATCACATACGGCAAACACATGGTAATGTGCGCCAGCAGCACCGTGCTAAAACCCAGCACAAACTGCTGGTTAAACAACGCACCACCGAAGATAAACAGCATCATCATCGAAATACCCATGACGATTTCGGGGCTCATCAGCGGAATATTATTGGCCCCTAAAGCAATGCGTTCGGTGAATTTTCGGCGCAGGCGGTCAATACCCACCGCAGCCAGTGTGCCCAGCAGCACGGTAATCACCGCCGTGGAAAGCGCGAGAATCAGCGTGTTGCGCAGCGCAGCCTGTGCTTCAAAGTTGGTGGTGAACAGGCGCATATACCAATAAAAACTAAAGCTTTCGAAGTTGCTGGTGGTGCGCCCACTGTTGAACGAAAACACCACAATCACCGCAATGGGCAGATACAAAAACAGAAATATCAGGCCTGCATACACAGTAGATAAAATACCATTTTTTTTCTTCATTGGCATTTCCTCCAATGTACAATTGACAATGGACAATGAACAATGTTTGATGGGCTTTGCCCATACCCATTTCAATTGCGCAAAGCGCAAACTAAAATTGTCAATTGTTCATTTTTAATTGTTAATTGACAAAGGCTCCTTTCTCACGGTCGCCCATGCGGTTGAGCACCAGCATGCACACCAGAATAATCAACATCAATATCAACGAAAACGCGGCACCTAGGTTCGTTTCATTCAGCACGCGGTCGTTGATCACATCGCCAATCAAGCGCACACCACCAAGGCGATCGTTGATGAAAAACACGCTGACCGATGGCACAAACACCATGATAACGCCGCTCATCACGCCGGGCATGCTCAGCGGCACAATCACCCGCCGCAGCACCTCCCAACGGCTGGCACCCAAGTCTTGCGCAGCCTCAACCAACTGCACGTTTAGGCGTGCCATCACCGTGTAAATCGGCAAAATCATGAACGGCACAAAGTTATACACCATGCCTAATATCGCCGCGCCGGGGGTGTTGATCATGCCTAGGCGTGGCAGACCAATGCCCGCAAGCAAGTTGTTAATTAGCCCGTTGTGCTCCAGAATATAGCGCCATGCATTCGTTGCAATGAGGAAGTTCATCCACATGGGCACCATAATCAGCAGCATGAGCACGCGCTGCACCGATTGCTTGCTTTGCGCCATGAAATGCGCAAGCGGAAACGCCAGCAATAAGCTGATGCCTGTGGCCAGTGCGCCATATAGCAGTGAATCGCCGAACATGCGCAGATAGGTTTCGCGTCGGGCTGGGTCAAAAATGTACTCGAACCATTGCAGGCTAAAGCGGCCATCGTTGCCAGTGAACGCGAAATAGGCTACCAGCACCAGCGGTGCGAGGATAAAAATCACGGTCCACAGCGTGAATGGTGCGTTGAGCAATGCCGTGCCGAATGGGAGTTTGCGCTTATTCATCTTCATCCTCCTCCAGAGGATTACTCAGCTCGTCAAACTCATCTGAAAAGCTGGAGTAGTCGCCGATGAGGTCGGAATACTTCGATTTTTTCATCACGTGGATTTCTTGCGGATCAATCATAATGCCAATCACATCGCCTACAGCATATGCGTCGGTGCATTGTATCATCCACTTAAAGCTCTGCACATCCACGATGTATTCATAGTGCACGCCCTTGAATGTTGCGCTGGTAATGGTCCCAGGCAACACACCATGTGCAGCAGGCACAATGTCCACATCTTCGGGGCGAATGACCACATCAACCTTCTCGTTTTTGGCAAAGCCTTTGTCCACACAGGTGAAAGTCATGCCAGCGAATTTCACCTTCAAATCTGCCAGCATAATGCCGTCGATGATATTGCTTTCGCCAATGAAATCTGCGACAAAAGCGTTTTTCGGCTCGTCATAAATATCTTTGGGTGTGCCGATTTGCTGAATGACGCCCTCGTCCATCACCACAATGGTGTCGCTCATCGAAAGCGCTTCTTCCTGGTCATGCGTGACATAAACAAAGGTAATGCCCAGTTGCTGTTGTATGTTCTTGAGCTCCACCTGCATGTCTTTGCGCAGTTTAAGGTCAAGTGCGCCGAGGGGTTCGTCCAGCAGCAGCACGCGCGGTTTAACCGCAAGTGCACGGGCAATGGCTACACGCTGCTGTTGCCCGCCGGATAGCGAAGCAATCGTGCGTTTTTCGAAGCCGGTGAGGTTCACCATCGCCAGCATTTCGGTCACACGATCATGTAATTCTTTTTTCGATAGCTTGGCCAGTTTCAGCCCGAACGCCACGTTTTTGTAAACATTGAGATGCGGAAACAAGGCATAGCGCTGGAAGATGGTGTTGACCTGCCGCTTGTGCGGCGGCACGCCTGCGCAGTCGGTGCCGTCGAAGATGACTTGTCCGTCATCGGGTTGCAAAAAGCCTGCAATTATCCGCAAGGTCGTTGTTTTACCACAGCCGCTGGGTCCCAGCAGCGTGATGAACTCCTTGTTGCGAATATACAGGCTTA
Source organism: Oscillospiraceae bacterium (assembly GCA_009785335.1). GTDB lineage: Bacteria > Bacillota > Clostridia > Oscillospirales > Acutalibacteraceae > WRMQ01. The sequence continues at coordinate 131,367 of WQWM01000001.1, forward strand.
GATCTTGCAGGATGGGCTGGCCGCCCAACGCAATGTTCACGTTGCGCAAGTCGATGATGATATCTTTTTCCAATTATCTACAACCTTCCATTGCTAGACGTAGCTAGGTATTCTATGTTAGACGATGGGCACGAAATGATGTGCCTCGATGTAAGAACCCGAGAATATGCCATAAAACCAAAGAGCATCTGCCTCAATGAACATATCTATGTTAATTCCCAAAATCTCCAATGCCTGTTCAAAAACATGGTCAAAACGCACTGCTGCTTGCACGCCATCCTCCTCGATTATTAAAAGCACAGCGTGCACACGCTCTTCAATAATCACACTCCAATCAACCACTTCGCCCATCACGCGAATCAACTGCCCCTCATAAATTTGCGGGATTTCAAGCAGCTCAGTAAGTGTAACAGACATATAAAGCGAAAAATCAGGCACCTGCATCCATATGTCAGGAATGGTTTCCATGTGCCATTCATCACGCGTGTATTGCGTGTCAGCGATGAGAAACATCGTCAGCGCAGAAATGGTCGCCAACGCGACAATCACAATGATCGCAACCGCAATAGCAGCCGAGCGCATGCCGCTTGCCTGTGCGGGTTTAGGCGTGGTTAAGTCACGCTGCTTTGCCACCGCACGGCGGCGTGGGCTTGCGTTGCAGTGCGGACAAATGCGCTCGCCATCATCAATGAGCCGGTCGCAGTTTTTGCAATACACAAGCGCAGCCCCCTCGCAGCAGTTTTCACGTTATACTATACAGCAAATGGGCACAAATGTCAAGCGTTTTTTTGCAAGAATAAAAATGTCCTATGCTAGCAAAGGCCGGCATAGGACATAGTAGCGATAGCAAGGCAGTCTATGCGCAGTTTTCCAGATACCAGCAGAACAACGTGCCTGCCAGCCGGCCGCCTGCAAACATCAGCAGCGGCACGGCAATGCCAAGCATAACACCTGCCATAATCACCAGGAACGTGCGCCACCAATTGTTGTTATTGTTGTTGCCGGGCGCTTCTTCCCACGCGGCGTAAACGGTCAGGTAGCTATCATCGGTTCCATCGGTCGCAGCGGCAATAGACGCAGGGTTGCGCGGCGTGCTATCCAGTGCCCAAACTTCGGTGGAATTGGTGACAATCACAGTACTGCCGCCTACATTCACATACCAATGCAGGAAGACATGACCCGGGCGAGTGGCTGCAGGCACCGCAAAGTTGTGGGTATAGGTTGCGCTGCGGCTGGTGGTAGGCGTGCCCTCACCGGTGATGCTGCCGCCCGTGGCATCAAACAGCACGGTATAAATGCGCACAAACTGTGCCACTAAGGGGTCAGTGTTCTGCAACACGCTGGTGGATTGCAGCATGGTTTCGCCATCTTGTGACCAACCCACGAAGTGCCAGTTGGTGCCGATATCCGCAGGTGGGGGCAACGCACCAATGGGAGCGCCGATGGTCACATAGCCGTGCGTGCCGTAGCTTTCGCCATCAGCAATCAGTTCAATGCGGAAGGGGGCTTCATCCCACTGGGCGGTGAGCGTGGCATTGGCCGTGCCCATGGTGACTACTTCACCTTCCAGCGTCGTGCCTGCACCGGTGATGATCCAGCCGGTGAATACGTAGCCGATGCGGGTTGGGCTGCCGCCAAGGTTGAATTGCTCACCCCAGCGCAGAGGCTCGGTAGGACCAACCACGCCCGTGCCGCCTTCAAGGTCAACGGTTAGCGTGAAAGCGCGGCGCACATAGCGCAACACAAGCACCGTGGAGCCATCTGCGGCAATGGTGCTGCTGAGCAAATTGCCCGCATAGTCAGCGTCAAACACGTAATTTGCGTCATCGAAGAAGCCGGGAAATGCCTCAACCAATACGCCGGTTGTGCCGCCAATGAAGTTGGTCACTATCGGGTCGGCAAAGGTGCCATCAGCATTCTCCAGTATCACATGCACTGCCCAGACGGTATCATTGCGCGGGGTGAAGCGTGCCAAGAATGTCGCTGCAATGCCGGGGTAGGCAATGGCGGGGTCAATGTTGGTGTGGTCTACAATGGTGGCAGCGGTAATTTGCATGCCGCCTTCTGCTGCGGTAAACCAGCCGTTGAAGTCATAGCCCTGGCGGTTGAGTGCTGCGGGCAAGGTGAAGTTTTCGCCAAAGGTAACGGTGAATGCTTCATATGTGCCATCAGCCAACTCAAATTGCACGCTGTAAGAACTGGCCTGCCAAATGGCAAAGAATTGTGTGGGAATTGAAGGATCTGCAAGTGTGGCTTCGCTCAACAATGCTGCGGTGACTACGCTAGCGGCGGTGACCCAGTCACCTTCTCCGTCGGCTTGAGTGTTCCAGCCCAGCAAAGTGTGGCCGGTGCGCTGCACATTGGCGGGCACAGGCAAGGCATCATCAATTTGCACCTGTGCGGTCACGTCAGCGGTGCTGCCGTCAATGTTGCCGCCGCCGAGCACAAACTGTACATTATACTGCCCATCATAAAGCCACAGCGCATAAACCGAAGTGGGTGTTGACGGGTTTTGCAGACTAAGTTCGCTGAGCATGGCAAGGGTGAGCGGTTGGCCAGGTGTGACCGCAATGCCGCCGCCATTGGGTGCGGTGAACCAGCCGCCAAAAGTGAAGGCAGTGCGAGGTTGCAGGTCGGGTTCGGGCACATCGGCACCCAGCAACACGTCAAACTGCGTATCGCCTGCAATCGTGCCGCCCATGGGATTGAACACCAAGGTGAAGGTGTCGGGGCTCCATTGGGCATAGAGGGTTTGGTCGGCGGCCACATTCCAGATGGTGGTTGCATCCACCGCATCTCCGCCTGCGTTGTGCCATGCGTCAAACACATGTCCCGCGCGGGTAGCCGTGGGCAATGTACCAACGGCCTGCTCAAACGTCACCGTGCGTTGGAACACAGGCAGGTGCGAGCCGTAGTTCAGGTTGGTGTATAGGCGGAACTGATTGGGTGCCCAGGTGGCCGTTACTGTGGTGTTAACAGTCGCCATGGTCACTGTGCTGCCCACCACGCTTGCGCCGTCGTCCTGGCCAACGGTAATTTGCCAGCCGCTAAAGGCGTAGCCGGGTTTTGTGGGCGTGCCGACGAGCGTGTGAATCTGTCCCCAGCGTAGTGGTTCGCTGGGTGAAGCAACGCCAGAGCCGCCATCTAAATCAACGGTGAGGGCGACGGTGTTGCGCAAATAATGCACAACCAACACAGTGGTACCATTGGCCGCGATATCGCCGTTGAGCACATTTGATGCATTTGCGCTGTCGAAAGTATATAATGCTGCGTCAGGCGAGGTGTAAGTTGCATCGGCAATGGTGATGGCTGCGCCGGTTGTGCCGGTTTGCGGCACGGTGCCTGCGTGGCTAAAGTTGCCATCGGCGTTTTGTGTGTAAACACGCAGGTTCCAGGCGGTGTCGTTGCGCGCAGTCCATTGCGCGTAGATCGTTACATTGCCATTGACGGCCAAGGTGGTGGCATGGTCAACTGCCGTGCCGCCTTCAGATGCCGTGAACCAGCCTTCAAAGCTGTAACCCGCACGGCTGAGCGTAGGCAGCACATCATAGGCTTGCCCAAACGCCACGGAACGCAGGAATACATCCGTAGCATCGCCGTGGTTGACGTGGGTATATAGGCGGTGCACGTTGGGCGTCCAGCGGGCAGTGACAACGGTGTTCACTTGACCAACGGTGACTACATTGCCCACCACAATGGCACCCTCGGTTTGGCCGGTGGTGATTTCCCAGCGGTCAAAGATGAAACCGTAGCGTGCTGGCGTGCCGGTGAGGGTATATTGGCTGCCCCAGCGCATGGCGTCGCTTGGTGAATCAACGCCTGTGCCGCCTGCCAGTTCAACCGTGAGAGTGACCGTATTGCGCACATAGTGCACACGCAGCACGGTGGAGCCATCTGCTGCAATGGTGCCGCTGAGCAAATTGAGCGCATGACTAGGGTTGAAGGTATACAATGCCGCGTTGGGCGAGGTATAGGTTGCGTCAACAATGGCAATGGCTGCGCCGGTGGTGCCGGTTTGCGACACAGTGCCTGCGTAACTGAATGTGCCATTCGCGTTTTGCGTGTAAATGCGCACAGCCCAGGCCGTGTTGGTGTTGGGCGCCCAGCGGGCATAGAACGTAGCCGCTGCCGTGGGCGGTAATATAGCCGGATCAATGGTGGTGGCGTTCACCGGGGTTGCGGTGGTGATGCGCGTGCCGCCGCTGTCTTCGTCCGTGTCATACCAGCCCACAAAGTTGTAGCCCGTACGCAGGGGTTCGGCGGGCAGCACCATAGTACCATTAAAGGTCACTGTGGTGTTTTGCGCGGCAGGCGCGCCGCCGTTTGCGTCAAAGGCAACGGTATAACTGCGCGCCGTCCACACCGCAGTGGCAGTGGTGGCTGCCGTGCCCATTACCACGGTGTTGGTGCCGCTGAGCGATGCGTTTTCGCCTGTTACCGTCCAGTGGCTGAAGATGAAGCCAACACGGGTGGGCGTTTGCGGGATGATATATTGCGTACCCCATGCTTGAGTTACACTGAGCACATCAACGCCGGTGCCGCCTGCTAGGTCAATGGTGAGCGTAAACATGCGGCGAGCATAGTGCAGGCGCAGCACGGTAGTGCCATCGCCGGCGATAACGCCCGTGGGTGAATGATTGTCGTGGCCTGTGTCCAGCACATACCAGTCCGGGTTGGGCGAAGTGTATTCGCCTGCAGCCGACACCGCGCTGGCCGTTTCGCCTTGGCGTTCAATTACATTTTGCACCGTAAAGTTGCCGCTGGCATCTTGACGGTAGATATGGATGGCCCAATTGGTGTCGGTGCGGGGCACCCAAATGGCGTAGATAACCAAGTTGCCATTATGAGCGAGCTCGGTGTCTTCGTCCACCACATAGCCATCGTAAGTGCGCCACTCCACAAAATCCCAGCCTGCGCGTGACGGATTAGCGGGCATCACACTGCCCACAGCTTGCCCAAAGGTGATGGCACCCGCGTCCACATAGTCATGCTCGCCATAGTTGAGATGGGTCATCAGGCGATGTTGGTTCGCACTCCACTGCGCAATGGCGTGGGTCGCTGCCGTGCCCATGGTGATGGTGGTCATCGTAGCACTTGCGCCCGCTGGGGTTACATTCCAGCCGGTGAAAGTGTAGCCGTAGCGCGTGGGTTCGCCGCCCAAGTCATACACATAGCCCCAACGCAGTTCATTCGCGGGCTCAGTCACGCCCGTGCCGCCAGCCAAATCAAGGGTGAGCGGGAAAGTGCGGCGGGCGTAGTGCACAACCAGCACACTGCTGCCATTGGCTGCGATGTTGCCGGTGACAATATTGTCATCATGCGTGCTATTAAATACATAGCGTGCTGAATCGGGCACGGTGTAGTTGCCCGCTGGAGTGATGGCCGCGCCGGTGGTGCCGGTGCGCAGTGCATCCTGCGTGCGGGTGAACGTGCCATTGACGTTTTGCGTATATACATGCATGCGCCATTCGGTGTCGTCACGCGGTATCCAGCGCGCATAGATGGTAACATTGCCATCCACGGCAAGTGTGGTCGCATCGGTAACCAGAAGGCCGCCGCTGGTGCGCCAGTCACCAAAGTTGTAGCCGGTGCGCGTGGGATCTGAGATTGTGTCGATCCCCAGAGACTGCCCAAATGTGACATTGTGCCGGAACACAGGTTCATGGGTGCCGTAGTCTAGGTTGGTGTAGAGGCGGTGTGTGTTTGGTGTATAATGCGCATACAGCGTGATATCACCGTCAACGTTGTGCACAGAGGTAGCCGAAGCCGCATCACCTGTTGTGCTGCCGATTCGCCATTGCCCAAAGGTGTGCCCGGTGGGTGGAGTTGGTTCGGGCAATGTGCCGAATTCATCAGCAAAGCGGCTGGGACGATCGGCAGGCGTAACACTGCCGCCACCTGCATTAAAGTTCAAGTTGTGCATGTTGCCCAACCAGCGAGCATACAGCGTGTGGTCAACCATGTTGGTCACGGGGTCAATATTTTGCCGTTGCGTGCCAGCGGTAGGCGCAGTCCACCAGCCCTGAAAACCAAAACCGGTGCGCGTTGGCGTGGGCAAGTTATGCTCTGCGCCTTCGTTGCGGTCAACGAAAGTTGGTGTGACAGTGCCGCTTTGGGGATTGAGCGTGATGCGCACAGGGGTTTCCACATAGCGGAAGCTCACCGTGCGGCCTGCGGTAATGTGACTTTGCCAACTCGCCACGGGCAGGTTACCTTCAGCGTCGGCATAGATGGTTTGCAGCCAAGTGTCACCTGCTTGATTGAAAATCGCCACAGCATGCAGCCGGTGGCCAGGAATGACCAGCGGGGTAGCTGTTACATAGTCACCCGTGCGCACGTCATCAAGGCGTGTTCTGGCTTCGCCCGGCCACGGGCCGTTGGTGAACTGCACGTAGTCGTTCATCAACGCTAGCGTGTCTTGGTTACGGAACTCCACAATTACGTTGCCCGCCACTGTGCGATAGTTGCGTGCAGCGCGACGCGCGGCACCGCCAAACTCTACATTCCAACCCGCAAAATTGGTGTGCGGCACGCCAAGGCGCAAGGTGTTGTGGCGCAAGCGAGCATAATTATCGCCGCTATAGGCCGGACGCACAAAATTGTCGATCGATTGCCAATAATTCCACCAATATGCAGAACTTGCGTTGCGGTAGGTCGTGGTGTCGCGCCAGTTGATGTTAATGCGGCCGCGCATGCGAATTTGACTGCCGCCGCCCGCCCCGCGAGAAAAAACATTTGCAGTGAAATAGTTGCGATTGGTAGATAACATATGCGTGGTGCCCGAAGTAGCTCCGGGGGTATAAGTACCTGCACCGAGACCAGTGCCTGCAGCGGTGCCTGCTGCACCACGTCCCCAGCGAAATACTGCATCCGCTTGCCGTGGGTCAGGCGAGTTTGCGCCACCGTAATAAGCATAGCGCCTTTGCGACGGCACGTTATCGTTATTCCAGTCGATAATCACGCGGGCATCTGCATTTCCGGCTACTTCCACTTGCTTGTAGCCCAACACTAGATCTGGAATCGCGTGTGCTGTTTGGGCAGTGGCCAGATTAGCAACGGGTGTAAAGCGTTCGCCACGCGGGCTTAGACCAACAGCAGCAGGAGCTCGAAAACGCTCATTAACCGTGATTGTGCCCCAAACACTGTTGGTTGTGCCCATCCAAATTTCATTGTTGGCGTTATTTCTGTTGCCAATATTGCCGTGAATGCGACCGCCTAGGTCAGGGTAGTTAGCGGCACCGGCTAAGTAAGGTCCGGCCATGCCAGCACCAAAAGCAGCTTGACCATCATAAAGACGACCTGACTGACTGGCAATACCACGAATCCAGTCAAAGGGTAGGTGGTTAGTGTGACGATGCGGTTCTGCATGCTGGTTCCCGGGACCAACCACGCCAACAAAGCCACCTTCATCGTAAAAACGACCGCCTATTGTGTGCAACCCAACAAAGGCCATAGTGCCGCGGCCACGATCGCCGCCTATCCAGTTGCCCAGCGATGTGCCGCCGGCCATGAGTGAGCGCCCCCACACAATGGAATAAGCCTGAATGGTGTGCCCGGGCACGCCATCTAAGTCAAACGTAGCCGTCCAGCGCATCAGATCGTAGCTGCGGCTATATAGACCAAGCGCAGTGATATACCCACCAGTGAGCTGCCACTCGCGGTCAAGATGCGTAGGAGTGTTCACGCGGTTAGTGTATGTTTGCGTGAAACCCGCTAGGCCGCCTGTGCCGCCGCTGCGCCCGCCAAGATTGTACATCTGCGTGCTGATGACAATGTTGGTGACGCGGGCGGGAGATGTGGTTTGAAAACGCACGCGGGCAAATGGCTCGGTGTGGGCAACACTGTCGTCATAAGCACCTGCGCCGAAGTTCGAGTTCGTCCACTCGCGCACAGCAGTTTGCCGCCCAGCCATGGTTTCATGATTGGTCATGTCTGGCTGCAGCCACAGGGTTTCGGGCACCTGCAACGCCACATGCGGCGGCGCAAGCGAGGTAATCACATCAGCCGTGGCGGGTGTAACCACTGTTGGGCTGGCTGTGGCACCAATGGCTAGCATGCTCGCTAGCACGGCGATAGCCAGAAGCACGCTAAGCATGCGGCGTAATGATTTCTTCATGTTACATTCTCCTCATCAACAATAGAGTCCGAATAAGTATAACATGAACCATAATAAATGTCAACAGTTTATGGAAATATTGTTAAATTACACAAAATAAATATTCGTTGTGGCAATGGTATACGGTCGCTGAAAATAAAAAATTACGCATCCACAAAAGTGAATGCGCGAACTGTGCGCGGCGACTCGCCGCTGTAAGCATTGAACAAAAAAGATGCACGTTTCTCGCGGGAGATAAAAATCACGCTCCCACGAAAGTGAAAGCGCGATTTGTCTGCGGCGACTCGCCGCTGGCGGAAGCGGAGAGATTCGAACTCTCGTGCCCTTGCGGGCAACCGCATTTCGAGTGCGGCTCGTTATGACCACTTCGATACGCTTCCGTACCTTACTATTATAAGGCATTGGGAGGCGAATGTCAAGCAAAAATTGCAAAAAGATATCCTATGCTAGCACAGGCCAGCATAGGACACAGCGAGGAGACTCTCGTACAGGCTGGCGTAATGCACAGCGAAGCGACCAAGCCCCACCGCAGGTGGTGGCACCCCCGGCGCGACTCGAACGCACTACATTCCGCTTAGGAGGCGGACCCTCTATCCTGGTGAGGTACGGGGGCGTGTTTCATATGAGATGCGCCGAGTAATACTCGCCGCCTATAACGTATGTGCGGTGGGGTGCGCGTAATACGCGCACGCTGTTGATTAAAGCACGCGCGAATATCATTCGCGCCCAACCTCTTAGGCCTTATAGGCGGGGAGTATTACTCCCCGCATTCTTAATAATTGCCCATGTCCAAGACTGTTTTCAGTATACCCTTAGTAACACCTTCTGCGGCTGCAGTAAGAATCGACAGGGAGCGTGGTGCACCAACTTTTGCGGCAACCTCTTTTGTCTTATTCCAATTTTGCTCGTTGTGGATATTCGCGAGAAACTCATGCCCAGCTAAAGTAATGTCTGCTATTTCATATGCCGCACCGCCGAAGGAATAACGAGCCTTTCCTTCTATTAAGCCTCGTTCAATCATCTTGATGGTAGAATAAATCATATCTTCTTGAGAAAAGCCCAAGTCAGGCATACAATGCAGCATGATGTGTTGAACTCGCTCGCTAACCATCCCTTGATTTTCTTCTAAGCACAATAAAATCGCACGAATACAATCAGGGTTTAGCTTCATTCGCTGCCTCCCACTTCGCCGCCACAAGCTCATGCGCGGCATTGAAGACCGTTTCGCCCAAGCGGTGCAAGTCAACGTTATCCTCTTGCGCACACACGCGAGCGAAAACCTTGCCCATCACCTGCGCCTTGGTGGTGTCGGGCGTTTCGCGCTTGGCAAGAAGATATTGCGTGAAGGCACTGCTATCGGCAATGGTGTCCCAAAACTCGCGGGAATGATTGATGAGCGTGTTGTTCATGGTGGTCACCGCAGCCTCGGCCAGCAACGCAGGCTGCAAAATTTTACGCAGCGCATACTGCGCGGAATAGACCATCAACACTTGCAAATGCTGCTCACGCGCAGGCGTGAGACTAAAACCAAAGCTTTCTGCAATGGCAATCACCTCGGGCGACTTGGCCGACATGCCCGCAAGCTCGCGCCCGAGCCGCTTGGCAGCACCAAGCAACCCGGCTTGACGCAGTTGTTCGGTCTGTGCCGCCATTTCGTCCAGATTTTCGTTATTTTCTTGTTGCCCAAAGATTTTGATGTCAGTGTCCATGCTCTAACCTTTCGCTGCCAGTTTTCGTTTCATGCGCGATTTATACCCAAGCAACAACGCCAGCTGCGCATCGTTCATTTGTGCCTGCCCCACGGTCGCTGTGCCATACATCCCACGGAAATCGCTGCCGCCAGTCACCAACATACCCGCTGCTTTGGCGATACCAAGCAGTTGCTTTTGCGTGTCGCGGCTATTTGCCGGGTGCAACACCTCAATGCCGTCAAGACCTGCGGCAATCAGCTCGTCAAGTATATCTAGGGCACAGGCATTTTCGCCAGGATGCGCCAACACCGCAATGCCGCCCGCCTGATGAATGGCCTGCAATACCTCTTGCGGCGAGGAAAATATTGCGGGAGATAGTATATTATCGCGGCTTTGGGGGTCAAACAGCTTGTGATAAAACTCGCCGCAAAGCTGGTCAGTCAATCCGCTTTCCGCCAGTGCGCGCATCAAATGCTGGGGATACACACAGGTGCTGCCCTTTGCGCATTCTTTCACCAGCTCAAGGCTCACGGGGAACCGTCGCAGAAACTTGGCCACAATGGATTGCATCGACTGTTTTCGTGCAATGATGTTTTGGTGACACAAACCCTCCAGCCGTGTGGGATTGTCCGCAAGATAGCACAGCAAATGCAGTTCACAGCCATCGGCAGTTGAGCAAGAAATCTCCACGCCGTGTAGCACCGCAATGCCGTGACGTTCACCCAGCATGCGCGCACGCACGGTGCCTGCCATGCAATCTTGGTCAACGATGGCAAGGTGAGTAATCCCCTGCGCTTTGGCTAGCGCAAGCAAATCGTCAATGCCCATGGAGCCCATGGAAAGCCGTGTGTGACAATGTAAGTCGCCGGCCATTGCGCTGCCCCCTTATGGAATAAGATGGGTATCTATCTTACATTATACAGCATTTGAGTTGCAATTGCAAGCATTATTTTGTTCAATTTAACATGTTTCGCTGATGGTATTCACATATACGCCACTTCAAGCCTTTATATTGCTGCCATTCGCCGGTTTTCACCAAGTTCCAATCAGGGTGATTATCCAAGTTCGGAAAGAACGTATCAGCTTGTTCTGCGGTAACTTCCACTTGGGTTATCATGGCTTTTTTGCACTGCGGCAGCAACATTTCATAAACCACTCCCCCGCCTGCAACGAACACCTTGCCCAGCGATTTTGCTTTGGCCACGGCTTCGTCAAGCGTGTGGCAAACATGCACATGCCTGCCACGCGGCTTGAAATTCGTGTTACGCGTTATCACCACAATTTTGCGCCCAGACAACGCAGGAATGCCGGATGATGACTTGGGCAGGCTGTCATAGGTTTTGCGGCCCATCAGCACAACATGGTCTATGGTGGTGTGCTTAAAGTGCGCCAAGTCGCCGGGGATGTTAAACAGCAGTTCGCCCTCGTTGCCAATGGCCCAGTTTTGGTCCAGGCAGGCAATGGCGGTGAGGGGGGCTTTTTTACGCCGCCTTTTTCGCCGCCAATCTCGCAAAAATTGAAACAAAATAAATGAGACATAAAGCAAAAGCAAATGAATATTATCCCGCGCCCACACCTGTGCACGCCAAAGAAAGCTTGGCATTTCAACAGCAAAAAATTCTGTTGCGAAATAAGCATCCGCATACAAAAAGCCTTCAACGCTTAGTTCATCCAGCAGGGCAAAAAAGTTCACGCGCACTTCGTCGTATGTAGTTCCCCGCATTATATGTGTGCGAAAATTATCGTTGCGCGGCAGCAGCGAAATGGGAAAGGTGTCGCGCAGACGTTCAAATTCTGCAAAGCTAACTGCGTGATCGCCAAAATAACGAACATGACGGGTGCGCCCAGAGCGCCGCTCATATACTTCCCAGCCAAACAGGCGTTGGGTGGTGAACGTGAGGTTGTCCCAGTCCACAATGTATTCGTCCACATGCCAGTTACGAAAGCGCAGCATACGCAATTCGTTGGTTTTCGGGTCTAATGTAGGGGGAAATAGAGGAAAGTTTTCATCTATACTGTAGCGCAACTGACCATCTATCACCGTAGCAATCAAAGGAGATTCACCCGGCAGCAATAACTCCGGCACGCCATCGTTATTCATGTCCAGCAGCACTATTCTTGGCGGTGTTCGCCTGGCTGTATGTATTGGCTCTGCCACCTGCCAGTAAACCTGCCAATATTGCTCCTGCCAAGCGGGTGGCTCGTCCTCCTGCGCAACAGCAAAGAACGCATAGCCGCCCAGCAACGCAAGCACAGCAAGTAATATCGCGAATTTCTTCATGCTCACTCCTCTTTTTCTTTGGGCAGCAATGCCCACACCAGCACATAACCACCCAAACACATCGCCGCAAAAATCAGACTCAGCCGCAGGGCGTTGCCATCCATTGCACTGAAAATCTCCCCGAGGGTATGCAGCGGGCGGGTGAATAAATCCCAACTGTTCAGGCGCAACGCACCGCGACCCATCCAAATTGCCCAGCCTGATAGCAGCGATGTGACCAACACCAGCAGCCAACTCCATAGCGTGCCGAGCCGCCGCGCAACCTGCCGTTGCAGCATCGCAAGCGAAACAAAGCCGAACAACACGCCCATGCCCACACCCGCGATCATCAGCAGCAGCGAAAACCACGCAGCGGGGTCGGTGGTGAAGAGGAAAACCCACTGGTTATTTCGGCTTGCAACAAAGTTGACGTCGTTCAAGTGCAGCAGGCTGGTGAGCAGATATGGCGCGTTGGGGTAAAATAGCAACCACAGCGGCCAGCAGATCCACCCCAGCACGCGCCGCACGCGTTTGGGGGAATCCGCACCGCGAAGCACGCCGCAGGCAAACACCAGCGGCAGCCATGCGAGGAACATATTCCAGGGCATCCACCCCCAGCCATAGCGAAAGCTGGTGGCGAACAGCACAATTTGCAGCAATGCGGTGCCGACACCCAGCACGATGAATATGCGGGCGAACTCGCGCGGCAGCCACGCGGGATGCAGGGTGATGAGGTGGTTTTTCATGGGGACTCCTCAAAATTCGATATGATGGTAGGGGATGAATGCTCCAGTTAGACGCACACGATTGCCTTCCCACGTGATTTCTGGATGGCGAGCGATATCGTGCTGCGCATCGCGCTCTAAAAAGAAAACACGATGTCGCACCGGGTAAGCAATTTTGCTGCGTGTGCGTGGACCCGGTGCCCAACGCACAAACACTTGATGCTGCTCACAAGGGGAAACGTGAACTTCACCGTCCACAAAGAAAATGAACCGCACACCAAATGCATTCAATACTACAAAGACCAGCAACGGTATTAGCAGCCCCAGCATTGCCCAGCGTAGCTTTCTTTTCTTCACGCTATCACCCCATCCCCATCAACTTCAGCGCCTGCGCGGCAGCAGCTTGCTCGGCGAGCTTTTTGCTGCGCCCACGCCCCACACCCAGCACATTGGAGTGCAGCCGCACCTCCACCACAAAGACTTTCTCATGGTCGGGCCCCTGCTCCTCCACCAGCACATACTCCACGGACTCAGATGGGTTTTGCTGCACGATTTGCTGGAGCTCGGTTTTGCTGTCGGCCATGGCAAACTTGCCCTGCTGCAAAAAGCGATGCACGAAGGTCTTGCAAGGCTCAATGCCGCCGTCGAGGAACATCGCAGCAAGCACGGCTTCAAAGGCATCTGCCACCATGCTGGGGCGATTGGCACCGCCAGTTGCAGCCTCGCCGCGACCAAGCCGAAGCGCACCGCCGAGGCCGATCTCCTGCGCATAGCCGAACAGCGCGGGCTCGCACACGGCAGCGGCACGCATCTTGGTGAGCTCGCCCTCGGTTTTGTCGGGATGCTGTGTATGCAGCCATTCAGCCGCCACAAAGCCCAGCACGCTGTCGCCCAGGAACTCCAAGCGTTCGTTGCTACCATGCGCCAGCTTACGCTCGTTGGCATAGCTCGAGTGCGTCAACGCCCGCTCAAGCAGCTCAGGCTGGCGGAAGGTGTAGCCGATGTTTTGTTGCAGTTGGTTGAGTGTCATGTTAATCCCTTTCTGGCGTGAGTAGGGTTTGCGTGGCGGGGCAATATAGCGCAACCACATGCGAGCCAAAGCCGCCACCATAAACAAAGCGGCTAATCAAAATAAAGTTGCCTGCACGCAGCAGATAGTCGCCGCCATTCATGCCACTATAACCACGAAAAGCTTCTTCGCCGACTGTGTTGCCGTTAGTATCTAGGCGATATAATATCAATTCCCCGCCATCATAATCGTAAAAACCATATTCATCGCAGATGATGAACGCATACAAATGACCATTAACTTCCAATATATCACCCACATCATCGCGCAGCAATGAACTTTGTGTGCCATCGGGACGATATCGATACAATTCGTGAGGCAACTCAAGCGCGTATACCCACCCGCCCACGGTCACTGTTCGTGGGTGCGGGTCAACTGACCATTCTTGCAGCACGCGATTATTTTCATCAATGCGTAGAGCTCCGCCAAAAGTTCGAAGCATCACACTGCCATCATCTAGGTTATGCCAAATGTGCGAATCCCACTCAAGCCCACCTTGCGCTGTGTGGATAACATGACGTTGCATTGTGTCAAACTCAAATGCCTCCATTTGCCACGAATCATTGCCAAACGCTGTGATCAATAACAGCGAATTGCTTGCCGCATTATACCAAATTTCAGTTGCCGCCCACCAAATGTCATCATTTATTCTCGCCCCCTGCGCAAGGCGTATGCGTGAGCCATCGGATTGTATCAAATACAATGTATCATGGACTGGTCGCGCATCAAAATTGCGCACACGCACAAGCAAGCCCTGCGGCGTGATGCCCGCGATAGTATCCCATTCCTCCAAATTTGTGCGCCGATTAATGTCATCTAGTGCAATTCTTGTGCCCGCCGTCCCCCATCTTCTTCCTGACATATAAAAATGCGTGGGCGACAACGCATAATGCGCAGCAAAACGATATCCCTCCCCGCGCGTGAATTCTCGCGGGAAGTTTTCGGAAAAAATCGTCCACTGCCCCAGAGGACTGAATGGCTGCGAGTCAGTTTCTTCCGCTGTTGTGGTTTCTTCTTCCAACGTTGTATAAACTTCCACGACAGTTTCGGCATCATCGCCAGTTTCATCAGGGCTGCGGTTGCCTAACATAGGCACAACCAGCAACGCAATCATCCCCAGCAACAGCACTGCAAGTGCCGCCGAAATAATCATAAGCACGCGTTTGTTCATGTTAATCCCTTTCTGGCGTGAGTAGGGTTTGCGTGGCGGGGCAGAACAATGCTTCAAAAGACAAGTTACGGCTTCCGTAGTAAAAACCATTGGCGATCATATAAAACTCGCCCAAACGCCTCACGCCATGGCCATTGTTGTGTCCGAAGCCGCCACGCCAAATTTCGTTTTGTCCATCCAATGTGAAAATGGTAAACCCGC
This sequence comes from Oscillospiraceae bacterium, assembly GCA_009785335.1. GTDB lineage: Bacteria > Bacillota > Clostridia > Oscillospirales > Acutalibacteraceae > WRMQ01. The sequence goes on from WQWM01000001.1 coordinate 146,600, forward strand.
CATCGCCGTCACCTTCATAGAATTCATCGTAAAACATGAATGGTCCAGCTTGCCACAAACGTCTTCCATCATGCTGAATCTCTTCGTGCGGAACATTGCCTAGTGGCAAGTCAACATCAAGCGCGCCAAAACGACGCATGCTCGTGCGGTTTTGTGCATCAATATGCATGACTTCGCTATCGTCATTTGTGCCCCAAAAGTCATAAATCACGCCCCCATCCGTCAAGTTAAGCCAGTGTGTAAAGTCAAACCACTCATACGGATACGTACTGCGTAACCGTTGCATAGAATTAGTGCGCAAGTTCAAGCCATGCAACTCGCGATTGCCATCACCAGAAAAGAATAGCAATGTGTTGCTCGCAGCATTCAGCCATGGGTCAAAAGCGTGATCCAGCACTATACGTAGTTCATCTTGACCATGCGGCAAAAACCAAGTGCGTGCCACAAAATTCACCTCATCAGGGTCATCTGTCCAAAAGCCTAGGCTCGCCGCTAATATCAGCCCTCTATCCGTCACACCAACAATTCGCGGGTTTAACGTCCGGCCACTAAATTGTCTTGGCAAAATAATTTCTGTGCTGTTGCGAATATCGTTAATGTCTGCACGCAACAAAACGTTATCCACTAACCCATTGCCTTGCTCGTCCAAACCACGAAATGCAAAGCTGATACCATAAAAATATTGCGGTGTTGTTGCCCACGTGGCTGTAAATACATAATCACCGCCAACGACAGCATTGCCTAACGCTACCCCATCATGCAGCTGCACTGGCACGTTGATTGGCGGGCGTGTGGTCGCTTCCGTCGTGGTTTCCTCTTCAGTTGTGGTGATAACCTCAGTAGTGGTTTCGACATCATCGCCGGTTTCGTCAGGGCTGCGCCCGCCTAGCATAGGCACAACCAGCAACGCAATCATCCCCAGCAACAGCACTGCAAGTGCCGCCGCAATAATCATAAGCACGCGTTTGTTCATCGCAAAGCCCCCCTTTTCCCTACATTATACCACGCGTGCGTGAAAATGTCCAGTTACAATCTTGTAACCATTTGCACAAAAAGCAAGCGACGAGGCCGAAGCCCCGCCGCGAATATTATGTCACTTTACGGTTGATGAGATTCCGTTGTCCAATACCCATCGGTTTCAGCTTGGTCTGTGTCAGGATTGCGCGCATTATAGATGTTGTACATGTATCCTGTTTTGCCGTATCTGCCAAATTTGCTTTGGTCATATCGATCACTATCCATGCAGATATGTGTTGCTTTCAGCGCAACCACTATTCTGTCACTGCGTTTAAAATTTTGTTTTTCCCATAAATATTCGCACTCTATGTTTAAAAAACATTCCGCAATTCGTGGTGCATTCACAACCACGGCCTTTTCAGCGGTCAAGCCAGAAGCGGTTATTTCATCGGTCTCGTATTGGTTGTTTTCAACAGTTTTGAAACATTTTTCATACAGATCGCTTGAAGGAAAATTCAACACGCAACAGCCTGTTTTCTTTAATGATTTATACATATGCCCGCCCTTAGAAACCCAACTCATAATACAGATAAACTCACCAGAGTCTGTGACGAAGGTCGTGTATTGTTGCAAGCAAGCATTTTCTTTGCCGTTCGCTTTCCAGCCTGTCACAAGAAACATCGGTGACGGAATAGCTGTCATCAGTTCTTGCCACGAAAAATGCTGCAACTCGCCCGGCCAAGCCTCTTGCATATTTTCGGGCTTAGTTGAAAATTCTTTTTTCATCGGGGTTAATCTCCTTTAAAAGGGACGAGAATACCTCTCGCCCCTCTAGCTATTAAAATTTACGCCTTCGCTTCTTTCTTTTTGCTCAGCGCCCAGCCCACGCCCATCACAACCACGAACAGCGCGAGATACCACGCAACCATCCACTGTTGGCGATCAATCACGGCATAGATCAAAAAGATTGCACCAGCCGTGGCAATGCCCGGCGCGATGAAACGGTTAAAAATGCCCAAGTCTTTTTGCTTCACCATCACCATGATGAACATGGGAATGAAGAAAGCGTTGAAGGTGATGGGAATCAATGCGGAAATGTTGAAGCTGAACACCGCATCGCCTGGAAGTAGGAAGCTAAGGTAACGGAACCAGCCTGCATGTTGCGCGCCGTTGATGAACATCCACACAGCAATCAACAGCAAGTTAAGCGCGGCCGAGTTGTTCGGCATATTGGTTGCAGCGTCCACCTGCCCGAAAATGGCGGGTTTGGGGCCGCGTTGGCGTGCCGCAATGGTGTAGAACGCGCGTTGCCCGGCAACCGTCAAGCCATTGAGCGTGCCCAAGCACGAAATGACGATGAACACAAACAGAATAGTGCCGCCGGTTTCGGTGAATATGTTGGCAAAGGCTGTGCGTGTGCCGCCGCTTGCCGCAAGGACTTCGGTTTCGGCCGCGCCGAAAATACCGATGAAGTATAACACATAAATCGTGGTGATAATCAGCAGCCCGCCGGTGAGCGCGATGGGCAAGTTGCGCTTGGAGTTCTTGATTTCGCTGTTTAGGTTCATCACGCAGTCAAAACCAACATAGGCGAACACGGTGGCGATGAGTGCCGACAAAAATGCGCTGCCAGCAGACTCTGCACCAACGGAAATCCCAGCCACGCCAGTGAAATCGCGTGCTACATAGGAGAAGTTTTCCACGGTTACACCATTGGCAAGCCCGGCAATCAAGCCGATGATGCCCATGCCGATGAGTGGAATAACCTTGATGAAAGTGCCCGAAATCTGAATTTTTTCGCTGATTTTGGGGCTGAGTGTGTTGATGACATAAATCGCAACCAAATATACCAGTGCGATGGCGAAGGTTTCGCCGCTGAAGAATTGGTTAACGCCGCGGCTGGTGTGCCAACCGAACAGCTCCACCGTGAAGCGTGCCGACACCCATGCGAGGATGCCCGTCATAGATGGATAGAAGAACGTGGCCATGAACCAGCCGAACAGGTAGCCGAATTTGTCGCCCACCAGCACGTCAGAGAAGTCCAACAGGCCGCCCACTTTTTCGTGCCGCGTGGACAACACGCCCAGCACATAGGCGAATGCCAGAGTGATTAAGCCGCCGATTGCCCAGGCAGCAATGCCAATCCACATGCGGCCGCCAGCATAGGCGACGATTTCTTCGTTGCGGAAGAAGATGCCGCTGCCGATGATCGTGCCCACCACCATGCACATAGCCATCAGCAGTCCAAATTTGCGTTTTAGTTTGTTTTCCATGAAAAATTCACCTTTCAGTCATATTTTATCTATTATATCACGTTGCGCGCGCGTTGTCCAGAAAAATTTTTTGCAACATTTGCATTTTTCATGCATTTATGCTAAAATGGATAGGAAAGGATGGTGCAACCATGGACTTACGACTAACATTCAATGAGGTTCCAGCGGAATACGACCGACTGCGGCCTCGCTACACCGCGGAACTGTTTGCAGATGTCATCAGGTTTTCTGCGCTTGATGCAACAAAGCACGCGCTGGAAATCGGCATTGGCACAGGGCAAGCAACGTTGCCGTTTTTGCAAACTGGCTGCGCAATAACCGCAGTGGAGATTGGCGACCGCTTGGCGCAGTTTTCGCGAGAAAAATTTGCAGCATTTTCACGTTTTTCGGTCATCAATCAAGATTTCGAACTTGCCGAGCTGGAGGGAAACAGCTATGACCTTGTGTATTCTGCATCCGCGTTTCATTGGATTGCGCCAGAAGTCGGCTTGCCGAAGGTGCTGCGGCTGCTAAAGCCTGGCGGCGTGTTTGCGTGGATATCCGTGCAGCCAACTTACGCGCAACAACATATGCATACTGAAATACAGAAGATATACGAGACGTATGGCGATTACGGCTTCGGCACAATACCATTCGACCGATTGCCCGAAGCGCACGCAAAGCAACAGGAAAGAAGAAGTGCGTTGGCCAAGTATGGCTTTGTTGGCATTGAAGACAACTTGTATCGCGGCACAAGGACATTAAGCGCCAGCGACTATGCAACATTGCAAAGCACGGCAAACGATCACAGGGCAATGCCCCTAGCGGAACGCACTGCATTGCTGCAAAAACTTGAAGATGCAGTTAACCGTTGTGGCGGTGAGTTCACCTTTGCGGACAAATATCTGTTGTGCATGGGCAAAAAGCCCGCAAAAAAGTCTTGACAAGCACCCCCACCTGTGCTATACTATAAAATTGCGGAACCTATCCGCACCCTGCATGCTTTCATCAGCACAGGGAAATCTTCTTGGCCGCAACACGCGGTCCACCGTCCATAAGGAGGAAACTATGGCACAACACAACTACGAAGCGATGATGGTGTTTTCCATGCTGCCCGGCGAGGAAGGCATCAACGCGCTCAAAGAGCGTTTTCAAACCCTCATTGAGCAAAACGGCACACTGGATGCAGAGCAGACCAAAGACATGGGCAAACGTCGCTTGGCCTACCTCATCAACAAAAGAGAAAACGAAGGCTACTACATGCTGTTTGTGTTCAGCGCGGCACCGGAATTCCCCGCCGAACTTGAGCGCGTGGCTGGCATCACCGACGGCGTACTGCGCTGCATGGTGATTCGCCGGGAGGGTTAGCATGAACTATGCGATGGTTATGGGTCGTCTCACTGCCGACCCGGAGCTCAAAAGCACAGGCAGCGGCGTTTCGGTTTGTTCTTTCACCGTGGCGGTTGACCGCCGCTTCAAAGGCCAAAACCAAGAGCGCGAAACGGACTTCATCCGTTGCGTGGCCTGGCGCCAAAGCGCGGAATTCCTCAGCCGTTACTTCAAAAAAGGCAGCATGGTTGCCGTGATGGGCAACATTCAAGTGCGCAGCTATGAAGACAAAAACGGCAACAAACGCGAAGCCGTTGAGCTGGTGGCAGAGAACATCCACTTCACTGGCGAGCGCAACCAAGGTGGTGGGGGCGGAAACTTCCGCGATCAACCTCCCCTGCCCGAACCCCCACCCGAACGCGGCAACGCCCAGCAGCAATCGTCTTATTCCACCGCAAGCGCGGCAGACTTTGACGAAATTGCAGGCGACGACGATCTGCCGTTCTAATGTAGCCCCCTCAGCCGCAGCTAAGCTGCGCCAGCTCCCCCGCAAACGGTGGAGCCTATCTATACACTTAACATTTAAGGAGAAATACCATGGCTTATAATCCCAACTCGCGTGACCGCGAAGATCGCGACGACCGTCGGCCGCAACGCCGCCGCCGTCGTAAAGTTTGCTCGTTTTGCGTAGACAAAGTAGAGCATATTGACTACAAAGACGTGGCACGCCTGAACAAATACATCAGCGAACGGGCGAAAATTCTGCCCCGCCGCATGACTGGCACCTGTGCCAAGCACCAGCGCACCCTCACCACTGCAATCAAACGTGCGCGCATGGTGGCCCTGCTGCCCTACACCGCAGAGTAACGCGTATTAATTTTTTGCGGCGTAATTTACACGACCGAAGCGAAAAATCTAAGTTTGTTTGGCGGGTTGCTGTAGTGTGCAGGTTCTGTGCGGCACAGCACTGCCAACCATGTCAGGCGGGGAACCGAGCAGCATTCCGCAGACCGTTGCGCGCGCCACAGTCCGCCTGTGCGCTACATCAACTTGCCAAACAAACAAAGCAGTCAACATAAGTTGGCTGCTTTTTCATGTTTAACTTGACTTCTCAACTTGCGTATGCTATAATGATGGCAACTTAGATTTGTGGGAGGCATTACGATGAAAAAAACACTTTGTTTGTTGCTTTGCATGCTCTTGCTGGTTGCCACACTTGCCTTGCCGGTCTCTGCTCAGGCCGATGTTTCCACCGCTACATTTAACATCGATCTTCCTTATTCCACCCATATTTCTTCCCGTGGGGAAGACCTAATCATTTCGCTGCAAGCACCTGGTGATTGGGCAATTGTCGCTGTCGCTGTTGTCAATGACTCCGTGGATTGGTTAACATTTTCGACTACACATGGGCATGGCGACACAGAAATTATCGCTCGCATTGCGCCGAATCAAAGTCATTACCGTGCCGTCTTGTTGAATTTTACATCTGCCTGCGGCGAAACCCGGCAGATTCACGTTGCGCAATATTCTGGCAGAGCCGATAACAGACTAGCACGCTGGTGGGGCAGCCTATCTTTCTCGTCTCCGTCTGGTTGGCAATGGGTGCCGTTTGTGTTGCTTGCGCCATTTTATATAATTGCTATGTTTGCAATTACGGTGTGGGACTCCCTTCCATATTTCCTGTCGATATTGGCTATTTTGGTTTTACCAATTTTCATGATTTGGGCTTGGTTTTCTATCTGGTAATTTGCACTAAAAATAAACATGCTTGCAAAGCAGCCAACACAATGGCTGCTTTTTTATTACCAAAAATCGCCATGTAAACACTTGCATAACTTTCCTGCTTTCGCGCACAATACATCTTGTTACCACAAATTGAAGTGAGGATGATTGCAGATGAAAGCAACCGGAATTGTGCGGCGCATTGATGACCTGGGCCGCGTCGTGATACCAAAAGAAATTCGGCGCACCATGCGCATACGTGAAGGCGACCCCTTAGAAATTTTCACCGACGCAAACGGTGAGGTTATTTTCAAAAAATATTCGCCTGTGGGCGAGCTTAGCTCTGCCACCAAGCCCTATGCCGAAGTGCTGTGCCGCAGCGCAAACCTGCCTGTGCTCATCACCGACCGCGACCGCGTGATTGCTTGCGCGGGTCTGAGCAAAAAAGAAGTACTTGAGCGCCGCCTGACTAGCGCCCTCGAAACGCTCATCGAAAACCGTGCGAGCTTTAACTCCACCAGCGGTGAACGCCTGCGCCCCATTGAAGGCTTGGAGCGCGATGCCGCCGTGGCCTATCCCATCATCGGCGGCGGCGATGTGTCCGGCTGTGTGGTCATGCTGCAAGATGAAAACGGCACGCCGCCCTCCCCCACCGACGTTAAGCTTATTCAAGTGGCCGCCTCCTTCCTCGGCAAACAAATGGAGGATGGCTAGCGTTTTGCAACTTTTTTAAAAAAAAGTTGCGCAAAAAACTTTAGTCGCTTCGCGATGACCATTTAAAACACATGAAAAGCCCATTCTCTGCGTGCCAGTGAGTGGGCTTTTCATTTTATCTAGCTAATCTAGGTTTTTTTGGTTACTTTTTTTGCAAAAAAAGTAACACGTTTCTTCTTCGCGCGATTAGCCACAATCCCCATCACTTTCTCCAGCTCCAGCACCACAGTGGGAATCATCGCAAGGCCAATCACCGCCCACCATTGCCGCCCTGTCATGGCCATAGTGCCAAACAAGGCGTGCAGCGGCGGCAGCGTGACCACCAGCACCTGCAAGCCAATGCACAGCACATTGGCGAAGTTCATGCGGCGGTTGCTGAATGGCCCAATGGTCAACAGCGGCCGTGATGAACGCATGCTGTTGGCGTGCAGCACCTCCACAAAACTTAGCACGGTAAACGCCATAGTGCGGCCGAGCACCACGTCATCGCCGCAAATGCCAAAGATACGCCGCCCCAGCATGAACGCCAGTAGCGTGACCGCGCCCATGAGAATGCCCTCCATGGCCATGTGCACCGCCATGGTTTTGTCAAAAAAGCTTTGCCCAACCGATTTAGGCGGCTGCTTCATGATGTGCGGATCAGCGTCCTCCAGCCCCAGCGCAATGGCCGGCGCGGAATCCGTGACCACGTTCACCCACAACAGTTGAATGGGCAGCAGCGGCGTGGGTTGACGCATCAACGATGCGGCAAACACAGCCACGACCTCCCCGATATTCGAGCTGATGAGAAAGTGCACAGCCTTTTTGATGTTATCGTAAATTCCCCGTCCGGCCTGCACGGCATGCACAATGGTGGCAAAGTTGTCGTCCGTCAATATCATATCCGCTGCGCCCTTGGCCACTTCCGTGCCGGTTTTTCCCATAGCACAGCCGATATCTGCTGCCTTAAGTGCGGGCGCGTCGTTCACGCCATCGCCGGTCATGGCCACCACATGGCCTTGTGTACGCAGTGCTTTCACAATGCGCATTTTGTGCTCGGGCGTTACCCGTGCGAACACACGGCAGCTGCGCAGCCGTTGGTCAAGTTCGCCGTCATTGAGGCGATCTAATTCTGCCCCTGTGATAGCCGCCTGCGTGCCATCCGCTCCCACCATACCTAGTTCTCGCGCGATGGCAACGGCTGTTGCTGCATGGTCGCCGGTAATCATAATGGGGATAATCCCGGCGGTTTTGCACACCTGCACGGCATGTTTGGCTTCGCGGCGCGGTGGGTCATGCAGACCCAGCAAACCCACAAACATCAGCTCATCTTCTGTGGCCTGCTGCGTGCTCGCCACAGGTTTCTGCGCCACTGCAATCACGCGCAGGGCTCGCCCGGCCATGCTCTCCACCTGCGTGGTGATTCGCGCCCGCTCATGTTCGCTAAGTTTACAGCGCGGCAGCAACACATCCGGCGCACCTTTGGCGATCATCTGCAAGCCCTGCGGCGTGCGACAAACCACACTCATGCGTTTGCGGGTGCTGTCAAAGGGCAGCTCAAGCAGGCGCGTATAACTCGCTCGCTCCTTCATCACGGCAATGCGTCGCAGCGTGGCTGCCTCCACAATAGCGGTTTCTGTTGGGTCGCCGGTGAATGTTTGCCTTCGGCGCTGTGCGGCCACTTGTGCGTTGCAGCACAACGCAGCCAGCCGCAGCATCTCTTTGGCGGGCACGCTGCCGGGAATTAAATCGCCCGAAAGATCACACTGGTGCGTTACGGTCATCTTGTTTTGCGTGAGCGTGCCGGTTTTGTCGCTGCAAATCACACTGGCACAACCAAGGGTTTCCACAGCCGGTAATCGGCGGATAATCGCGTTTTTGCGTGCCATGCGCTGCACACCGATGCTCAGCACCACGGTGACCATCGCAGGCAGCCCCTCGGGAATGGCTGCTACGGCAAGCGAAATGGCCAGCATAAAGCTCTCCAAGGGCGGCACATGCTGCAAAAAGCCCAGCAGAAAAATCAACACGCTGATGCACATTGCACCAACGCCCAGCTGTCGGCCCACTTTTTCAAGGCGTTGCTGCAGAGGGGTGGGCGGGGCTTTTTCGTCGCTCAGCATCCGCGCGATTTTCCCCACTTCGCTGGCCGTGCCCGTTGCCGTCACCACCGCTTTGCCGTGCCCGGTGAGCACCATGGTGGAACTGAGCAACGTGTTGCGGCGATCACCCAACGGGGTTGCTTGCGCCAGCTGCACATCAGCCAGCTTGCGGCAAGGCAAGCTTTCGCCGGTGAGTGCACTTTCCTGTGTGGTCAGCTCCACCGCCTCAATCAAACGTGCGTCTGCGGGAATCAAATCACCGGCCGTCAACAACAGGATATCGCCGCGTGCCAGTTGCTCCACCGGCACACGCATGGTTTTGCCGCCACGCAGCACATGCGCCGTGGGCGCGGTCATTTTGCGCAAGGCCTCGAGAGATTTCTCCGCACGGCCTTCCTGTATCACCCCAATGAGCGCGTTGATCATCACAATGCCGGTGATGATGACAGAATCCAGGTAGTCACCGCTGCCGTGAATCAACGCAGACACCGCTGAAATGCCCGCCGCAACCAGCAGCGTAATGACCATGAAATCCTTGAACTGCGCCAGAAAACGCACAAACCAAGAGCCCCGTTTGCGCGTACTTAAGGTATTGAGTCCATCTTGCGCAAGGCGGCGACGCACTTCATCCAGTCGCAACCCCTCAGCAGCATCGCTGCCTAGTTTGCGCAGCGTTTCGGCTGATGATAACCAATGCATAGTTTAGTCTATCCTTTCTCGCAACGTCGGCAGCGGTGGTTGAGTGGGCAAGTGGCGCAGGCAACTCAACCTAACATATCGCCCAGCTTCGTTGGCAGCATAACTCACCCGATAGCCATATCGTTCAATCGTATGCACACCCCGCACAGGCAGCACGCCAACCTGCAACTCGCCCAGCAACCGTTCGGCGCGGTCACCATTAAGCGCTGCAAAGGCTTGCAGCAGATGCAGCGCAGCGGCATAGAAATCACGATGCGGCATGTCAGGCAAGCCAGTGAGAGCCGCTGTGTGCACACGTCCACTGGGCAAAACATACACTTCCAGCAGTTCGTTGTTGCCCACAAAAGCTTGGTAGTTTCGCCCGCCCGCGTCGCCATCCTGCACGATAAAATGCGCTAAATCTAGGTGAGCACGACCCCGCGCGCTATCGTTGAAGCGCTCAGCAAACAGATATAAGTCCATGCCGTAGCCCGTACTGCACGCAAACATGGGCACCAGCAAAATTGCACACAAGATGATTAAACTTGCGCGGCACACAACACGCATAATTTCTCCTGTTAGTTGTATTGCGGGGCGCAAAAAGCCCCCATGCTTGTATATGCATGGGGGGACAAAGTTATGAGGGTTACGAGTGTTGACGTTTTTCTGCGCACACCAGCAATTGCAGCTCTTTGCTGGTGTGCGGCTTGCCCGTGTAGTCTGAAAACACGCGCAAAATCTCCATGCCGCGTGCTTGCAGAATGCTGGTCAGTTCATCTTTCGTATATAGACGCGTGGGGTTTTGAGGAACAATAACAGGTGCTTGCGCAACCTCGCCGAGGCGAATGCTGCCGCCGCCGAAGCGCATCCTGCGGGTTTCGCCATCCCAGTCAAACGCCGCTAGAGCCAATTCTTTCTCGCCCAATTGCCAATGCCGCTTGGGAAAGAAACGCTGTGCGTGTTCCGCGTTGCAAATATCCATAAAATGCTTGCCGCCGGGCTTAAGCGCACGTGCAATCACGTCAAAAATCTTCAAGTTTTCTTCATCTGTTTCCAAATAGCCAATCGCACCATCTGCTAGGTTGAGCACAACATCAAATTCGCTTTCAAACTCCACGGCGCGGATATCTGCACAGATAAACGTTGCGTTCAACCCATGTTTCAGGGCTGATTCGCTTGCGTCATCCACCAACTCTTGTGTGATATCCACGCCCACAACGCAAAAGCCTCGGCGTGCAAACGCAAGCGCGTGGCGTCCATAACCACAAGCCAAGTCGAGAATCCGCTCGCCGCCTTGCAGCTGCAACGCTTGGATGATAAATTCCACCTGATTTTCGGTGTCTTCCGTCCACGTTTGATGTTTCATGTCAAGCGACCAGCCGGTTTTATACCAACATTTATCTTGCATGAATCAGGCTCTCCCCATCCATCGCGGCTGGCTGCGCAATGCCCATGATGCCAAGCATCGTCGGCGCAATGTCACACAACCTGCCGCCTGTGCGCAATGTGCAATCGCGCCCAGCTACCAAGAAAGGCACTTCATTCGTTGTGTGCGCGGTAAAGGGCGAGCCATCGGGCTCTGCCATTTGGTCAGCGTTGCCGTGGTCGGCGGTCAACAGCATAATGCCGTTTTTCGCAGCCAGAGCATCCCACACACGGCCAACGCAAGCATCCACCGCTTCGGTGGCGGCAACGGCGGCAGCGAAATCACCTGTGTGCCCCACCATGTCGCAGTTGGCAAAGTTCACCACAATCACATCGTATTTATCCTGCGCGATGAGCTGTTCGAGTTTTTCCGTCACAACATACGCGCTCATCTCCGGCTGCATATCATATGTGGGCACGTCCGGCGAGTCAATCAGCACGCGATCCTCACCGGGATACACCGTCTCCGTGCCGCCATTGAGGAAGAACGTCACGTGTGCGTACTTGGTATACTCCGCGATGCGCAGCTGCGTCAGCCCCTGCTCAGCAATCACCTGCCCCAGCGGGTAATCAAGCGATTGCGGCGCATAAGCCACTTGCACGTTGGGCATGGTTGCATCATATTGCGTCATGCACACGAAGGTTAAGTCAAGCATGTTTTCACGCGCAAAGCCATTGAAATCAGGGTCAACAAAGGCGCGGGTGAGTTGCCTAGCACGGTCTGGACGGAAGTTAAAAAATACCACGCTATCGCCGTCAACGATAGGCTTGGCATCGTTGGCCACGCCGGGCAGCACGAACTCGTCGGTCACGCCAGCGTCGTAGTTGGCCTGCACATATTCTCGCCCACAGGTGAATTGCTCGCCTGTGCCATGCACCATGGCATCATAGATTTTCTGCACACGGTCGAACTTGCGCTCACGGTCCATGCCATAATATCGCCCTGCAACGGTCGCGATTTTGCCACCGAGCTCCTGTGTTTTCTGCCAAAGTTCGCCTAAAAAGTCAATACCCGAAGTTGGCGGCACATCGCGGCCGTCTAGCAGTGCATGCACGTAAACTTCCGTCAAGCCTTGTTGTTTGGCAAGCTCAAGCAACGCATACAAATGCGTGTTGTGGCTATGCACACCGCCGTCGCTAACGAGGCCAATCAAGTGCAGGGCAGTGTTGTTTTGCTTGGCTTTGTTGATTGCATCAAGCAGCACAGCGTTGGTGAAGAAGTCACCGTCGTCAATCGCCTTGCTGATGCGCGTGAGTTCTTGATACACCACACGCCCAGCACCGATGTTTGTGTGGCCAACTTCGCTGTTGCCCATTTGACCCTCGGGCAGACCAACAGCCATGCCGCTGGCTTTGATGGTAGTGTGTGGGTATTTGGCGAACAGCTCGTCCAGCCGAGGGGTTTTCGCAGTCGTGATTGCATTCGCGGACGTGGCATCGGCGATGCCGTAGCCGTCCATAATGCACAGGCAGATGGGTTGTTTCATAATATCCTCCGATGTTTTATTACAGAATTCACCCCTTGACAACGCCCTATTATTATGGTATAATAGAGGTGTCAAGGGGATTGACGCTGCCGACAAGGTAGCCCCTCGTGATTTTACAATCCCATAAAGACTAACCGCTGCCTTGGCTACTGGAGGCGGTTAGTCTTTTTTATTGCGTTTGTCTTCTTGGGTCATCAAAAACAAAATAATTGCCATGATAACTAAGTATTCCATACGCTCACCCCCTTTCGTTGACCGAAATCAACGTCCGGAGGAACTAACCACGCCACAGCGCGCCTGCGGCGGGCAGGTCGCTTCGCTGTGTTCTATTACAGGCTCATAAAATTATAGCACAAGATTGCGTGGGTGTCAAGCGGGCACAAACAGCGGCCGCCAGTCCAACACAATATCCCCTCGCGGGTCAGTGTCATATCTCGCCCAAATGCGCTCAGCTTCTTCCTCACTAACTGCTATATACATCACAGTTTCCCAGTTATCTCTGCTTTCATGCGTTATATATTGCCGAACATAATGATTCATGTCCTCATCCCAGCTATCACGTGAACGAAATCCCACGGCAAAGCGCAGCTGCCCGTCTACAAAATGATAGAGGTCTGTCCAATAGCTGCCCATACGCCCGCCATATTGTATTGCACCGCCGGGATGAACGCGCATATGTGTGTTGTTTGATACACCCTTTTGCAACTGCTGCACCGCCACGCCATCAACAATGGAGTACATGTCGAACAATACAGGAAATCCGCCCGCAAAACGTATGAGCAAATCATCCACGCCATTGCCACTAATATCGTACAGCGCATATTCGATGGGCATTCTCATGCCGCTCCAGCCGATTGAAATCGCATTTATTTCTTCAAATCCCCACTGCGGTTGCATGACAAAATGTTGCTGCAATGGATTTTCTGCTGCACGCAAGAAAGCGCTCTCAAAGTTTTCTCTAAAATCTTGTATAAACTCCGCATAAGCCCGCAACACAAACGAAAACGGGTCGGCTTCATCCACCTCAACGGCAATGACAAATGGCTCGGTGACGCGAGCGGGTTGGGTTGTGGTGGCTTCTTCGGTCGTTTCATCAACATAGGTAGGCAGTTCTTCCCCCACAGGCGCAGCACAAGCCGCCAAAAACAGCAAGGCAATCACCAGCGTAAGCACACGTTTCATCATAATCATCCTCTTTCCATTATAAATTGCCAAAGCAAAATTAAACCCATCAACACTGGCTGGTGCGCGAGATATACCCAAATGGCACGCCGACCCAGCCACGCAAGCGGTCGGCAGCGCGGTTTCGCCAGCCATTCGGGGAATCGCTCGCGCCACAAGCCCACCGCTGTGCCCGCCAAGAACAAAAACACCCACGGCAGGAGCGGAAAGTAATCCGCTGTGAACCACGCTGTGCTGGGCACACCCACGATAAACAGCACCAGCGAACGCGTGTGCGGCAACATGGGCATCACCATGCGCGCGACGACGAACAGTACGCCAAAGCACGCCAGTTGCAGCCACGCGGGGAGTTTATCCAACACCCGGCGCAGCAGGGCGAACAGCAGAATCGCCGCGGCAAGAAAATGCAGCACGCCAAAGAGGATCTCCAGCTGCATGCCAAACAGTCGCAGCGAGAACGTCACGGCTGTGACGCCCATGGCGATGCCTGCGAGTATTAGCCCGCGCTTGGTGTTGCTGCGCGAAAATCTGCAGCTAATGCCGCACAGAAAAATAAACGTGCCTGCGATAAACGGCTGCACGGGCATAGCTGCAGTGAACCACCTCGCCCACGGCTGCAGGCCAAACTCAAAGCCCCACAAAAACAGCGCGTGGTAGCATACCATGGCCGCCACGGCAAGGCCGCGCAGCTCGTCCAATGTGTGGTAGCGTTGTGGTTGCATAAAATTTCCTGCGCTTTCTGAAATAGTTACAACATTGTAACTTTACAATGCCGCACGAGCATGATATAATAGGCAAAAAGGAGGGCATTGCCATGAAATTGATTGCGATGTTGCTGGTGTTGGTGCTGTTGGTGGGCTGCGGCTCGGCGGCAGTGGTGAACGGTGATGACGACTACACCTCCACGGAGTACATAACCGAAACCACGACTGGAGAGACTGCCACGACCACTCCCGTTTTCCCGCGCGAGGCTTTCGTTACCTATCTACACGAAACACTGGTGCCGCGCCACGGGCTTGATCAGATTCATAGCGTGTTTTTTCACGACGAGCATATGCTTGTTGTTTATGGGCATTTTCCGAGTTCCATAGCAATTTACAGCGTTGATGGCAACGATGTTGTATACGCAGAAACTCTCTCTTTCGGCAGTATACGCGGCGAAAAATATGGTCCCGATTTAGTCGCTATTCACGTGTTTGCATTTGAACACAACGAACAACATGGCATTGGCATAGAATATCGCGCCAAATACACCTATTGGGGCTCGATCGACCACCACCTATTCATCAACGACGAGCGCATTACTATCACGCACGACACCACCACCGATAATATGCATCTTTGGCACGAATACAACAGCCTCATTACTCAATACCTGCCCGGGGCATACATTACTACTCTTCTTGAAGCAACCGACTTTCATACCATCACCGACCATACAAACTGGCAACAGCTGCTCACTGAAGATTTCTACTATATTAGCCTGCGCTTCCCCCTTGAATTCGGTTGGACTATTGAGCACGGCAGAGCTTGCTGGCAAACTGGCGAAGGCATGACAGCAGCCGTGGGAACGCCAATATCCATCGGTGTTTCGTTTCGGGATACCGGCGCCCCGCGCCGATTAACGCGCTGGGCACTCGAACCTGCAGCCAACTTTAGCAACCGCACCGAAGGCGAAATTCACTGGATAGATTTTATCATGCCCGACCACGACGTGACTGTTGTCATGTATATAGAACTTTTATAGGATTCAAGCGCATTGATAATCAAAAAAACCTTGCACTTTCCCTCTATCTATGTTATCATTAGTATACCATAATTTAGGGGGATTTGCAATGTACAAGTTATTCTGCCGCGTATTCCAAAAAACCATGAAATTATCAGCCTGCTTCTTGCCATGGAACGAGCCCACTTTGCTGCACAGCATCGACGAATTGGTGCAGCACATCGCCAAAAGCGGCGCGAAACACGTGCTAGTCGTCACCGACGAAGTGCTGATGAAACTCAACCTGCCCACAGCCATGCTCGAGGGCCTGCAAGCCGCGGGCGTTGCCGCGCATGTGTATGACAAAACCTGCCCCAATCCCTCCATCGAAAACATCGAAGCCGCACGCGCGATGTACGTTGAACAAGGCTGCACGGCTATTGTTGCCTTTGGCGGCGGTTCGCCCATGGACTGCGCAAAACTGGTGGGTGCACGCATTGCCAAGCCGCACAAAACCGTGGTTAAATTACGCGGGCTGTTCAAAATTTTGAAGAAACTGCCGCCGCTTTATGCCGTGCCCACCACAGCTGGCACAGGCTCGGAAGTGACGATTGCGGCCGTGGCCACCAACCCCGCCACGCATGAAAAATTCGCCTGCATGGACCCCAGCCTGCTGCCCAAGTTCGCCGTGCTGGACCCTGCACTCACCCTTGCATTGCCCCCGCATATGACCAGCACCACCGGCATGGATGCTCTCACCCACGCCGTTGAAGCTTACATTGGCGGTAGCAACACCAAAAAAACTGCGCAAAATGCAGTGCAGGCAACCAAGCTAGTTTTCGCGCATCTTGAGACAGCCTACCAAGATGGCAGCAACCTCGAAGCCCGCAAAGCCATGCTTGAAGCTTCTTACATGGCAGGGGTAGCGTTCACCCGCGCATATGTCGGCAACATCCACGCCATTTCGCATGCGCTTGGTGCGTTGTATCACGTGCCGCACGGCTTGGGCAATGCAATTGTCATGCCCCACGTCCTACAATTTTACGGCGAAAAAGCACACAAACGCCTGGGCGAATTAGCCCAAGCGGTTGGTTTAAACACTGCCGAGGAGTTCATCGCCGCCATTCGCGGCATGAATGAGCGCATGCAAATTCCCACTGGGTTTGCGCAAATCAAGGCTGAAGACCTGCCAGCAATTGCTGCCCGCGCCACCAAAGAAGCCAATCCGCTTTATCCCGTGCCGGTGATCATGACCCGCGAGGATGTGATGGCGGTTGTGCGTGGGATGATGGAAGCGTAAAAAGGACAATCGCGCTTCCTGCAAATAGTCAACATGTCTATAATCAGCATGTAGGGGCGGCAGTGATGCCGCCCGAAAGTTTAATGTTGCTATAATTTAATAGCCTCGGGCGGATTTGCATCCGCCCCTACATGCTACGGCTCGCAGCAAATTTTATCCACCTGTAGGGGTGGCAATCTTGCCACCCGGGATTTTTTATTGCGAGTGAAAACAACACGGGCGGCAAAATTGCCGCCCCTACATGTATGCCATTATCCTAATCCTGCTCCGGCGCATCACGATATACCCGCTGCGGTTGCTGCATATACTCCGGCGGCGCAGCGTTGGGCTGGCACGGTGCATGCGCATAACGCGACGGCTCATAATACCGCGCTGTTTCATATGTATTGCGCTGCGGCTGGTCAAGCATATAGCGTTGCATCAGCAACTGCGATGCCGTCATGCAGTTGTCTTGGCGCGGGCTTTCTTCCATCTGCGCGGGCATTGCCACAGGCGCAGCGGGAATATCCACGATTTCGGGCACCGCGGCATCTGTCAAAACGGTTGAGCCCGCTATTGGTGCCACACCGCCAGTGGGTCCGCACGCCCACCAAGGCATTGCCACAGGAAAACTGCACTCGCGGCCATCCGGCGAGATGATGCGGAAATTGCGCACACAAAACCCGCGGCGGCATGGGTCGTTGCAGCTTTCGGTGTCGCAGCAACAGTTGCAGTTGGGCATCAGCGGCGGCATGGGCGGGAACGCCGTGGTTGTGCCGCAACACCCGCCGCCGCCAAATCCGGGTATACCGCAACCGCCCATGGGCACGCAACCCGGAAACATAGAACCGAAGTTATTCATTAATCCACCAAACATATTGCTATTACTCCCTGTTGTGTTATTCATGTTGTTTGCGTTTGCATTGTTGTTCGTGTTATTGTTTGTGTTGTTGTTGATGTTAACGTTTTGGTTGGCGTTCAGCCCGCCAAAACCGCAAGGATTACACAGGCCGCCGCCAAGCCCCCAGCCAAACCCGCAGGGAGCACCACCAAAGGGTGCGCCACCAAAACCCGTGCATATCCCGCCGCCAAAGCAAGTGCAATCGTTAGGCATATGTAAATCCCCCTTGTTGGTATTGTATGCGATAATGCATTCATTGGTGCGGTATGACAACAAGTGAAAAAAATCTTGCGTATTTGTTAAAAATATGTTATACTATAAAGTAGTGAGGAATTTTTCGGCAATCGCGCGACAAAGAAGTATGCAAGGGAAAACTAAACCCCTGCAAACAAATTTCAGGAGGAAGAACTTATGAAACGCATTGCCCAACTTACCCTCGCCCTGCTGCTTGCCCTTGCCTTGATGCTGCCCGTTGCAGCCATCGCAAACCTGGACGGCTCTGACCCCGAATGGGATGGCTATGCAAGCATCCGCCCCGCATCCGACATCCTCATCATTGGCGACATTGAGCCCGACGCCGAACCCGACTATGACATTGACGCCGACGAACCCAACCGAGCACAATTCGCACGCACCCCTTACGACGACGTGAATTCCGTTGACGTACCCGAACTCGGCGGCAGCGGCATCATGGCCATCAGCGGCGAACTCGAAGAAGGCTACATTGGCATCGAACCCATCGATGGCTATTTGGACATCGAGCCCATTAGCGCAAACGTCGGCCACAGCATTCCTGTTGCGCTGTTTTATGTTGCATTGGGCGTGGCTGTGCTGGCTTTGTTGCTGGCTGTTGTTGCACTGGTGAAGAAAAAATAATCATCATTGCATCTCTCAAACAAAATTTAGGAGGATTATCTCATGAAACGTATTTTTCAACTTGCTTTAGCACTTGTTCTCGCCCTTGCTTTGATGCTGCCCGTTGCGGCCATCGCAAATCTTGATGGCTCAGACCCCGAATGGGATGGCTACGAAGGCATCCGCCCCATGAGCGATGTGCTCACCATTGGCGAACCCACTGACGAACCTGTGGACGCTGTGGACGGTTATTTTGAGCTAGACGACAGCTACGAAATCCCCGAACGCAACCCCCTCGCCCGCGACGCAAATGCCAACGACGAGCTAGACTTCATTGACGTGCCCGAACTTGGCGGCAGCGGCATCATGGCCATCAGCGACTATCTGGACATCGAACCCATCAGCGCAGAAACCGGCCACGGCGTGCCTGTTGTTCTGTTTTATGTTACGCTGGGCATTGCCGTGCTGGCACTGGTGCTGGCCATTGTTGCACTGGTGAAGAAAAAATAATCATACCGCATCAAACCCTTAGGAGGAACCCATGAAACGCATTTTCCAACTGGCGTTGATTACGCTGCTTGCAGTGGCACTCATGTTGCCCGCAGCCGCCATCATCAACACCGACGGCTCTGACCCCAACTGGGATGGTGTCGAAGGCATCGTGCCCGCAATGAACGATATCATCTCGGATGAGTATGACGAAACCGCCAACCATAACGATGATTATCTCGGTTATGTTGAAGTGGACGAACATTACGAAGTCCCCGAGCGTCATCCCCTGGCGCGTAACAACGAAGACTACGCAGAGATTGAGCCCATCAGCGCAGAAACTGGCGGCACCAACGGCTTGTCCAACACAATGGCGATTTTGATTTATTCCGCGCTTGGTTTGGCTCTGTTCGCGGTATTGCTGTCCATCATTGCGCTGGTCAACGCTGGCCGCAAATCGTCTCGCAAAAAAATCAAGAACGATTTCTTCTAAGGAACTGCCATGGCATTACCCACGCAATTGTATGCAATGTTAACGCACGAAAGCCTCCCTCACGCCTTGTTGCTTGAGGGGGGCACGCAAGCTTTTCGGCGTGAAGTTGCCCTCGAACTCGCACAGGCACTGCTATGCGAAAGTCAGCCGCACGACCCTGATCAAGCCAGCCTATTCGGCGAACCCGAGCCCACCCCAAAGCCCTGCAGCAGCTGCAATCACTGCCACAAAGCCCTGCAGAACATACACCCCGACCTGCACTTGGCCGAAGGTGGCACCGGCACACGCTCGTTTCATATTGATGCCATTCGCGACATTCGTCGGCAGGCGTCGGTGTTGCCCAACGAAGCCGAGCACAAAGTCTTTGTGCTGCACAACGCCCACAGCATGACTGCTGAGGCGCAAAACGCGCTGCTAAAATTGCTGGAAGAACCACCCGATTATGTCTGCTTAATTTTAACCGCACCGGCACGTAAGCTGCTGCTGCAAACGGTCATCTCCCGCGTGGCGACCGTTAATCTTGGCCCCGCCGCCGAAGAAGCGCTTGACCCCGAGCGCGAGGCATTGCTGCAACAACATGCCACGGTCATCACGCAGGCGATGTTGCATGGCGGGCGACCCTATGCCATGTTGCAAGCCACCGCTCCTCTCGAGGGCGACCGCGAGCTGCTGCGCGAGCTGCTGCCCTGCCTGCGCCGTGCCCTGCACGCACGGCTGATAGAAGACATCACCCTGACGCCGCGCGCGTTGCGGCTCATCGACGAACTGCGCACGCTGGAAGATGCGCTGCACCGTAACGCCAACCTGAATTTGCTCATCACACGGCTGGCGACAATGAACGAGAAATAAACATGCGGAGTTTGTTCTGCATTGTCAAATAGAAAGGGAAACCCTATGGCCATCATCATTGGCGTGCGATTTCGCGAAATCGGACGCGTGTATTATTTCGACCCCGGCGAACACGAGGTAAACAAAGGCGACCGCGTGATTGTAGAGACCGCTCGCGGCATCGAATGCGGCGAGGTTGCGCAAGGCCGCACCGAAGTGCCCGACGAAGAAATCAAGAAACCGCTTAAACCCCTGCTGCGCATTGCAACGGAGCAGGATCTCGCAAACGTGGCAGGCAAAGCGGCCAAAGAAGCCGAAGCCTTCAAGGTTGGCGAAGAAAAAATCGCTAAGCATGCGCTAGACATGAAACTGGTCAACGTTGAATACACTTTTGACGGCAGCAAGATTGTCTTCAATTTCACCGCCGATCAACGTGTGGATTTTCGCGCTCTGGTGCGCGATCTTGCTTCCAGCTTTCGCACACGCATTGAGCTGCGGCAAATCGGCGTGCGCGACGAAGCCAAACTGCTGGGTGGCTTGGGCATTTGCGGGCGACCGTTTTGCTGCAGCACCTTCATGGGCGACTTCCATCCCGTGAGCATCAACATGGCCAAAGGGCAGGGATTGAGTCTCAATCCCACGAAAATTTCGGGCACCTGCGGGCGACTGATGTGCTGCCTGAAGTACGAAGAAACTGCCTATGCCGACGCCGCAAAAACGCTGCCTCGCGTGGGTTCAACGGTGCAAACACCCGAGGGCCCGGGCCGGGTGACGGAAGTCAATGCTGTGTCGCAGGACATCAAGGTCAAGCTTGAAAGTCGCATGGACGGCCCGCCTACGGTGTTCCGCTATGACAACGAAAAAGGTGTGATTCGCAAGCCTGCCAAGGAAACCGGGCTGCGCGACAACTCTCTGCTGGGCGAGCTGGATGCCAAACCGCTGCGTAGCTATGCAGAGCCCGCCGCGCCACCGCGCCGCGCCGAACAAAAGCCACAACGCCCGCGTAATCAACCGCGCAACCAAGAGCAAAAGCCCCGCACGCAGTCTAATCAAACACAAAAGCCCGCAGGCGAGCAAAGCGAAGCTGCACGCCCGCAGGCACGCAGTAATCAACCACAGAAACCTGCAGTCGAGAGAAGCGAAGCGACTCGCTCGCCGCAGGCGCGCAACAATAACCGCAACCGCAACAACAAAAACCGCAACCCGCAGCAGCAACAAGCTAATGCTCCCGCCAGACAACAGCAACAAGCCACAACACCTGCGCCAAACCATAACGAAGCAACTGGCACACCGCAGGTGAGACGTGCTAACGCACCCAAGCCTGAGGGTCAACAGCAGCAGAGCAACCGCCGCCAACCGTGGCACCGAAATAAGCGAAAAAACAACAACAATGGCAACAATAATAACCAAAATTAGGAGGAAACCCATGGCTTTTCGAATCAACGAAGAATGCATTTCCTGCGGCCTTTGCGAGGCCACCTGCCCCAACGAATGCATCAGCGAAGTGGACGGCGTGTTCGTCATTGACGAAAGCAAATGCGCCGGCGACGACTGCAAAGAGTGCGTGGACATGTGCCCAGTTGGCGCAATTGTGCCCGCGCAATAGCCCGCAAAAACATAAACGCCCCGAAAATTGGGGCGTTTGATTTTTTTGTTGTTTTACTTGAGAACAGACCCTCGTGTAGGGGCGGCAATCTGCCGCCCGTGACGTTTTATGGCGCATGAGAGCGATCCCCCGGGCGGCTAATAGCCGCCCCTACACGAGATCACATTTCAACTTAATACAATTTCGCCAGCATCTCGCGCGGCCACGCCAATTCAGCCTCATAGCCGCGTTCACTCAGCCAGTCAATCACGGCTTGCCAAGCGGTGCGCGCTTGTGCAACATTGCCTAGCTCGCTGTGCAGGCAAGCAATCGAGTATAACGCATCGACCAGTTCGCGATCTTGTTCGTATGATTGCTGCCACAACGCAAAGGCTTCATCGAAATTCCCCTGCGCTTTGGCGGCGTCTCCTGTCGTAAAATACGGCTTTTCGGCTTGCCCCAGTTTGTGCAACAGCAGCATATTCTGTCGCGTAGCTTTTTCACAGCCCAACTCGGCCGCCTGTGCATAGCCCGCCTGCGCACGCTCAAGATATTCCCAGCCGCGCAGTTCGAGCAAATAGGCATAGCTCAAATGATCTTCAGGGTCATTCTCAGGCAAGCGCTTTTCCAACTCCGCACGTGCAGCGCGGTAGCTTTCTTCATCACTGCGATCAGCTTCATAGGCCGCAAGCAGCCGCTCGCCACGATGACGATAAGGCGTTTTGCCCGGCTCAAACAGCGTGTCAATGCGCACGCCCAATGCCTGCGCCAACAAGGGCAGCATGGCAATATCCGGCGCGGTTGTTTCGGTTTCCCACTTGCTAATGGCCTGCGCCGTGCAGCCCAAACGTGCCGCAAGCTGCTCCTGCGTGAGGTTAAATTCTGCCCGCAGATTCTTAATGTTTGTGCCAAGATGAAGTTTCATGGCATATTCTCCTTTCGGTTGATAATACCATGATACACCAGCGTGCACACAAAGTCAATCACCGCGTCGGCAAGCCGCACTCACCGCCCAAGCAAGTGCACAACCCAGCACCACCCACAGCGGGTTGAACCAAAACATCGTGCCCACAATCACACACAGCAAAACAATCTGATGCCACTTTAAACCCTTGAGCTTGCCATAAGGCACATGCTCCCACGCAGTGAAAATCAGCAGCATCGCAAGCGGCGACGCGGGAATGCGCAAAAACAGCTCAGGGATAATCACCCGCGTGGCATCGAAATAGAGGGCAAGGTTGAGCAGTGTCGTCACGATAATTCCCACCACGCTTGCAGGCAAGAATCGGCGAAGCCGGGGAAATTTACGCGGCCAAGTGATGAGCACCACCATCATGATGGTAGAAAACAGCACCGTGCGCCAGTTGGGGTGAAAGCCCCACATGCGATAGCTCAACAGCAACTCGTGCATGCTTGCGCCCACCGCGCCTGTGGCGAAGTAGCCCGCCGTTTGATGCATCGTCACACGCACCGCCAAGCCCATGCCCAGCCCGGGATATAATCCCGGCAACGGCCAAAAGCGCACAGGCAGTTTATGCGAAACATGCATCGCAACCAGCATCGCAACGCTCACGCCCCATTGCGCAAGCAACACGCGTGGCTCAATCACCAGCACGCTCAGCAGCAGCGGCAGCGCGGTGAGTATATATCCCAGAATCTTCATATAGTTTAGTATAACACACCCGCCCAAGAAAGGCAAGAATTTTATGCGATTATTTGATTTGCACTGCGACACACTAACCACAAAAATGGGGCACATCTCACTTGACCACGGCAAGCTATTCAAGCAATGGGCACAGCTGTGGGCGGTCTTCGTGCCCGATACCCTGCAAGGCCAAGCCGCTGCGGATTATTTCGACCGCATCGCTGCGTCTTACCACACACAGCACAGCGAAATTTCACGCGTTTGCCAGCCTATCCTGGCCCTAGAAAACGGCAACGCCCTAGCAGGTGATTTGCAGCGCCTTGACCACATGCATGCGCTGGGCGTGCGCACCATCACCCTCACCTGGAATGGCGAAAACGAGCTTGCCTATGGTTGCCGCACGGGTTCGTCACAAGGGCTAAAGACCTTTGGCAAGCAGGCCGCGCAGCGCATGGTTGAGCTGGGCATCCACCCCGATGTGTCGCATCTGAACCCTGCCGGCTTCTGGGATGTCGCAGCCCTCGATAAGCCCATATTGGCCACGCACAGCACCTGTGCAACATTGGCACCCAACTTCGCCTGGCGCAATCTCAGCGACGACCAGCTGCGAGCTATCTTCGCAAGCGGCGGCCTCATAGGACTTTGTCTGTGCCAAGATTTCCTCGGCGGCGCGGGTGATGCACAAGCTGTGGCGCAGCATTTGGCGCACATGTTATCGCTGGGCGGCGAAGATTGCGTAGCACTGGGCAGCGATTTCGACGGCTGCACCGTGCACGAAAGCTTGGCAGGGCTGGATAAACTGCCGCAGCTGCATGATGACCTGATCAGGCTAGGTTTTGATGAACATGTTCTGCCTAAATTTTTCTGGGAGAACGCTGAGAAATTCTTTATGAGCCCTGAATAGAACACAGCGAAGCGACGTGCTCCCCGCAGGGGCGACGCGACGAAAAAGCCACCCCAGAGGGTGGCTTTTTGTTTTTCACGTCCTGCACATTTCACGGTCTAAGCGTGGAGTGCAATATCATCATAACAAAACGTTAACCACAAGTCAATATATTTCGCGCTGAATTGTTGCAGTGCAGTGCAGAAAAATCTCGCCTTGGAAAATCCTTCCTGCCTGCTTTGCATCTTACGGAAAATCCTTCATCCACATCACAATTTGTGGCATCACGAATATTCACGCGCGAGAGCGGCAGAATAAATGCAGCTCTGCACATCAAATCATATAGAAATGAGTGTATTTATGCAGTTTTTTGAAAATATCCGCCGCCGTCGCAGCCGTGCCGCAGCCGCCCGCCACCGTCAATGGTGGGAAACCGCAGCTGAATTCCCTGTTGAGCCACCTCCGGATTTCGATCCCGACATCGCGAATTTCCCCGCCAGCGAGTTCGACCCCATGGGCAGCTACACTGGCAACCCAATCGACGGTGGCTCGCCCGTGCAAGACGCCGACGACCTGTAAGATGGCGCACAAAAACCACTCTGCGTGCTTGCAGAGTGGTTTTTTATGTCATGTTAACTAACAGCAGAAAATAGCCCCGAGAATCCCGCGCAGCACGAAAAAACTGCCCACTACGCCAGCAATGGCTACCAACGAACTGGTGATATACGGCCAAACAGTATTCATGTCAACACTCCTTTATCATGCAGCATCAGAAGTTATATGCTCCGGCGGCTCTTTTTTGCATGCCCGCTCAAACAGCAGCAGGAAGCCCAATTGCACCACAAACATCCCTGCTAGGGTAAGATACAAAAAGTTCAACGTCGAGCTTGTTTCTCCAAGCGGGCGCGGTGTAATGTCTAAAATCATCGTGGCGATTTGCGGCCCCACCAGCGCGGCAATGGCCCATGCCGTGAGCATATAGCCCTGAATGGTGGCCAGTTGCTTCATGCCATATTGTTGGTTAAGAATCTCCGGCAAGCACGCAAAGCCTGCGCCGAAGAAAAATTGAACCACAAAGATGATCCCGAACGACGACAAGTAGTGAAGTCCTCCAATGCCCACAGCCAGCAAGCAAATGGCAATGGATGCAATGGACATCACATAATAGGGCAAATGTTTTTTGTTGGTTTTGTCTTGCGACGACGCCATAATCAAGCGGCCCACCAAGTTGCCGCCGCCCGCCGTGAGCGTGCAGAACAGCACAATGAGTGCGCGGTTGAGGTTTTCATCTAGGCCCAGCATGATGTAAATCTGCTGCTCGTGGCTCATCAACGCCAAGCCAGCCGCAATGTTGATAAACAACACCACCCACAGGAACGCAAACTTGGGCTTGAACACAACCTCTTTGATCGAAAGCGTGCGTGCAGCAGCCTCGTAGGGCTTGAGCGGAGGGCGGTCAATAATGACATACGCCACAAAACACAGTACGCCATATAGCCCAGTGAGAATGTAGAACGCTTGATAAACCGTGAATGTTTGCAGCAAAAAGCCGATAATCGGATTACCAATCAGCCCCGCCAAGCCAAACGCAGCAATCGCCAAGCCAGCCGCAAAGCCTTTGCGGTCGTCAAACCACATCATCAGCGTTTTCACGGGGGTCAAATAGCCAAGACCCAAGCCAATGCCTTGAACCGGCCCAAAGCCGATGACCGCCACCAGCGGGCTGCCAATTTGCACACCAATGGCGGTAATCAACCAGCCAGCGGTGAAGAAAATGAACGTGTATAACGAAGCACGTTTCACGCTGCGTTCCACCAGCTTGCCGCCAAAGGCCGCTGTCATGCCCAAGAAAAACAACGCCAGCATGAAGCACAAGGTGAGCAAAAACGGCGTGAACGCAGGAGCATGCAAGGCAATGTCCTCGCGGAACAACGTCCAGCAATACACGGAACCAGTGGAAAAGCTCATGAATATCATTGGCCAAAAGCCACTTATCCACTTTCCCTTTGGAATTTTCATAGCAAAAGTCCTCACTTTTTATAATATATAAATTCCGCTTTTGTCGCCCCCTTTGGGGGAGATGTCTCGAAGAGACAGAGGGGGTAACCTTTATTATGTCAAAAAACCAAACACGCGAAACAAGAAGATAAACAGCGTCAGCGTCAGCGCCGAAAACGTCATGGTAATCATTAGCACCGAGCTGCCGATGTAGGTGTCACCGCCTAACTCCGCCTGCATCACATATGCACCAACGGCCATGGGCAACGCATTCAAAATCATGATGATGGTCAAGTCGCTGCCACGGAAGCCGAACGCAAGCGCAATGGCCACCGCAACCACGGGCATCAGCATCAGCTTGAACACTGAGGCGATGATGACATACTTAAACTTGGTGTCGAACCCATGGAACTTTAAGTTCGCGCCCACGCAAATCATCGCAAGGGGCATCACAATGCCCGCAAGCGCATTGAGCGTGTTGGCCAAGAAATCCGGCAAGGCATCTCCATAAAGGTTATCACCCAGCGCGTTTTGCCCAACAATCGTGTCGCTCAAGCCCAGCCCCAGCGCATTGAAAATCAGCCCTAAAATCACGCCAATCACAATGGGATTTTTGATGACCGAAAGCAAAACACTCAGCGACACTTTGCCAATATTTTTGTCGCTGCCTTTGGCATCTTGCACGGCAAACAGCACCGATGCCGTTGCATAAGACATAATGAGCAAAATCGACACCGCCAACATGCTTTTGGGCAGCACATCTGGGTCGTGGTAGCCAGTGAACATCAACACAAACAGCGGTGGCGCAACCACGGATAAGCTGCTGCGATATGCACTGTTCACAAACGCCGAAACCGAGCTTTTGTCGCGCATGAGCTTGGCCGTTAGCAGCCAAACCCCAAAAAAAATCACAACCATCAACGCCATGTTGAAGAATATAAACTGCATGTCAAGCACGTTTGACAAATTGGCACGACGAATGGAGTTGAAGATAGTAACCGGGATGCCTGTGTAGAAGATGACTTTGTTGCCTTTTGCGGCAAATTTGTCGTCAACCATCCCCAGCCGCCGCAACACAATGCCAAGCCCCGCAAGCAAGATGAAGGGCATGGTGGTGTCTAGGGTGCGAACCATGTAGTCTAGCACAGTGATTACTCCTCAAAAAAGCAGCGAAGCACTTCACAGTGCCCCACCGCGGGGTGGATGTGCGGTGAAACGGGCCTCTTGCACGTGCTCAAATAGAACACAGCGAAGCGACTTTTGCGCGCCTTAGCGTGCACAAAGTAGAGCCCCACCGCAGGTGGTTTTTCGCTAGGCAAGGCTTGAGCAAGGGAAGTGTACAAAGGTACACGACCGAAGCGAAAACGCAGCATAGCGGAAAAAGAATGGCGGAGAGCAAGGGATTCGAACCCTCGGTACGTTTAAGGCGTACACACGATTTCCAATCGTGCTCCTTCGACCAACTCGGACAACTCTCCATATAATACACTATTATAGCACAGCCCTGCGATGATGTCAACTAAAATTTCGCGCAGACGGCAAAACCCCAGCAGCAGGTGAGCTGCCGGGGTAGCGTAGTTGACAAAAGTTACTTAAAGAAAAAGCTTAAGCCGGAGAACAACGCTGCCGTGCCTGCGCTGCTGGCTGCTTTGCCGGCCAGTGCCGCCGTTTGCGCTTGCAACAGCAGGGCTTCTTCGCTGTTTGCTTCTAGTTGCCACCTGTGCAGCTGTTCTTCGTAGAGATTCACGGCTTCTTTCCATGATTCCGCCCTGAAGTTGACTAAGTAAGAGTAAATCTCATTCAGCGCAAGCGGATAGCGATAGTTTGGCGGAATCAGGTTTACGTACTCCATTTTTGCGATGAGTGCATCTTCAAACGGTTTGCGTTTATAGTCCATATAACGCTGCAAAACGCCCTTTTCCTCAAACAGTTCTCGCAATTTTAACGACGTTAAAGACAATGGTATCTTGCCGTTTAGTATACGATTGATGTCTTTTTTCTGCTTTTCACTTATGTCGAAGCAGGCGTTTAACTCATAGAAATTGCGAAATTCGCATACATCGGATATTTCTTCACGTTTTATCAACTGGTATAGATATTGGTTCGCGGGAATTGCTTTATATTGCATCTGAAGCGCATCAACAAAATCCGATTCCGATGCTTCCAAATACGGCGTAATCACCGAATTCGCGGTTTGGATGACCTCTAACAGCGTTGGTGTATCTAGGGTTAAAACCGACGCTGCTTGCGGAATGGAAAGTGCTGTTGACATAACAAAAAATCTCCTCTGTGAAATAGTAACTAAAATTATACCCCCCCCCCCCTTGTTTTTGTCAAGCCTTTTCGACAAAGTTTTTCATGTTTGTGAAAAACGACGAAAAACGCGCAGCACTTGACAGGCTTTGCATTTCGTGATAATATAGTATATGTAACAAGGATGGGGAGGGTTGCGAAATGAACAAAGTAATTTCAATCGCACTGTTGGTTGCTGGGTTGATTTTGGTCGGCATGTCTGGCTACTACATCGTGCAAATCATCCGCCTTAACCTGTGGGATGACGTGATTTTCCGCGTGGTTAGCGTGCTGGCGTTCATCGGCGGCGGCGTTTTTGTCGGCCTCAGCAGAACAATACGAAACCAACAAACCTTGATAGAGCTGCTGCGTGACAAAGGAGAATGACATGAAATTTCTCATCCTCATCGACAACTCCGCTCTTGCGCCTGATGTGGTTGCTGGTATGATAAAAGATAATTTTTCACTGTAACATAACAAGGAGAACCCCATGGCAAACTTCACCGTCTGCGAAACCAACCAAGTGACATATCTCGACATCCGCATGGCGATGGTGCAAGGCCTGCGCACGCCAGATGAAATCAAAGCCGCAACAAATGCTTGCGGCACGTGCGATGGCTGCAATGAGCATCTGCCGTGGATTTTAACCACCGTGTGCCGCTGCTTGGATATCACCATGACCGCAGTGATTGAAGCCATGCAAAACGGAGCCGACACCGTGGAAAAAGCCTGTGCGGCAACCACCGCAGGCACAGCACCAGATTGCGGACGCTGCAAAATCTTGATTGAGAACATTGTGGCCATTGGCCGATAGGAGGAAAATATGGACAGACCAACCAAACCATTCGCCGAGGTGGCAGCCTTGCTCGGCCAAGCCACCCCCGCATGGGAGGCGCTCACCGGGCAAATTCGCTATCATTACGAGATCGACGAAATCTGGCAAGAGGGCAAACCCACCCATAAGCACTACAACAACTTGTTTTTCAAGCGCAGCGGCAAAGCCCTGATTTCTTTGCACTTACGTGAGGGCTATTTTCTTGCTTGTGTGGTGTTGGGTGCAGCCGAACGCGCAAAATTTGACGAGCAGCGCGCCGACTTTAGCGCAGCAATTTGCCAGGTATACGACGAAGCTGAGGTTCTGCACGACGGCAAATGGCTTGGCTTTGAACTACGCGATGATGCTCTCGTGGATGACATCTTCCGCCTGCTGCCGCTCAAGCGCAAACCCAACCGCAAAGTTTTCCCCGCAAGCGTTGATGTGTGCGGCCAGCTCGACATCGGCTTGGCGCACGGAGATATTACGCAAATTTTGATGAAGTGAAGGAGAATAACATGAACAACATACAATCTCGCTGCGGTCTTTGTTGCGACACTTGCGAATACAAAGTTTCCGCAGGTTGCAAGGGATGCATCGCCAGCGCAGGTTTTCCGTTTTGGGGTGAGTGCAATGCGGCGAAATGCTGCATGGAAAAAGGTCATGCACATTGCGGCGAATGCAAAAAATTGCCGTCACTTATCTCTGTCGACACGCGAACATATGACGCAACCATGTGCAACGAAATTTACGGCATGTCAATCGGCGACGGCGAGGACGAACACAACGACACTCCGCCTGGCAAGCGCATAGACCAATGCAGAGAATGGGCAAAGCAAGGCGCAAAGATAGGGGAGTAATATGATGACAAACCCAAACAAAAACATGCTCGTAACCCTCGGCGTGCGAGATGTGGCAAAGGCCATCGACTTTTACAATGGACTAGGATTCAAGGTGACTTTTGATGGCGGCGCAATGGGCGACTTTGAAATGGACGGCGTTAGGGTCGCATTGTACTGCCTTGACGCATTGGCAAACGATGTGAATGTGCACAATCCGCCCAAAATCTCAACTGGTTTTTCTGGCATCACATTAGCATATAATCTTGATTCAAAAGAAGCCGTTGATGAAATGCATGCAAAAGTGAAAGCGTTGGGCGGAAGCGTGGAGCACGCGCCAGAAAAAGCAAAAGACTGGAACGGCTACCACTTTTACTTCAGAGACTTAGATGGACACTATTGGGAAATCGCCTACTAATGAGCTAAAGGAGACCACCATGCTTATCCCCCACTTGCATTTTCGCGGCAAATGCGCACAAGCTATTGCGCTGTATGAAACCGCATTCAACACCAAGGCATACGACATCGTAAGCAACCACGATTACGACCCCGAAGCTTACGAGGGCGACACACAAATTGCCCACGCGCGCATGCAAATCTGCGACCAAACCGTGTTTTTGAATGACCGCACAGACTTCGCGCATCCCGCGCATTTAATCGTACAATTCCCCAGCGTGGAAACCCTAATGGCGTGCTATGAGCATTTTAAAGATAACAGCAAAATCATCGATCCGTTTGAGCAAACCTCGTATAGTGCCTTAGTGGGCAATTTCATGGACAAGTTCGGCATTCTATGGGGCTTTATGGCCGTGTAAACAATAAGTTAGGAGAACATATATGAACCGCAAACTTTTCACATCCGAATCCGTCACCGAGGGCCACCCGGACAAGCTCTGCGACGCCATAAGCGACGCCGTGCTTGATGCCATTCTCGCGCAAGACCCACAAAGCCGCGTGGCCTGCGAATGCGCAACCACCACCGGCATGGTCCTCGTCATGGGCGAAATCAGCACCACGAGCTATGTCGACATCCCCAAAATCGCGCGGCAAGTGATTAGCGATATCGGCTACAACGGCGGCGCGGCAGGCTTTGACGGCAACACCTGCGCCATCCTCACCGCCATTGACGAGCAATCGCCCGACATCGCCATGGGTGTGGATAAATCGCTTGAAGACAAAGCCTGCGGCAGCGACCTCGAAGGTGGCGGTGCTGGCGACCAAGGCCTGATGTTCGGCTACGCCTGCGATGAAACACCGGAGCTGATGCCCCTGCCGATTTCGCTCGCGCATGCCTTAGCTCGTCAATTAACTTTGGTGCGCAAGAACGGCTCGCTGCCCTATCTGCGGCCAGACGGCAAGACCCAAGTGACCATCGAATACGATGAAAATGACAATCCCGTGCGCTGCGATGCCATTGTAGTGTCGTCGCAGCACTGCGAAAGTGTGAGCCTTGAGCAAATCCGCGCAGATGTTACCCAACACGTGATTAAACCCATCGTGCCCGCCAATCTGCTCGACGACGCCACAAAACTTTACGTCAACCCCACGGGACGCTTCGTTGTGGGCGGCCCAGTGGGCGACAGCGGACTGACCGGCCGCAAAATCATCGTGGACACCTACGGCGGTTATGCTCGCCATGGCGGCGGCGCGTTTTCCGGTAAGGATCCCACCAAAGTTGACCGCTCGGCGGCCTATGCTGCGCGCTATGTGGCGAAGAATATCGTCGCCGCAGGCCTTGCGCGCAAGTGCGAAGTGCAGCTGGCCTATGCCATCGGCGTGGCTCGCCCGGTGAGTGTGCGCGTAGACACCTTCGGCACCGGCAAGCTTGACGAAGCGCAGCTAGCTACGCTGGTGCAGCAGCACTTTGACCTGCGCCCCACGGCCATCATCAACCGCTTCAACCTGCGCCGACCGATTTACAGGCAACTGGCAGCCTTAGGGCATGTTGGCAGAACCGACATCGACCTGCCTTGGGAAGCC
This sequence comes from Oscillospiraceae bacterium, assembly GCA_009785335.1. Taxonomy (GTDB): domain Bacteria; phylum Bacillota; class Clostridia; order Oscillospirales; family Acutalibacteraceae; genus WRMQ01. Next base: position 179,013 of record WQWM01000001.1, read on the forward strand.
CTTGACATGGTAGACACACTGAAGAACGCACTGTAGGGGCGGATGCAAATCCGCCCGCATCACAAAAACACAAACGCCCCCGCCGCTACCAACGTGCAAAGTTTTGCTTGCGTGATGGGCGTGGGTGTGCTATAATAAAAGTAATACTATTACGGAGGACATTTTACAATGATCAGTAAACGCGATATGCAAAAAGTAGATGAACTTTACCGTGCCGCTATGCAGAACAATGATGAAGCTCTAAATCAACTCAAGCGTCTTGCAGAAAATGAATGCTGGTACGCACAGCTTTATTTTGCAACGATAGCCGCGCTTCGTTACACAGAATTTGTTGCTTCGTGTTCGGTTGGTCTAATCGGCATGTGTGATAGACAACAGGATGGCGATTTTGAACGATTGTGGCAATGGCTCTGGAATGGTGCAATCAATACGGTCAAAGAACATAGGCAAAGCCTACAAGCAACTATAGATGTACATAATACCGCATATAAATACAACCAAACCGAATCTCAGATTTTTATCATATTAGCTAAATATCAAGCTTTTGCACGCGCCCATAGTGCAAAACGATATAAGACCGCGATATTTAATTTAGTACAATCATTTTTTGCTGATGCGGATGTTCAAAACGCCGCAGATGCCTATCTTGATAGTTACTACAAAGAAAAAGTGTTTGTCGGTGGCAACTCACGACTAAAAGAAATTTTGGAAAGTTCATATTCGGAACAACTCAGCAGAGCCTCAAAAGATTTATTGGAGTGTTTTGGTAACGACGGATTCACGTATGCTTGGAAAGCACTATATGCATTATTGACTGCCGACAAAGCTTTTTCGGACTCGGAAGAGCATAAAAAGTTGTTGTTCGAAACTTTAGACGTGTTTGGACTTCACACTCTAATCAATTCATGGGCGGACGGAAACGATTCCACCTTGGAAGATAGTTTTAACAATTTTGAAAAACGTTTTGGGCCTCAATACAAAGCCCAAACTTCCTCCACAAATCAAGAAAAATCACCTCCGCACAAAATGAAGGTCCACTGCAAGGTTTGCAACGCTTATGTATGGGTAGAACATGGTTTGGGCACATGTCCGCTCTGTCAAATGCCCAACGACTACAGATATGATTAAAAAGAACTAAGTGTAGTCCTATGCCGCCGCAAACTCATAAAACCAACCGCCCTGCTCCATCGGCAAGGCGGCTTCTCCTATTCCCTTTATCCCCGTTATGCTACAAAATTAACCGTAAAGTGGTGCGAACGCACCGTGCGCGAGCCAAAAAAGTTCATGCGCGCATTTCCACCAGTGAAGATTCTGTCGCCGATCCTCACCTGCTCCACATAGCCATGCGGGCATGTGCTCAGCACTTCAAACCATTGTGCCGCGTTGTTGCCCAGGGTGATTGCATTCCCCGGGAACCTGCGATTATAATCATCCACCATGCGTTGAATTTCCTGCGTGGTAAAGCTTGGGCTGCTGCGATTCACCGTTTCGGGGCTGGTTCGCCCACCGCGCAAATACGGCGAAGGCGGGCCGCCGCTCCATGCCCACTGTGCGCTGGCTGTGTGCCCCGCGCTGCTGGCAAAATACAGCGCATCGGCCACTGACCCATTATGGCTGACATACGTGCCGCGCACGCTGTTTGCCAAGGCCAACATGGGCGCGTGGAACTGCTGCGCAAAGCCTGAATTCCATTCTCCGTCAGACAAAATATGATGATTCACTTCTGTGGTGCGAAAGTTGTTGCGCTTGGCAATGGTATAAGCCGCAACCATCTGCGCCCGCATGGCTTCATCTGGCACGTTACCGCTGTGCCCAATTTCACGCCAAGCAATGCGTGCAATATACTCATCCAGCGGGAACTGCCGCCCCTCATGCGTCACAGTTGCTGGTGGGCTGGCATGTTGCGCAATGCGAATGCCGGGCGCATAGTAATAGTGCTGCAAAATCTGGCGATAGCTCCAGCCGCGGCGCGCAAACTCCATGGCACCTTCTTGGCTCATGCCAACGCCATGGCCAAAGCCCGCCACCTGGAACTGAAACGTTCCCTGCGTCACTGGCTGTTGTTGCCCGGGCGGTTGAATAATCGATGGCCGATTAAACGCATTGCCCAGCATATTCACCACATCTTCCACATGCTGCCGTGCCGGTTGCGCAAAAGCCTGCGGCAGCTCCACTGCATATTCCACAACGGGTGGTGCAGCAGGACTTGTGGCGGCAAACTGCGTGGTTAAGCCTGCACCGCACAACAGCACCGCTGCCGTTAAACTGGTTGCCGCCAGTGCACGCACGCGATGACGCCGTACAGACGAATCTTGCGGCGCGGGTGCTATGTCCTGCAGCTCATGCTGGTTGCGTGTGAGATAGGCGTAGATTTGTCGGCGCTGTTGTTCAAGACGTTGCGCACAAAGCGGCAACATCACAATTTCCTGGTTGCCGCAGTGCAGCGCGAACCCGTTAAACAGGCCATCCGGCGAAAGAAACGCTTTGGCACCAATCGGGAAAGCTGCATCTTCAGGCGAGGGCGCAAGCTGTGTGTCCAACACATGCGCACGCACATGAGACGTGTAGCCCAACGCGTGCAGTAACGTGCGCTTAAGCGCGTTAAATTGGGCAGGCTCAGTGGCGATGACAAACACATCGCGGCGGCGCAAAAAAGTCGCTAGATTTTCCAGCAAGGCCTCGGCAGTCAATGCCGCCACCGTGGGAGGTGGTTCTCCACCAAAACACCGCGTGCACAGCTCCCGCAGGCACGCAACTTCTTGCGGCCACGGCTGCGTTTGCAGCGTGAACAGCTGTATTTTTTTCATATTTACATCCTTTGTTTTTTCACATCTTTTTTCTGGGAGACGCAAGCGCAACGGCTAACGTAAACTGACTATAACACAAAAAAGCCAAGAAATCAAGCGGTTAACGCAAGGTTTTCTTGGCTTTTTCATGAACAATTTTTCGTTTGCCGGCATTTGCCGAAAAGAGTGTTAGCGAGCGGAAAAGCAAGGGCACGCTTTCCCGGAATTTTCCGTTTCGCCTATGTTAACCCAATGTGCTGCGAAGCAAAACGATGATTGCTGAAACAATCGTGACAACCAAAGCAATTACCGGCGAAAAGAAAAGCAGAAAGAAAAAGATATCACCCATAAAACTCCTCCTTATTGAAAAAACCAAGCGAACATTGCAAATAGGATAATGGGCAGCAAAATAATTCCCCCAATGATCACGCCCCAAGAGGCCAGTAGGCCATGCCAAGGTTCACTAAACATAAAAATCTCCTCCTCAAATCTTGTAACAGTTAGACACCCGCCGCCCATTGAACCGCATAATACATCGCCGAAAAGCTTGCAAAGATGATAAGACCAGAAACCACTAATAACGCAGCACCCAAGAGAAAGTATACAACCCAAAACAGGGTTTGTGACATGGTGTTCTCCTTTCTTCATGCTTTGTCGGAATCTATGCCAATAGGGGCGGATAAAATCCGCCCCTACAAACTAGTATTAACTGCTTCTGCCAATGGGGTGCCAAACATCGCTGGGGTCAAAGGGATTTTGGCGGCCCTGTCGGTCAAACATGATTTGCGGCAAGCGCGGGTTGGGATTGTTGCGTATCGCTCCTGAGGAAAGACTGGCGGTTTCGCCGGGGCGTACGCGACGACCAAATACATACAAGAATGCATCCGGGAAGTCATAAATGCAGGTTTGCAGCGTGATGAGATAATCGCCCCAGCTCACATCAAGGTCAACCTCAACCAGGCTGCGTTGACGAATGGCACGAATAAAGCCATCAAAGTTCACCGCCGTGGGGAAATCTGGCGTGTTGGCGCGGAACATATAGAAATTGTCGTGCTCCAACCGCCCATTCACAATCACCGAGGCAAAAATGAGATATTGATGCACATCACCGTTCTCAAGGGTGAGAGTGATTAGCGGGTTGCGGCGCACGCCGTCTGCCGTGCGGAAACGTGGCAGGCGCGAGAAGATGGTGCCGTCGCGCATGTGGTGGCCGTAGATAATCAGGTTGGTGGACATGGGCGTGGTGCGCACGCGGTTGCGGAAATCAAAAAACGGGTTGCCGTGGCGCGATGGGCGGCCATGCAAATCACGGTAAAGATAAAAGTCGTTGTCACGCGCCTGCACCACCGGCAAGTCAATGTCTGCGCCGGGCACTTCAAGCCAAGCCATCACGTCACGATTGATGTCATGCAACTCTTCAAACGAGTAGCGGCCAATACGCACACGCGGTGCAATTATATTGCGATATCCCGCTGCGGGATGCTCCGGGGCTTCGGGGTCCTGTTCGGGCGGATTCTCGGCGCAAAATGCACAGTAGTCCATGTCCTCGGGCCATGGATTGCGGCACACGCTGCACTCATAGCCATATATCGGCACCGGACGAGCTTCAATCGCGTCCTGCATGGTGCGATGATGCATCCACGGCAACACCCCGGCCCAAACAATGAGAAAAACGGCAGCACCCACCGCAACCAGCGCAAACACATCAAACAGAATTTTGCGCAGGCGCTCCTTTGGGCTGTCGCCTTTGAGCGGGAACATGTGCTGCTCAAAAAAGGTTTTGCGCTTGCGTCCGCCTTCGATCACCGCTTCTGTGGCGTCGATGGCTTCTTGCGATTCGGGCAGATCCCATGGGTTTTCGTGCATAATTTACCTCCACTATATCATCAATTGTCGTACTAAGTCAAGTGCGTGTTTCGTTGCCACGCTGCGGTTATAGGCGCGGTCACTTCGGCCGGTTTCAAGCTTAAGCGATTTGTGCTGGCTGCCATCTGTCGCATGCAGGAAAATTAATCCTGCGGGCTTGTCTGTGTCATCAGCTGGGCTTGCCATGCCAGTGACCGCGAGGGCCAAGCTTGCACCCGAACGAACTAGTGCCCCCAGTGCCATTTCTTGTGCACATTCGGCACTGACTGCGCCGAACCGTGAAATTGTTTCACATGAAACATTTAGCAAATTTTGCTTGGCTTCGTTGGCATAGGTAATAAATCCCCAGCCAAACACTTGTGACGCGCCGGGCAGGTCGGTCAATCGCTTGCAAATGCTGCCGCCAGTGCAGCTTTCTGCGATGGCGAGGGTTTTGTGCTGTGCATGCAACAGCTCAAGCACAACCTGCTCCAATGGTTTGTCGACGGAATAGGCGTAATTTCCTAACACATGTTGCAATTTTTTTATCGTGCAGTCACACATGTCCTCTGCCTGGGCTTGAGTAGCAGCCGCAGCACTGATGCGCAGATAGGCTTCACCTTCTTTTGCGTAGGGCGCGACGGTGGGGTTTGTGCTGCTTAAAAAGCTGTCACACAGCTCTGCCATGCGGCCTTCGCCAATGCCCATGGTGCGCAAGTGGTGCGACACAATCACACCGTCGCTGCATTGCTGTAACATAGGCGCAAGCATATTGGCAAACATGTGCTGTAACTCACGGGGTGGACCGGGTAGTAGAACCACGATTTTGGTTGCCCCCTCAGTCGCGCAGTCGCGCGCCAGCTCCCCCGCATGCGGTGGAGCCTGTAAGGTTTCGATGTAAATGCCCGGGGCGGTGCCATTTTCGTTATATAATACCGTGCAGCCTTGGGGCACCATAGCCTGTTTACGATTGCTTTGCACGCAGGGCTGACAACGTACACGGAAAAAATCCTCAATGCATTGCATCTGCTTGGCGTCTTCTTGCAGCAGCAAGCCCAGTGCTTCGGCAACCACCTCTTTGGTTAAGTCATCTTGTGTGGGACCAAGCCCGCCCGTTAAAATAACGATGTCACTGCGCCCTAGCGCAAGCATAAAATCCTCGCGCAGGCGTTGTGGGTTGTCACCCACGGTGTTCACGCGTTGCACAGAAATGCCCATGGCTGCCAGCTCGCGGCACAAAAACTGCGCGTTGGTGTTGAGGATTTCGCCCAGCAGCAGCTCCGTGCCGACGTTAATGATCTCGCACACTTGCATACAAACTCCTCCAAACAAATCTAGAACAGCGCGAAGCAGCTAAAGTTCTTTTGGTTACTTTTCTTTCAAAAAAAGTAACGCCTGCGCGGCGAGCGCAATCATGCATCAATCGCCATATATTTCGTGCCCTCAATGGCCTCATCTATCATTGTATCCAAGTCAAGTGCCGATTCTGCTTGTTCAACCAAAGAAAGTTTGGGGCGCGTGCGCGGGCGACGCGGCGTGAACACCGTGCAGCAATCTTCATAGGGCAAAATAGAGATATCAAATGTGCCGATTTGCCGAGCAATTTGCACGGCTTCGTCTTTGTCCATGCCAATTAGCGGACGAAACACAGGCATGGTGGTTGCGGCATCCGTGCAAGCGAGGGCTTCGAGTGTTTGACTGGCCACCTGGCCCAGACTTTCCCCTGTGATGAGCGCCCCGCAGTTTTCACGCTGGGCGATGATCTCGCTCACGCGCATCATCACGCGGCGCATGATGAGCGTAAATAGCTCCTCGGGGCAGCGGGTTTTGATTTGCTCTTGAATGGCCGTAAACGGCACCACAAACAGACGAATGCGTCCGCTGTAACCCGCCACTTGGCCGAGCAGCTTATGCACTTTTTCCTCTGCGCGCTGGCTGGTGTAGGGCGGGCTGGCAAAGTGAATGGCCGCAAGCCGCAAGCCGCGCCGCGCCATCATCCAGGCAGCCACAGGGCTGTCAATTCCCCCGCTGATGAGAATAGCCGCATCACCTGCGGTGCCCACGGGCAAGCCGCCCGCTCCGCGGATTTGATTGGCATGGATGAAGGCGTACTGATCACGCACTTCAATGTTCACCGTCACGTCGGGCTTGTGCACGTCTACTTTAAGATGAGGAAAGGCATTGAGCAATTGCTCACCCACTTTTGCACAAATCTGCGGCGAGTTGAGTGGGAAAGTTTTGTCTGCCCGCTTGGCTTCGCACTTGAAGGTGCGAACACCAACGAGCTGCTCGTCCAGATAAGGCGCGCAGTGTTCTAGGATGGCATCCATACTTTTGGGCAGGCGCAGAGCACGGCTATAGCCCGCGATGCCGAAAACTTGTCCCACATGCGCGGCAGCCCGGTGCATGTCCATTTGGCTGTTGGCAGGAATCACTTGCAAAGTGGACTGTTGCAAGCTAAATTGCCATTGGCCCAGTGGTTCAAGCGCACGCCGCAGGTTGCGCACAAGCTGTTGTTCGAAGGTGCGGCGGTTGTTGCCCTTTAGCACCAGCTCGCCGGCTTTGATCAAGAGAATTTCAGTCATGGTTATATCTTTCATTTGTTATATGTAGGGGCAACCGTTCTCGGTTACCCATCGTTGCTAAGCGTGCACAGCGAAGCGGCTTTATCTTCTTAATAAAGTAGCTAGGGCTTCTGCCAGCGCATAGAGAAACGCGTCAATTTCTTGCCAAGTCGTCAAGCGCGATAGGCTGATGCGCAACGCGGAGGTCACGTAGCTGTCGGGCAGGCCCATTGCTTGCAACACGCGGCTTTTGGAGCCCTTTGCACAAGCTGAGCCCGACGACACATGCACATTGCGCTCGGTGAGAAAGTTGATCATCACTTCGCTGGGCAAGCCAGGCACTGAAATATTGGTGAGATACGGCAACGCATCAGACGGGGAGTTGATGAACACACCCGGCATAGCTTGCAGCCCGGCCACCAAGCGGTCACGCAGTGCGGTGACATGGTTAAAGGCCTGCGTATGATCAGGGATGGCGGCAACAGCGGCGGCAAAGCCGGCAATCGCGGGGATGGGCTCGGTGCCGGGACGCAGGCGTTGTTCTTGCGAGCCGCCAAATAGGATTGGGCTGATTTTCACGCCGTTGCGGACATACAATGCACCTGCACCCTTGGGGCCGTGGATTTTGTGCGAACTGACCGTGAGGAGGTCTGCGCCCAGTTGCTGTGGATGAATGGGCAGCTTGCCAAAGGCCTGCACGGCGTCGCAGTGGATAAGTGCAGGGGCACCCGCTCGCCGCACCATGCGGCGAATCACATCAATGGGCTGCACGGTGCCCACTTCATTGTTCACAGCCATCAGGCTAACTAAGATGGTGTCGCGGTTGATGGCCGCAGCCAGATCTTCTTCTTTTACGCGGCCGGTGTGATCCACGCCGAGATAGACGACATCGTAACCACGACTGGCAAGTTCAGCACAGCTTTCGGCAGTGGAGGAATGTTCAACGCTGGAGGTAATGATACGACAGCCTTGTCTTGCACGGGCGGTGGCAGTGCCCAGCACGGCGAGATTGTTGGCCTCGGTGCCGCCTGAGGTGAAAATGATTTCACCGGGCAAACAAGACAAACCGGCCGCCACGGTAGCACGGCATTGGTTAAGCAAGTGCTCGGCCTGCAAACCAATGCGATGCATGGAACTGGGATTGCCCCACGTGACGCTAATCGCCTGTTGCATGGCTTGCACCGCCTCGGTGCAAACCGGCGTGGTTGCACTATTATCCAGATAAACTTCCATGGTTTGTACCTCCTTTGCCCGGTAGTGTTCTTCTATTATACATGGTTATTGCTCCTATTTCAAGTCGGTAAGGGGAAAAAAATGAAAAAATGGCACCTGCCGGGGATTTTTGGGGCGGCTTTGGCCGCATGGCGAAGATTTTTTTACAGCTTTTGTCTTCTATGCACAGTATATGCGAAAGATCCGGACATGACATACTGCCAAACTTTCCCGCTGTGAAGCGCGGAAGTTCCCAAGGCTTGGAAAGACATGTTTTTACTCTGTGAATTTATCGCATTATTTCGGTGAAGTTATTGATTTTCATGCGTTGAAGCGTTATAATGCAATTACCCTTATTGCGGGAAACATATCGGCAATCATGGGGATTTGGAAAACATGGACGTGCCTGGAAGGGTGGGAAAGGATGAAATCATTTTCTGTGCATCAACAAATTGTACCCGTCTTGTTGCTGCAACACGCAAATTTGCCGCAGCAAGAGTGCCTGCTGCCCTTGCGAGCACAACCCGAGCGCTTGGCCAACCCTGACCAATTTTCTATGCAACTGTGCAGTGCGTTGCGCCGTAGCAACATCGTGGTCATCATCGGTGGTTTCTTTGGCGAAACCATGGCTTCCATCTCCGCCGTGCGCGGCGTGATGGCCTATACCGCCGCTGTTACTGAAACTCGCGTAAAATGGCGATGGCTGCATGAAGGTGAAACTCGGCTTGGCGCGCAAGTGTGCGCACGCAAAATGATTGTCTACACCGTGCCCAACGAACCAGCCCTCGCATTGCCCATGCTGCGTTACATCGCCTGGGCACACGGCACACCAACCATTACACAACAGCCGTTCAGCGATGACAAAGCCAAAAAAGCCGCCGCTGAAACAGCACCCCCGGCAAAGGTTGCAACGCCCAAACCACCGCGTGAACCAAAACCACGCCGAAAAATCAGCGCGATGGCCGCGATGATACTCATCGTGGCGGTGCTGGTGGCCATCGCAAGCGGTGGATGGCTCCTTAGCTTTGCCTCAGAGGCCGCGCGCAACCAAAATATCAACGACAACTTGTCCTCGCAGTTTCACAACGATCGTGAGCAGGAACAGCAGCAGCCCCCAACACCCGAGCCGCAACGACTAAGCCGCTTCGCAAGCCTATATGAAGAAAACAGCGACATTATAGGTTGGATAAACATCCCCGCGGCAGACGTTGATCTGCCAGTGCTGCAAGGCGACGACAACGAGTTCTATCTCTACCATGACTTTAACGGCAGGTTTACGCGCTATGGTTCAATCTTTCTGTGCGCGGGCAAAGACATTCACCCCAACCGCATGACGCAAAACCTCAGCGTATACGGCCACAACACACGCAACGGCAGCATGTTCGGTCGGCTGAGCAGGTTTCGCAACATCGACACACTGCGCAACAACCCTACGTTCACATTCACTACGCTGTATGAAGAAATCGAATGGGTGATCTTCGCACTGTTTATCACGAATGCCGACCCCGCACAAGACAACGGCAACTTCTTTGAGTATCGCGAAACAGTGACGCAAGAACTGCTGGATGAAATCCACGCGCGCAGCATGATTACCACCGGCGTGGCGGTGGCCCCCAACGACCAACTGCTGAGCCTAACCACCTGCACGTATGAATTCAATGATGCGCGACTGGTAGTGTTTGCACGCAGAGTTAGCCCTGGCGAAACCTTCAACCTCAGCGGTGCGCAGCACAACCACGGCTTCCGCCGCCCGGCCGCTTGGCGGCGCTAAATCACAACTAATATTTCCTTCGGGAGTTTATAATAAATCGCAAGTATGAAGAAAGTAAAATACTCTAAAAATGGAGGTCAAAAAATGAAAACTTTCTGGCAAGCAAACGTAGAAAAAAGACGCAAGGTGAAAATGTCCCTTGTGGCTTTGCTTAGCGTTGTTGCGTTGCTGCTCACGCAAGTTAGTGTGTTGTTTACCACGACGTTTGCAACAGCAGCAACAAACGGAACATTTACTATGAATGACGATGGGATTATTACCAGCGTCAATAATGGTCAAATCTATTTCTGTCTAGATGCCGGCATTGCTTTTCCGGAATGGCAGGATGGAAGTGGCAACATACGCCAATTGGTGCCGCAGGATCCCGCTCGTTTTACGGCAACCCGAAGAATGTGGGTTAGCTTGGCGCAGTATTATGCCTTGCACCACAATGGCGGCTTAACGGGTAGCCTCGCAGTAAACAATGCGCTTGTCGCTTTGTATATGTGGGAAACCATTGGTGGCCCTGGCCGGGAACCCGGCAGACGTCCCAGTGCAGCTGGCAATGGCTGGAATCTACCCTGGATTTACCGCGCCGAGGCATGCCCATGGGGCCATGCGCCTGCTGGTTGGATTACCGCAGCACAGCAAAACCAAAATCTATCTGAATGGGCTGCAGCCGTAACCGAAACACAGTATGACCAATTAATGAACTTAATTAGCCGTTCTTTGTTTTTGAACGGCCCAACATTCCACACCACGGAAGATGGACATAGTACTGGCACGCATTTCCCGCCAGATTATCCTGATGGATTTGTGAGCTCACCTTCCAACATGATTTTCGGTCGTTATGCCCTCACATTCATTCCCGGCACAACCATTGCCGTGCTGCCGTTGTTTGGCAACACTGCATTGATCGACTCGGGCATAGAATTTGAGTTGGTGTTTAATAATGCTCAGGTTAGCTCCCTAACCCGTGTTTATGCTCCTGGAGATCACGTTCGGCTGCGCGCCAACGGCACCGCAGGCAACCCAGGTGAAGAAGGTCTTGTGTATGACCGCGAGTTGGGCGACAGAGAGTTTTTGTTTGTGATCGTAGACCCGCAAACAGAGAACTTTGATTTAACCTTTAGACCAGTGTTTGACGACCATTTTGCGCAATTCAATCGCCCCTTCACCGTTTGGCGCATGCCCGGTGATGCTGGTGAGCGATACCAAGACGTGGGCGGCGGCTTTGAACTGGGGCGGATTCGCTACCATTTCCAATTCCGCTTGATTCAAACGGAACTGGAACTGATTAAAAACGTAATCTATCCGCCGCGTGGCACAAGCGTGAATGCTGCAACCACCGAGTTGCCAGTAGGCCTGACGGGCGAAGATTTTTCAGGCTTCATAGACTACAGAATTACCCTGCGTAATAACTCTACACAGTCACAGTCGCTGGGTCTATACCGTATTTTCGATGCCCTGTCGCAATACGTTGACTTTGTGGGCTTTATCAACCCCGAAACGCGTCTGCCCATCGGAACGCCCAATGCGCATCCTCAGCCGCATGGCTCATGGATTCGTAACATTGGCAACGGCTTCCAAGGTATGTATGACCCGGTAACCCACCGAGTCATTCTTGAAGTGGATCCGGACAGAACCGACAACATGCTGCCAAACGAGCGCTTCGACTTTGGTATTCGCGTACGCGTGCGCCCCATGCAGGGCGATCACCCGCGCCGTATCATCAACGTAGCGTATGACACGGATGGCCAAAAAACAATTCCTGTAGAACACACCCAAAACCCGAATGTGGTCTACGTGGTAAAAGAAGCCGACCCTGTGCATGGCAGTTGGGTGGACCAAGGCGACACCATTCGCTACACCATCACCGTGCACAACCGCGGCAGCAATCCCATTACTGCTGAAGATGAAATGCATCTGCGTGATGTGATTCCTCCTGGCACCACCTTGATTCCCACCTCTATCGAAGGCCCAGGCGATATGTCCTTCGTGCCTGCCGGTGGTCCTAGCACCGCCACGCGTGAGATTATTTGGGAAAACTTTGAAATTGCACCTAACAGCTATGTTATCTTCAACTTTGAGGTAACAGTTGACGACCTGCCCAATGGCATGCACATGCGTGAGCTCATCAACCGCGTATACCTCAACCATGTTTTCCACATGGATACGCGCCACTTTGTGCACAGCGGACAACTGCATTTTAACAAAGCTGCTACCACAACCAATCCCGAACGCGGCATTGTGAGTGAAGGTGACGAAATCACCTACACCATCACCGTGTATAACCGCGGTCCGGGTGCCATTCAAGACATCAATGTGCGTGACTGGGTACCTGCAGGCACAGCGTTTGTTTCGGCTTCCGAAGAATATCGAGTGTCTCAGCCTGCAGCAGTTTATCCTCACCCCGACTCCCACAGCGGTGAAGTGCATTGGACTATTCCCACCTTGGCCGCAAGCGGGCGCGTGCAGTTTGAATTTGTTGTTCGTGTGCTGCCCATGCCGTCAAGCTTAACGTCGCGCGTTATCCGCAACGCTGCTTCGGTCAATGATATTCCCACCAATGACGTGGAAATTGATCAATACAGCGGAAAATTGCAGTTCAACAAAACTGCAATGCCGCCCGCAATGCAACCCGTGCGCGAAGGCGACCCGATTGTCTACACCATCACCGTGTATAACCGTGGTCCCGAACCTGTGCACAATGTCAGTGTGCGCGACCAAGTGCCCGCAGGCACAGCGTTTGTTGATGCCCGCATTGTTCTTCCCACCGTGCCCGCTAGTGTTGCTGGCACCATTGAGATAACCTCACCTAGCGTTGGTGCCGAAAACGGCGAAGAAGTGCTCTGGTATATCCCCACTTTGCCGTCAGGCGCACGCGTGCAAGTTCAACTTGAAGTGGTTGTGCTTGAGCTGCCCACCAATGTGCAGCAACGCACGATTCGCAACGCTGCAACCGTGAACGATATTCCCACCAACACGGTGGAGCATCCGCAATATCCCGGCCGTTTAACCTTCTACAAAACGGCAATGCCGCCGCATGGTTCAACTGTGCAAGAAGGTGAAACAATCACCTACACCATCACCGTGCATAACGAAGGCGCGGACGTGCTGTACAACATTCCCGTCACCGATCATATCCCCGCTGGCACAGTGTTGGTGCCCAACAGCATCAGCCACAGCGGCACGCTAACCGATAGCCCCTGCGGGAATTACCCCAATAGCGTCATCCGCTGGGTTATTCCGGAACTGGATAGAGATTCAACCATCCATCTCACGTTCCAAGTTACCGTAAGCCGCATGCAATTAAACATGCAAAACCGCGTTATCCGCAACCTTGCACAAGTGGCTTATCGCAACACAAACGAAGTGCAACACTTCCAATACACTGGTCAACTGTCTGCCCACAAGCAGGCTACGCCGCCGCATGGCGCATTCGTGCGCGAAGGCGACACCATCACCTATTCCATCACTGTGGTTAACGAAGGCCCTGATGTGATGCACAACGTCATCGTGCTTGACCAAGTGCCCGACCACACCACCTTTGTTGCTGGCAGCCTGCGCGGCACATCGCGCTTGGGCGTTGCAGAAAACACCCCCTTCCTTGCGCTCAGCGCCACCCCAGTGGCAACGTCAACTGGCACTAACCTAAGTGCAGAATTCCACGCTGCCCCCAATGTTTGCCCCATTAGCGGCTTAACTATCCACAACGATGTGGTCACATTCCGCATGGACCGCTTGTTACCTGGCGAAGTGGCAACACTGAATTTCTCGGTAACCGTGGATCGCATGCCCTCCAACCTTGAGCAGCGCTATATCCTCAACCAAGCACAAGTGGGCAACTTTGATGTGGAAACCGGCAACGTTTCGGTCAGCTTCCTCACCAATGTAACACGCCACCTGCAAACCAACCACTTGCTGTTTGGTCAAAAAAGCTCGCACCGCCTCGACGGTTCACCTCGTCCAGACGGCAGCCGTGTACACGTGGGCGAACCCATCCTCTATCGCATTGAAGTCATTAACCATGGCTCAGACACGGCTCGCGATGTAGAAGTGCGTGACATGATACCAGATGGTACGACTTATCGCCCTGGTCACACCACCAACACCGCCGATGTTGTTGAGCTGATTCAAAACCACACCCATCCCTCCCGCGAGCTAATCTGGGTGATCAGAGCGCTTGAACCCAACGAGCGTATCATCATTGAGTTTGCTGTGACCACCAATGATCTGCGCGATGGCGAATTGTTTGGCGTAATTGTCAACTATGCTTTCACCGATGAACTGGTCACCAACACCGTTACGCATGAAGTGCGCCGCGGCCAGTTGGAGTTTAGCAAACGCGCCGAGCCCCCCAGTGGCTCCAGCGTGATGGAAAACCAACGCATCACCTATTTCATTCGCCTGCGTAACACCGGCGACATGAACGTGCGCGGCGTGGTTGTTTACGACAACATTCCCGCAAACACCATACTTGTTCCCGACAGCATTAGCCATGGCGGACAAGCCAGAGCAGGCCTCAACGGCACCGGTGCGATCTTGACCGGCGCTGCTGAAGCAAACGCCCAAAGTATTAGCTGGTCCTTCCCCAACTGGTCGATGAACTACGATCAAGAGCTTCGCTTCTCTGTCATCGTTGACTACATCGATCGCACCGCCGTAACCACCAATCCCATCACCGGCGAACATCACATCGTCAACGTGGCGTATGTGAATTATTCAGACACATATAATCCCCAAGAACGCAAATATGCTGAAGATCAACCCACCAACGAAGTGCACCACTATGTGCGCAAACCTTTGCTGGGCATCTACAAGCACGCAAATCCCACCACCGGTGGAATAGTGCGCCGCAATAGCATCATTACGTACACTATTGAAGTGGTGAACTATGGCACTATGCCCGCGCTGAACACATTAATTATTGACCCGATCCAAGAGGGCCTGCTCTTTGTGCCCGGTTCCATCACGCACACCGGCACTGGTTTGGCCATGTTTGAAGCCATGCCTACCAACCAAGTGCGCTGGACAATTCCATACATTCCTGCAGCATCGTTCCGTGGCACAGACCACGACGAACCCATGCCTGCGCGTGTGTTCCTGTCCTTCCAAGTGCAAGTCATTGGCCCCGTGGCTCGTCCCGGTCAAGCAGCCAATTTTGTGCGCAACCAAGCGTTCATGTGGGGCTATGACCACGACGGCACCGGAAGCAACATAACCGAGCATGAAATCGTAGACGCTTACGTTACCTTGGTGAAAGATTCAGTTCCACCACCAGGCAGCGAAGTGAACTCGGATGGCGCCAACGGCCTGCCCAGCACCATTCGTTACTACATTGACGTAACCAACGAAACCAACTATCAACTGCTTGATGTGTGGGTTTGGGATACCATACCCATTGGCACCACCTATGCAGAAGCCTCGGCCACCTGCACCTGTTGCGGAAACATCAGAGGCTCAATGGTGAACGCTTCCATTGGCGTGCCGCAACCACGCGTGGAATGGATGATTCCCGTGTTACAGCCCGGCGACACAATTACGCTGCTATTCGAGGTAACCGTTAACCCCTTGCCTGTCGGCCAATATAGAACGGTCATCACCAATGTGGCAATATCCAATGAAGGTGGCGGGCGCACAGTTGAACCGTTCGTGCGTTCAAACCTTGTAACACACCATCACCGTCGCCCTGTGCTGCACATTGAAAAAACGGGCACTCCGCCCAGTGGCAGCTATGTGGTTCCCGGCCAAGAAATCACCTACACAATCACCGTCAGAAACACATCCGGTATGCGCCTGTACAACATTCAAGTGCGCGATACCATGCACGACGGCGTAATTTTCCCGCCGGTTTCGGTCACCCCCGGCTTCACGCCCGACGGCAGAACAGTGGTGTGGACGATCCCCGAGCTTGACTATGACGCAATCTGGGTAGGGGAAATAACAGTAAGAGCTGGTGAACTGCCACCTGGCATGGCGCGTCGCATGATTTATAACGAAGCACTTGCTATCGTTGACGGCCAACGCTTGTACTCCAACCAAGTTTTCCACTATATACAAGCAGCCCCGCCGATTGATGCTGAAAAAACGGCAGTTCCGCCGGAATTCCGTCTTGGCGTAGACTCTGGCGAGGTTGTGGCAGGCCAAGAAATCGTGTACACCATCCGTATCACCAACGATTCGGAAGACGACATCACACGCAATATCTTTGTGCACGACGATATTCCGAATTTCACCACATTCACACGCTTCCCCACTCCACATTATACGGCGCCTGACGGCACAGGGGTTACAGCTAACTTTAGTGATACGCTCAACCGTATTTCGTGGACTATCTCCGGCGGTCTTGAAGCCGGCGCAAGTGTTTACCTATACTTTGTGGTAACCGTGAACCCCGATGCCCCTGCCGGCGCACTTGTCATCAACCGCGCCATTGTTGACGGCGGCTCAAGCAGTTACCTAACCACCACACACGTGGTTGTGAGCCCAACTATCTATGGCGTGAAAACTGCCTACAGCGCAGTGACACCATCACTCATGCCGTGGCCAAACGGCTTGGCCGTTCCGAACAACCCCGGCAACCGCATTTTCTACCGCATTACGGTGCACAACACTGGCACTGTGAATAGCGGCCCAGTTGCAGTGCGTGACGTGCTGCCAACTTGGGCGATACCCGGCTCCATCTCAGCGCTCGCTGCGCCCTGCTTCTGCGTTGGCACCAACTGCGTAACAGGTCTTAGTGGTGCTGGTGGCGGCAGCGACCGCCAAGTGGTGGGCAACGAAGTGCTTTGGACAATCGGCAACATTCCACCCGGTAGCAGTGCTACCGTATGCTTTAGCGTGGAAATCGAAGAATTCATTCCGCCCAACCTCGCGTTCCCTCACAATATGCGTCCGATCATCAACCACGCTTTTGTGAACAACCTGAGGACCAACGAAACCCTGCACTATCAATTTGCAGGCGGCTCCATGCAGTGGGAAGGCATCAAACGCGCCTACCGCGGTGGCGACTGGCTGCCGAACGGTGAAACGGTATACGCCGGTGAACTCATCACCTACCGCATTACCGTAACCAACCGCAGCAGCCTCACGCGTCACCTGTCGGTCGTCGACGTGGTGCACAGTGCATTAACCATCGAGCCTAGCTCCATTGTTCCAGTGCCAGGCATGCCCCACACAGTAACCGGCCAAACGATTGAGTGGAGCACCAACTTCCCCGGCGGAACCGCATTCACTCCCGGTGAAAGCCGCGTGCTGGAGTTCAGCGTGCGCGTGTCGGATATGCCGCAAGATCTCAATCGTCGCATCCTTCCAAACTTCGCCACGATGAACCAAAGCGTTCGCACCAACGAAGTGAGGCATACCCAGTACTCACCCTTTGTGGACCCATTTAAGCGCAGCAATCCCCCCACGGCACCTGGTCCTGGTATTGCTCAAGTGGTTGCAGGCCAAATCATTCGCTACTACATCGAGCTAACTAACACACACAATGCGCCGGTATCAGTTAATATCCTAGACAGTATACCCGGAGGCACCGAATTTACCGGCACTCACGGTCAGAGCGCAAACATCTTGCCAGGCACTTCGTTTGTGCATAACACGACCATCGATCAACTGCAATGGACTGTCACGGTTCCGGCAAATTCTTTCTCGTTTGTGTACTTTGAAGTAGAAGTGCTTAATATAGAGCGCGCTTCCAATTACATCATCAACCGTGCATGGGTTAACGGTTTCCCCACCAACGAAACCAGACATCGCTTAGACAGACCCGCGATCAGCGTGCGTAAGTACGCCAATCCACAACATATGTCTGAAGTGCGCGTTGGCGAACCGATCGTCTACACCATCCGTGTGCGCAACATCAGCAATGTGATTGCAAACAACGTGATTGTGACCGACCGCGTGGAAAATCTGACGCTGTTGCCCGGCTCCCCGAATCAACCGACGGGAGTAACGATGACGTACTGGTTCACCGGCGACCCGGATCCCATGTCCCCTGACCGTTTTTACGACATCGAATGGGTAATTGAAACCCTGTTGCCTGGCCAAGAGGTCGTGTTGGAATTTGCCGTGGTCACCCGCGCGCAAGAAGTTGCTCGCCGCAGTGTTTACAACACAGCAAGATACGGCATCGGCAACAACGACAATGAATCCAACACCGTCATTCACTTTGTGAACCAAGGCATCATTGAGCGCTACAAATCCGCTTATCCTGCCCATGGCAGCACCGTGCAAGTGGGAAGCATCATTCAGTACACCATCGCACTGCGCAACATCGGCACAGTGACCCAACCGGTTGTTCCTGTGTTCGACGTAATTCCCGAAGGCACCACCTTTGTGTGGAACTCCATTCGCAACTCGCACCGCGGCGGCAATGGATTCTACAATAGCGTGCTTAACCGCGTGGAGTGGTCTATCAATAACGTACTGCCGGGCGAAACGGTATACGTAGGCTTTGCCGTGCGCGTAGATTACGGCGTCGACTTCGACTTTGTCACTTCGCCCATCAACGTTCCAACCGGCCCGCGCTTCCCTGCCGACTGGACAACAGCACAACGCGAAGATTGGCCGCTAAACTTCCAAGGCAGCGACGCTGGAGATTATCCGTACATTGTTAACTACGGTGTCATCTTCAACAATGACCTGCTGACCACCAATCGCGTGGTACATCGCGTGATTGACCAAGAAATCACTGCCGAAAAATCCTCCCAACCGCCCAGTGGAACACCCACAGTGCCAACCATGGTGCATCCGGGTCAAACCATCCACTATACCATTACCGTTACCAACCACGCAGACAGACCTCTGTTCCAAGTGCCCGTAACGGATAATGTTCCGGCCGGCGTATCCTTCATTCCGGGTTCGGCAAGCCATTTCGGCAATTTCAACCCCAACAACCGCCAGATTAACTGGCTGCTCCCACGCATTGAAATTGGGGAAACCATTGAACTGCGCTTTGCAGCCACAGTGGATCCATTGCCGCTTGGCCAAGCAAGCCGTCGCATTGACAACGTAGCCATGTATGGCACTGGCAGCAATGTGCCTGGTGTGCAACCGCAAATCCCCGACCGCGAAACCAACCACACCCATCACATTACACGGCCGTTCACCTTCTCGGCAATCAAGTCTGCCGTGCCGCCCAGCGGCACCACAGTGCCCGTTGGCTATCCCATCACCTACACGATCCGCATTCACAACTTCGGCAACGAAACGATGTATGATGTCGTGGTTGTGGACGAACTTTCGGCCAACTTGGATTGGAGCACAGTTGAGGTTTATACCCTCGACGGTATTGGCGGCACGTTCAATATCGACACCGGTATCATCACTTGGCCCAACACCAACCTTGAGCCGCCGCAAGTGCTGAACATTGAACCGGGCGACGTAGTCCTGTTGCGGTTCTCTGCAGAAACGCTTAACGCAAACCAAATTCTCAACCAAGCGATTGTAGAGTTCTACAACGCAGACGAAGAATCTGAAGACCGCATCCGTTTGCGCCGCTACACCAACATTACAGTGCACAACGGTCCAGACGACGGCGGCCCCGACGAGTGGGATCTCCCGCGTCACCCGCATGTGGCTATCGTCAAATCGGCCAACCCAGCGCACCGCGACTGGATTGTTGAAGGCGATGAGATCACTTTCCATCTGACAGTACACAATACCGGCGAAACAACCGCTGTGAACGTGATTGTGACTGACGTGCTGTGTGTGCACATTAATCTGGTTCCCAATGTGCCTGTGGACCCTGCTTATGGTGCCTTCATCATCAGCCACGGCGGCGAGTTCAACCCCGCAACACGTGTCATCACCTGGGAACTCGGCGACATCAACACAAACCATCAGAGAGACCTGTACTTCCGTGGCTATCTGCCAGCGGGCGCACAACTGCCCAACGGCTACACTGAAAACATTGCGCACGTGCGCTACAGTGGCCCTGTTGAAACCGATAGCGGACACCTCAGCGGCAGCCGTTTCTCCAACATCGTGCGTCACTATCAACGCACAGCAGGTCCAAACCTGTCCATCCGCAAAGATTCGCCCACGCCCACGCGTGTGCAGTTTGGCAGCACGATTACCTACAACGTTGCCGTGCGCAACACTGGCCCCAGCACGGTGCACAATGTAGTAATCACAGATGTCGTGCCTGAACACACTGAGCTTATCGCGGACAGCGTCAGCCATCCCGCCTTCGTTAACCTTAGCGCAATCGGCGGCGGCCCAACAACCATCACTTGGACCTTCCCGAGCATGGCTCCCGGCGAAGAAATCATTGTGAGCTTCAGCGTACGCGCTATGCAAGACGATGTGGAAATGCCTGAAGGCACCACCAACGTGGCCAATGTGAGATGGAATGGCGGCCCCACTGGCGGACGCGATTCCAACACCGTGTGGCATGAGTTCATCTGGGGCAACGACCATGACGGCACTGGCGGCCTTGAGCTGCTGAAAAGTGCCAGACCTGCGCATAACTCCATTGTACAGGCAGACGACGAAATCACCTACACTATCCGTGTAACCAACACACGCAACGCCCCAATTGCTAACGTTGTGGTACATGATACGGTTCCTGCCGGAACCACATTGTTGAGTGTTGCTACTCCGCCCGCAGGCGTAACCTACGAAGCGCCTCCAGTAGATACTACTTTGCCGCCTGCTAGTAGAGTAATCACTTGGACAATCGAAGTGCTGCAGCCCGGCGAGTACGTTGACTTGAGCTTCACTGTAGTCGTGAATGAACTGCCCGAAAACGTAGCCATGCGCAATATCCTTAACGTGGCCACGGCAAGCAGCGGCAATTTCCGCGCGCGCTCCAACGAAGTGCGTCACCCGCAATGGAGAGCAGGCAACCCATCGCTTTCGATCTTCAAAGACGCAAACCCCGTGCGCGGCAGCTTTGTGGAAAGCGGACAAATCATTACCTATCAACTGACGATTTTCAACGGCTCGAACGTTGAAGCCACCAACGTGCTGGTGCGCGACCATGTGCCCGCAGGCACAACGTTTGTGGAGGGCAGCACCACACCAGTTGACCTAGTGCCCGACGACAACGGCGTGCTGGAATGGACCATTCCCAGCATTGCCCCGCGCACAAGCCATGTCATCACCTTCCAAGTTACGGTTGACGACGCTGGCTACAGCCGCTGGATTGACAACATGGCCACCGTGTGGCAAGGCAGCAACTCTTGGAACAGCGAAACCGTGCGCCACTTTGTGAAAGTGCCCGGCGACGGCCCCGTTGGCCAAGTGAGCATCGTCAAAACCTCCAACCCGATTGACGGCACACCAACCGCACCCGGTGAGTTGATTACCTACTTCATCACCGTGCGCAACAACACCAACCAACCGCAAACCATGGACGTTAGCGACCCCATTCCCGCAGGCACTGTCTTCTGGTCAGTCTATGACGGCGGCGCACTGGTTGGCAACCAAGTGGTGTGGGCAAACCTCACGCTTGCAGCTGGCGAGCAACGCACACTGCGCTTCACCGTGCAAGTGACGAATGCCGCAGCCAACTTTGTGCAAAACAATGCACGCGTTGTTATCCACGACGGCGACACGATTTACAGTAACCGAGTCATTCATCCCGTGCGTCACCTTGACTTTGATGTGCTTAAATTGTCCAGCCCGCCGCACGGCAGCAGAGTACCCAATGGCGGCTACATCGACTACACCATCCGTGTATCCAACACCAGCGGACGCGATCTGACTGGCGTGGTTATCACCGACTGGGTGCCCGCGAACACCGAGCTGATTGTTGATGATCCCGAGCGTACCCCGCGTGTTTCGGTGGTAGGCAACGTAGCCTATACCTTAGGCGTATACACTGGCACAGAACCCGGCAGCCGCATCACTTGGACCGTTGAATCCTTCGCAGTTGGCCAAGTGCTTGAAGCAACCTTCCGCGTTCGCGTGGTTCTGCCTGAAGGCGTAGACGCAGCATTCGTGCGCAACCGTGCACATGTTCAAGTTGGCAACGTCAACCGTCCGTCCAACGAAATTGAGTTGATTGTTGGCGAAGGCGATCCACCGCCCGCAGGCCGCGATTTGGTATTGGAGAAATCCTCCGTGCCGATCTCACACACCTACGTTGCGCCCGGCCAAGAAATCAGGTATATCCTTTCGCTGCGCAACGATAGCACAACAACAACCTACCACAACTTGCAACTGCGCGACACAGTACCCGAAGGCACAACCTTTGTTCGTGTGCAAAACGGACCCGGCGCTGATCGCGGCCACGAAGTTGCCACCGGTGACGTATGGTTCACCATCGCATCTCTGGCTCCCGGCCAAACTGTCCAACGCTACTTCGTTGTACGCGTGGATGACGACGCCGAACATGGCCAAGTGATTGACAACGTGGCGCGTTTGTATCAGTACAGCGCTGCAGGCAATCGCATGCACCTGCGTGACTCCAACTGGGTCACACACACCGTGCGCCATGGCGCAGGCGTTGGCGAACCCAATGTGTTTGCCATGAAGTCTTCCAACGCAATCACAGGCATCGTGACTCCCGGCCAAACCGTAACCTACTTCATTGAAGTGCACAACTTTGGCTCGGCTCCGGCCCTCGATGTACGCGTATTCGACACCATTCCCAATGGCATGGTCTTCAACCCGGCTCGTCACCGCATTTCGCACAACGGCGTGCGCGGCACTGGTGATGATGAGCGTAACATTACTTGGACGATTGCAGAAATCCCTGCAGGCGGCAGCGTAATCGTGTGGTTCGAAGCCGAAATTCCGGCAGACACCGAATACACTGAATTCCGCAACCGTGCAACCTTCCGCGTTGGCGACGGTCCCTTACGCGACACCAACGAGATCATCCTCATCATCGGCAGACCCAAGCATGGTGGAGACGTTACACTCACTAAGAGTGCAAACCGCGTGAATGCTGAAGTAGGCGATATCATTACCTTCCGTTTTGATGTGCGCAACAACAGCAACACAACGCTCACTGATGTGGAAGTTCGCGACGAAGTTCCTGCCGGCACCACCCTGATCGGCGGCAGCGTTTCCAGCGATCCTCCAAACGTGACCTACACCTTAGCAGGACGCCTCATCACTTGGACAATCGCAGAGCTTGAGCCCGGTGAAGTCATCACCATGCACTTCCAAGTGCGTGTGGATGAACTGCCCGGAAATGCTATCACTGGCACGATTGTCAACCAAGGCTCCGTGCATTGGACTGGCGGCAACAACAACTCTAACACGGTGATTGTCACTATTGTGCCCCCCGGCGAAGCTTGCCAGCCCGACATGATGCTCATCAAGAGCGCAAGCCAAACACACGCTGAAGCAGGCGATGAAATCATCTTCCGCTTCACCGTGCGCAACCACAGCAATGTTGTGCGTGAAAACGTGATTGTTACCGACTATGTGCCCCCGCACACCACACTGGTGACTAACTCCATCAGCGAAGGCGGAACATCCAGCACGGTTGGCGGACGCGTACGCATCACTTGGGAACTTGGCGACATGGATCCCGGCGAAGAGCGTCAACTGTACTTCCGCGTCACAGTGAATGACGACATGCCTGAAGGCGGCTCTCGCCTGCTGGTTAACCAAGGCAACGTGATGTGGAATGGCGGTCACAGCAGCTCCAACACAGTAATTATCATGCAAGTTGACCCACGTGATTGCTATCACAACTGCGTGCATGAGTGCATCCACAACTGCGTGCACGAATGCAACTGTGAAGGCGGCAACATTACTATCACTGTAATTGTCAACTGCAACCACAGCTGCAATTGTTGCCCAACTGGCACAACAACCACAACCACAACGCAACCCGGCACTTGCGGTTGTCCCGGCTGTAACTGTACTGGCTGTAACTGCCCTGGCTGTGATTGCGATTGCAACTGCACACCTGGTCAATGCACATGTCCCGGCTGCAACTGCACCTGCAATTGCAACGGCGGCTGCGTTTGCCCAACCACCACACAGCCTGGCACAACAACCACAACAACCACAACGTCAACGCAACACGTTTGCACTTGTGCCACAACTACAACAACCACGACAACCACAACCACGCAACCCAACACTGGTTGTACTTGTCCCACTGGCTGCGGCTGTCCGACCACTACAACAACCACGACAACCACAACCACGCAACCCAACACCGGTTGTACTTGTGTAACAACAACCACGCAGCCTGGCACAACAACCACAACGCAACCCAACACCGGCTGCACCTGTGGTCAAGGTCAAACGACGACGACACTGCCCAACACCGGTTGTACCTGCGGCAACAACAATAACAATTGTAACTGTGGCAACAACAACAATAACAATTGTAACTGCGGCAACAACAACAATAACAATTGTAACTGCGGCAACAACAACAATAACAATTGTAACTGCGGCAACAACAACAATAACAATTGTAACTGTGGCAACAACAACAATAATAATTGTAACTGCGGCAACAACAATAACAATTGTAACTGCGGCAACAACAACAATAACAATTGTAACTGTGGCAACAATAACAATAATAATTGTACTTGCGGCAACAACAACAATAACAATTGTACTTGCGGCAACAACAACAATAACAATTGTAACTGCGGCAACAACAACAATAACAATTGTAACTGCGGCAACAACAACAATTGTACTTGCAACAACCTGCCCGGTGGCGGCGGCAACTGGAACTGGAACTGGAATTGGAACTGGAGCCGTCCGGATGATCGTCCAAACAACAACACCACCACGACCGCGACTACGACCACTACCGCTCCTGGTGCTACAACTGTTGTGAACAACAACAACAACCAAAACAACCAAGAGCAAGATCAGGGTCAAGGCCAAGGACAGGGTCAAGGTCAAAACAACAACCAAGAGCAAGACAACAATCAAGAGAATAACCAAGAGAACAACCAAAACCAAGAAAACAACCAGAACGTTAATGTTGAGGTTAATGTTAACAATGCTGGCGGCGGTGGCGGCAACGTACAACAATCCACCAACCAGCACAATAACAACAATAATAACAATAATAACAACAACAATAACAATAACAACAACAGCGGCGGCGGGAACATTCCCAAAACCAATGAAGCATCTGCCCTGTGGGCAATCCTGATGCTGGTTGGCTCCTCAAGCCTGGTTGGCCTGGTCACAGTTGTACGCAAGGTTACCGGCGGCAAAGAAACCATCTAAGCAAAATTAAGCGTTGACTTTATTCGACAAAAGTGGTATAATTAATCTATCACGCGACTAAACGTGACGCAAACCCCGGCACGGCAGGGGGTACGCTCCCCGGCGTATCCCCTGCCCCACAAAAAAAGACAGCGGAGGAACCCTTCATGAACCTCAAGAACAAAAGCAAATCCTTTTGGATCAAAGTGATCGCCATTGTGTTGGTGATCGCACTGGCAGCAGGCACAGGCTTGTTTCTGCTGCTTGGCCGCAGACCCACCATGATTGTGGCGTCGCGCAGCGAAATTATCGAAACCTGGGACAACCAGGGCATTACTCGCTGGATGGAAAACCAGCTTGGCGTAAACATCCAATGGGTAGACTACAGCGAAGACACAGCAGCACGCCTGCAGCTGGACCTCACCCGAGACGGCAGTGATCTGCCCGACGTGTACCTTGGCCTTGGCCTAACCGGACACGAACTTGACCTGCTGATTCAGCAACAAGCTTTCCTCAACTTTGAGTACATGCTGAATCTCACCCCAAATTTGCAAAGTATCATCAACCGTGATGTGAACCGTTTGCCGCAGTTTAGATTAAACGGCAGCATGGTGTCATTCCCATCCGTCAGCGACCATTTCAGCGAGTCTTTCCCGCAAAAAGCGTGGGTTAACCGCGATTGGCTGCAACAAGCCGGGCTGGGCATGCCCAACACCCCGCAAGAATTCCTGAACATGCTGCGTGCGTTTTCGCAGCAAAACAATGACGCACCATCGCTTGGCGTAGCCTATGGCGGCAGCCCTGCAAACCAAACCACACTGGGCTTTTTGGTGCAGTCATTTGTCACCACCGATTTTGACCTGAGCGGCACGGGCAACTTCCTCAACGTGCGCGACGGTCAAGTATACGCCGGCTTTACACAACCCGAGTTCCGCCAGGCGCTGCAAATGCTCAACACCATTTACAGCGAAGGTCTGGTAGACGACACGCTGTTCACACAAGGCGGCGAAGTGTTCTTCAGCGGCAGCCGCGGTGCCGAACGCTATGGCGTGATTTTCGCCAACGATCTGTTTGCTCTGATGAACGACGCAGACCGCGCTTCAGCTTGGGATCCCCTGCCCCCGCTAAACAACAATGGGCATCGCTCCACCTTGGCACGCCCGAGCGAAGTTCAACTGGGCGGGCTGATGATTCCCGCACGCATCGGCCAAGAACGCCACGCACGTGCCTTGGCATTCGGTGATGCCCTGCTTTCACCCGCAGGCACGCTGACCGTGCTGTATGGCACCGAAAACACCGGTTGGTCTGCTGCAAATGCCAATGCGCTTGCCATGGGCAGCGGCCAAAACGCCACCTGGCAGCTTGCAGACAGCGGCTTCAACGGCCTTGATTTCTACGGTCAGTTCCCCGGTGCGATTCCGTTCTGGATGGACGCCCGCCTGCAAATGGAACGTCAAGCCCCGCAACAAGGCACCAGCTTGGCCAACACGGCCAACTGGCAAGGCTACTTAAATGTGATCACCCGTGAAGTGTATGAAGCTGTTGGGCTCAACAGCGCACGGTTCTCACTGCCGCAAATTGTGCTGCAAACCGCAGACTTCAGTGGCTTGAATATGCAAGGCGTTTCGCAATATCTTACACAGGCATCGCGCGAGTTCATGACTGGCGCACGCAGCCTTGAAGGCGGCTGGAGTGATTTCGTCGCCGAACTCAACACGCTTGGCCTGCAAGATATTATCGCAGCAGCACAAGCCGCATATGACGCAAGATAAATTAGGAACGTAAAATTGTTTGTGGCGGCCGTCCTCGGTCGGTCGCCCACGTGAAAAAGAGTGAAGTTGGAAATGAACGGACAAAAAAGCAATTGGATTTTGAATATCCTTTTGGTGCTCTTGGTGTTGGCATTGGGTCTGGGTATCGTGCCAGCATTTTTGGGGGCTGTTAATCCGAATTTCCAAAATACCTGGTACGGTTTTCGGCCCTATATTGTTGTCAGCGATTCCATGGAGCCTACCATCATGACCGGCGCACTGGTGATTGGCCGCGCGGTGCCCTTTGCAGACCTTGAATACCGCGATATCATCACCTTTGACATGAACAACGGCAACGGCCAACCCGTGCTCAACACCCACCGCATTGTGGAACGCCGCACCTACGAAGTCATCACACAAGGCGACCGCGAAGACATCACGATGCCGGATGCCGCGCCAGTGACGCAATATAACTTCCGTTACCGCGTGGTGTGGTTTTCCAACACCATTCGGTTGGGCAGCACAACTGGTATCTTGCTGTTTATTGTATTACCGGCCGTCGTGCTGGTGCTGCTGGTGGCCGGGGCGCTTGCGCTGCTGGCAATCATTCGCCGCAAACGCAGCAACATTGTGCCGCTTACCCTGCCGGAATATCCCACAGATGAAGAGCAACAATTGCAACCACCGCTTGACGACGAACGCCCGAAAAAGAAACGCCGGGCAAAACCATCGCCCATGCTCATGCAACCCCAAGAAGTTGAAAACACTGACGTTGAAGACGATGAATTATGCGACCTGATTGAAGACTCGCTGCGTCCGCCTGCGCCGCCACCCATGGTGGTTGCCGATGACGACAGCGATGACGACGACAACTTGCTGGCCATGCTCAACCACGTGCTGGCCACGCACAACAACAAGGAGGAACACGAATGGTTCGACAAATTGATGCGGCAAAAAGGTATAGCACTACCGCACTAACCCAAATTGGCAAGCATCGCAAATGGTTTCCGCTTGCGATGGCCGGTGCCACGCTCTTGCTTGGCATTTTGCCCATGGCAACCGCGCCATGGATTGGGCTGAACATCAGCGTTTATCAACTTTCATTTTCGGGGGTGCTGCGCTTTGTGCTTGCCCCGCTGACTATCGCGGCCGTTTGGCTATTTGATCGCTTTATGCAAGACTTCTCACGCTACACCAAAATGGTGTTCACCATTGCGGCAGCGGTGCAGGTGGTTTCGCTGTGCATGCTGTTGTATTCCGCCAGCAGCACACTAACCCAAGAAGTATTTGCAATTTACTCCAACGCACACGCCATTCCCCAAAGCTTGGGCGTGGGCGCATGGCTGCTGCTTGCGCTGAGCGCATGGTTCTTGATTGACTGCGGCCTGCAGTTGACCAAGGGCAAAGCAAAAGCCCCCAAACACACCGACAGTTCGCCTGTTTCGGCGATGTAAAAAATACAGGACGTGAAAAAAAGAGCGGGTAGCAGGTTATACTGCTACCCGGTTTTTTTGTGTTTTTGATAGGGGGCGCGTGTAGGGCGTGTCTTCAAATAGTCAGCATGTAGGGGCGGATGTGAATCCGCCCGGAAGATTAATATTGCGTTATTTTTATAGCCCGGGCGGATTTACATCCGCCCCTACAGGTGGAGATTTCTTCAAATTTGCACAATGCGCCGATTTGAAGACACACCCTAGGGGTGGCAACCTGCCGCCCGTGAATTTTTATGACATTGCTTGAGAAGCGGACGCGTCCCTGCATACGGACAAAAGCACCCGCGAAATCATCGCTCCGCGAGCCTTCCTCAGACCGACCCGAGGTCGGCCAGCTCCTTCCATAGGAAGGAGCTAAGGCTTAAGAGGATAGCGACAGCGTAACGTTCGGCTGCAAACCCCAATCCCCCTCTTTAGAGGGGGATGTCCCGCAGGACAGGGGGTGGCGGAATACAGACGCACACGCCATATGACTCCACGGGCGGATTTACATCCGCCCCTACAGGTGGAGATTTCTTCAAATTTGCACAATGCGCCGATTTGAAGACACACCCTAGGGGTAGCAACCTGTTCCAAATAAATTATCGCTTACCGCCGCCCTTGAACGATCCGCCACCCTTGAATGACGATCCGCCGCTTGGCTTAAACGAACTGCTTGAACCAGCACGACGCGCCATGCTGCCCGCTGCGCCCGCCGCAACCATCGTCGATTGCTGGTTAATACGCACACGCTGGGTGTTGCTAAACAGGAATGTATCTTGGTTTTTGGTGATGCGGAAATTGCCCATGTAATTGCAGGCAGCCTTTTGCGGCAACGCCGTGTTCATCTGCTTTTTGAATGCGCTAACCACCGCACTGGCCGTGAACACGCCAATGCCTAGCCCAACCAGCGTCCACAGTAAATCCAACCCGCCAAACAGCAGCAAAAATATCAGCACAATTGCCGCCGAAATACCACCAAACAATCCCAGCCACCACGCAGCAGCACGCTTTTTGCACACAGGCAACTGTCCCACAAATTTGCCGGTTTGACCGTTCATGGCAAAGCGGTAATTCTGTCCCTCGAACTTGGCATTAAGATTCCACACGGGCATCAGTGCATAGTTCGCTCGCGCTTGGGTGAGCCATGCCTGGCTGTTTTCGCGCGTGACTTTATTGTAGTTTCCACGACCACCCTGCGCCTGGGTGATGGCTTGCTCCATGCTTTCGCTGCAACGTTTTTCAATGCGCGGACGGCATTGCTCGGCCGTCACATCATACATATCCGCCAAGTAGCCGGATAGGAACGTCATCTGAAACGGTTGAATTCCGCTATGATCGAAAGGCTCAATGGCATCCATGTAGTTGCTGTCCATCTTGCTGCAGGCATCTACAGGGATTTGTGTGAACGTGGCTTCACCAGCCCGCCGCAGTTGAAAATGGTCGGTTTTGGTGTAGCGAAACTGGCGATCGCTCCACGTTTTCACGCTGGTGGCACGCCAGGTGCCGCGAGCTTGCGCTTGGCAATCAAACAACCAAAACGGCACATAACTGCCCACAATTTCGTCCAGCACGCTTTGGTCTGCAAACTGCTTGGGCAGCAGGCGCTTGCCTTTAAGCTTCTGCGCAAACGCAGCCTGTGCCGCAGCCTTGTCCAGCTTGAAGGGGATGATGCAATCGGGCTTGAACACACCGCTCAACCGCGCGGGCAGCACGGTGGGATTGCCGCAATAGGGGCAGCGGGTGGCGGCAGTTTTGGTGTCACCCAGCAGTTCACCTGCACAAGACGGGCATGTAAAACCCTGCAAGTCGCTGTCCAGCCATTCTTCGCCGCCGCTTTGCATCCACTGGGTATCACGCGGGGCTTCCTCTAGGGCGTTGAACTGCTCAAGCGCGGTGGCTTCAAACTCGGTTTGGCAAAACGGGCACAGCATTTTTTGCAGCGATTGATCAAATTCGATACCGCCGGTGCAGTTTGGGCATTTGTATTGTAATACGGCCATGGGGGTTCCTTTCATTTGCAGGCAAAAAATTGACAGTTTGCAATTTTCGTGGTCGCAGCGCGACAATTG
This sequence comes from Oscillospiraceae bacterium, assembly GCA_009785335.1. Classification (GTDB taxonomy): domain Bacteria; phylum Bacillota; class Clostridia; order Oscillospirales; family Acutalibacteraceae; genus WRMQ01. The sequence goes on from WQWM01000001.1 coordinate 209,618, forward strand.
AATCGCTCCGCGAGCCTTCCTCAGTCGCCCGAGGCGACAACTCCTTCCAGGGGAAGGAGCTTGGGGGCTTGCTGCCGCAAGTCAGATATTTTCGCTATTTTGTTGCCCACAGCGGGCAAGTCGTTGTCAATCTCACTGTTTCGAAATCGCAAAACTAGTAAATCATGCCCAGCCAAATAAGCATCGCGTTCTTTGTCATACTCCATTTGCTGCGGGGTGTTGTGATATTCACCGTCAACTTCAATCACCAACATCGCTTTCGGGCAATAAAAATCCACGATATAACTACCAATGATGCGTTGGCGATACCATTTTTCGGGGCGTTTTTTCAGGAATAAGTACCACAAACGATTCTCTTGCGGGGTTGGATGATTGCGCATTTCACGTGCGCGTTCAAGCAATGCAACACTGCCCTTTTCAACACTTTCCACCTAAACCCCCAAGCTCCTTTCCCCGGAAGGAGCTGTCGCCTCGGGCGACTGAGGAAGGCTCGCGGAGCGAGGATTTCGCTGTCATCCACGTCAGCATGTTGGGGTGGCACGCGAAGTGTGACGGGGTGGTCGTGCTGAGCAAGAAACGCGCGCGACACCCGAACCACGCAAGGCTCGCGGAGCGATTAAATCAATCTTATCTCCTAAATATCTGTATCGCATTGTGCACATTCTCCACCACCACACGGTCGAGCATGCCGCCGTTTTCACCATCCACTGTCCATGTGGTGGGCTCGGCTAGCTTAAATTCAGCGCGGCGAGTGTGCAGCAGTGTCAGGCTTGGATGCTTGTAATCCTGCGCCACCAAACGACCTACCGTGACACTCAGCTCAGCAAAATTTTTCGGGTAACGCGCCAGCAACAACTCAAATTTCCCATCGTTGAGACCAACCAAACGGCGCGGGATTTTAATCGCCCCACCGATGGAGGACGAGTTGGTCATCGAGCAAAAGATGAAATTTCCCTCAATTTCTTGCCCTTCGGCAGTGGTGATATGCATCTGAATGGGCTTGATGGCACGAAGAGCTGCCGGTGCCTGCGCGAAATAAGCCATGCGGCCCCAGCGATTTTTTTGTTTTTGCGGGGTGTTAAACGCAATGTCAATAAACGCACCGCAGGATACGATATAGCTGAAATAGTCACCGCCATTGAAGATGCCCACGTCATTATATAACGGCTGACCATTGAGAATAACATCAATGGCTTCGGCGTTGTTGTTGATGGGGATGCGCAGCGTGCGGGCAAGATCGTTGGTACTGCCAGCAGGTATGTAGCCCAGCAGGGGCTGTTTTTCCAGCTGCATCACGCCGTTGACCATCTCGTTAAAGGTGCCGTCACCGCCACGACAAACGATGATGTCAAAATCGCCGCCGCGCTTTGCCACCAGTTGCTTGGCATCGCCACGGCAGCGGGTGGTGTAGACGGTGGTCTCCAGGCCTTGTGTGCTGAATAAGTCGGTGATATCAAACAGCTGTTGGTTGGTGGCGCGTTTGCCCGAAATGGGGTTGATGACCACCAACGCGCGTTTGCCGTCAAAATCGTTCTTAATCATGTGCGTTCTCCTTTTTACCGGAAAAGCCCCTCCAGTCCACCACTGCGGCGGCGCGGGGTCTCCGGACGCAAATAACTGCAATTATTGACCAAAATAATATCGTCGCCAATCACGTCAATGTCTTCCCAGCTAACGAGGACTTCTTCGCGGCCAAACAAACCAGAACCCTTGCTGCGGCCAATCACCACCAGTGCGATTACGCAGCCCTTGCAGGTGTCAATTTGAATGTCCATCACGCAGCCAAGGCGTGCACCGGTGGATTTGTTCACAACATCTTTGTTGCGCAGTTCGGTAATACAGCATTGCATGTGCAATCCTCCTTAAGTTGAGAATTTCTCATGCTATGCTTATGCGCCGGAGGATTTCTGCATGCTTATTCTGCTGCTGCACTCACGCGATACACCTTCACGCCATGCGGTGCAACATTGCAGCGCAGCTCGTCTTCAATCACAGCACTTTGTTTGCTCCACAGGTCCGTCACGTGGTAGCTTTCGGCAAAGGGCAAGTCAACGAAATCCTTGTTTGCCACGGCATTCAAGCGCAAGCTGAACGACTTGGTTTCGCTGCTTTTGTTGAAACAGCAAATGGCCACGTCGCCGCCTTGCAGCGGTTTAACGAGCACATCATGCGTCAAGCTGCTTTGCACGCGCCGCGCCTGCAACCCAAGGGAATCTTGGTTCACAGCAATCATGTCTTTGTTCGTCACAATTTGCAGCGTAGCATTTTTGGGGTCCACCGTGCCGTCGCTCAGCATAAACTTGCGCACATCATTGCCCAAAATCAGCGGCGCGGCCATCATGCACCACAGGCTGAAATGTGAGCGATTTTCTTCAAAGTTCAGCCCGCCGTTGCCCACTTCCAACATGTCGGGATCATTCCAGTGACCAGGGCCTGCGTGTTTATGCAGCCGCACGTTCACTTCATAAATCGCCATGATCCACTGCCAATAAGGCTTGATATCCGGCGTGGTGCGCCACAGGTTGCCCGCTTTGCGCCCCCATTTCCATGGCAGATTTAGCCCCCATTCGCAAATGGAGTAGACCATTTTCTTTTCTTCCACACCCGCTGCGGCAGCGTAATCAGCAGTGGCTTTTTTCAGCGCGCGCCCCATTTTGGCGTATTGATACGCGGCGGAATCAAAGCGTGAGGCAATGGGGTTGTGGATTTTAATGGCGTTGGTGCCGCGGCGCAGGTTCACAATCAACTGATGGCGGCCTTCTTTGGTCACCGCCCAAGTGGGCGGCACGATGGTGTCACAGGCAAACTGGCCATTCACTTCAATCACGGCGAATTTTTCGCTGTGGCTTTTTTTGCGAATACACAGCGTCAGTGCATGCGGGCCATCTTCATCGGCAATCACATTGGGAAACGTCACGCTGCCAGCGGCATAGCTCAGCCCGCCAACGTATACGCCGCTTTCCATCTTTTCATCAGTCACAATGCAGGCGTTGCCCTCTAGCACGCCGTTTTCAGCAAGATAGAAGGTCTCGTGTCCGCTACCCAGTGTTGCCACAGCAATTTTCTCAATGCACGGCGCGCGAAAGGGCAACCACTTGTGGTGGCAAAAGTCATATTTAAAGTATTCCACGCCCCACTCTGCTAGGGTGCGTGCGTCTTCGTCTTCATAACCCAAGCTGGCAGGCAGGTCTTCACAGGTGAGCGTGCCATTGGAGCTATACATACCCAATTTGAGACCCATGGCATTCACCCGCTGTGCCAAAACCGGAATGCCCGATGGGAAGGTAGCGAAGTCTGGCTGCAGGCGGCCGTTGGCATCGCGCTGCGATGACTGCCAGCAGTCATCCACGTTGATATACTGATAACCCGCGTCAACAAGACCGGCGGTTTTCATCGCCTGCGCGGTTTCGAGAATGAGTTGCTCGTTAATGCGGTTGTGGAAGGTGTTCCAGCTGCTCCAACCCATGGGCGGCGTGAGCGCCACACCGTTGTTGTAGTCTTCTTCCCCTAGGTCAAGATTAAACTTGACCATGTTGGTCAACTGTTTGGCGTCAGCGGGCAGTTGCTCAATGCGACGCTCCTTGGCAGCATTGCCCAACCAGCGCCCCACGGCATAACCGCCAGCAATCACTGCCGCCCCGGTGACGAGTTTTTTGATCATATAACGCACTCCTCTATCTATATTCTAGCGTCTAAAATCTAGTTGTCCACTTCGCCCCAAACACGCAACAACACGCGGCTGCCCCGCAAGTGTCGTTGCCCTTCCGTCAGCGACACATGCTCCACCGTGTTCACCCGGTCGGGGTCGCTATTGGCCACAGGCGTGCCGATATCCACCACAAAGCCCAGTGCCTGCAATTCTTGACGCACTTGGGTCACGTTGCGCCCCACCACATTGGGCATGATTTCAGTGCCGGGCCCACTGCTAACAAAAAGCGTGATGGCGGTGCCGGGTGGCACTTGCTCGCCCGGGGCGATGGATTGGTCGGTTACATAGCCCTCCTGCATCGTGTCATGATAAGCATATCGCACGGCAAATTGAAATTGCGTGCTAAACTCATCTTCAACTTCTTCCAGCAACATGCCGGCAAAGTCAGGCACTTCATATTCCATCGGCTGGGTCACGACCGGTGCTGTGGTAGTTTGCCCCTCAAACAGCCCAAACATGCTCTCCCGCGTGGCAGGATAGATTAACAGAAAAATGATGGTAACAACAATACCCGCACCCAAGATAATCCCCGCGATTTTTAGCGCAAGAAACTTGCTGTCATCAGCTTGTGGTGTCGGTGCCTGCACCTGCGGAATATTGCTGGTGGAATGGCGAATGCGCTGCGTGGCCGACTGATGCACAGCCGCCGGCGAGGCAGTGAGCTCTGCGCGGAATTGCTCAACCGTGCGCGTGCGATCTTCGGGGAAAACCTGCATGGCGTTAATGAGCGCGTTAAGTACATAAGCCGGGATGCGCTCGGCAATTTGCGCTGGCACCATCAGGCGATCGTTGTGGCGGCGGCTGACGGCATCATCGGGGTCTGTGCCCACCAACGCGCGATAAAGCACGGCAGCAAAAGCGTAAATATCCGTCCAAGCGCCCTGCTTGCCATCCACGCCATATTGCTCCAGCGCGGCATAACCATCAGCTATATTCGCGTTGAGTTCGCCGTGCGCGGTGCGTGCTTGCCAAATGCTGAACCCGCCAATGCGCACCTTGCCATCCGTGCCATAAAATAGCGTAGTGGGCGAAATGCCGCGATGCAAAATCCCCTGCTGATGCAAGCTGCCCAGCGTAGACAACACAGGCATCAACAGCGAACGCGCACGATCCCACGTGATATTTCCTTGTTTGCTGCGCAGCAAAAACTCACGAAATGTCACGCATTCACTATGGTCATATACGGCGTAAACCGTGCCGTTTTCTTCAAACACATCTGTCACCGCAAGCAAAGCCGAAAGCCCGCGCAGCCGCAGCAAATTGCGCCACAGCGCGGTGAAATTTTGCAAGCACTCCTGCCAAGTGGTTTCGCAACCCTGCATCACAAGGGGAACCAAATCCTCACCGCGCACAGCAATCGCCGCCGGAAAGAATTCACGCACATACACTGTTTTCTGATATTGCGCGTCAAAAGCCAAGTAAGTAATGCCGTCACCATTTTGCTCCACAGCACGGCCAATGCCAAAGCGCCCCTGCGCAAGCAATGTGCGCAAAGGCAACAGGGGTGCCGGTTGTTCAGTTTGCGCGGGTGTGCTGCAATGCAAGCATGCGGCTGTTTCATCCAGCGGGCGCATGCAGGCAGGGCAACGCTGCGCAATGTCGTTGATGAACAAAGGCTCACCTCCGTACGCCTGCGGCGAGCAAGTCGCTTCGCTGTGCGTTAATCATGTTACATCAAGAGTCAGCACTCTGTGATCATTATACCACAACCGTGCGTCATTGTCAAGTTTACATATACGCGACCGACACCGCAAACAATGCCTGTGCCGTGAAGTAAGGAATCAAACACGCAAAATGCAACGACGGCATGGACTGTCCGCGCTTTTCTCGGATTTTTTTGTTCAAGAACAGCACGCTATCTGAAATGGCGAACAACACACCAGGCAAGATCATCAACCGGCCAAGCGGGCCGCCCAGCATGGCGATGTTGATGGTGAACATCATCATTGCGCCCAACATGAGCGAATAGCCCAAAAACGGCAGCAGCATCTTCTCCAAATCAAACACGCGATGCATGATTAAAATCAAAATTGGCAGCAACAACAACAGCGGCAGCAGCAACAGATTCAACGGCGCAATGGCGGCCAACACCACGATATACGCCACATGGCCAAGAAAAAACGGTATGCCGCCGCTGATGAGTATCTTGTTTTTGAGTTCGGGGCGCACAAAGGGGTCGAGCCCCAGCAGCAAATCACCAAGCCAGCCCAAGCCAAGCCCAATCAGCATGACTGTAACGGCGGTGCTCCATGCTTCGCTGCGTTGCGTGGCAGCAACAAAGCCGGCAGTCAAAAACAGCGTGGCGGCAATCATTTTGCAGATGAGACGGGGCACTTTGTGGCGCGTGCTGCTTAGCGCAGCAGTAGGGATGGACATGAGGGCACAGCCAATGGCGAGGAAATAGTATAGCGGCATGGGATTCTCCTTATGTTTATCTTTTTAGTCGTAGTGTAACATTAATTTGCGGGCAATGTTGCGCCAGCATTTTGATCAAAGCTTGATGTATTGCATTACCAAACGAGTTGACGTGATATTTTACGCCATTGCGAAAACGAAACACATAATGAAATGCGTAGCCCTCTCCTACTGGTTCATAAAGCCCTCGGTGCGACATCCTTGTGAACTGTACTTGCTCAAGCTCATGCAGCGGCAATAACACTGCGCTGCCTAGTCTTTGGCGATAAAACCAGCTTTTGTTCAGCACCGTGCGTCGGATGCCCAGCTTTTCACTCAGCGCAACAAGCCGCAAACCTGGTCTGTCGTGAAACTCTACCGTTGTTTTCGCAGAAAAACCTTTCTCGATACGGCGAAGCTCCGCTTCAGTAAGATTCAAATGTTGCATGTGCCGCGCATGTTTTCGGCTGCGGCCAATTTTGGTGATATCCATAGGACTTCCCCTTTACAGCGTAAATTGCTCCGGCTCAAACTCCGGCAGCAACGGCGCACGCTCGGGCCTGCGCTTGATGGGGTCATACTCATATTTCTTGCACAGCGAATCAGGCAGCATCACGCCGCAGTGCGGGCAAAGAATACTGCCGAGATCGGGCGCAGGTTTGCCATGCAGGCACAGCGCACAGCTGGGTTCATAGTTTTTGCTGTGAAACAGGGGGCGTGTTTTTTTGTGGCTCATGAGCTATCTCCTCTTTTGTTTAGCTTGGCGTCTGATATGCTGCCAAGCACGTTTGTTTTCAGGCGTGTGTCCCACGCGCAGGTCAGGCAGATACTCTTGCAGCAGGTCAATCAGCCGCTGACTCCCCGCTCCTTCTGCACTGAATTTTCGGCCATTGCTGGTGTGCACAGTCAGCCTGTTGCCTTTGCGGCGCACCCAAACAACTTTGCTCAGCGGCAACAGCACAATCTTCAGTGAGGGAGACAACAACATAAAATTTTCTGTCACTGTTGCGCTGCCGAACTGATCGGCATGCTTGTTGAGTTCAGCATCAAATTGCCGAAAGGCTTCTTCGTCCATGTTAAAATCTTGGTGCGTTTGCGCAATTTTTCCGCAAAGCAAAAACAACTGCACCGCCCCAATGAAGGCCGCAAGCGCAGACGGAAACACGGGCGTCGCCAACAATACCACACCAGCACCAAGGAATATCCAGGCGAGGGCAAACATGATTTTTCTCCGCTTAAGGTATATCGCAAATGTTTCTGACAATGCGGATGAAACTATCTGTTGTTCAACGGCTGGCTCTTGCACGCCAAAGTTCGGGTTTGCAGCTCCGCAGCTTTGGCAGGTTTGCTGCGTGTGCAACAACACATTTTTGCAATATTCACAATGATTGTGCATAGCAATTCTCCTATATGTTTTATCATTCTATAATCATATTATCATATTTTTCGGCGCAGGTCAAGCTCCAGTATCACAAACACGCAAAAAATCAGCAGCGCAATGCCCGCAGGCGCCGAAACCGCCCACAACCGCACCGGCATAGACGCTCCCGCCACTGCCGCAACGCTCACCGCCGTGTGCACCGGAAAGACCCTCACCAGCACCGCGCATAGCCCCGCTGCCAAGCCACCATGCAGCAGCCGTGCCAGCCAGAATTTCCACAGCGGCAACCCAGTCGATTTCACATCCCCCAGCACCTGCGCATGCACGCCCAGCCCGCCCCACGCGAGCCCCGCCGCCAGCATTGGCAAACTCGCCTGCGCGTTCACCATCGCTGCCGTGCCAGTGCTCACTTCCAACAGCATTTGCAGATAGGGTATCGCGCCCCACCAGCCAAATGGCAACAACTGCAACAAGCTCGTGAGCGCACCAAACAGCACCACCCATCCGCAGACCAAGATAATCGACTTTGTGGCTTGGGCCACTGCAATTAACAGCGAACCCGTAGGGGCGACCGTCCTCGGTCGCCCGCCACCCTCAACACGCGCATTCGGGCGACCGAGACGTTCGCCCCTAGTTACAAACCGCACACACAATCCCACCAGCAAACTCCCCACTGTCAGCGCAGCCAACACCACCACGCCCGCCGCGCGATTGCCCAGCATACCCGCACCCACCGCGCCAATCAGAAACCCCGGCCCGGCATTTACGCAAAACAATTGCAACCGCTGCGCTTGTTCCTGCGTGAGCTGCCCCCGCGCATGCAATTGCGCAACCACTTTCGCGCCCACAGGGTAGCCACCCAGCAGCCCCAACAACATTGCACCAGCCCCGGGGTATTTCGTTCGCCCCCGCCCGCTCAGCTGCACATATATCGCCGCAATCACGAAAAACGGATACAGCGCGGGAATAATTACATTGCCGCACAGCGCAAGCGCAGCACGTGCACCCTGCATAGCAAGCGGCGCATGCAACACCAGCGCAACGGCTAACACAACACACGCAACCAGCGCAAGTGGATTTTTCAAGCGAACAATCATCTGTTTCATGGTAATAGGTATGTGCGCAACAGAATATGCATGCTTGTGGAGGTGATTGAATGCCAAAGCAAAAGATATCATTTAGCGCAAAGGTTCGGCTGGCAGGCGAGGCACTGGATGTGCCCGCACGTGCGCTGCCGGGTTTTTGCCATATCGAGTTGATGCAAAATCGTCAGGCCGTCATTGAAGGCGTGAAGGGCGTGCTGGGCTACAGCGAAGATGAAATCAAGCTGAACATGAGCGATTTGGTGGTCACCTTTCGCGGGCAGGGACTAACCATTTCGGGCTATCAACAGGAAGCACTGACCATGAGCGGCACCATTTTTCAATTAACAATGGACAATGGACAATGAACAATTTGGGTTGCCCAACACGCGCAACGCCAGTGATGGGCGATTTAAATTGGGTATGGGCGAAGCCCATCAAACATTGTCAATTGTACATTGTCAATTGTACATTGGAGAAATTATGCTTTTCATCAAACTCATGCGCTGGCTACGCGGCTATGTTTGTTTTTCAGCTTCGGATGGATTTCCGGAGCGGTTTTTGAACTTATGCAATCAAGCTGGCATTGCCATGTGGGATGTTGCCTGGCGGGGCTGCAACATGCACGGCATCACCGACCGCCACGGCTTTGTTGCCATGCAGCAATGTGCCCCTCCCGCAGGCATCACGCTGAAAGTTAGGGGCAAACGCGGGCTGCCCTTTGCCGTGCATGCCTATCGCAAGCGCACAGGATTACTGGCAGGCGTCGCGGTGTGTTTAATTACCCTGGCGGTGCTGTCTAGCATGATTTGGACCATTGAGGTGCAGGGCAACGAAACCATCGCCACCGAGGAAATTCTGCAAGTGCTGCACGAACAGGGCCTGCGCCTTGGCGTGCGCCGCAACAGCCTTGACCCGCGCAGTATGGCCGAAACCGCACAGCAAGCACTACCCGGCGTGGGCTGGCTAACCGTGAACCTACGCGGCAGCAGCGCGGTCATCGAACTGCGCGAAGAACACAGCGTGCAACCTTGGCTCACCACTGACCAACCGCAGCATATCATCGCGGCAAAGGCTGGGCAAATTCGCATTTTCGAACTCTACCAAGGGCAGGCGGAAATCATGGTGGGCGACGCGGTGTATGCAGGCGCACTGCTGGCCAATGCCCGCATGCAAAACCGCGATGAAACCTTCCGCTATGTGGCAGCAGATGCCTATGTGGTCGCACGCACGGTGGTCACCGGGCACGGTGAAGCCCCTCGCAGCCGCATGGTGCACAGGCTTGCGCCCAGCCGCACGCGCTACCGCTTGCAGGTGCTGAATTTCACTATTCCCTTAGGCCGACAAACACAGAGCGCGACCATCGACACCACATTTCATCTTGAGCTTGCCGGGCGAATCATGCCCTTGGCGCTGCACCGTCACAGCGAAATCACCGCGCAGCCGCAACAGCGCATTCTCACCGACCGCCAGCTGCAACTCTCCGCAGCCGCTGAGTTCTTCAACTGGGCCTACACCCACACCCGTGCCGCGCAAATGCTGGAGCAAGACATCACCGTTGAGCTCACGCAAGACTACGCCCGCGTGGTGCTGCACGGTGCGGCGTATGAGAACATTGGCTTTGCGGTTGCGGTGGAATGAGCCCCCTCAGTCACGCTGCGCGTGCCAGCTCCCCCACGAGGGGAGCCCTTGGCAAAGCATAGACTTTCGGCTGTCGCCAGAGTCTCCCCCGAGGGGGAGATGTCGCGGAGCGACAGAGGGGGTGTGCAATGAAAAACCCGACAGCGATGTGCTGCCGGGTGGGTGTTATGCTTTGTTGTCGTCGTTTGCAAAGTGTTGGAGCATCGCCTTCACATCGTCCATCACCTGCTCATCCGTGTCGTACCCACGCGCGGTGGCGAACATGCGGTAAGCCTCTAATTTTGCGGATAGTTTCTCAATGATCTCAGCTGAGTTTGCCATAACTTTTGCTCCTTTCGCAAGTGTTGTTTATATTGTACCACACTTCGCGATAAAAATCAAGCAAAAGTTGTTGCATCTAAAACCAGCAGCGGGCGGGCTGCCGGGGTTCCCACAGGAAGGATTTATCCTAACCAATTTATTATCCCAGCTATAACTCCAACTATAGAGGCAAAACCTACTAGCAATAGCGCTTGACCGACAACATCCACAATCTCGGGGACGTTTCTATCCCCAATTATAGTAGCCAGAATCAAAAACACCACAACAGAAAAAATCAACGTAACACTGCTTATAATCAATAACCACGGTGTTGTTGTCCCGCCGCTGCTTGCACCACGCGCAAACCGCGCTTCGGCAGCAGCCATGTCATTGCACAGGCGGCCTTGGGCAAAGGCAAAGGTTGTGCCCGCAATACCCGCCGAGATATCGGTGGGCAGGTTCATTGTTGCTTCAATGCGCAGCAAATTCACGCCGCGCACATCAACGTGAATGTACCTTGGCAGTGCAGTTGCATTGATAGTAACTCGCTGCAACAATCGACCATCGCCAAAAAACGCAATGCTTCCTCCACGAATCCCTGTGCCATCTATGCGTCCAATGTATCCGCTTAATGTCGCATGCTGTCCTCTGAGATTATGCAAAGTAAAAGAACTTCCCGTGCTTAAGGGACTTGCTTGAACTGGAAAACGCAATGCATTTGCATAGGATACGCCGCCCATAACCGCGCTTCCAACAACGGCATTCCGTCCGATACCCGTGCTACCAAGTTGATGCGGCGGCACGGCTTGCGTAAGTATCACCTGCCGTGCGCTGGCTTGCGTTGCCAGAGGAATGAGCATCAGCACCGCCAATGCCACAGCGAGAATTGATTTGATTGTCTTCTTCATGCGAAACATCTCCTTTGTTAAATAATAACTAAAATTATACCCCCCCCCCCCCCCCCTTTTTTTAATTTTTTTCTCTTTTTTTCTTCGGGGGCAATATAGAGAAAAAAAAGATGGGGCGGGGGGAGGGTTCATGTTTACGGAGAGAGGACTTTCTTTCCTCTTCATGCAA
>WQWM01000002.1 GCA_009785335.1 Oscillospiraceae bacterium
AAAACGTGCCCTTATTCGCTACCTTGGCCGTGTGCCAAACATCGAACATAGGACACTATTATTCGTAAAAGACAACCTGACTGCCCTCAACCAAAGCACGGTGAAGCAGCTGTTTCGTAAGCTCAAAACCAAAGCAAATATACCTCGCCTGCACCCGCATTTGTTGCGACATTCCTTTGCTACACGGTATTTGCAGCACGGCGGCGACATCTACAGTTTGCAGCAGATCCTTGGTCACACCAGCCTTGAAATGGTCAAGCGTTACGTGCACCTGATTTCCGTCTCTGCAATAGTCTGCCACCCTAAATTCAGCCCCTTGGATAATCTGATGAAACAAAGCAAAAAGCCATGACCTATAAGCATTTGAGGTCACGGCTAATTACCATGGTAGCTCCTCTCGGACTTGAACCGAGGACTACCCGATTATGAGTCGGGGGCTCTAACCAACTGAGCTAAGGAGCCAAAGGCGGGGGACAGACAGTGCTTGCCTGCCCCCGGAAAATTTCGTAGAACCTGTGATAGAACACAGCGAAGCGACTAAAATTGATACCAGAGTGCATAAGCTGCGATGACGCTGACGAACACGATGGAAATCGTAGTAATCATCTTAAACAGCGTGTTGAGCGCAGGGCCAGAGGTGTCTTTGAAGGGGTCACCCACGGTGTCACCGATGACGGCGGCTTTGTGGTTATCGCTGCCTTTGCCGCCGTGTGCGCCGCTTTCAATGTACTTCTTGGCGTTGTCCCATGCGCCGCCGGCGTTGGCCATGAACACCGCCACAGCAAAACCAACCACAGTTGCGCCTGCAATCAGACCAACCACGCCTTCGATGCCGAAAATCATGCCCGTGATAATCGGGGCAATTACCGCCAGCACAACCGGCAGCACCATTTCGCGCAGGGCGCCTTTGGTGCAAAGGTCAACGCAAGCTTTATAGTCAGCCTCAGCCGTGCCTTCCATCAGCCCTTTGATTTCGCGGAACTGACGACGCACTTCAACCACGATGCTTTGTGCGGCTTTTTGCACACTGTTCATCGTCATTGCGCTGAACACAAACACCAGCACCGCGCCAACAAACAGGCCTACGAGCACGGCAGGGTTAGTGATGCTTAGGTCAAGCCCGGGGAACTGTCCGGCGTATTGTTCGGCGCGTTCGGGGTGATAATTGCTCACCGCTTGGGAGGCAATTGTGATGAAGCTCACCAGCAGGGCCAAGGAGCTCAACGCAGCCGAGCCGATCGCAAACCCTTTGCCGGTTGCTGCGGTGGTGTTGCCGATGCTGTCGAGTGCATCGGTGCGCTCACGCACTTCTTCACCTAGGTGTGCCATTTCGGCAATGCCGCCGGCGTTGTCAGCCACAGGGCCATAAGCGTCGCCAGCAAGGGTGATGCCCAGTGTGCTCAACATGCCAACTGCTGCCAAGCCAATGCCGTAAAGCCCCATAGTGAATTCGCCAAAACCGCCCGCTGCCACAAAGCTGCCAATGATAGCCGCCGCAACAATCATGACGATCGCAAATGTCGATTTCATGCCCAACGCAATGCCGCCAATGATGATGGTGGCCGAGCCGGTTTCGCTGCTTGCAGCCAGTTTGCGGGTGGGTTTGTAGTGCGCGGAAGTGTAGTATTCGGTGAAGTAAGCAATCGCGCAGCCTGCTGCCAAGCCAACCACGATAGCAATGTACGGTCCCCAGCTGCCCAGAATGAAGTAGGTGACCGGTGCTGCTGAAATCGCTGCCAGCGCCGATGCAATGTAGGTGCCGCGACGCAGGGTGTTCAGCAGATCTTTTTGGGTGGCACCTTCTTTGGTGCGAATGAAAAACGTGCCAATGAGCGATGCGATCACACCAGTGATAGCCAATGCAACCGGCAGGAACATCGCTTCCCAGTGCAGGCCAACGCCATAGAACGCGGCCACGCCCAGTGCAAGGGCTGCTTGGATGGATTTGATGTAGCTTTCGTAAAGGTCGGCACCCATGCCGGCCACGTCGCCCACGTTGTCGCCCACATTGTCGGCGATCACAGCGGGGTTGCGCGGGTCATCTTCGGGAATACCGGCTTCCACTTTGCCCACCAAGTCTGCGCCAACGTCTGCCGCTTTGGTGAAGATGCCGCCGCCCACACGAGCAAACAGTGCAAACACCGCCACACCAACGCCGAACATTACCATGTTGGAGGCAATGTCGTGGGGCTCAAGCCGGAACACAAAGCGCAGCAGCAGGAACCAAACAGCGACGTCCAGCAATGCAAGCCCCACAACCGTGAAGCTCAGCACAGTGCCCGACGAAAACGCCACACGCAGGCCGTTGTTCAGGCTGCCACTGGCTGCCGTGGCTGTGCGGGAGTTTGCCGCTGTGGCAATCTTCATGCCGATGAGTGCGGAAAGTTGCGAGAACACGCCGCCAACCAAGAATGCTGCGGGGATAAACGGGGTTACCCAGCCCATGAAGGCCAGAATAATCAGCAACACAAACATGGCGATGTAGAAGATACTGACGGTTTTGAATTGACGCTTGATGTAGGCCGTTGCGCCTGCGCGGATGGATGCGGCGATTTTTTTCACCGTATCGTTGCCTTCGCTGAATTTCAGCACTTTTCTGCTTTGGAAAAAGGCAAAGGCAAGCGCTAACACCGCGCCCGCAATGCCCAGCAAATAAGCCCATTCAAAGCTGCTCGCGCCAATTTCGCTTGCGGCTTCGGCTACGCCATTTGCTGCGTAGTAGTAGTCCATGGATAGTACACCTTTCATCACGTTTTTAATTAGGCAAAAATGCCCACAGCTTATAGTATAGCACTGCGGACGTGTGTTGTCAAGCGAAATTTCACATTATTTTCACAAAATATATGCGGACAGTTTTTCACCGCCCGCTTGTCTTATTTTCCAGTTACCCGCACGATGTTTCGCGCTCGTTCAGCACGCGCGATGGCGTCTTCCATCGTGTCGCCAATCACGGTGATGTGCCCCATCTTTTGCCCTGTTTTTTTGATCATCGGTTTGCCATAAAAGTGCACTTTTACTTGCGGATCAAGATAGGCTTCCTCCACATCAAGCAATTGCGCAGCTCCAACGCTTTGCCCCAGCAGGTTGACCATCACGGTGGGCTGGCGCAATTCTGTGCTGCCCAACGGCAGTCCAACCACCGCGCGCACATGATTCTCAAACTGGTTGGCTAGGCAGCCTTCTATAGTATAATGACCGCTGTTGTGCGGGCGGGGTGCCACTTCGTTGACGGACACTTGCCCATCTTCAGTCACGAACATCTCCACGCAGCAGGTGCCCACGCCCTGCAGAATTTCCATGACACGGTCAGCAATCTCACACGCGCGGTCGGCGACTTCATTGCTAATGCGCGCAGGCACAATGGTCGTGTCGAGGATGCTATTCTCATGGTGATTTTCGGCCACAGGGTAAATCACACGGCTGCCGTCTATGCCGCGCGTGGCGATGACGGAAATCTCTTTTTTATAGCGCACGAATTCTTCTGCCATCAATGGCTTAGCACCTGCGCCAAGTTTTTCATATGCGGTCTGCACTGCATTGGCATCTTTTGCAACCGCCACGCCATGGCCGTCATAGCCGCCGCCCAATGTCTTCAGCACAAGCGGGTAGCCGAACTGCTCGCCAGCCCGTGCAATCTCCTCAAGCGAGTGCACTGCCGTGAAATCCGGAACAGGCACACCGCCGTTGCGCAGTGTTTGCTTTTGCAGCAGCTTGCTTTGGATGATTTTCAGGCTGTCTACGCTGGGATACACTGGCTTGTCCAGTTGCTCCAGCGCAGCGGCACTGATGTTCTCCCACTCATAGGTGACCACGTCAACCCGCTCAGCCAGTGACAAGTACGCGGCCTTGTCATCCAATGGCGCAACGATGAGCTCATCGCAAATGCTGGCCGAACAACAGGTCGCGCTGGGATCCAGCACCGCCACCCAAAGACCGAGCCGCTTGGCTTCCAAAATCATCATTTTGCCCAGCTGTCCGCCGCCCACAATGCCGATTTTTTTCGCAAATAAGTTCATAAACAACCTTTCTTGCCTCACCCTTGGGGGAGGTGCCCTGCATGGGGGGCGGGGGTTAGCCCGAAATCATTGCTGTCAAGTCCATCGGCTGCACCCATTCGCCGTCTTTATACACCCGCATGCAGCCGGCCGAAATTTCATCAATCAGCATGATTTCGCCGTTGGCTGCACGCCCGAACTCCACCTTCATGTCGTAAAGTTCTAGCCCTTTACAGGCTAAATCTTCAGCGATGATTTTACAGATTTGTTGCGTGTAAGTTTTGCAAATGTTGAACTCCTCGGCGGTTATCAAGCCCAGTGCTGCAAGGGCATCTTCGGTGATGGGCGGGTCGGCGCGGTCATCGTCTTTCAGGGTCACCTCGACCAAATAGCCCAGCTGTTGCCCTTGTGTGGCATAGGCGCCATAGCGTTTGAGAAAGCTGCCTGTGGCACGCGCACGGCACACGAATTCAAGGCCTTTGCCGAACACCGTGCCCGGCCGCACACGCATGGTCACAGCATCAATATCACAGTCCAGCAGGTGCGTAGGCACGCCCTGTGCTGCCAGCATTTCATAATAATATTTCGTCAGCCGCAGCGACTCGCGACCCAGCCCTTCAATGCTCAGCCCCACTTGGTTTTCACCGGGGTCAAACATGCCGTCTTTGCCGGTGGCGTCATCCTTCAGTTTAAGGGTATAGCTGCCGTCGCCGTTGTCGTAAACATCTTTGGTTTTTCCGGTGTATAGTTTAGTCATGCAATTTCTCCTTTTCTTGTTCTTTTTTGAAAAAAAGAACCAAAAAACTTTAGTCGCTTCGCGGGGGATACTTAATGAGAGTTGAAAAAGCAAGCCTCTGTCCCCCTCGGATAGAGGAGGATGTCTCGCAGGACAAGGGGTGGGGTGCGGAGCAAAAAAATTAGTCGCTTCGCGATACATAGTTTGCAACAATTCGCACGGCAGTGTCGAAGGGCTGCATGCCGTTGATGATGATATCTGCGCGATGTTTGGTGGGCTCAACGAATTCATCGTGGCGGTGGCGCACTAGGTCAAGATAAAACTCGGCGATTTCATCAAAACTCAAGCCCCAAGTCATGTTGCGGCGCAGCCTGCGCACAATGCGTTCGTCGGCAGGGCAATCCACGAAAAGCCGAAGGTCAAGATGCTTAAAAATTGGCTGTTGTTGCAACGTGAACAAGCCTTCGACGATAATCACGTCGTATTTCCCGCTGGCTTTGGCCTTGGCCAAGTCACGGGTAAGCTTGTCCAATTCAATGCACTGCGGATGATTGTAATCGCGGTAGGTTTTGCCCGAAAACGGCACCTGCACTTGCGGCAATTTCTTGTGCGGCAAGTAGTAATTATCTTGGTGCAATAGTTGCACGCGCAACGCAGGCAAGGCGGCCTGAAGCTGCTCTGCAAATGTTGATTTTCCGCTTGACGTGCCGCCTGCAATGCCAATGACGAAAGGCTGTTGCATCAGTTTCTCCTACAAATAAATCTTTCTGCCTTCTTTGCCGCTTTGGTAAATTGCACAGACCATTTCTTGCGTTTTATACGCACTTTCGACTGTAATGTACGGTGCTATACCGCTGCGCATGGATGCATAAAAATTGCTGATTTGCTTCACATGGTTCACGCCCCAGTAGGATTTCACGTTACCGTAGTCGAAGTTTTCGGTGGGGTTGCGTTGTGCCATCAGCGTGCGGCCATCATGAAATTTGATGGTTGCGTTGTCACCCACCATTTGCACCAGCGCGTTTTCGCAGTCCAGTTCAATGGTCACATCCGCGTCATAGGAATAGTAGTTGATGGCGTGGAAGTTGGTGAGCAAACCGCTTTTGTAGGCAATCACGCCTTCGGCGGTGTCTTCTACCTCAATGCTGGCGTGGCCACGGTTGGCGATGAACGCATCCACGTAGGCAATGTCTTCATCAACCAAATAGCGCAGCATATCAAGCGTATGAATCGCTTGGTCGATGACCAGACCGCCGCCTTCTTTTTCCCACGTGCCCTTCCAGTCGCTGGCACTGTAGTACGCATCAGAGCGGTTCCAGGTGACAAAACATTTTGCGGCTTTTATGCTGCCTAGTGTGCCTTTTGCCAGTTCTTCCTTCACCAATAAGGTGCCCGCGTTATAGCGGTTTTGAAAGATGCAGCCGAGCGTAACCCCGCATTGCTTAGTGGTGTCTATCATGGCTTTGGCGTCTGTCAAAGAGATTGCCATGGGCTTTTCGGTCAATACGTGCACGCCTTGCTTCATGCAATCAATCGCCACTGGTGCATGCAGATAATGCGGCAAACAAAGATGCACAACATCAATTTGCTCGGTGCGCAGCATCTCTTGATAGTCAGTATAAGCTTTGCAGGAAAATTCCTGCGCAGCGGCGATTGCACGCTCTGGCTTGTTGTCACAAATGGCAACTAGTTCAACGCCTTCGGTTCGTTGCACGCTCACCGCATGCATGGGAAAGATATTCCCGCAGCCGATGATGGCCGCTTTGTAAGTTTGCATAATAGCTTAGTCCTCCAGATATTTCACATAGCCCAACTCATCCAGCCGGGCGATTTTTTCGTGCACCATGGTGTTCAGTTTTTCTTTATAATCCTTTAGGCGTTGCGCCAGCGCAGCATCGCTAATCGCTAACATAGCAGCTGCTAAAATGCCCGCGTTTTGCGCGCCGTTAATCGCAACCGTGGCCACGGGAATGCCCGGCGGCATTTGCACGATGGAGTGCAGGCTGTCTACGCCGCCCAGGGCCTTTGTTTGCACCGGCACGCCGATGACCGGCAGTGTGGTGAGCGATGCGGCCATGCCCGGCAGATGTGCCGCGCCGCCCGCGCCCGCGATAATCACCGAAAGCCCGCGCTCGCGAGCTGATGTTGCGTAGTCATAGAGCCGCTGTGGTGTGCGATGTGCCGACACGATGGTCAGTTCAAAGTCCACACCAAGCTCTGTGAGGATATCTGCTGCTGCGCGCATGACGGGCAAGTCGCTGTCGCTGCCCATGATGATGCCAACTTTCATGTGTGTCCTCCTAGTTTCGATACAATATATAGTATACGACTTTTTTGGGGGCTTGTCAATATTCACTTTGCAGATGAGGAGATTTTTTTCACCACATAGAAGCCATCCACGGCTTTTTTGCACCACTCCACCCAAATTTTTGCTGGGCACAAGCCATAACCCAACGCGTGCCACATGTGAATTGCCATGGTTTTGTTGTCGCTGCTCCATGAGCGAATTTGTGCCAAGCCTTGCTGTGCCGCCCAAGCTTCGGCTTGTGCAACGAGTGCCGCGGCAATGCCTTGGCGGCGGTATTGTTCATCAACTTCAAGGATGTCGATGTACGCATCTTGCACATGAGTTAGCGGTGCAGCAAGCGCTTTGGTATAGGCTGAAACAAAGCCAACGGGCTTGCCCTCATGCAAAGCAACGATGGAGCAGCTACCCTGTTCAAGGTGCACGTGTTGCTTGATGGTGGTTTCAAAATCCTGCGAATATCTTCGCTCACGGTTGCCATATTCAGCAATGATTTTTTTGCGCATTTGCTCGTCTATGTTTTGATAAACAATGTTCACGCTGCACCTCCTCATGTTTTATAGTTTACGACACAGCGCACGATTTGTCAAGAAAAATATGCGTGAAAAAAAATTAAAAAAACTATTGACAACGACGCAAACATGGTGTATAATATATAATGTTGTGGCGGCATAGCTCAGTTGGCTAGAGCATTCGGTTCATACCCGGAGTGTCACTGGTTCAAATCCAGTTGCCGCTACCAGGTTTTTTCGATGTGGCCCGTTGGTCAAGCGGTTAAGACTCCGCCCTTTCACGGCGGCAACACGGGTTCGAGTCCCGTACGGGTCACCAAATTTTTCGCTATGCTGTGTTTCGGTTTTGGTTGTGTGCACATGCACCTGTCCTCACGAAAGCCTTGCCTAGCAAAAAATTGCCACAAAAAACACACTCACAATTGTGGGTGTGTTTTCATATTTATCGTACCGCATAAGGTACCAGCATATCTTGCGGCAAAAACAAGCCATGATTACCGCCGTCGGCTGTATTATGCAGCCCATGGTCGCTGGTGATAATCATGCGCCCGCCGAATTGCTCGGCCAGCATGCGCACAAAGTCGTCGATTTCTGCAATGGCTTGTTGGGTTTGCGCAGCATGTGGGCCATGGTAATGCGCGGTGCTGTCTACCTGCTTAAAGTGCACAAAGGTGAAGTCCGCGGGTTCGGCGATCGCCTGCTGCGCAAGCATGAAGGCATCGGCGTCGCTGGTGGTGAGCTGCGGCGGCAAGCTGGTGTTGATGAAACTGTTGCGCGCGCCGATGTGCACGCTGTTGGGCACCAGTGTGAAGATGTCATCAACCAGCAAATCACGTTGCCCGCGCCGGGCAATGCCATGCACATTTGCTGTTTCGCCGGTGAGCATGCTTGCTAAACCTGTTGGCGTAATAGGCGGCCAAACCGTTAGGGCGCGTTGTGGGTTGAGCGAGCGGATGAACGGCGCATACTCCAGCATTTCCCAGCCAAGGCCGTCGATTTTGATGGCCAGCACGGGTTGCTCTTGCTCAATGAAACGCATGGCATCGTGGAATAATTGCGTAATTTGTAAAATAGGCGAATCGGCCATGATTCCCACAATGTCTGGAATATCGAAGATTCGAGCATGGGGTGCAATGAGGTCGATTTGATTGCGCTCAATTAGCAGATATCGTCCTGCCATTGTGTCAAATGTCACAGCACCACAGCGACGGAAAATAGCCGCTCGTCTGCTTTCAGGCAATAATTCGCTCAGCGGCACACGATACTCAGCATGAAATACGCTTGCACGATGATAGTCAATCCAACTAGTACCGATTCGGCGTAATGCACGTTGAGGAGGGTGCATGAATAGCTGACCAGCTGTGGTTTCTTGCACATTTCCTTCAGCATCAATCAGGCGAACGGTGTAAGGGTCATCGCCTTCACTCAGCACGATCAGTTGCGCAATATCGCGGATATTCGCGCTGGGTGGGTGCTGCGGGGCGTAAAGCTCCCAACCATTACGGTAGCGCAATTGCACGTTGTCGAGTCCGTCGCGCAGCTGCACGGCAAAGCCGTCATGCGCAATGGCCAGCAGGCTAAATTGCTCGGCGCGCGCGTCAATTGCATCAGCCAAGTCATAGCTGCGCGCCGTGAACAAGAATGGCTCGGCATCGCCCAGCAAAACCAGCGGCTGCGTGGGCGCGGCACAACTTGCCAGCCCGGCGATGAGTAAAACGGTTGCCAGCAAGAGCAAAATGATCTTTCTCATTTTAAAATACCACCAATACTTCTCCAATTTGCACGCTACTCATGTTGTGCACGCGCATGCCCACAGGCAGGCTTGGCCCGATGAATAGCGGTGCCAAGTCCGTGCCGGCAAAGACAATCAGCTGCTGCGAAAAGGTGCTGAATCGCTCGGTTTTCACCAAGCCATCGTCAGCGGTGATGATGACGAAATCGCTGTGCGGGTTGCCCAAATGTGCCAGCATGTTAGCAATGGGCAGTGCCTGCGTTTCGTCACCTTCATGCCCAAATAACTCGGTATACTCATCCAGTTCGGCCAGCAATTCGCTGAAAGCATACTCCCGCGTCACCTCTTGCGCTGCACCGTGGGGCACCAATTCCAGCTCGCGCAGATATCTTACCCAGAACATCAAACGTTCATCGGGAATGATCACACGCGGGTCGATTGCTTCTCCATTCATCTGGTAGGCCAGCAAGATGTCGCGGCTGCGCAATATGTCGGCAGGAATGGAGATGAAATAGCCGTCTGCACCGGTGGCGGTCACGGCAGCGAAATCGTGCTGGGTCAGGCCATTGGCTTGCAGAATATCCTCCAGCAGCACGCCGCGCACGTGCACATGCCGTTGTTCGCCGCGCGCGTTCACGCTGATGGTTTCGCGCTCAACCACATCAAAATCGCCGTTGCGCAGGGCTTGGGCGTTAAGATCGAGGAAAAGTTCGGGCGCATGCACGGTGATGATAATATCATCGAGGAAGGTGAAGTCTTGTGCATGTGTGGCACAGGCGGCAAGCGCGATAACTAGCCCAATGGCACACAAGATGGGTAAAAGCTTTTTCATACATTAAAACTCCAGCGTGATTTCCGTGATATTTTGGCGATACGCGCCCCAGCGCAAGCCTTGTTCGTCGCCGAAAATAAGGCGGGCATTGGTCAAATTGATTGCAGCATTGTCATCGTTATGGTTCACTTCATGCCAAGCCAGCAGGGTGGTTTCGGCCATGAACACATCAGCGGCCAGTGTGCTGCCGCCAACATTTAATGTTGCAGTGCTGCCGATGTTGTGAAGGTTAACGCCTTGCCATGCCAGAATATCACGAATTGCCACGCCGGTGAAGGTGCGGCTTTGCACTCGGTCGATGGCATCGAGCGGGGCGATTTGCTGCACCGCTTCTTGGGCTGTGCCTGCGAATTGCGCCATGAGTGCTTCAGTGCTGATTGCAATCACAACAGGGCTGGGCGCAGCAGTTGTGGTGGCAGTGGTTGTAGTCGTTGTTGTTGCCTCAGTGTTCGTAGTCACTTCGGTGGTGGTTTCTGCCACCGTCGTGGTTGTGACGATTGTCGTGGTGGTGGTTGTGCCGTTGTCATCTTGGTTACGTGCGCCAGGGCCAAAACTAAAGAATGCGAAGATGAAGATGCTTACTGCGGTGAATAGGGATACGACGCCGATGACGTTTTTGATTGGATGTTGATGCATGGTGATTCCCTTTCAGTTTATGAATAATTTATGATTTACTTTTATGTTTCCATAAAAGGCAATCGCGAAGCGGGTGCTCGCCGCGAGGCGTTAGGGGTTGAATGTAATGCTTACGACCTGTTGAATAAACGTGCCGGATAAGCCTTGTGGAAATACCAAACGTGGGCGGTCAAGCTGGCGTACATCGCCTGCGCCGCGGTCTTCAACCCAGGCCAGCAGCGTGGTGTTTGCGGCGAATTGCGCAGGATTAAGCGTGAATGTCGTGCCATCGTGTGCGGTGACCACCACCGTGGAGCCTGCAGGTGCAGTGTTCACGTTCACCCCATTGGCCTGCAGCACATTGCGCAATGGCACACCGGTGTAAAGGCGTTCACTTTCCCGGCCAATGCTATCCACCATGTGTGACGTTTGCGTCACTGCGCCACCCATGGCAATCAGCCCTGCGCGGGTAACGGTCACCGTCACACGTGTGTGTGCAGTGCCAGCACTGCCGCCACTTCCTCCGCCGGTGCCAATTCCGGTTGGGCGCGTGGGCAGGGGAGCGGTTGTCGTGGTTGTCGTTGTGCGCGTGGTGATATTGGGTAGCGTGATGGCAGGGTGAGCGGTAGTTGTTGTGGTCTGCGCTTGCGTAGCGGTAACTTGGGCTTGTGTGATGGTGTGTGTCTGCGTTTCAATTGACCAATCGTATGGCGCCGAGGTGTAAAGGTCATCGCCTTGCCCCTGTTGTGGCAAGTTAGGCAGCCCTAGCGGGGTGATCTCATCCGTGGTGGCGGTATATTCTGCCGTGGTTTCGACGGGGTTGTCTGCAACGGCTGGCTGCGTAGGCGCAGTGCAAGCCGCAAGCACGATGCACAGCAATAGGCCGAATAGAACAATGCGTTTCATGGTTAACACCTTTCCTTTTCAAAATAAAAACAGCGCAAGCAGATAAATTCTGCTCACACCGACGGTAACCCTAACGGGCTTGTGGAGCGAAATTCTTCTCAAACACGGAACGCATAGCTGTTTCCGGCTATACGCTAAACGGCCTTGTGCCATGGCTTGCGCTTTAGGCTACCGGCTCGAATTCGCGTAAAATATTTTATTCCCATCCATTTTAACATGAATAATCTTGCCTGTCAAGCCCCAAACTAAAAAAAACGACCGAAAGGATGTATACACATGCGTTCGAATCAACATTGGGATAATTTCCGCCGCCGGGTGCCGCGCGGCACAGGGTTTTATGTGGCACTTTCACTTGCCGTGGTGGTCATGGGGTTGGGCGTTTGGGCTGCGGTGAACCACAGCCTGCGTAACAACCAATTCCACGGCCAAACCGAGCAACGACAGACTATCCGCTGGGAGGATTTCACTACCGTGGCGCCCATTACCGTGACTGAAGCGGAGACGACGACAGGCGTGCAGCCGGTGCTTGAACCCGTGCAGCATGAGCCAGATGAACGCCCGCCGGTTGAGGCAGTGCGTACCGATAATCTGCCTTTCATCGGCGAATTTGCGCTGCCATTTGGCACCAATATCGTGAAAGATTTTTCACACGGTGAACTCGTGCGCTCGGTAACCATGGGCGATTGGCGCGTGCACAATGGCGTGAGTTTCGGCGGCCAGCAAGACCAACAAGTGCTTGCCATCCAAGACGGCGTAGTGCAATCTGTGGCGAACGACCCGCTGTGGGGTTGGATTGTGGCAGTTGACCACGGTCACGGCATGGTTGCGCGATACAAAGGCTTGCAAGAAGACAGCATGCCTGCCATTGGCCGTGCGGTGCAAATGGGTGAGCCGGTTGGTCAGGTTGGTCATGTGCCGATGGGTGCGGCGCACGGCGTGCATATGCATTTGGAAATCCGCGTAAATGGGCAGGTTGAAGATCCACTTGCGGTGATGAATCGCGTTGGTAACCGCTAATTTGTAACAGCGATTTAAAATAAAGTGATAAGCCTTGTCGTGTTTGCGCAACACAGTGTGAACACGACAAGGCTTTTACCTTTACAGATGATTTTTCTTGACATTACATCGTATGTGTGCTAAAATATTATCATGATTTACAAAAACATAGTGTTCGACATCGGCGGCGTGTTGCTGGATTTCAGCGAACCATGGCTGCTTGATACTTTCCTAGGTGGCCTCGCACCCGCACAGCGGCAACAGCTGGAAGACTGGCTATTCGGCGGCGGGCGTTGGCGGCAGCGTGACCTTGGCGAACTCACCGATGCGCAAATCGTGCAGCTTGCCCAACGCGACCTGCCCAATCCACTACCCAATTATCTGCAGCGTATGCTCAATGGGCATTTTCCTGCCATGCGGCCACTGCCCACCGCCGAGCTAATTCCGCAATTGCAAGCGCGGGGGCATCGGCTTTATCTGCTGACCAACACGCCTCTTGCCATTCACGAAAATTATGACGCAGTGCCGCGCTTCACTCAATTTGACGGCATGTTTGCATCGTGTGATGTGGGCTTGCTCAAGCCCGACGAAGCGTTTTATCGCGCATTTTTGCAGCACTTTCATTTGCAGGCGGCTGAGTGCCTATTCATCGACGACTTGCCGGAAAATTGTGTCGGTGCCAACCGCGTGGGGATTGATACCTTCTGCTTTGACACGCGAGACTTGGCAGGGCTGCGCAAAAAATTAGGTTTATAGATGCTTAACGCACAGCAAGAAAACACCCCTCAATAGAGAGGGGTGTTTTTATGTTGCCATGGTTACTTTGCTTGTCGCTGCGCTCTTTTGATGTTGCGCAGTGCTCGCAAGCCAACACGGGCCATGTGCTTAGGGCTAGGCAGCACGCCGCTGAAAATCACTGATTTTGGTTTTTTCGCGGTATGCTCCTGTGCAGGCGGAAAGGCGACATAATCCTGCTCGGCGGAGCGGGGAAAAACAGGCGAATCGGCAGGCACATGTAGCACTGCTCCGTCGGCGATGGCACAAATCTCGGCTAACTGCTTGCCTTGTGGGCGCAGACCATCATAGGCAAACAAGCCCATCACCGCGCTTTCTTCCACGCCGTTGTAGGCCGGGGCAAGCGAGCGCGATTGCGGCGCGACGATGGTGTAGGCCTCGGCCATGAAACCATCGCTGCGGCTGGGGTGCTTGCGCTGCGCGCCATGATAAGTGCCAAATGGTGCAAGCTTAACGATATCTTGGTTGTTTTCGCGCTGCAAACGCATGGGGCAATGCGCCATGGAGCCGCTCAGTTGCCGTGCATTGGCGACCAGCAGACCAACGTCGCCGTTGCTCAGGCCCACAAAACCGCCAGTGAGTTGATGGTTGAACGAAGCGAGAGTTTCGTTTTCGGCAATGCTTTCGCGGAACGATGACACTGGAAAGCCGCTGAGTTTATGGTCAAAATTTCGTTTGATCACATGCAGGTCGCCCGTGAGTTTGGGCGTCAGTTGCAGCGGCACGGCCTGCTGCCATGCAATGTCGTAGTAGCGCCCCAATGCGCTGGTGGTGGTGGATATCGCATGTCGCTCGGGGGTATAGGGATAGAGCACGTTGCTGTGTAGCATCACACCGTCACAGCCGGGCAGGGTGAAAAAATCCAGGCAATAGCTGCCGGGGCGCAGTTGCTCGGGCAGGTGGATTTCGCCGCGCAAACGCATGCCCTGTAATTGTCCGGCCATGGGCAAAGCGCTGCGTTTTTTTCGTGTGAACGGATAGTTTTGCCCATTATAGGTGAGAAAGCTGGCGAGGAAATCCTTGCCGGCAATGGTTTGCCCGTTGTATTTGACCGACAGCATTTCACCTTGCGCACAGGTGTTGAACTGCAAGCCGCCTGCCTGCAAACGCGTGGGCGCGGCCGAAAGACTGATTGCGGCATCGTTGGTGATGTTCAGCGCAATGCGTTGCACGGGCTGCGCGAACTTACACAGCACAAATGCAGCTGCCACGCTGTTGTCGTCGTGGTGGCGCAGGGCAATGCCGCCAAATTGCTGCAAGCCTTCGGCGTGGATGTTCAGTTGCTCAATTCTGGGCAGCCAGCCGGGCGCAAAGCAAAGCTCAACGCTCAACAGTTCACTTGCTTCACCGCTTTGCACAGCAGTGATTTCGTTCACTTGCGGTTGTGCATCCAGTTCTTTTTGCAGCATATCGCGCGACAATGCAAGGGCTCGCCGCTCACGGTCGATATTCAGCACGGGCGAGCTTAGCCCAAAGTGCGTGGTCGAAAGCAGCATCACCCGGTCGTTGAAGCCTGCGCTGTCCCAATCCTTGCCTTGGCTTCTGGCTAAGGCGCGTGCCCGCTCAATGCGCGACCACACAAAGCGGTTAAAGGGTTTTTCGCTCCAGCTGGCATAGCCGGTGTAGTTGCCATCTGCGGTGTCGTGTCCAAAAGTCACTTCGCCCAGTGGCGGGTGGTCTTTCAGGTAGCCGCCGGGGGTATTGAACACCACATAGTCTAGGTCAGCCACTTCCTCGGCCAGCCCGCGAATGCCGTGTGTGCCCGGCAGTTTGCGCAATGGCCACGGCAGATTTAATGGTTCCCAGAAAGGCGCGTCGGCGTCCATGTTGGTGAAGATGAATACGTCGTGGTTGATTTCGCCGTTTTCTTGCTTGGCGCGCAAATCTTTCACCAGCGCACGCAGGCAGCCCGCATCCAGCAGATCAGCGTTGGAGATGGTGGGCATCACCGTGATGCTTTCACCGTCGTAGGTGTATGTAACCGGGTTGAATTTGTGCGCGTCACTCAACTGCGGGGTGATGGTGGCAAAGGCATCAAAAGGCACGCAGCTGTGGTATAAACATAAGGCTTGCACGCCCAGTTTTTTATAGTCAGCCACTTGCGATGGGCTAAACATCACCTCCTGCGGGCGCACGATCATGCTGCACTCGCCGAAAATATCTTTGAGGCCACTGCCTTTTTCGTTGCTTACCGCCCAGTCAATGCTGGCTTTCAGCTCATCAAAGGTCATGGCAGCAAGCGCACCATTGTTGTAGCCCATGATGATGTTTTCGTCGCCATTTTCTTTCACACGGCGTTGCATGCCCTCAATAATATCCGGGGCGTGTGTGGGCAAAATCTCCTCCAGGCTATAGCCATTTTCGGTGTCCCAAGTCGCCTTACAGGGGATGCCGCGGGCATTGAGGTCATCGAGCTGCTGGATGATTTTGCGAATGATGCGGATGTCGCCGCCGAAGCCAGTATCATCCGGTGCATCGCCGCGATAGGAATGATAGCAGTTCACGTGCAGACCAAAGCCAACATGGATTTTGTAGTTCATGGTTATCTCCTTGTGTCGCTCAAATTTTCGTCAGCTCGGTGGGGTTCCGACGCTTCGCGTTACTTTGCAATTTGCTTTAGCGTCATCGCGTCCTGCGCACACTGCGCGGGGCTGTTGTCTTTCACAAATTCGAGTATCGCTGCACCTGCATGCTTGCCCGCCGCAGCAAAGTAGGCCGCCCAATCGTCTGTGCCCTCTTGCAGGGGCAGGCGTGTGCCATCATGCCGCCACTGGAACACATGCACGTAAGTCAACCAAGGCAGCACAGCTTGCAGCTCCTGCAAGTTTTGGCTGCGGGTGAGCTCAGGGTTGGGCTGCCAATAAGTCTTGATATTGCCTGCAGCTTGCAGAAAATCTACCGCACTGGTTGCATTGTCTGTCAGCGTATCACGGTGATACTCAAGGGCAACGGTGATGCCATGTGCGGCGGCCTGCGCGGCAATGCGCGTGGCATCGGCAACGGCAAGTTCGCGCTCTTCGGTCGTGTATTTCGCCGAGGCCTTGGTGCCTGCCCACACGCGAATGATAGGCGCATTCAGCGCAACGGCACTGGCAAGCACAGGCGCAAAATCTTGCCCCGCACCAAGGCGATAGTACGAGCCATAGCTCAGCACAGCCAGCCCAGCCTCGCGGGTAGCCTGCGCAACTTCACCAGCCAATGCAATGTCACCAGGCGGCACATGAATATCGCCGCCCCATTCAATGCCTTGCAGCCCGCATTCGCAGGCCACGCAGATATTCTCCAGCCAGTTCAGGTTGCGAAATGTGATGGAGGTTAGCCCACAGTATTGCATGATTGTTCTCATTTCGTTGTTATTTTGATCACGCCGCCCGGCCTCTTTCTCTTGCTAGATTAATGCACAGCGAAGCGACCGAGCTCCGCCGCAGGCGGCACAGCGAAGCGGCTTGCTCGCCGCAGGCGGTCATGCCATGTTCTCCAGCATTTCTAAAGTTACTTCGTGCGGTGAAGGTTTGCCTGCCAAGAAATCCGCATGTGCCGCCAGCATATAGCTGCCCATGCGCGCCACTTCTTGGCCAGTGCTGCCTGCGATGTGCGGGGTCAGCACTACGTTGGGCAGGGTATACAGCGGGCTTTTAGGGGCGGGCGGCTCAGGGTCGGTGACATCCAGCACGGCGGTGCGGGCGGGTTCCTCCTGCAGTGCGCGGATTAAATCTGCCTCAATCACTTGCGCACCGCGCCCGGTGTTGATGAATGTGGCGTTTGGCAGCATGCGTTTGAATAAATCATAGCCGAGCATGCTGCGTGTTTTTTCGTTGTCAGGCAGGTGATTTGAGATTGTGTTGCAACGGCTGAAAAGTTCCTCCAAACAGGATTTCTCCACGCCGTCGATTTGCGTATAGGGGTCGCAGGCCAGCACGTGCACATCAAACTGTTGCAACAGCTGTGCGGTATAACGTCCAATCATTCCGCAACCAATCAATCCAACCGTGGCACCGTAATTCCCCGGTTGTGCATTGGTGAACTCACGCCCAAGCTGGCGTTGCTGCTGCTTCTGCATGGCTGCACTTTGATAGAAGCCCTTGTTGGCCAGCAGAATTTGCGCCAAACAAACCTCGGCCACAGGCACTGCATTGGCTGCCCATGCGCTGAATATCTGCACGCCGCAAGCCAGAAATGGTCGCGCAAAATGCTGCACGCTGCCGGCAGCATAAAACACAGCCTTCAGTGCGGGGAAATGCTCGCGTACTTCATCTTCGCTCATGCTTGGCATGCCCCAAGTGCTGAAGATAAACTCCACCTGCGGCAAATGTTCCGGCGCGGTGAGCAGCGGCGATTTTTTTATGTCTTGCGCTGCCATAGCATACACGTTGGCGATGTGCCCCGGCTGCTGGGTTAAAAAGATAACATTGTTCATATCGCTACCTCTCACATGGGCAGGAATCAGGCAGACGGGTCACGCTGGTGCTCGAAAAGCGCCAGATGTTCTTGCTGGTGCGCAGGCTGCGACCACTTTCGGTTTCAATGTTGCGCAGACGAATGCTTTGCACTGGCTGCATGGCATAAGGCGGACGGCGCAGCCAGTAGTTGCGGAATGTATCCCAAAGCAGCGTAACATACAGCGCATCATTGCCATAGGGATGGTTGGCACTGAAAATGGTGGGGCCAATGTGGAAAAATGGCGGCGTAAAGTTGAAACTGCGCTGGCCTGGGCCATCATAAATCATCAGGCCGTCAATGAGAATATTGCGCGGCATATAGGTTTGCATGCCAAAGTCGTGGAATCCATCATTCAGCACACTAAATAAAATGACTGCGTTGTTGTGCGTTGGCACAAAGGTTGAGTTGCGAACGATAACATCACCGTTCCAAGTGCTGCCAAAGTCACTGCGAAAATTAATGAGATTGTGTGAGGTGACGGTGGTGTTTTCCAGCAAAAATGTGCCGCCGCCGATGATGGCAATGCTAGCATGCCCGATTTCGGAATTACTCACCGTGGCGTTATATAGCCCGGTGTGGAAGTCAAAGCGCGAAAGGCTCACGTTGTTGAACACCACATTCTTGGCTTCGTTGGCCCCCATGATGCCCCAATAGGCGTTGTCATGAATGCAATTGAATTGCCGCACGTTATCAAACAGCAGGTTCACCACATTGCGCATTTGGATGTCGTAAGATCCATGCAGGGCGCGAATACGACCGGTGAAGATGCTGTTTTGCACGGTCACATTTGCGGCATTGCTAATGAGCAAAAAGCCAGTGTTGGGCGGTGCTTCACCAGATACCACATCAATGACTGCGTGGGTGAGGCCATCAATCAATACGTTGGAACGGAGCACGTTAATGCCCCGGTGGAAGTAGGGACTTTGCCAGCCCGGCTGTGCCTCAATGGTGGTGAAGTTCCCGCCGGTAATGATCAGCTGCGTCTGGTCAATGGGATACGCGCGCAGGGAAGTCACTTCGGCAAAATCCCACACAATGGGGGTTTCGGGGTCAACGTTGCCGTTTTCGTCCACAATGAATTGGTCAACCATGCCACGGCCTTGGTCGGCATTAGCACCACGGCGGATATAAATACGTGCATTGTCATTGCGCGCAATCACCAGCGAGTGTTGCGGCAGCGTAACGCCGATGCTTTCTTGCCCGCGTGCGAGACTGTTGATGTTGCTGACGTCAATGTCAATGCCCGCATAACGCGATTGCACGCTGAAAATATTGTAACCATGCAGCCCAATGGGCACGATGTAATTATCCACGATGAAGTTTACGTCTGTCCAGTCCGTGCTGGTTTGAATGATGGCCGTGCGGCCGGATTTGCCGATGCGATAGGTTGCGCCGGGGGTGCCGCGCACGGGCAGATCTTGCTCGTTGGCATAGGCATGTGCGGCGATGATGGCATCAAAGTCGCAGGTCACGCCATCGCCCACCGCGCCGAATTGCGCATAGCTGACATACGATGAGGGTTGCGCGGCGGCTGCCACAGCAAAACTGGTCATAATGAGAACTCCGATCAAAATTGTGCTGATAAATTTACGCATGAATAATATCTCCTTTAATTTTGTGCTATTTTATCTTGCACATGGGCAGGTGGTTTCACGAATCACTCGCACATTGCGGAAAAAACGCTCACGCAGACGGAAGACGTTTTTGCTCAGGCGCACGCGGCGGCCGCCAGTGGCTTCAACGTTGCGCAAGGTGATTTCTTGCGTTATGCCGGGACTACTGCGGTTGGTTAGCCAATCCCACAACAGGGTAACATACAATGCGTCGTTGCCATACGCATGCATAGCACCCAATACGCTCGGTCCTCTGTAAAACTGAAAGGGCAAAAAGCCGCCCAAACGGTTGCGCACAACATTCAAGTGGTCGTCTTCAATCACAACATTCTCAATGAGAATGTTGTGCGGCAACGTGGTTGGGTGACCAAAATTAATGCTGCCGTTGTTGGCTGAATTAATCAGCACAGCATCGTTGCCCACGGGAATGAAGCGGCTGTTGCGCAAAACCATGTCGCCATCCCAGGTTGAGCCGAAATCGTGGCGCAGGGTAACAAAATGCCAGCTGCGCACAGTACTATTTTCAATCAGCAGATCTCCGCGACCAATGAGAGCCAAGCTGCCATAGCCAATTTCTGCGTTTCTAATCGTGAGATTGTTCACACTGCGGTGAGCATCAATGCGCGAAAGCGAAACATTATCAAACGTAACATTGCGCGTGTTGTTGGAAGCATGAATACCCCAGCGATACCAGTCGTGGATGCAGTTGGTTTGGGTCACGTTGTAAAATAATACATTAGCGGTGTTCCAGTGTTGAATGTCATAGGTGCCTTCGCGCGCCCCTAGGCGTCCGGCAAAGGCGGAGTTTTGCACCACAAGATTAGCGGCGTTAGACATAGTGAGAAAACCGCTGTTGGGCGGCAGTTGGCCGGGGATTTCGTCCACCACTTCATGCACAACGCCATCCACCACAACGTTGGAACGATCAATCCTCAGCCCTCGGGCAAAGTAGGGGCTATTCCAACCATTGGCGCTTTCAATGGTGGTGAAGTGTCCGCCAGTGATGGTCAATGTGTCGTTATCAATCGGGCGAGCATAGATATTCGTGATTTGCTCAAAAACCCAAGTGATGGGTGTGGTTGGGCACACGTTGCCGTTTTCGTCCACGATGAAGAAATCGCTCATCGCTTGGCCATTGCCTTGGCCGTTGCGAATATAATGACGGACATCGTTGTTATAAGCAAACACAAGCGAGGGCTGTGGCAGCGCAATGCCAATGTTTTCTTGGTTTGCTGCAAGCGATTCTACTTGCCCGGTGAGGGAGAAGACATCGTAATGGCTAGTGACGTGAAAAACGTTGAAGCGATGATGCCCCTGTGCAGTGGTAACGACGGAATTATCGATGATAAAACTGGCACCTGTCCAGTCCGTGCTGGTTTGGATAATAGCCGTGCGGCCTGATTCGCCGATGTAGAATGTGCCAGAGTTCACGCGCACGGGCAAATTGTTTTCGTTGGCATAGGCATGTGCGGCAATGATGGCATCAAAATCGCAGGTTACGCCATCGCCTACTGCACCGAACTGCGCATAGGTGACGTAGATGACAGAGTTCGCTTGAGCAGCCACGGCAAAGCTTGCCACGATCAACAGGCAGATGAGAAGTGAGCTGATAAATTTACGCATGAATTATTCCTTGACTTTTGTGATAATTTGCACGCCGTTGATGAACGCGGTGTCATTCATAAAGCGTGCTGCAATAGGCGAATCCGCTTGGCGAGCCAGCCGCAGGCCAATGTGTTGTGCAGTGGTGAGTTGTGGCAGCTGCACCGTGTAGGTTGCCGCTTGCATGCTTCCCAGTGCAAAACGGTCGTAACACGCAACCGGGAAATCCTCGCCATCCAGCACAAGGCTTAGCGCGTGGAAGTTTAGCGGTGCGGCAAAACCATTGTTTTGGATGGTAAAGCGCAGTGTTTCGTCGTCTAATGCGAACTCCGTGACAGTGAGCAAATACCCCAAATGATGACGAATGTATTCGAAGGTGTTGATGTTGCCGTCGTCATCAAGCAACGCGGGATGATAGGGCAAGCCTGCTTCGCGTAGCTGTTCTTCGCTAAGCGTTTGATCACGCCAGCGATGCATGGAAAACCTGCGTCCGGGAATATCTTCGCGGTAGTTGTGCTCTAGCGAAAACGTGGTAAGGGAATATTGCAAAAACTGCTGCAAAATGGGCATCACGTTCATACTGTCTAGGTCGTGTGCACCCGGCTCGTCATAATACGTTGCTTGGCCCCAAGGCATTTCGCCATCGTTAATGCTGCGCCAAAAGCTGGTTTGCGCAGTTCGGCATTCTTCATCGTCGCGCCCCAGGAAAAAATTCCACCTGCCGTGGGTTTCGCCAATCATGTAGTCATCGTGCATGCCCACGCGGGCAGTATGATGCGGCAGAATTTTCGGCAGCAAATCAATGTTGCGCACTTGTACAAACAGGTTATCGGGCACGATGTCTAGCAGCAGGTTAAAGGCGTCACCAATGTGACAGCTGTGGAAGTTTTGGTTGTTGTGTGCCTCGCCCCACAGACCAACAATGCCTCCCTGCACGCAAAAAATGCTATCTTGCACCAACTGATGATTTTCGTTTATCCATTGGCCAATTTGCTGCAAATGCTCGCGCACTTGCGGCCACGCTGCATCGGGGTGTGCTTCGTTTTGATAGGTAAAGCGCAGCAAGGCACGCACGTTGTTATCACGCAGTAGTTGCAGCATTTGCTCCAACTGTGCAAATGCCAGTTCGTCAAGCGGCTTTTCGTTGTACTTGGTCAAGTAAACATATAATTGAACAACAGTGGGGCTTTCTTCCCGGTATTTTTCAATGAAGAAAAGCATTTTCTCAAAGGGGCATTCGCTATTGCCCGGGTAGGATTGCAGGGGCTGGCCGAGGGTGATGTAGTGTTCCATGCGCAGGCCGCGGTCGGGGTTTTGCAGCATGGGGCGTGCCGTGGCAAGACTGTGCACGGGCAATGTGAAAGCAGTGGCAAGCGTGGCTTGCGTTGCGGTTGAAATCATGGGGGAGTCCTCTCTATCATTGTGCTGCAAGCAGTGTGTGTAGCAAATTCGTGCGCCAAAAGCCAAAGCGCAATAATTCTTCGCGGTCGGCAATGGTGGGGTCAAAAAACTGTTTGTAGCCGTAGCTGCTGCGCAGCAGTTGGGCTGCGTAAAAACGTCGCATATTTCGGCGATCTGCTGCGCTGAGAGCGCACACCGCTTCATACGCGTCAACATAGGCTTCAAGGCGATCTGCAGGCAACGCGCCATTGGCGCACTGTGGGTCAGCCAAGCTAAAGGAGCGAATGACCTCCCATGCGGCAGGCAGGCGACAAGCCCCAACGAAATCCAACACGGCAACGATGTAGCCATCTTTGGTGAGCAGCTGATGGATGGAATAATCACCGTGCGTGTTGACGTAGGTCAAGCCTTCGGTGACGTTGGGCTGGGCAGCGAGCCAGTTTAAAGCACTTAGTCTAAAGCGCAAATCCTCCGCAATGCGCTCGCTTTGGGAATGCTCCAGACATTCGGCTTTGGCCAGCAGTAACCGATATTCCTGCTGCTTGGCCGGGATCTTATCTGCTGCGGCCCAAGCCGGCGAAAATTGCTGCTGCATGTCAGGTAATTCTCGCATGGCCCAATGGATTTTCCCCAGTAACTGTGCGCTGGCTTGCATCAACCAAGGCGTGGCGCTGTGGCTTTGCGGGGCATCGCCTTGAATATATGCATGCACGGTGACTTGACGCCCTTGATTTGTGCTGGCCATTTCTCCGCTGTGCGTTGGGATAAAGCGCGCAGTGGGCAGACCTTTTTCACGCAAAAAATCGCACAAAGATGCCTCACGGTGTACCGCTCGCGAATCAAAGCCCCGTTGATATTCCTTGATAACATAGCGTTGTTCATCTGCACATAATGCGAGAAAAAGGCAAGCGCTGCCTTGAGGGATCACAGAGATTTCAATAATCTCTAGGGCGTATTCTTGACGCAGGAATTGGCGCAGGCTGTGCTGCGTAAAACAAGACGTGTGCAGCATATGAACTCCTTTGTGGTTGCGCGATTACCAGCCATATTTCTCCGGCCCCCAGGGCTTTTTGTGCAGCGTTTGCTCGGCATAAACGAGAGTGTTATCGGGCAGATCTTCTTGCAGCATCACGCCCGCACCGCAAATGCTGTACACACCCATTTTCACGCCGGGCATCAGAATCGCATTCACGCCCGTGCGACAATAATCACCGATGAAGCTGCCATCGCAGCCGGAGTGTTCGCCTTCTAGCCGACCTTTGATGCGGTGGCGGGTTTGGCCGTCGTCAAAGCGCAGGGTGCCGCACACGGTTGCCGCGCCGATGTCCACATTTTCGCCCACCACGCCGCTGATTTCCATGTAGTGGAACAGATATACACCATTGAATAGCACACCATCCATTTCCGCGCCGTGGCCAACATAGCACTTGTGGCCGATGGTGCTGCTTTCAATCAGGCAGCCGTCGCGCACGGTGCAGTTGTCGCCGATGATATTATCGCCGCGCAAGATTGCACCGTTGTCAATCCTGGTATTTTTGCCCACAATCAACTTTCCCTCAACCGTCACATTGCGGCCAATGGAGCTACCTTCGCCCAGCACAACCGCGCCGTCAACATAGGCCGTGGGGTGAATGCTTGCGCCCTCGGCCAGGCGGTTTTCCGTCAGCTGTGTCATCAGGCGGTTTTTGTGTACATTATTTGCTTCAAGAATATGCCATGGCTTGTCGATGTCCACCACAGGCTCTTTCGCTTCAATGGCAGCAACTGTGCCGCCATCGCGAATATAATCATTCAGGCTCATTTCAATGTAGCCTTCTTGTGCGGGCATTGCGCCAACCTCAACGGATGTAAATATCCCGCTGTTGTTGGCAAGCAGATTCATGTGTTCTTGCGCAAAGGCAAAGCCGGCAGCGAAGTGCTCGCCGCGACTGCGTGGGTGCCCCCAGCAAGCGTGAACCTTGCCATCACCCACGCTGCATGAGATAAAATCCTGTTTGCGGCGTTTTTCGCCGATGGGTGAAACCAACACGGCGGGCAGGGCGGGGGAGTTCACCAGTGCAGCAATGTCGGCTGGGCTGATGAGGGTGTCGCCATGCAGGGCAACAAAATGATCATCAATATCGAAATCAGCGAGGTGAAGTGAGAACGCGGAGCCTTGTGACAAGCAATCGTTGATGACTTCTACTTCAACGTCATTACGAAAATGATTGCGAACCAGCCCTGCGTGCGTTGCAACGCTAACAATAATAATCTTCTTCACGCCCGCATCACGCAGGGCATCCACTTGATGGCGTAGCACAGGCTGGTTGCCCACGGGAATCATCCCCTTGCTGCGCAGCTGAGCGAATGGCCACAGCTTGGTGCCGCGCCCAGCGTCGAGAATAACAGCTTGTTTGATCATATGTGTTCTCCTATGGCAATCACTTGTTCCACAAATGCGCGCATTGCAAATTCGGTGAGCACTGCCGCAATTTCGTTATATTCATGCAAGACTTTTTTCAATTCATCGCGGCCGACTTTGTCTTGCAGCACTTCAATCGTCAAACCAAACAGGTCGACGTATTTGTTGTATTTGTATATCCACTTACCCAGTTCGGCCACCATGGGGTGTTGGCTTTCGGCCAAAAATGCGCGGGTATCCTCTAGCTTTGCGTGGAAATCTTGCAGCAGGGCAATCGCCGCAGGCAGGTCACCCGCCCGCCACAGCACGGCGGCGCTTTCCACTGCCTCCACCATGCGTGGGCCATTTTGCCGCTTGAGACAACTGGTGTTACACTGCTCGGCGAAATACACAAAGCGTGCAGCGTCTTCTTTGCCAAACAGGATTTCAAGCGCACGCAGCCAAGATTGCTCGGGGTCATAATTCTCTGGGTCGCGCAGGTAATCTGCGCAGGTGAGGAAGGCCAGTTTGGTGCATTCGAAATATTCCATGCCGTTGAATAGAATACCGCGGCTATGCTCGTGCAGCTTGGCGTCACGGTTCGCAATGGGCCCCAGGTGCATTTCGTGGAACATCTCTGCGTCGTTCACGGGATAGTTATCCCAATACAGTGGCTGCTTGTTTGTGTTTTGCTTGAAGAATTTCGCCTCGTCCACGTCCTGCCATTGGCTGCAGATGTTACGGCCTGTCCAAAACAGGTCGGCGTTTTCTGGCAGCCCGTGCCCCAATTCACAGATATATGGTTCATTGCCGCGCCCGTGATAAACCATCGGGCAAATGGTAAATGATTTATCTGGGAAGGCGTCGCACACACGCTTGGCGAGGGCAAGATGGTCTTCTACGCGCTCGCGGCCGGGGGGGATGTCATCAAAAAACAGACCAAAACTCTGCACACCAAGGGCGATAATCTGCGCAAATTTGGCGTGAATGGCCGCCCAACACGTCTCATCCTGATAGTCATAAGTTAAGCCTGGCGCAAGGCAATACATAAAGTCCATGCCATGTTCACGGCAATAGTTAACCAGACTTTGCAGTGTGGCTAGTTCGGTTCCAGGGTAAAGCTGCTCCCATTTATCGCGGTGATAAGGGTCGTCTTTCGCACCATAGGCGTAGGTGTTCATGCCGTGGGCAGCCATTAGCGCAATCATGTTGCGGCGTTGCGCATCGCTCCATGGTGTGCCGTAAAAACCCTCTAAATATCCCCTACGTTGAAAACTCATAAATATAGAATTTCCTCTCTATATTTTTGCAGGTAAGCCTCGTTAATGGTGTCGCCTTGGTCAATGTTGCTGCTGGCGAAGACCTCGGGTGTCGCACCATCTTCAATTAAACATTGCACCACTTGTGCCGCTGTTGCCTGCAACAACGCCGCGCCAATGACCGTTGAAGTTGCTGCTGCCATGCCTGCAAAACCATCATAGCCAATGCAAGCATCGCCGGGTGTGCCGTGATTATCCAGCACAAGGTGCGCGATTTCGCACAGCCGTTGCCCGCTTTTGTGCCGCGAGCTACCGCTCATGCTGTGCTGCAAGCTGGTGAGTGCCACCACTGTGCAGTCGCGTGATTTTGCTTGCAGAGCAAGTTCAACAATCAGCGGATTGCGCCCGCTGTTGGAGATAATCAGCAGCAAATCGCTCGCCGCCACACTATATTTTTCCAGCAGAGGAGTTGCACGGTCGGCGTTGCGCTCCAACTGTGTGCTTTCGCTAGCAGACACATGCAGCATCAGCTCGGGCTCGAGGATGGGTTGCAGTTTAACCAAACCGCCTGCACGGTAGAAAAGCTCCTGCGCCAGCAAACACGAATGCCCTGTGCCAAACAAAAACACACGCTTGCCAGCTTGCAAGGTTCTAGTGATTTCTCGGGCAAAGGCGTTTACGCTAGCCAGTTGACTAGCCGCAGCTTGACCAAGTAATTCATGCACATGGCTGAGATATTGTTGCGATTTCATGCGACACTCCCATCAGAGTTTTGTTGCGGCTAAAGCTGCCCCCACAGCGGGTGGCATGGCTAGCACGCTTGCCTGCACACCAAGCGCCTCAATAAATGCTTGGCGATAGTTTTCACGTCGCTCAAACAAGCCGCCCCATAACCCAATCTGTGTGTCCGCAGGCAACCTGCGCAGCAGAGCTTTGGCGGTTTTGGCTAAATCGGCGGCGCAATGCTGCACAATCGTGCAGGCAACGGGGTCATCTAAGTTGCTCACTACCCGCGCAAACGCAGCAATTTCGTTGTGCAGTTTGTTGGGATTATAGAAAATATCCAGCAAATCTTCAGGCACGTTTGCGCCATAAAATTCGCAGGCATGGGCAGTCAGCGCAGTTGCTGGGCCGCTGCCCTCATAGCCGCGCAGCGCAGCCCGCAAGCCCTCCCAGCCAAGGTGAAAGCCGCTGCCCTCGTCGCCCAGCAGCCAGCC
This sequence comes from Oscillospiraceae bacterium, assembly GCA_009785335.1. Classification (GTDB taxonomy): domain Bacteria; phylum Bacillota; class Clostridia; order Oscillospirales; family Acutalibacteraceae; genus WRMQ01. The sequence goes on from WQWM01000002.1 coordinate 27,337, forward strand.
CCAGCCACCAGTGTGGAGTATCGGCTCGTTCGCTGCGGTTCGCCCGGCGCACATGCTGCCCGTGCCTGCAATCACAACGGCACTGGGGCCTTGACATTGCATGGCTTCTAATGCGATGTACAGGTCGCTGTTCATGCCCGCGGGAACGCCATCGAGGATGCCCTGCGTGAGTGCTTGCAGTTCCTCAGGCGGTGCTTCGTTTGCCAATGCAGCATTGCCGATGAACACCGCAGTGGGGGTGCATGGCAGCTGGTGAAGTATATCCTGCAGGCTGGCACGCGCGATGTCGTAACCCAGCGCACGGTAGTTCAGGCTGCCTGCTTTGGCCTGTGCAATCACGTTGCCTTGAGCATTGCAAAGCACGGCGGTGGTTTTGGAACCCCCGCCGTCGATGCCTAAATAGGCGTTTATGTGATTATCAGAACTGTTCATACTGAATATTATATAATGAAACGATACGTTTGTCAAGGCACAGGGGGATATATGGCAAAGTTTTTCTTTGGGGCGTTGGCGGTGGTCTGCTTTGGGCTGGGCACGGCGGGTATGGTTGTGCCCATGTTGCCTACGGTGCCGTTTTATTTGCTGACTGTTTGCTTTGCGGCACGCAGCTCAAGTAAGTTACACGCACGGCTGGTGCGTACGCGGTTTTATCGCCAGCATTTGGATGAGTTTGTGCAACACCGCAGCATGACCATGCGCCGCAAACTCATGGTGATGGCCCTTGCCGGGGGCAGCATGCTGCTATCAATGGTGGTGATTAACCATGTGGCGATGTATATTGTAGTACCTATATTGTTAGCATTTAAGGCATGGTATTTTTTTGCGCGGGTGGGGACGATTCACAATGCTTAATTCGTAATTCTTAATGCGTAATTGTCGCTACGCGAAGACCACCCCGGCACTGCGGTGCCACCCCTCCACACCCACCCCTCTGGGGACCCCGGCGGAGGGGAATTAGGGCTTGCTTCTTATGCTTTCATAAATTGGCCACCGCGAAGCGGATAGGTTTTTTTGGTTACTTTTTTTCAAAAAAGTAACGCGTTAACTATTCATCGTAAACACGTACTCCTGCGCAATGGGCAGTGTGACGTTGCTGGTGATGCCGATGGTGCGAATTTGGGTGTGCACGGTGGCGTTGATGAAAAATCGCACGTGCAGCAGGTTGTGTGTGCGGCTGCACACGCGCGCTTGCAGATAGCTGCCGCTGTATAGCGCATCCCAGGCAAGAATGTCGATGCCCAGCAGATTTTCGACGCCCTCCATGATGTCCGCGTGCGTGAAGACTTTCATCACTTGGCCATGGTGGGTGGTTGAGCCGTCGTGCGGCAACACCGGCACGTGTTCGTCATGCATGGCAATGGTGATGTGGTATTCCTGCCCCACTTGCTGCAGCGTAGCAGATTGCACCCAGCCGGGCTGCAGGCGGCTAGCCCAGCTTTGCCCCTCGGCGAAAAAATCATCGTGATTTGTGCCGCGTGCCACCACTTCGGGCTCGCTCCAAGCACCCCAAAGGTTCTGCGTCATGCGGATAACCCCAGGCGCGATGGCGCGAAATGCCCACGGCACTTCAACCAAGCGATCATCAATAATTGTGCGGTCGGTGAGGCTGTAGCCCGGCCTATTTGTTTTTACACGATTGGCTGCAGTGTTATAGAAAGCAACAATTTCCGCCACGGTTTGCGGTGTTGGCGCAGCGGTGGTCGTGGTGGTTTCTGTTGTTGTGGTGATATATTCGGTTGTTGTGGGCTGCTCGGTGGTGGTTTCCTGTGTCACGACGGGCAAATCCAGCATCACGGGCAGAGTTTCATGGGCATAGCTTGGGTCGCTTGTGAATCCGCAGGCAGCAAGGGGAGTTAATGACATCACTGTGAGAATCACAGCAATGACCTTCGCCATGGCTTTCTTCATATTTAAAGTCCTCTTTCACAAAAATGCTTGCAATTGTTTCCATCACATGATATAATATAGCAATATCACGACGCGGGGGAATTATTGCTCAATCGCATGAGTTAAATGCGCGAGTTGCTCACCGCAGGTGTGGTATAATATTCCACATTAACTTACATAGGGGGATTACGATGAGCAATCAAGCATGGATTCTCGTGGTGTTTGCAGTGTATTTCAGTGCAATCATTGGTCTGGCCATTCGTTTTCGCAAAAGCCAAAACCTCGCAGATTATTATTTGGGTGGGCGCAAGCTCAACGCCTGGGTGGGCGCGCTTTCGGCACAAACCAGCGACATGAGCGGCTGGCTGCTGATGGGCTTGCCGGGCGCGATTTATGCCTTTGGCACAGGCCGCGCATGGATTGCCGTGGGGCTAATTATTGGCACGGTGCTGAACTGGTGCTTTGTGGCCAAGCGGCTGCGACGTGCCACCATTGTGTTCAACAACTCGGTTACGCTGCCGGAATATCTCGAAAATCGCTTTCATGATAAATCGCATGTGCTGAAATTGACAGCTGCGGTATTCTTCGCGATTTTCTTCACGGTGTATGCTACCAGCGGGTTTGTGGCCGGCGGCACGCTGCTGCCGCAGATTTTCCCCGGGCTGAGCTACCAGTGGGCGCTGATTATCATCGCCGCGTTTGTGGTGGGCTACACGCTCATCGGCGGGTTAATGGCCATCAGCTGGACGGACTCAATCCAAGGTATGATGATGCTCCTTGCTGTGTTCACACTGCCGATTATCGTCATTGCCACCATGGGCGGCTGGGGCAATGTGGCCGCCGGAATCCCTGATGGCTGGTATAACATGATGCAGGTGGGCGGGCAACCGCTAACTTGGCAGTCCATTGTTTCTGACGTGGCGTGGGGACTTGGCTACTTTGGTATGCCGCACATTCTCATCAAGCTCATCGCTATTAGAAAAGAAAAGTTCGTCAATCGCTCGGCGATCATCGCCATTGTGTGGGTGGTGCTTGCGCTTGGCTCGGCAGTGATGGTTGGTCTGGTTGGCCGCGCGTTTATCCCCGGGTTGGCCAACAGTGAAACTGCTTTCATCAACATGATTCAAGTGATTTTCATCGATCGTGGCTCGCTGTGGGCGGTGCTGCTGGGCGGTTTGTTCTTGTGCGGCATGTTCGCGGCCATTAAATCAACAGCGGATTCGCAGTTGCTGGTGGCGTCGTCTGCGTTGAGCGATATTTATCGCCAAGCCGACAAAAAAGCCAGCGACAAAAAACTCGTTTGGATTAGCCGCGGTGCAGTGCTGGTGGTTGCCGTGCTTGCCATCGTGTTTGCGCTCAATAGCTATGTACACGGCGGCTATGATGCCTACGGCGTGCGCATCCCCGGCACCATTGACCGCAACAGCGGCGTGATGGCACTGGTGGCCATGGCTTGGGCGGGCTTTGGTTCGGCATTTGGCCCGCTTGTGCTGTGCAGCTTGTTCTGGAAACGTACGAACAAAATCGGCGCAATTGCAGGTGTTATCGTTGGCGGGCTCACCGTCATTGTGTGGCAATATATCTCGTTCGGCGGTGCAACCCTGGCTGCACAAACTCGCATTTTCTCGTTGGTGCCGGGCTTTGCGCTTTCGTTGGTTGCGATCATCGTGGGCAGCTTGGTCACGCGCAAACCTTCGGCCGAAATCCTTGAACAACTTGCCACGGCGCAACAGCCTTTGGTTGAAGATTAGTGCTTGACGATTTGCAACTTTTTTGAAAAAAAGTTGCGCAAAAAACTTTACTCGCTTCGCGGGGGTCTATGAAAGGCCTTTCGCAAAGCGGGTGAAGTTTTTGTGCTCGCACCCCTCCCTCACCCGCTACGGCGGGAGCTCCCTCTACAAGAGGGAGCCAAGGGCTTGCTTCTTAAATCGTTTCATAAATTGTTCCCCGCGAAGCACGAGTTTACACGCAGTGCTCATAATAGGACACAGCGAAGCGACCTAAAAGTTTTTTGGTTCTTTTTTTCAAAAAAGAACAAGAAAAACTCATCCTGCGCGCCAGAACTGCACGCCATCGCTGAACATGACCACGTGGCCGTCGATGTCGGTGCGGAAGATGGTGGCGTGGGTGTTGCGCAGGCGTGTCATGACCTCAGGGCGGGGATGGTTATGGCGGTTATTGAGTCCTACATTCAGCACGGCATAGACCGGCGCGACGTAGCGCAGGAAAAAATCGTGGCTGGAGGTGTGGCTGCCATGGTGACCAACGTGCAATAGACACACTTGCAAGCGGCGGCCGTATTCGTCAGCTAGGTCGCGTTCGGCGGCACGTTCGGCATCGCCGGTGAACAGCGCGGAGGTGTTGCCGTAATCCAACCGCAGCACGACGGAGTTGTTATTGAGGTTGCGTATGTTTTCGCGCAGCGGGCCAAGAATGGTGATCTCTGTGTTGCCCAGTGTGATCACACGCCCCACTTCGGCGTATTCAGCAGAGGTGCCAGCCTCAATTGCGCGGCGCACAGCGGCCAGAAAGTTCTCATAAACCCGCGTGGTGGGCGTGATTTCCTGCGGCAGCTGCGGCGCGATGATTGTGCCGATGGGGAACGCGTCAATCACGCCGTTGGCCAATGCGCCAATGTGGTCGCTGTGCGGGTGAGTGGCCACGAGGTAGTCAATGCGTTGCACCCCTTGGCGACGTAGATAGTTGATTACGTGATCTTCGTTGCCGCGTTCGCCGCCGTCGATGAGCATGAACTGCCCATGTGCGGCAATGAGCACGGCATCGCCCTGTCCAACGTCGATGAAATGCACGGCAACGTGCTCTTGTGGCTGAGCAAGCGGGTTGTAGCCTTGCGTGACATACCAGCCAGCCATGACCAGTGCTGCAACGGCGACGATGCTGATGATGAAATTGCGGGACTTGTTTGATTTGGTTGCTTGTTTGCGTTTCATATTTTCCCCCTGATGATTGCGTGATATTTATAGCTATTCACCAGCTTCGGGATTATTGCTTGTCTGTCCGCCTTGCGCTTGATATTCTTGCCATTGCGCGGGCGAAATGAGCACCTTTCGGGGTTTGCTGCCCTCGGGCTGACCAACAATGCCGCGTTCTTCCAGCATGTCTACTAAGCGGCTGGCGCGGGCATAGCCAAGCTTGAGCTTCTTCTGCAGCATGGTGGTTGAGGCCATGCCTGCATTGATGACCACTTCCGCTGCGGCATCAAACATGGGGTCTTCGTCACCGTCGCTGTCGGAAGATGCATCCAGCATGCCGCCTTTTTTCTTGCCGCGACCGGCATTTGCGGCGTTGCGCTCAATTTCTTCCCACACCGCATCGTTGTAGTCAGTGCCGCCCTCGAGCTGTTGCTTAACGAAATTCACGACTTTCTGCACTTCGCCGTCGCTGACGAAACAGCCTTGCACGCGTACGGCATTGTTGCCGCCGTTGGGACTGAAGAGCATATCGCCGTTGCCCAGCAGCTGCTCCGCTCCCATGGTGTTGATGATCGTGCGCGAGTCAATCTGTGACGCAACGCTCAACGCGATGCGCCCGGGCAAGTTGCTTTTGATAACACCGGTAATGACATCAACTGATGGGCGCTGCGTGGCAACGACCAGATGCATGCCTGCGGCGCGTCCTTTTTGTGCGATACGTTGAATAGCATCTTCCACATCGCTGGGGGCAACCATCATCAAGTCGCTGAGCTCGTCGATAAAAATCACCACGCGCGGCATGTGCGCAAGGTCGTCTTGCATGGCGGCAATGTTGTTGTAGCTATCCACATCGCGCACGTTTTGGTCGCTGATGCGACTGTAGCGGTGCTCCATTTCGTTCACCGCCCAGCCCAGCGCACCGGCGGCTTTCAGCGGGTCGCTCACCACGGGCACCAGCAAATGCGGAATACCGCTGTAGATGTTGAACTCCACTTGCTTGGGGTCAATCATCAGCATTTTTACGTCATCGGGGCTGGCGTTGTACATCAGGCTCATGATCAGCGTGTTCATGCACACGGATTTACCCGAACCCGTTGTACCTGCAATCAGCAAGTGAGGCAGGCGCGCAAGGTCAGCCACGATGAGGTCGCCCACGATATCTTTGCCCAAGGCTACCGTTAGCTTTGACTTTTTCGTCCCCGCGCGATAAACTTGGCTATCGATGATTTCACGCAAGCTTACGGTTGCACGCACGCGGTTGGGGACTTCCACACCCACGGCGGGTTTGCCGGGGATGGGGGCTTCAATCCGCACTTTGGTGGCGGCCAGGTGCAGAGCAATGTCGTCTGCGAGGGATGTGATTTTGTTGATTTTTACGCCTTCGGCTGGGCGCAATTCATAGCGCGTGACGGAAGGTCCGCGGCTGCGACCAACGAGTTCCACTTGCACACCAAAGCTGCCTAGGGTATGCACCAGTCGTTGCGAGATGATATTTTCTTCGTTTTGGTCGGGTTGGGTGCCTGCGGGGTTGCGCGGCAGGGTGAGCGCGCCAATGGGTGGGTGTTTATATGCCGGCGTGTCGCCCTCTGTGGCAGTTTCCGCAGCATCCTCTACCTGTGCCTCAAATTCTGCCACCTGTGCCGCTTCGTCTTCCGTTAGTTTGACTTTCTTGCGCGGCGGTTCATCAATCGGCAGTGGCGGCAGCGGAGGCGGGGCAGGGGGCGCTGCGGGTGCGGGTGCACCAAAGTTCAGCACAGTGGGGATGGCGTTTGGGTTGTTCACCGGCGCAACATTGCGGGAATCCAAAATGGGGTTAATCGGCGGCGGCAACGAAATTGGCGTGGGCTGTGCGGCTTTTTTGCCGCGCGGCTGTTTTTCTTCCGTCAGAGTTAATTCTTCTTCATCATCCTCGTTGGGGTCAATGTCAATGGAGCGCCTGTCCATCACGCGGCTAAAGATAAGCTCGCGCAACTGGACGATGCCCAGAAACACACATATGGTGATCACCAGCATGGTCAGCAGCGCGGCGATGAAGCTGCCCATGGCGTTGCTCATGCCTTCGGCAATGGTGCGCCCCAGCCAGCCGCCGCCTTCGTTTGGTGATATCAATGCCCAAAACACGCCCACAGCTTGCATGCCCAGCGGCAAAAACACCAGCGCGGGAATGTCATCACGCAAATTGCGATTGCGAAACCAGGTTGCGCAGCAAAACACGGCAAAGCCCAGCCAAAGCACCAGTGTGATGCCGAAAAAATCCCACAGGCCGCTGTGCATGATGTTCCACACGTTTTCGCCGGGAATAACGGCCAGCAACCCAAGCAATAGCACGGCAAAGCCCAGCCCCAGCCCCCAGTAAAAGTGACGGCGTTTCACAGCTTGTTCGGCTTGCAGGCGTTGCTGCTCTTGTTGCCTAGCCAGTTCTTCTTTGGTGGGCTTTTTGGGCTTTGCAGTTTTTTTTGCGGTTGCGGCTTTTTTTGCTGCCACGGTGAGCACCTCGTTTCCATAACATACAACGGATATCTAGTGTCTATTGTAGCACATTTTTGCGTGCTTGTCAATTTGCGCGAAAAAAAATCTTGACAATCTCGTCGAATTTGTGGTACTATTTAATCTGTATCATTATGCAAGTGGGGATTTAAATTATGGTTCGCATGAAAAACGTTGGAATTTTAACTTCGGGCGGCGACAGCCCAGGCATGAACACAGCTGTGCGTGCTGCGGTGTTTGCCGCGCGTGAAAAAGGCATTCGCCTGCTGGGTATTCAGCAGGGCTTTAAGGGCCTGCACGAAGGCAACTGGGAAGAACTGACGATTGACAAAGTGGACTCTATCCACGCCATGGGCGGCACGGTGTTGCGCACCGCGCGTTTTCAGCCGTTTGTGAAAAAAGAAACTCGCCAAGCCGCAGCAGAGCAATGCATTGCCAACTGCAAAGGCAACATCGACGGCCTCATTGTCATCGGCGGTGATGGTTCATTCATGGGTGCGCGGTTGCTTACGCTCAATGGCTTGCCCTGCGTGTGTTTGCCGGGCACCATTGACAATGACATTTCCTGCACGGAATATACCATCGGCTACGACACCGCGTTGAACATGGTGATGAACATGTGCGATGCCATTGCCGACACCGCACGCTCGCATGATCGTTGCATTGTGATTGAAGTGATGGGCAACAAAGCCGGTGATCTCACGCTGTATGGCGGCATGGCAGGTGGTGCCACGGCAGTGCTGGCGATGGAATACGGCGACTTCGGCTTCCCCGAAGAGGGCGAAATGACCGCTGAGCAAATTGCCCATTTTGAAGGCACGCTCGTTGACCGTCTGAGCCTCGCCAAAGCAGCGGGCAAAAATTACTACCTAATTTTTGTGGCCGAGGGCATCACTGGCAAGAAGGACAAACAGGGCAAAACGCGCTACCCCGGTGGGGTGGAACATCTGGCCACGGTGCTGCAAGCCCAAACAGGCATTGATACCCGTGCCAATGTGCTTGCTTATGTGCAGCGTGGCGGTTGTCCTACGGCGCGTGATAGAATTATGGCCACCCAGATGGGTGATTATGCCGTGGATTTGCTGTCGCAGGGCATTGCGAATCGTGTTGTCGTCAGCCAGTGCGGTGAGATTAAAGATTATGACATCCTTGAAGGCTTGAACATGACCAAGCCTGCGCACCCAAGGGATTATGAATTGGCGTGGCGGGTTTCGCTTTAGATGTGAATGTAGGGGCGGATGCAAATCCGCCCGAATCATAACAATATCGCAGCCGTAAGTTTTGCTGTTATTTCAACCCCGGGCGGATTCGCATCCGCCCCTACAGGGTGTGCGAAACTAAACCTAGGAGAAAACCCATGACACACCAACAACTTCTCGTCATTGCGAAAGATCTAGTGGGCGAGCGGCGGCTTTCGAGCCTTGCCAGCGCGGGCTATGTGGCCTGTGCGCTGTTGACCGCGAACGGCAATGTTTACACCGGCATTTGCTTGGATGCACAAGTCGGCATGGTGTTTTGTGCTGAGCGTGCTGCCATTGTTGCCATGGTCACCGCCGGGGAATCGCATATTCTGAAGCTGGTGGCTACCGGTGTTAATGATGAAGGTGCTTGTGCGCCTTGCGGCATCTGCCGTGAGTTCATCAACGCCGTGCATGACGAAAATTACAAGTGCGAAGTGCTGCTGAATGACGGCACCATTACAACGATTGAACAGTTGCTGCCATGGCGACTGGGTACACATTGAAAAAGGAGACTACTATGACATTTGGATTTCTAACATTACAAGTGAACGATATACAGGCTATGGCGGCTTGGTATCGCGATGTTTTGGGTTTGGAGCAGAACCATGACTCGGAACAATTCATGGGCTTTGTGACGCCGAAGGGCTTTTTCTTCAACATGATCAAGCGAGAAGCGGGCACGGACTATCCCGAAATAAGTCCCGCATTGCATCTTGGTTTTGATGTTGCGACGTTTGAGGCTGTGGATGTTGAATATGCTCGCCTGATCCAAAACGGCGCAAAATCATACAAGCCGCCGCAAGACCACGGGTTTTATAAAGACGCTCTTGTAACAGACCCCGAGGGCAACGTGATCTATATTCACGCAATGAAATAGAAAAAATTTGAATTGAGAGTTATATAATTGAACGAAATCGACATCACCCAAGCGCTTTCCCGCATGAACAAAGAGCAACTGGCCGCCGTGCAATGCACAGAAGGGCCGTTGTTGGTGTTGGCGGGCGCAGGTAGCGGCAAAACCACGGTGCTGGTGCATCGCATTGCGCACATTGTTGCGCTGGGCGAGCAAGCTTGGCGCGTGCTTGCCATTACATTTACGAACAAAGCGGCAAACGAAATGAAAGAACGGCTGCGTTCCATCTTGGGCGAGGCAGGCGACGAGCTTTGGGCGGGCACGTTCCACAGCATTTGCGCGAAACTGCTGCGTCGCCACGGCGGTGGCATTGCAGGTTTCGACAGCCACTTTGCCATCTATGACACTGATGATAGCAAAAGGGTAATGAAAGAGGTGCAGCGTCAGCTGCGCATTGATGATAAATTTTTGCCGCACAAGGCCATTTTGGGTGCGGTGAGCCGTGCGAAAGATCAGCTGATTAGCCCGCAGGATTATCTCAGCGCGTTTGGCAATGATGCACGTCAGCAGCAAATTGCACAGGCTTATGCCATGTATCAAGCCATGCTGCAAAAGGCCAATGCGAAAGATTTTGATGACATCATTGTGCACACCGTGCAAATGCTGGAGGAAAACGCAGAGGTGCGTCAGCAATATCAACGCAGATTCAAGTATATTCTGGTGGATGAATATCAGGACACCAACCATGCGCAGTATAAGCTGGTGTCGTTGCTGGCGGCCGGGCATGGTAATCTGTGTGTGGTGGGCGACGACGACCAAAGTATTTATCGTTTTCGCGGCGCGACCATTGAGAACATCTTGCAATTTGAGAAGCAATACAAGAACGCCCGCACCATTCGCTTGGAGCAGAATTATCGCAGCACGCAGCATATTTTGGATGCTGCCAACAAAGTGATTGCCAACAACGAGGGTCGCAAAGGCAAAAAGCTGTGGACGGATAACAATGCAGGCGAGGAAATCACTTGGCGCATGTGTGAAGACGAACGTGACGAGGCCCGCCAGATTGCTGACATGATTCAGAAAAGCGTGCAGCAAGGCGCAGCATGGAGCGATCATGCCGTGCTGTATCGTGCAAATGCATTGTCGAACACAGTGGAATCGCAGCTGGTGCGCGCGGGCGTGCCCTATCGCATCATTGGTGGACATCGCTTCTATGAACGCAAGGAAATTCGCGATGCGATTGCGTACCTGACCGTTATCGCCAATCCCGCCGATGAAGTGCGCTTGCGTCGTATTATCAACGAGCCCAAGCGCGGCATTGGCGACACCACCGTGCAGCATGCGGCAAACTTGGCTGCACAACATGGCGTACCGCTTTATCAAATTTTGCAGCGAGCGGGCGAGTTCGCTGAACTGAGCCGTGCAAGTGCGAAAATTGGCCATTTTGTTGAGATTATGCAGGATTTACGCAAGGCGCAGGAACAGTTGAGCCTGAAAGATTTGCTGGAATATACTCTGCAACGCTCGGGTTATCTTGTTGGGCTTTCGGCAGACAAAGAAACCGAAAACGACCGCAAAGAAAACTTGCAAGAACTCGCCAGCAACTTGCTGCGCTATGAAGAAGAAGAGGAAGAGGCCACCTTGTGGGGCTTTTTGGAAGATGTTGCCCTGCAAAGCGACATCGATCAATACAACGCCCAAGCAGATGCCGTGGTGCTGATGACCTTGCATAGCGCAAAGGGCTTGGAGTTTCCCACGGTGTTTTTGCCGGCGTGGGAGGAGCGCGTGTTTCCGTCCTATCAAACCGTGATGAGCGGCGCGCAGGATGACTTGGAAGAAGAACGTCGTCTGGCCTATGTGGGCATCACCCGGGCGCGGAAAAAACTCACGTTTACCACTGCGCGCAGCCGCATGCTTTATGGCAGCACGCAGTATAACCCGCCGAGCCGATTTTTGCGTGAAACGGGACTGGAAGAACCAGAACCTGCACAAAGTCGTAATTTCGCACGCCCTGTAGGGGCGGCGATTACGCCGCCCGGCGCCTATAAACGTCCCGCCGCTGCCCCGCGCGCAAAACCCAAGCCAGCGATACAGCAATTTGCTGTGGGCGAGCGGGTGAAATCCGCCGCATTTGGCGAGGGCATGGTGCTTGCGGCCAAACCCATGGGCAACGACACCCTGCTGGAAATCGCCTTCGACACTGTGGGCACCAAAAAAGTCATGCTGAATTATGCAAAACTGGAGAAACTCGTGTAGGGGTGGCGATTAGCCGTCCGTGAAATAAATGAAACCGACAGGAGATAGCCATGAAATATCGTATTCAACAAAACACCTACCGTGATTTCGCGGTATATGAACAGCACAGGCGCAACCCCCGCGCTTATTTCATTCCCTATGGCAATGAAGAAACACTACGCAGCACTGCCCAGCGCGACGAACGCTACAATTCCGACTTGGTGAAGGTGCTTTCGGGCAAATGGGGCTTTGCCTACTATGCCGACTGCCGCGATTTGCCGCGTGAATTAGACACAACGACAGTGCAGTTCAGCGACATCACCGTGCCCAGCACATGGCAGCGCACTGCCGGTGGGCAAGTGGAACCGCCTGTTTACCTCAACACGCGCTATGAATTTGAAAACCCACCACCCGAACTGCCTGAAGCCGTGCCCTGCGGCTTATATCGCAAAATATTCAAGCTTGAGGACATTGCCAACCAAACCTATTTGCTATCGTTTTTGGGTGCGGCAGGCAGCTTAGATGTATACTGCAACGGCTATCATGTGGGTTATAGCGAGGGCGCGCACAACACCGCAGAATTTGATCTGACCCCCGTGGTGCGGCAAGGCGGCAACGAGCTGATTTGCGTGGTGCACAAGTGGAGCACCGGCACTTTTCTGGAGTGTCAAGATATGTTCCGCGAAAACGGTATTTTTCGCGATGTGTTGCTATATACATTGCCGAAGGTTTTTCTCAACGATATTTGGCTGCGTCCGCGCAAACTGGCCGAAGGTTACCGCCTAGGTGTGGTCATTGAGGTGCATGGCGAGCAGCAAACCGGCTGGAATGTGGAATTCGGCATTGATGGCCTGGATGCGAAGTACAGTGCGCCCTCACGCGAGCGCATGACCTTTGGTCTCAACGAGCTTGATGTGGAAGAATGGAGCGCGGAAAAGCCTGTGCTTTACACCGCATGGATCAAACTCAAGCGCGGCAGCGAGGTGTCGCAGGTGGTGCGTTTTTCCATTGGTTTTAAGACCGTGGAAATTCGCGAGAATGTGTATATATTCAACGACAAACCCGTAAAGTTCAAGGGCGTGAATCACCACGACACGAACGCAAAAACCGGTTGGTGCATGACCTATGATGATTATCTGCAAGATTTGCAGTTGATGAAAGAGCTTAATGTGAATGCGGTGCGCACGGCGCATTATCCGCCTGACCCGCACCTGCTGAGCATCGCCAACGAGCTCGGGCTTTATGTCATTGACGAAGCCGACATCGAAGCCCACGGTTGCCAAGCCACTCACGGTGACTATGACCTGATTAGCCGTAACAAGCTGTGGATACCTCGCTTCCTTGATCGCATCAAACGCATGTTTTTTCGCGATCGCAACCACGTTTGCGTGGCCATGTGGAGCCTTGGCAATGAAGCTGGAGGTCACCACTGCCAAGATGCTGGCTATGCCTATCTGCATGCCTGCCACCCTGAAATTCCCGTGCACTATGAAGGTGTGTGCCACCATGAAGGGGTGTATGGCTACGATGTATACAGCCGTATGTATCCCTCAATTGAGGAATGGGCACGCATTGGTGCAGGCAACGAAAGCATACCCGAAAAAGTGCGCGGCATGCCGTGTTTGTTGTGTGAATATACGCATGCCATGGGCGTGGGTCCCGGTAGCCTGGACGACTACTGGAAGCTGTTCTATCAGCACGACAACCTCATGGGCGGCTGCATTTGGGAGTGGGCTGATCATGCTGTGTATCATGAAAACGGCCCGCTGCAATATACTTACGGCGGCGACCATGGCGAGCGCATTCACGACGGCAACTTCTGCGTGGATGGCTTGGTGTATCCCGACCGCACACCGCACACCGGCGCGTGGTGCATGAAGAACGTCTACCGTCCTGTGCGGGCAAGCTTTGCCGACGGCAAGCTGACGCTGAAGAACACGAATTACTTCACGAACGAAGTGTGTGAACTCACGTGGCAGCTGTTGCACAATGGTGTGGCCGAGCAAGAGGGCAGCGCAACGTTGAATATCGCCCCGCAAGGCATGCAAACACTCAAGCTTGACTTGCCTGCGCTTGGAGCGGGTGACTACCACTTGAGCTTGATTTACGGCGACATTGCCTTCGAGCAAATCACCTTGCAAGAGCAGTATATCGCCGAAGAACTGCAGGGCAACGGCAATTTAGCGGATATTCTGGCCACTATGCAACCCAATTTCACTCGTGCGCCCCTTGATAATGATAAGATGATATGTCGCGACAGTGAAGATGAGTTTACCATGCAGGTGACCACCGAAGCCCTAGAAAATGGCGTCACACATGTGACGGCAAAGCTTGTGCCCGATAAGATGATGACCGAAGAGCTGCAAATTGCTCGCTTTGGTGTAACGCTGCAATTGCCGCGCGCATGGGACAACGTGAAATATTACGGCTTGGGTGAGCGGGAGAATTTGCCCGATTTCACCGATCAAAGCAAAATCGGTGTGTATGAAACCACTGTGGCTGCCATGCATGAGCCTTATATTTTTCCGCAGGACAACGGCAATCATGGGCAGGTGCGCTGGCTGCAACTGACAGATGAAAACGGCAAAGGTCTGCGCGTCACCAATGCGCCCGGCAAACTGAACTTTAGCGCCCAGCACTACAGCCAAGCCAGCCTCACCGCTGCCACGCATCAGGAAAATTTAACTGATGAAGGTGTGGTGTATTTGAACATCGACGGCTTTGTGCGCGGCACAGGCTCGGCGTCGTGCGGACCGGATACTCTGGAGCAATACCGCATAGATTTAGCCAATGGCCTTGAGTTCTCGTTTGAAATTGCGGGGGTTTAGCCACCTGTGTCACGACAGCAAAATCCTCGCTCCGCGAGCCTTCCTCACCCCTCGCGACTCGGGAGCTCCTTCCTGAGGAAGGAGCTAGGGCTTGTTTTTTCAACTACTCAAAAAACCACCTGCGGTGGAGCTCCTCGCTTCGCGACATCCTCTTACTAACTCTATAAAACTCCATCGTCGAAGGCGGCTAAGTTTTTTGGTTCTTTTTTTGCAAAAAAAGAACAAGAAAGGAATTTATCATGTACAAACTAGGTGTAGATTTAGGCGGCACAAACATTTCTGTGGGCGTGGTTGACAGCGACTGGAAAATTGTTGGTCGCGGAAGCCGCAAAACCCTTGCGGGTCGCCCTGCCGAGCAGGTTTTGGCAGACATCGCAGCTGCGTGCAACGACGCCATCGCGGATGCAGGGCTCACATCGCAGCAAATTGACAGCATCGGTCTGGCCACCCCGGGCAGCGTGGAAAAAGACACGGGTGTCATTACCTATGCCAACAACCTTGATTTCCATCATGTGCCCGCGCGTGAAATTTTGCAACAATGGTTCAGTTGCCCCGTTTATCTAGATAACGATGCCAACTGCGCCGCACTGGGCGAGGCCCTTGCAGGCAGTGGCCGCGGCGTGAATTCGTTCATTGCGGTTACGCTGGGCACCGGCGTGGGCGGCGGCATTGTGATTGACGGCAAAATCGTCAACGGCTGCAACGATGCAGCAGGCGAGGTGGGACATTTCGTCATCGCGGTTGACGGCAAGCCCTGCAACTGCGGTCGTCGCGGCTGCTGGGAAAGCTATTCTTCGGCCACCGCGCTGATAGCGCAAGCGAAAGAGGCTGGACTTGATATCGATGGTGCCAAAGATGTATTCGATGCACGCGATGCAGGCGATGCACGTGCTGCTGCGGTGATTGACGAATACCTGCGCTACTTGGCGGCTGGTGTGGCTAACTTGGTCAACATCTTCCAGCCCGATAAAATCTGTTTTGGCGGCGGCGTGGCTTATCAAGGCGAGGCATTGCTGGTGCCGCTGCGCAAGCTGGTGGAAGCCGAACGCTACACCCGCTATGCGCCTGTGCAAACCGAGCTGGTGCAGGCCTGCCTGGGCAACGATGCAGGCATTGTGGGGGCTGCAGCACTGATGAACTAGGAGGATATTATGCAAACACGACCATTTTGGGAGCAATCCTACAGTGATCCGAATGCAGTTTCATTCTCCAAAGGACCAACTGCGGATCTGGCTGAGTTTCATCATCTGATTTCGCCGCGTTCAACGGTGCTGGATGTTGGCTGCGGCGAGGGGCGAAACGCCATCTTTTTGGCGGGGCTGGGGTACTGTGCTGAGGGCTTTGATTTATCCGAAGCGGGCATTGCCAAGGCGCAAGCCATCGCGGCAACGCAAAATTTAGATATCCGCTTTTGGGCGCAGGACATGGCTGAGTTTGCGTTTGCACAAGATTACGACGTGATTTTGTCTCATGGGGTGCTGCATTTGCCCGAAAAATCTGTGCGTAATGCGTTTATCACGCTTGCACAAACGCACACAAAGCCAAGCGGCCTGCATTTCATTGGTGTGTTTACTAATCGCTTGCCTGCTGCACCGGATATGGTCGCAGTGACGAAAAGCCTATTCGATGTTGGTGAACTACCCGCCATGTATGACGGCTGGGAAATCTTGCATCACTATGAAGGAACTTTCCATGACGAACATCCTGGTGGCGTGCGCCACCATCATGCATACGAAAGAATAATTGCGAGGAAATTAACATGACAGAACAACTACAACAACACGGCATTGCCTTCGCCGAAGGTGTGCCCATGAGCCAAAAAACCACCTTCCGCATCGGCGGCCCTGCAGAATTAATGCTCTACCCCAATAGCGTGGAGCAACTGCAAACGTGCATCAAACTGTGCCACGAAGCTGGGGTGAAACCTTTCATGCTTGGGCGCGGCAGCAACCTGCTGGTGAAAGACACCGGCCTTGATGGTGTGGTCATTTCCACTGAAAAGATGACCGGAATGGAAGACCTTGGCGACGGCAAAGTTTACGTTGAAGCCGGGGTGAATTTGGCCGTGATGTGCAATTTTGCACTTAAGCACAGCCTCACCGGCTCGGAGTTTGCCTTTGGTATCCCCGGTGCGCTGGGCGGGTCGGTTTTCATGAACGCTGGTGCATACGACGGCGAAATGAGCGATATTTTGCACGAAGTGCTGGAGATTTCGCCCACTGGTGAACTGGCGTGGCTGCCCGTGGCCGACTGCGCATTCGGTTATCGCAAAAGCATTTTCATGCAAACTGGCGGGGTGGTTGCAGCGGCGCGCTTGCGGCTAAAACCCGGTGATCCCGTGCAAATCAAAGCAACGATGGATGATATCATGCTGCGTCGCCGCGACAAACAACCTTTGGAGTTCCCCAATGCGGGCAGTGCCTTCAAGCGTCCGCCGGGCTACTATGCCGGTGGGTTGATTCAACAATGCAACCTCAGAGGCCGCAGCGTGGGCGGTGCGCAAATCAGCGAAAAACATGCCGGGTTTATCATCAACACCGGCGGTGCTACTGCTGCCGATGTGCGAGCACTCATTGCGCTGGTGCAAGAGACCGTGCAGCAGGAAACCGGGGTTTTTCTTGAGCCCGAAATCAAATTTGTATGACCAGTTTTTCTGTTCAAGTTAAGCAGGAGCTGTTGCGTGTTTCGGCGCAGCAGCAGCCTTGCTGTGCGCAGGCGAAGCTTTATGGCATGTTGTTGTTTGGTGCGAGCTTCAATGCGCGGGAAATTAGCCTGCGCACTGAATTGCGTGATGTAGCGGATTATGCTGCCACACAACTGCAGGAGCTTGCACTGGTACAGGCACAGTTGCAGCAAAGCACCCGCAAAGTTGAGCTAACCGTGCCGCGTGCAGATGATCGCCGCCGCTTGCTTGAGCGCATGGGGCACAGCGAAGATGAACCTGGCCGCCGCATTGCGCGTGAAAATTTTGCCTGTGATGATTGCCCCATGGCATTCCTGCGCGGGGTATTTTTGGTTTGTGCGGCGGTGAATGCCCCGCAGCGGCAGTATCACCTTGAGTTTTCCGTGGGCTATAAAAAACTGTGCAACGAGTTGGTGCAGCTGCTGGGCGAACATAACCTGCCGCCGAAAATTTGCCAGCGCAAGGGCGCATGGCTGTTGTATTATAAAGATAGCGAGCACATTGAAGATGTGCTGGCCAGCCTTGGGGCGCAAACCGCTGTGCTGGAATTCATGCAGACAAAGGTAGAGAAAGATCTGCGTAACAATGTTAACCGTGTGATGAATTTTGACATGGCCAACCTTGATCGCGCCACGGCAGCGGCAGCGCAGCAGTTGCATGCCATTGCGCAAATTCGCAGCACGATGGGTTTGGATAGCTTGACCGAGCCACTGCGCGAAGCTGCCGAACTGCGCGAGCAAAATCCCGAGGCTTCGTTGGCGGAGCTGTGCGAGTTGTGTAGCACGCCGGTGACGCGGTCGGGTATGAACCACCGATTGAAAAAACTCGTTGCGATGGCGGCGCAGTTTTGATATAGTTGAAACAGTAAAGTTGAAGGGGAATTTGTATGAATACACGCAAGATTTTTTTGGCCTCTCTG
This sequence comes from Oscillospiraceae bacterium, assembly GCA_009785335.1. Lineage (GTDB taxonomy): Bacteria > Bacillota > Clostridia > Oscillospirales > Acutalibacteraceae > WRMQ01. The sequence continues at coordinate 45,403 of WQWM01000002.1, forward strand.
GTCACCATGGTGCTAGCAGCGCTGCTGGCCGTAGGTGTTATGGCAGCACCCGCCGTGCCGGGAGAACATACGCTGCGTCAGCCGGATGGTCAACACTTCACCGCCACGCTGCACGGCGATGCATTCTTTAACTATGCGGTGAGCGAAAGCGGTGCAGTGCTGGAGCAAACCAACAACGGCACCTGGGTGTTTGCAGGCACGGATGTCGTTTATGCTGGGCAAGCCGCACCTGATGAAGCACTCAGTGAACGTGCACTGGTTGCTCAGCAAGAATATCGCACACGCCCTGATGTTGGCGAACCGTTGCGCTTTGCTGCACAACCGCCACAGGGCAGGGTACAACATACCCCCGGGCCATTTTTGGGCGTTGAGCAAAACGTGCTGGTGCTGCTGGTGGAGTTCAACGACGTGCAAATTGCCTTTGCGGATGATTGGGGCTACCAAATTTTCACGGGTGAACGCTCCGTTGCGGCATGGTACTACGATATTTCGGACGGTGCAATTCAGTTGGTGCCCGCGCCCGAAAATCAAAGCACAACCGACGACGGCATTGTGCGTGTGCGGCTTAACCGCCGCCACCCCAACGTTGGCGGCAACACCAGCACCGTCAACGCACGCATCACCCATGATGCGCTACGTGCAGCCACCGCTGCCGGTTATATTAACCCGCGTGATTTTGACCGCAATGGCGATGGCATCATCACCAACGACGAGCTACATGTCGTGGTGATTGTTGCGGGCTTCGAGGCTGCATGGGGGCACACGGAGCAAGCTGTTTGGGGGCATTATTGGAACAACGCGCTGCGCAGCATGGGCGCGATTGGTGGCCTGCGTTTCACGTCATATTCACAGGTGGGCGAGCGTCATGGCGGTTTGGGCAACAGCCACATAGCAACCATTGGCATCATCGTGCATGAACTTGGCCACAGCTTCGGCCTGCCGGATCTATACGGCACGGGGGATTTTGTGGGGCTGGGGCATTACTGTGTGATGGGCAGCGGCAGCTGGGCGCATGTGCCCGGGCAACGGCAAGGCACCACGCCCACCGCCTTCAGCGCATATGCTTTGTATCGCCTCGGTCTTGCGCCTGTGGTGCATGTTCCCTTTGGCACGAACGTCGAAACGGCGGTGCGCAGCCTGTGCAGCGAACAACGTAATCTGGTGCGCATTGAGATTCCCAACAATGATCACCAGTTTTTCCTCATCGAAAACCGCCAATTCAACGGCTGGGATGAATCCCTTGCGCGCATTTCAAGAACCCATGCGCAGGGCGGTTTGGCTGTGTATCGTGTTGATACCCGCTGGCGGCATAACATTCACGAAAGTCAGTGGCGCGTCACAATGATAGAAGCGGACGAATTCATCTGGGGTCAATCGAACCTGCAAAACAGTGTGCGCAACGGCCTAGATGCACTCTTCCGTGTTGCGCCCGGTCGCGCTGCCATCGTTGATCGCAACAGCAGCCCCGCATGGACCGCACCCGGCAGCTGGATGCGCCTTGAAGTGCTGTGCGAAAGTGATCCTGAAATGCACATAACCATTCAGCCGGTGCTCACGGCGTTGCCGGATGGTGCTCCGCTGCGCGTGCGCCATCGCACGCAGGTGCAAATGCAGACACACTTTGCGCAGGGCAATGTAACTTGGCGGGCTACCGGTGATATTATCGTGAGCAACACCGGCTTGGTGAACACAACGCAAGGGCGCGGCGCAGGCACGGTGACCGCCACGGATGCTGCAGGCAATATACACACCATTGAGGTGCAAGGCTATCTGAATTGGTGGCAGTGGCTCATTTGGATTTTCTTGCTTGGCTTCCTGTGGTATTAGTGTAAAATGTAGAATGTAAAGTGTAGAGGTGGATGGTGTATGCTGAATCCGCATGATATTCTGCGCGATGAATTTGCGCGCCGCGGCGTAGCCTGCCCATTTGACGTGACGTTTGTCATTGATGAAACCATGCCGAATGATCATTATACATTAAGCATTAAGCACTCAGCATTAAGCATGATAGCGAGAGGGTTAAGAGGGCATATCTTCGGCATTGGCAGGCTATTGCGTAAACTTGAAATTCGCGATGGCCAAGCGAAGCTTGTTTGTGATATTTCGGGTGAATATGCACCACAAAAGCGCATTCGCGGCCATCAGCTGGGCTATCGCGGCAACAACAACACCTATGATGCTTGGACACCCGCGCAATTTCACCGCTACCATTTGGACATGATGCTTTATGGCGCAAACACCGTTGAACATGTGCCCGACGAAGGCGGCAACACCAGCGCACTCATGCCAATGCCGCCCAACGAATTGCTGGTAGAAGTTTCAACATCCTGCCAATTGCTTGACATGGACTTTGGTTTGTGGTATCCTATTGATGATAAACAACCCGCTAACCAAGCACTGGCAGAGCGTGAGCGCGTGTTCGCCAGCCTGCCCAAACTGGATTATCTGTTTATTCCTGGCAGCGATCCCGGTGAGCTAGCACCCGATGAATTATTCAAACGCGGTGAGGTTTATAGCGCTGCCATGCGTGCAGTGCACCCGCAAGCGAAACTGTGGATTAGTGCGCAAATGCCGCACAACAGCCCGCAATGGCCAGCGCAGTTTAAGGCCGAGCTGGATAAACTGCCCACATGGCTGGACGGCGTGATCATGGGGCCGAATCATGCCTTTACTACGCAGGAAATTCGCCGTACGGTGCCCATGCAATACGACGTGCGGCTATATCCGGATATCACGCACAACCTGCGTTGCGAATATCCTGTGCACTACACGCGTGATGATTGGCACTCTGCCCTGGCAAGTACTCTCTCTCGTGAAAGCGTGAACCCGCGCCCACAGGAGTTCGCGATGCTGCACCGCCAAACGCGTGGTTTTGTCAGCGGGTCAGTGAGTTATTCTGAGGGTGTGCATGACGACCTGAACAAGATGTTGTGGACAGACCTGGACTGGTTTGGCGATGCCATCAGCGTGCGCGAAAGCGTTGAAGATTACTGCCGTCTGTTCCTGTGGGGCATCGAAACAGAAATCATGACCGATGCGTTGCTGATGCTTGAGCTGAATTGGGAAGGTGACCCAGCACTGAATCCTACGATAGACTATTGCGCGGCATTGTGGCAGGAAAACGAGGGGCTGCTGGATGACAACTGGCGATATCATTTGCACTATTTTCGGGCGTTGTGTGACTATTATGTACGTCACAAGCGCATTGCAGAACTGGAAGCAATTGCAAAAAGCGATTACGACTACAAGCATCCTAGGCACAATTTTTTCTCCATCGCGAAAACGCTGTTTGCGCAAATTGGCATTCAACTGGATGTGGAGAATTTTGGCGGCTTGCACTGGGAGCGCGGCTGCACGCTGGATACCATCGACCGCCCCACCACTGACCTGCCATGGCTGAAAAAACAGCGGGATAGGGGACTGCTTGCACAAAGCTTGCAGCGCAATGTGGTGCAAGATGACGAATTTTACTTCAGCTTTGCCCATCATTCGCGTGATGTGCTCAACGCGAAGCAGCAGGGCGAGTTCTACCTCAACTTTCATGGTGACAGACCCTGCAATAACGGCGATTACCCCACCTGCACCTTGCAGGTTTTCGATAACCACACGTTTTATGCCAACCTTGGCGGCTTTGCCCCGGGACAGGATTACACCCTGCGCATTACGTGGTGGCGCAACAAAGCCGGGCTGAATTCACCTGAGTTTCGCATGCTGGCCAACGGGCACAGCATTGGCGCAGGCTGTGAAGACGCTGACTTCGACCACGCCATGGTAGGTCCTGACCGTGACATGCTGCACACCTGCAGCTATCATTTGCCTGCCGCATGGTTTGAAAACGGTTGCCTTGCACTGGAATTCAGCGAGCCGCACACCGGTGTGATGTTCAGCGAGTTTTGGCTAATACGAAAGTGAACACCTGCGGTGCGGCTTTGTCGCTTCGCTGGATCTATTCTAGCTCCTATAGAAAACCACCGCGAAGCGGTCTAAAGTTTTTTGGTTCTTTTTTCAAAAAAGAACAAGAAAAAGGAGGCTGCCATGAAAAAAGCATTATCTATTATGTTAGCGTTGGGAATGATGTTTAGCGTGGTTACGGTTGCTGCATATGCTGAACCTGTACCTGAAGCAGTGTCTTTGGAATCCGCGTTACCATTCACCATCGGCAATGCCTATGCCAATGTGTGTTGGGACACCTGGAATCAATACAAAGCGCAGCTGCATGTGCACACCGATGCCAGCGATGGCTCGGTGCCCATCAATCAAGTGATTGAAGTGCATTATTCGCTCAATTACGACATTTTGGCCATCACCGACCACATGGTCGTGGGCGTACCATGGGACCAGATTCCCCACACAACGCCGCTGATGCGTCTGGTTGAGCTCAACCGCACCGGCATGCGTCCGTTGCGCCCGCTTACCAGCGAACGCCGTGAGCAAATCACCACCGGTGTTGGGCGTTATTGGCCTGACGGCAGTCCGCGTCCCATGCTGGAAGTGACCCATGCCAATGAACTCAACGGCGCGGTGTTTCGACAAAACCACGTGCAGGGCTTTTTCAGCAACTACGGGCAGGGTGTGCTGGGCGTGACCCTAGATTATCTGCGCCCCATTCGCGGTGTGCATGCAGATGGCGGCATCTCCGTCATCAATCACCCTGGCGATACCCACCGTGCTCGCCACGACCCCGACCCCATGACCTTTTTTGACCGCTATCCCCATTGGATTGACAAGTTCGCCTATCCGCTGCTGCATTATTACCAAAGTGCCGTGGGCGTTGATATCAGCAGTGGCTGGGACCAAAACACGCAGTTCGACCGCATGTTTTATGACCGCTTGTTGGAGCGGCTGATTCCGCATGGTGTGGTGCCATGGAGCTTCACCTGGAGCGATGGCCACCAACATGGCGAGTTCGATCGCGCCTGGAGTGTGCACCTGATGACTGAATTAACTGAGCCCGAATTGCGCCGCAGCATGGAAGAAGGCACGTTGTTTGGTTTTTCGCGCTCGGCTCGCTTCGAAATGGGTGAGCAATATTGGCGCGGCGAGGGAGATGCCCCGCGTGTGAACCGCATCACTGTGTGCGAACAAGACGGTACTATCGACATTCAAGCTGAGCTATATGATGAAATTGTGTGGGTGAGCCACCGCACGCGTGAAGTGCACCGCGGCAATACGCTGAATATCGCAGAACATCTGGAAGATGATTACTTTTTCGTGCGTGCTTACCTAATGGGACCCGGTGGCGTGCTGTTTGTGCAGCCATTCACCGTGCTGCGGCAAGGGCAAGTGCTGGTGTCGCAACCCATCGAAAACCCGCGTGACAGCTCCACCAATCTTAACATTTTAGCGGATATCGGCGAATTTGCCAAGCGTTGGTTTTTGCCGTGGCGTTTGGTCTGGTGGACCATTACCCAGTTTGATCCATGGACGATGATGCCGCGCCTGATGGGTGCGTTGGGGCAGGTTTATCACCCCACCACACCTGAGCCGGGCACGATGTTCTGCCCAGTTGAGTTGCAATTCGTAATGCGTAATTCGTAATGCGCAATTATTCTAAAAAGCACCCCCAGCATGGACGAAACTCTCGTCTGTACTGGGGGATGAATTTTTGATTAATTACGAATTACGCATTGAGAATCTTCGTGCCTTGCGGTGTGTCTTCAATTGTCACGCCCATGCTGGACAGTTGCGCGCGAATTTCATCTGCACGTGCCCAGTTTTTGTCGCGGCGAGCCTGCTCGCGCTCGGCAACCAAGGCGGTGACTTCATCATCTGCTTTTGTCGCTTTGCGGTTATATAGCAGCCCCAGCACGCCGGTGAGTTCGTCGAATAACTCGGCTGCGGCTTGCAGGCTGGCCTTGCTCATGCTGTTCATATGGGTATTCAACTCGCGCACGAGGTCATACAAATGCCCCATGGCACCAGCAGTGTTTAGGTCGTCGTCCATCGCGGCAATGAAAGCTTCGCGATAATGCGTCAGGTCAAGCGATTCGCCGATTTCGCTTGCGCCAGACTTACTTGCAATCTCTAGGGCAAAATCAAGATTTTCGCGGCAGGTATACAGTCGCTGCAAGGCAGCTTTGGCTTGCTCAATCACATCGTACGAATAGTTCAATGGGCTGCGATAATGCGCGGCAATCATCATGAAGCGAATCGGCTCATAGCCAAATTTGTCGGCTACCTCACGCACGGTGAAAAAATTACCCAAGCTTTTGCTCATCTTCACGTTGTCCACATTGATGAAGCCGTTGTGCATCCAGTAGCGCGCAAAGGGCACGCCATTGCAGCATTCACTTTGGGCGATTTCGTTTTCGTGATGCGGGAAGATGAGGTCTTGCCCGCCGCAGTGCAGGTCAATGGTGTCGCCCAAGTGATGTTTTGTCATCGCGCTGCACTCAATGTGCCAGCCGGGGCGACCCTGCCCCCAGGGGCTATCCCATGCGGGCTCGCCGGGTTTGGCTGACTTCCACAGTGCGAAGTCCATGGGCTCACGCTTTTGCTCGCCTGCCATGATGCGCGCACCAGCCTGCAAATCTTCAAGCGGTTGGTGCGACAGCTTGCCATAGCCTGCAAAACTGCTGGTGGAAAAATACACGTCGCCGCCGGATGCATAAGCATGACCATTGGCAATGAGCTGCTGCACCATGGCGATGATCTCGGGCATGCTGTCGGTTACTTTGGGGTGCACGGTGGCTTCGCGCACGTTCATGCCCTTGGCGTCTGTCCAATATTCTTGAATGAACCGCTCAGAAATTTCCAGAGAGCTCACGCCTTCGTCGTTGGCCTTGTTGATGATTTTGTCGTCCACGTCGGTGAAATTTTGCGCGAATTTCACGTTGTGGCCACGCCATTCCAAATAGCGACGCAGGGTATCAAACACACACAGTGGGCGCGCGTTGCCAATGTGGATGTAATTATATACAGTAGGACCACAAGCATAAATGGTGTAGCCGTTTGCGTCAGCAGGGGTAAAATCTTCTTTTTGGCGGGTGAGGGTGTTGTAGATTTTCATGGCTGTTGGTTCCTTCTATATCTATCCAGTTTAATTTTGTCTTTGATCTCCAGGCCGCGCTCACCTGCTAAGGATTCCAAGTGGTGGGTGAACTCGTGCAGCAAAGTGTGGCGCAGCTTTGCCCGAAATTGCTCAGGCGGTAAATAGCCATACACCTGCATAAACGAGCCGTAATACATGCGGATGCAGCGACCGTAATCTCGGCGGCAGTTGTAGTCGCCCATCACACAAAGCCCAGAGAATTCGGGGTGGTGCTTTGCTTCGGGCAGCACAATGACTCCGCCGTGCAGTTTTTCCCAAAATGCATCAGGCAGTTCGGCGGCGATGTCATCGAGCATCGCGTGCATGTCGTCAATTGTATACATATGCTCTAATCCATCCGCAAATCATCAATGTGCAGCCGCAACATGGTTTCGTTTAGCGTACCAATATGGCGGTGCAGCACCTCGCCGTTGGCGTTGATGAACACCGTGGTGGGGAAGTGCGTGAGCGCAAAGGCTTGCGCGGCTTCTTGCAACAGGTCAAAATATATAGGGAAGCTGTGCCCTGCATTGTTGATGAATTGCATGGCGCGATCGCGGCTTTCGCCCACGTTCACGCTCATCATGCGCACATTGCTGTCACCAAGTTCGTCAAACACCGTTTGCCAGGCGGGCATCATGCGGCGGCAGCTAGGGCACCAGCTTGCCCAAAAGTTGATGACGAGCGCTTGGCCTTGGGTAAACTCAACCGCATTACCTTGTAGGTCTTCCACCGCAAACATCGGGGCAGGAGACACTTCTTGCGGCAATGCTGTGCCGCATGCGGTGAATAATAGCAAGCCAATCAGCAAAATTGGCAGCAATATTTTTCTCATAGAATCTCCTGTAGGTCTTGCTGCAACTGGTTTAGCGTGCGCGTGCCCAGTCGCCAGCGCACGGCGTAGCCATCGGCGTTGATGAACACCGTGGTGGGCACGGCGGGCGCTTGCATGGCATTGTAGGCTTCTAAATACCAGTCGTGATATACAGGGAATCTTAAGTTGTTGTTGTTCATGTAGTCGCTGGCGTTGTAGAAGGCTTGTTGACGGTCACCATCTGTGCGCTGGTCTTCACGAGCATTGATGGCCATAATGCGCACTTGATCACCGAATTCTTCATAAAGCACCTGCACATGGGGCATCATTGCGGTGCAGTTTGGGCACCAGCTGTTCCAAAACACGATCACGGTGGGTGTGCCTAGCAGGTCATCACGCGTTACGGTGCCGCCTAAAATCGAAACCACCGAAAAATCGGGCAGAGGATTAAGATTGCGCGGGGGAATCATTGCGCGAATTTGTGCGCAGCCGGTGAGAAAAACCAGCGAAAATGCGGCAACAGCCAGCAGAATTTTCTTCATTTTGTTCATGATGGAATCCTTTCTAATAAGCCAAATATCATGGCAATGCCCAGTAAGATCAACAGCACGCCGGAGATTTTGTGAATCGTATTTTGGTGGCGACGCAAAAACGCTAGCACGCCCTTCAGATGATCCATCAGCATGGCGCACAGTACCAGCGGTAGCCCCACACCAAGGCTGAACACAAACAGCAGCAGCATGCCGCGCAGCGTGCCGCCTGCTTGCGCCGCTTGCATCAGCGCAATGCCCAGCATTGGCCCTGCGCAGGGGGTGAGCGCGGCCGCGAAGGTTAGCCCAAACACAATGGATTTTCCCAAACGCATATCTTGTGTGTTTACGCGGCGCGGTTGCAGTTTGTGCAAAAACGGCAGCCGAAACAGTCCAAGAAAGCTCAGCCCCAGCACAACAACGATGAGCCCGGTGATGATGTTCACCCAAACGCGATGCTGGAAAACCAGCATACCCAGGGTGCCTGCAAACGCACCCAGCGCGGTGAACACCAGCGAGAAACCCAGCACAAAGCCCAAGGCATTGAGCAACGTGCGGCGACGGTTGTGCTGCCCGGCAGCGAAGTAGGTGACATAAAGCGGAAGCAGTGGCAACAGGCAGGGCGACACAAAGGTCAGCACGCCCTCGGCAAACAGCAAAGCAATCATACCATATATGATACCCTATTTCGGCGGATTTGTCAAGTTCTATTGCAGTGCGAAAAAAATATCTTCCTCTTGCGGAGCTGCTGTAATTATGCTATAATTAGCACAGAATGTAGAAAAGGAGCACCAAATGCCGCTGGAACCTCTACTGGCGGCACAGGAGCAGCAATATGTTTAGCCTAGCATCTATTTACCGCCCACTTACCGCGCAGGCGAATCACTTTCACAGTCATTCGCCTTGCGCAGCGCTTACCCCCTTCGTGGCCAATTATTGGGGCACGGAGGATGTTTTTCATGCGGTGGCGAAAACGCCTTTGTTGGTGATACCCGACACTTGCAGGGATGTGATTTTCGAGGTCAACCATGCTACGGCAACGGTGCGTTGCACACAGTGTTGCTTGGACGGCTCATCGTTTGTTGCTTATCCTCTGCCGAACACAACAACGCGCTTTGCCATTCGATTTTACTGCTGGTCTGTTCATTTTTTCGACGATTGTCAAAATTGGCTGCCGTTTTTTACGCAAATGCTGCTCAGCACGCATACAATCCATGAGCGCGTTGCGAAAACCGAACAGTTTTTGCTCAAAAAGTTGGATGCATCGCGCGGCAACGCTAATATCATGAATGCGCTGTATCATATCCTCAAGTGCCATGGCAATGCAAAAGTGCTTGATATTTGTGGCTATGCCAGCGTGAGTCAACGGCAGATGGAGCGGTTGTTTTTGCAGCACATTGGCGCAACCATGAAGCAGACCGTAAACTTGGTGCGCTATCAAAATGTGTGGCGCGATGTGGTGAGTTTGGAATGTTTTGATGTGTTGGATGCAGTGGACAAGTATGGGTATGCTGACCAGTCGCACTTGCTGCGCTCGTTTGCAAAATATCACTATGGTATGACACCCACACAGGCGCGGCGCGATGTCGATTTTTTACAAGACAAGACGGGCAAGATGTGATAAAATGATGAAAACAATCGAAAGGAGTTCATGATATGCCAAACATCGAAAAAGCCCGCACATTCATCTACCGCAACGCTCGCCCGCTGGACTTAGCGCGTTTTCAGTTCCACTTTGAGGGCGGCAGCGCCGAGGCCGTGTTAACCGCATTGGCGGTTTACCAAAACGAAGACGGCGGCTTTGGCCATGCCCTCGAACTTGACAACTGGAACCCAAACACCACGCCGATTGCAACGTGGGTCGCCTGCGAACTGCTGCACGAAATTGGTTTTGACGATGCAAGTCATCCCATCATGCAAGGCATTTTGCGTTATCTTGGCAGCGGCAAAGATTTTGATGGACGGCTATGGGCAACTTGCCCCCAAAGCAATGCCGATTATCCCCACGCGCCGTGGTGGAATCCGCCCAAAAAAAATCAAGCAAGCGAGCCAAACTATAACCCCACTGCCGCATTGGCTGGGTTTATTCTGCGGTTTGCACAACCGGGCAGTGAAGTGCATGCGCTTGGGGTGCGTGTTGCAAAAGAAGCGGCAGACTGGTTTATGGCCGCTGAAAACACCATCAGCTTCCTCAACAATTGCTACAAAAACTTGCTGGAATGGACAAAGCCGGTCGATGTTGCTGACGTGTTTGATGCACAAGCGCTTGCACAAAAACTGCAAGAAAAAGAAACCGAAGATTCCTCCATAAGCGAGCAGCAGGACGATGGCTCATGGGAAATACCGTGGAACTGGGGCAAGAAAAATAAATACCCCGCGGCATTTGCCATTAGCCAAAACTGGTGGAAATCTTATGTAATTGTTGAGATATTGCTGAAAATGAAAGGGTAAACATCATGAAAAAAGAATTTGCACAACGCCCCGAAACTTTTACCGAACAATGGCCCGGCGAGCTCACCGGCCACGGCTCATGGGCTGGCCCGCTGGTTGGCATGCCCTCGCCCCTGTTTGTGGTCACCAGCTATAAATCCAATGGAAAGCAAAACGCCTGCTTTCAAAGCCGCTCGGTTTTCACTGAAAATAACGGTGAGCTTTACTGCCTGCTTGGCTGGGTGCCAGCGTGGAATCACATGCTGACATCGCTGCGAGAAACCAGCTGCTGCGTGCTGAATTTCCCCGCGCGGGATTTGATGGACAAGTGCTGGAAAACGATTGAGGTCAATCAGTTTGAAACAGACGAAATCACAGCAGCGGGGCTAACGGCTGAGCCTGCTACTAGCATCAACGCACCGCGTATTGCGGAGTGTTTCCTCAATATCGAATGCGAATTTGTGTGGGAACGCGAGCTTGCACCAGGCGATTCATCTTGCGCTGTGGTGTGCGTGAAGGCTTTGCGCGTTTGCATGGACAGCGATTACTACGACGAAAATAAAACTGGGCGCTATGGCAAAACAGGCTTTGTGTATTCATCAGGCGCACGCAACCCCGACACCGGCGAAATATATGATGGTGGCTTTGCGGGCATGGAGATTTATCAATAAAAGCGGTCAAATTATTGAATCAGACACAATTGAGCACTCCATGACAAGACAATACTGCGCTTATATGATATACTATCCTCAATGGGAGGGACTGGAATATGTACTGGATAAAGGAAATGCAGAGCGCCATCGGGTTCATTGAAGGCAGGTTGACGCAAGAGCTATATCTTGAAGACATCGCACGCAGCGCCAATTCGTCCAATGCGAACTTTCAGCGCATTTTTAGCATCGTCACGGGCATGACTGCCGGGGACTATATTCGTTCCCGGCGGTTGTCCCTGGCTGGGCAGGAGCTGGTGGAGTCTGACGTGAAGGTTCTCGATATTGCCCTGAAATATGGCTATGAAACCGCCGAAAGCTTCACCAAAGCCTTCACGCGGTTTCACGGCGTTACGCCATCCGTCGCGCGCCAGCAACCATCCACGCTGCAATATTTCCATTCCCTCTCCATCAACATTGATATTCGAGGAGGCTTTAATATGCGCAGAAAAATCATCCCCAATTTCCCGAACGTGGACTACAACGGCAACGAGGTTGACTATGATTTAAATCTATTGGCAGCAACGTTTGCGGGCGCAGGCGAGGCAATTGACCGTGCAGAACTTGCCGTATACAGCGGCATGGCCAACCGTTTTGTGTGGAAACCCAATGATTGGCGGCACGGCTATGAGGTATTGGACAGCATTGACCAAACGCCTTTTGAAACCATGATACGCCTGCTGAAAACCTTTGGCTGGGATGCCAAGTATGTTAACGTGTTGCGTGACAGCGACGGCAAGCCGTTGAACACCGACAGTGAACAGATAAGGCGTGATTTTGTTGATTCTATCGACAACGGCTACCCCATTTTGCACCACATGGGCAACCACAAAAACAGCAAGTTCCACAGGCCTTGTGTGACCATCGGCTATGAGCATGATGGCAGTGTGATTATCACAAAAAGTGGGCTTGACGGCGAAGACGCTTACAACGAAAAGTTTTCTGAAACCATCACGCACGAAAACTGGGAAGAAGCCGTTTCGGCGTATGTGATATTGAAAAGCAAAGCTGTACCCTTGCCTGAACGGGAGCGGTTTCTCGAATTGCTGAAACTCATCGTTAGCCGTGCCCGAATGACCGACAAGATAAACGGCATGCACGTTGGTTTTGCAGCATGGGAGGCATATTTGCACGACATCGAATTCAGCGATTTTTCGCACGTATCTCCCGAAGAAGTTGGAGCCAGAATGGGCATTTATTGCGATGGCTTATGCCAGATTTGGGGACGCAACGCGGTGCTGCCTTATTATCGCTCGCTGGCCAAGCATTACCCCGAGTGGCGCAAGGAGCTAAAAGCCGCAGTTGCCGCGTTAGAGAGCTGCGCGAAATATGGCGGCTATTTGTGGGAGATTGGCTTTTCAATGGACGACTTCAAAACGGATAAATTTGCTGACCTTGCCATGCGTAAAAAACTTGCCGACGAGGGACGCCGAGCCATGCAAAAAGACATGGAAGCGATAGAGCAGTTTGAGAGAATTTTGTCGCTATCCTGAGGCATGGGGCATCAGCAAAAAACTGGTGGCGCGGCGATGTGGCTGTGAAAAATTTACTATATATGAGGGGCATGGGAAAACTATAAATAATATTTTCATTTTCCTATTGACTACGACACCGTGTCGTGCTTTATAATGATTGATGAAGGAGGTGATGGAACCATGCAATTGCAAACAATCAACCAAGTATCAAAGGCCTATGGCGTGTCTGCACGAATGCTGCGGTATTACGAGCAAATTGGCCTGATTGAAAGCCAGCGCAAAGAAGACTACGCTTACCGAGTGTATGACGAAACCGCGCTGCTGCGCCTGCGGCAGATTATTATTCTGCGCAAACTACGTGTCCCTATGCGCCAAATTAGCGCGATTTTGAACCAGCCGGACGCATCCGAAGCGGTCGAAATCTTCCGGCAAAACATCCGCGAGCTGGACGATGAGATCAACGCGCTTTCTCTCGTCAAAGACATCTTGAGCCATTTGGCCAATCAATTGCAGCAACGAGCCGATATCAAGCTGGACGTGGACGTGCTGTCTGATTCATCGATTCTTTCCATTGTGGATTCCATGTCGCTTTCAAAAAATCATATGAAGGAGCGAATTTCCATGGACGCATTCCACAAAGCAACTGAGGTGTTAAACAAATTGCATGACGTTCGGGTCGTGCATTTGCCTCCCATGACGGTGGCGGCTATCCGTCTGGTGTGCAAAAACCCGGAGGAGAAAACCGCCCAAAAGATCAGCAAATTCATCAAAAAGCACAATCTGTTGGCCATCAAGCCTGATTTACGGCAGTTTGGCTTCAACCATCCTCTTGGCAATGACCTGCCCGGGCATGAAATGTGGGTATCGATCCCGCACGACATGGAGGTTGCTGAGCCGTTTGAGAAAAAACAATTCCACGGTGGACTATTTGCCGCGTATGTAGCAAAACCCGAAAGCGTTTTCGAAACCTGGCTTGGCTTGCAGGATTGGGTCAACGAAAGCGACGAATATCAATATAACGTTGGCTTTACGCGCGTTGACCCGCACTTGGAGGAAGTCAATAGCTTTGGTGGCGTGAGCCTTACGCTGGAGGAGCAGCTAAACCTCCAAAACCCCGACGCTGAGCGGCAGCTTGATTTACTCATTCCCATCAAGGCCGTGGAAATTATCGAAGAAACTTCGCTTGAAATCCCGGACAGCGTGGAGAAATGCGGACACAAAACCAGCCTGATGACAAAAAACAAGTTTGCCATCGTCGGCTTCACCACTTACATGACAGAGTATGATGGTGACCCGGGGAATTTCTTCGATAAGCTCGTGGCGGACGGGCGATTTGAGTTGCTGCGCAAATACGGCAAGCCTGGCGCACCATGTTTGAACTTTGGCTCACACGATTTGGACTCCCAAAAGCACGGCACTTGGCGCACGACGGTTGGCCTGTTTGAATCCGATGTCATAGATATGCAAGCTCTGATGGAACAAGGTGCTTGCATCAAGAAAATCGACGCATCAAAGTGGCTGTGCTTTGCGTACAAAGGCACCCATTTTGACGGGCACAGCAACGCACCGAAACTTGGCTACACCTTCAACGGCACGATTTCTGGGCATGTGGAGGTATATAATGTTTGGAGGGAGCCAAGCGAGGATGAGATATCATATCATTGGTACCCAGTGAAGTAGCGACAACAGGCAACACACAAAGTATCCGAAAGGAAAAAATCATGAGAAAACACGCCTTGCCCACGGCGCAGTGCAGATTCCCGCAAGCATAGCCGTGAAAAACCTTGAGATAAAAAATACAGTAGGCGCGTAAACAATGATGCGTTGTTTACGTGCCTGCACTTGTGATCATAAAAACGGATATTTAAACTGATGTGAATACTTCAAGAAAAAATCGTTCACACCTCGCGCGAAAACGCCTTAACTATCCGCCCACATTTCGCATTGCCCAATCACGGTTGCGATGGCATCTTCCAGGCCCTCCGGCGGGTATTTATATCGCTTTAGCAACTTTTTCACCAAGCGCCGCATGCCTGCCCGAGCGGACTCTTTCTTTTGCCAGTCAATTGTGCGGTTGCGGCGCAGCATATCAGTCAGCTCCTGCGTCAAGGCCACCAGTTCGCTGTTTTGATAAAAATCACGAACAGCTTGCGGTTTTGTCAACGCATCGTAGAAGGCAAGTTCCTCGTCTGTCAGCCCCAGCGCCTGCCCTTGAGCGCTGGCGGCAGCCATCTCGTTGGCCATGCTCATCAATTCGGCGATGACTTGCTCATTGGAAATCAACCCATTGATATAAGACTTCATGCATTGCGCCATGCGTTGCGAGAACATCTCGGACTTTACGAGGTTGGTGCGTTTATAGGTTTTAATTTGCTCGGCAAGCAGCTTCTTCAGCAGCTCAAGTGCAAGGTTTTTCTCTTTCATGTTCGCGATTTCGGCCAGGAATTTTTCGTCGAACAGCGAAAAATCCTTCTCTTTGTCTGAAAAAAGGTTGATCACGCCCTCGCTTTGAATGCTTGCTTTCAGTAGCGCATTGATGCGCTCGTTGATTTCCTTCAGCGATATCTGCTTGCCGTCGCCCATAAAACGAGTAAGCAAAGTGCGCACGGCTTCAAAATATGCCGCCTCGAATCGTTGCTGCGCATGCAATAATGAGCGGCAAAGCGACAAGGCCTGGCGCAGCAGCATGGCTTCTTTGATGAACGTCTCTTTTTCTTTTGTCTGCTCAAGCGCCGACAAAAAGTTCACGCCGCCGCTGATGGCTTTGGCACGAATGAGGTCGGTCGCTTTTTCGTTCATGAAGGTTGAGTAATCAAACCCGTGCATGAGAGTTCGGCAGACCTCCAATTTCTCAACAAATTTAGGCAACGCGGTTTTTGCGATGTCCTGCTCGCCATAGTTTTGCTTGTCGCGGTTGGTGTAGTCGTTCATCGCTCGCTTCAGTGCCGAGGCAATGCCCACATAGTCGACCACAAGGCCGCCCTCTTTGTCTTGATAAACACGGTTCACACGGGCGATGGCTTGCATGAGGTTATGTCCGGCCATGGGTTTGTAGATATACATCGTAGCAAGTGACGGTACATCAAAACCAGTCAGCCACATGTCCACGACAATGGCGATTTTCATCGGGTCGTCGTTGTCTTTGAATTTTCCCGCAAGTTCGTCGCGGCGGCGTTTGTTGCCAATGATGTCTCGCCATTCTTCGGGGTCTTTGTTGCTTTCCGTCATCACAACACCGACCTTTTCCGTCCATTCGGGGCGCAGCTCAAGCATTTTCTGGTAAATACGCATGGCAATCGCGCGGGAGTAAGCCACGATCATTGCCTTGCCGGTTTGCTCATATTGGCGGCTGTCCTCATAGTGCGCGATGATGTCATGGCAAAGCGCATCCACGGTTTGTTCCGCGCCGAGGATGGATTCCATTCGGCCGAGTTCCTTCTTGCTTTTTTCAATGGCGTATTCTGCGGCGTTTTGGGCCATCACATCATATTCAGCATCAATCAGCCGCAGCATATCTTCGTCAAGCTTCAGATGAATCACGCGGCTTTCGTAGTAAACAGGGCGCGTTGCACCGTCTTCAACGGCTTGGGTCATGTCATAAACGTCAATGTAATCGCCGAATACCTCAATCGTTGAGCGGTCTTTGCTTGAAATCGGCGTACCCGTAAATCCTATGTAGGTCGCATTCGGCAAGCTATCACGAATCAACCTTGCTGTGCCGATTTTTATCCGCCCAGTTTCGGCGTCGATTTTTTCTTCAAGTCCATATTGCCCGCGGTGGGCCTCGTCCGCCATCACCACAATATTGCGCCGTTCGCTCAGCGGTTCGCTGGATTCTTCAAATTTTTGCATGGTGGTGAAAATGATGCCGTTGGCTTGCCGCCCTGCAAGCAGTTCTTTTAAGTGCGTGCGGCTTTCAGCCTGCACAGGCGATTGCCGCAAGAACTCAGCACACTTTGCAAACTGCGCGAAAAGTTGGTCATCAAGGTCGTTGCGATCTGTCAGCGATGGCATGTTGGGTTTCAAGATCTGGGAGGTCTATTTCATAATTGAGCAGACTTTCCGGTTTTATTCTTTGATGACTACTGGAAGTTCCTGTTCTATGTCCCTCCATGGTCTGGGTTAAGTGCTCGGAAATCAGAACATAATAAAGATAGTCACGATCTATTCCATCGGGCTTTAAAGTTAAATATTCAGTTGAGCAAATACAATTTTTTGTCGGTGCAAAATCAATGTTCCAAACGCGCTTAAAGCGAACATTAAGCTTGTTGTACAAAATGGTATTTTGATTCACTTGCAGCTTTCCGCTTTTGATTGCTTCGCCAAGCGTGTATTCTGGTGTTTTTTCGTTGTCGAAAGCTGGCAAGCTAAATAAACGATAATATTCATTTGCCTTGGGGCTGATATTAGTTTTGGTAATTATATATTAGTTTACACAAAACACTTGACAAGTGCCAAGAAGTATGCTACAATAGTATTGTAGTTTACAGAAAGGCACTTTAATCATGATTAACAAAAACTTCAACTCGCTTTACGACCTGCTGAAAGCATTTCCAGATGAGCAAGCTTGTATCGACCACCTAGAGGCTTTACGCTGGGGCGGCAAGGTTGTTAGCCCATTCGATGAAACTTCCACGGTGTACGAGTGCAAGGGCAATAAGTACCGTTGCCGCAACACTGGGCGTTACTTCAACGTCAAGACTGGCACAATGCTTGATAACACGAAAATCGTTTTGCAAAAGTGGTTTGTGGCGGTATGGCTTGTTACCTCGCACAAAAAGGGCATTTCTTCCCACCAGCTTGCGCGTGACATTGACGTTACTCAAAAGACTGCTTGGTTCATGCTACATCGTATTCGCAAGTGTTTTGGTATCGAAAACGATAACGACCTTGACGGCAATGTAGAAGTAGACGAAACCTACGTGGGTGGTAAGAACAAAAACCGTCATGTCAGCAAGAAAGTCGAAAACTGCCAAGGCCGTAGCACGAAAGATAAAACGCCAGTGGTCGGTATGGTGTCGCGAGGCGGAAAACTGAACGCTCGCAAAGTTGACAACGTTCAAGCCAAGACATTGAGCCGCGAGGTCATGCGCCATGTAAAAAGCAGCGCAAGCCTACATACAGACGAATGGTGTGGCTACAATAGCCTATCGAAAATCTACGAGCATTTCGTAGTTCATCACGGCGCAGGGGTTTACGTTGACGGCGTGGCGCACACAAACACGATTGAGGGCTTTTGGTCATTGCTAAAGCGCGGTATCATTGGCATTTACCATTTCACGTCACAAAAGCACTTGCAGAATTACATTGATGAGTTTGTGTTTCGTTACAACACGCGCACAAACACTGAAGCGCAACGGTTCAATCTGCTGCTTGCGAACACTGAAGTTAGAACTACTTATAGGAGGTTAGTCAATGGATAAGAAAATCGAACCAACCACAAGCGTGGAACTGGAAGCTAAGAAAGAACCTACATTGACGTCAGTAAAGAAGGGCAATTTCAAGGACTACGGCTTTGATTTTGATGTTGAGTGCCATGTGCTAGATGACGAGGGCGGCACGGCAGTCATAAGCCAAAGGGGAATGGCGGCGGCTATAGGCCTGACTGACACAAGCGGAAGCGCATTACCGCGTTTTGTTTCTACCAAAACAATGTCAAAACACGTGGTGGTGGGATTGAAGAAAAAGATTGAAAATCCCTTGACATTTAAGGATTCTTCCGTGGTGGCGGGAACTATAACAAATGGGTTCGATGTGACGGATTTGATTGACGTTTGCAAAGCCATTCTGTCCGCACACGCGAGCAAAGAATTGGACGAAATTAGATACGCCAACGTAATTGCACAAGCGCAAGTTTTGCTCAACGCCTCTGCCAAGCTAGGCATAAAAGGTTTGGTTTACGCCATAACTGGATATGACGCAACACGTGAACAGGTGATACGCTCTTTCAAGATGTTCGTGGCAAATGAAGCCAAGGAGTACGAAAAAGAGTTTCCAAACCAGCTTTATGCTGAATGGTATAGATTGTATAATCTAACGCCGCCCAAAAGAAACAAGCCGTGGAAGTTCAAGCATTTGACAGTAAAGCAAGTTTATCGACCGTTGGCAAATAGCAATTCCGAGATTTACAATTTGCTGGTTGACGCAAAAGGCGCAGACCCGAAAAACAAAAGCAAGCGATTGTTTCAGTTCCTAGAGGAAGTCGGCAGAACGGATCTAAGGCAACATCTGGGGCAGCTACTAGGGATAGCGCGAATATCCAAAACCGCAAAGGAATACGAAAGACATTTTGAAACTCTTTTTGGGCAGGACGTTCAAATAACCTTTGATGACTTCCTTAGCGAAAGCATGGACGAAGAAGAATTAACTGAGTTTGATAAAAGGCTAAAGCAAGTGTTGGAATACCCAGCAGAATAAACCTCGTTCAGCCGCTCCGAAAGGGGCGGTTTTCACTTGTCCTCAACGTATTCCAGCACGGCGGTCACAGGGCAATTCAAGATGAAACACAGGGTATCAAGCGTTTTTGTGGTGATAGCCTCGCCATGTTTCATGCGGTGTAGAATATGCGCAGAAAAACCATGCTTGAAAATCAACTGGTATTCGGTCACGCCTTTGTCGGTCAACGTCTTATAGAACGGCTCATAACTTATCATGAATTTTCACCTCATGACAAGTTTATCATACTTAACGTATTGACAATGCCCAATAAATTGAGTATAATAGTGTACAAGCCTTTAGAAAGGAGGTGAACACGTGAGAAAATTACTTATCATACCCATCTTGGCGCTATTCGTCTTTGCTCTGTTTGGTTGCGCTGGCGGCGTAGGAGGCGACAGCGGCCAAACGGAAGCCGTTGTAGGGTCGTGGGACGTGCACGGTCAGCCGTTCAAGACATTTCGTGCAAACGGAACTGGTACAAACCACATGATTGGCGAATTTCAATGGTCAACACGCAGGGGTGTGATGACTATCAGGGGATTTGGAGTTGACCAAGAATGGAGCTATGAAATTCGCGGCAACCAAATGACCATGACTTTGCTCACCACGCACCCACTTGTACCCAGTTCAACCGTCATTCTCACAAGGAGATAACCGCCCGCCCTGCGGAGTTTTGCTTCGCAGGGCATCCCTTTTGCCGGTTTTGTGTAAAATTATATATCGTTGCCTTAGTTTTTTCTATTTTGCAAACGTCACCCAGTTTACACCTCATACCCAATCGCCCCCAAACGCTGCCGGATTTCCTCCTCTAGCTCGCGCGAACGCTTGAACAACACCGACAACTCGCTTGTCAGTCGTGCCATTTTTTCGTCAAAGGGCTCGCCATCGTCCGCCTGCTCTGCCTGCCCAACATAGCGCCCCGGTGTGAGAATGTAATCCTGCTGGGCAATTTCCTCAGTGGAAACAGCGGCGCAAAAACCCTTCACATCTTCAAGCGAGCCCTCGTGGAACGCCTTGAATGTTGCAGCAATTTTATTGATGTCTTCGGCTGTCATGTCACGATTTTTGCGTGAAACCATCGTGCCCATTTTGCTCGCATTGATGAAGAGCGTTTTGCCCTTTTGCTTTTTGTTGCGGTTGATAAACCACAGCGACACAGGGATTTGCGTGGTGTAGAATAGTTGTGTAGGCATGGCAATAATGCTTTCCACCAAGTCGTCTTCTATGATCTTTTTGCGAATTTCGCCCTCGCCGCTGCTTTGTGAAGACAGCGAGCCGTTGGCAAGCACAAGCCCAATTTTTCCGTTGGGCTTAAGGTGATGAATCATGTGCTGAACCCACGCAAAGTTGGCGTTGCCTGCTGGCGGCAAGCCGTATTTAAAGCGCGGGTCATCGTTAAGCGAACCGTCGTTCCAGTCTGACAGATTAAATGGCGGGTTCGCAAGAATAAAGTCGGCCTTTAATGTTGGGTGCAGATTATTGTGAAAGGTGTCGGCGTTGTATCCGCCCAAGTCTGCTTCAATTCCGCGAATGGCAAGGTTCATCAATGCCATTTTGCGCGTGGTTGGGTTTGCGTCCTGTCCATAAATCGAAAGATTGCCGATGTTACCGGCATGGCTTTTCACGAAATCGGTGGATTGCACGAACATGCCGCCGCTGCCGCAGCATGGGTCATATACACGCCCCTCGAATGGCTGTAATACTTCAACCAGTGTGCGCACCACGCATGATGGTGTGTAGAATTCGCCCGCCCGCTTGCCTTCTTGCTCGGCAAATTTGGCAAGGCAATATTCATAGGTGCGCCCGAGAATGTCTTGGTCTGTGCCGTGTTCAATCATCTGTATGTTGGTAAACAGGTCAACCACGTTGCCAAGGCGGCGTTTGTCCAGTTCATTGCGGGCGTAATTTTTCGGCAAGATGTCTTTCAGCCGCTTGTTTTCTTTTTCGATCGCACGCATGGCATCGTCAATCACCGTGCCGATTTCCGCTTTGTGCGCAGCTTCGGCGATCACATTCCATCGTGCAGGCGGTGGCACAAAGAATATGTTTTTCTCTAGGTATGCATCCCTATCTTCCACGTCATCTTCGTCGCCGTGTTCGATTAGTTCATGATATCGTTCCTCGAACTTGTCCGAGATATATTTCAAAAAAATCAGCCCAAGCACAACGTGTTTATACTCCGCTGCATCCATGTTGCCGCGCAGGGTGTCTGCTGCCTTCCAAATTTGGTCTTCAAACCCGATCGCGGCGGTGTTGGTTTTGTTCATCTTTTTCTCCTCATCATCAGTTATACCTTCAGCTCACCGGACATCAGGCGGGGCAGCAGTGTGTCGCGTAGGGCGGCGAGGTGGGTGGATTCTTGAAGATTGACACGCGCCTGCTCGAATAACGGAGCGGTTGCAGCGTGAAAATCTGCAATTGCCTTTTCATCCGGCATGATGAACGGCATTGCTTTGATGGTCTTTGAATTGACTGCCGTTGCGATAGACGAGGTGTTGCCAAGCGACTGATAATCAAACGCCTTCAAGTAGCAATATAGGTATTCCAGTGTTTCGTGGCTTGGTTGCTTAAAATGTGCGATAGCTTCGTTTGTAGCCATATCGCCGTCAGCAATTGCTACTCGACCAACCGTTAATTTAAAGCTCAGCAGCACCGTGCCACTTGGTACAACCTTTACATTGAAATGCTCTATGGATTCGACTGTCAGATATTCTGAACTGTCGCTGATATACATTCCGCAACTGCCCATATTGGAAATAGAAACCCAAATAACATCGTGCGGGTTTGTGGTGAACCAT
Source organism: Oscillospiraceae bacterium (assembly GCA_009785335.1). Lineage (GTDB taxonomy): Bacteria > Bacillota > Clostridia > Oscillospirales > Acutalibacteraceae > WRMQ01. Next base: position 67,628 of record WQWM01000002.1, read on the forward strand.
TTTGGCTCTTTGCGCGGTGGAGTTTTACCGATAGAAATATCAAAAAAATCCTCTGCCTTACCCCGAGTCCATCCATGAGGTTGCTGCCTGCCCCACGGCTCGAAATCCACAAACCAACTTTTGAAAATCGCCCCTGCCATTTCCTCTAAACAATGGTTTATCTTTTTGTTATTGGCGATTTTATCGTCAAGGGCGGCTAGAATGTTGACGATGGCACGCTGGCTTTCAATGTCGGGGAGATTTAACGGAATTTGCTCGATGACAGCCCGCTTTGCGATATTCACTTGCACTGAACCGCTTGACCTTGAAACAATCGCATTGTATCCCTCAGCCGACGTGAAAAAATACTGCAAATATTGCGGAAGGATAACATCAGTGTTTGCCCGCAAAATCAAAAGAGCTTGACTGATAATCCCTCTTGGGTCATCTGCACTGATCACCGAAACTTTTCCTACCGTGCCAGAACAACTGATAATCAAGTCGTTTGTTTGGGTTTCAAATCGTTTCATTTTTTGGTGTTTTTCGTCACTGACAAAGAAACGAAAGTCACGCACGCCATCAATAGCATGTTGTTGTTCATAAACCGGTATGCCCGCACTAAGCAATTCGTTCCTGCGCAATGCCGAGCCAAACGGCCCTCTCACATAGCCCTTTGGTGTTAATACGTCGGCGAGGGTTACAGTTTGCCATTTCGCCACACCTCCCACCTCCCATCAATATAAAAAAACTGCGAAGCGACACGCGCCCCGCAGGGGTGTAATCATTGAACAAAAAAGATGCATTTAGCTCTGAATTTATTTTACCACAAACTGCGAAAAGAATCAAGCCCATTTTTATACTGAGTCTTTAGCAAAAGTTTGATTAGCGTCCACCTCTTTATATCCAAGTATAAGAGTTTGCTGTCAAGAGGTGGTTTTCCTATTTCACTTGTCGTCTAAGTGACTCGACAGCAATATCAATATAATTCTCAACGTTTTCCTTTGACCACTCGTCCCAAAACTTAAGGGTATTGCTATTTGGCTTTTTATTTGGCATTGTTACTCTAATTCTGCTGGGAAGTAGGCTGGCATCACCAACGACCAAAGCTTCACCAATATCTAATATAGGCAAGAGCTCTGCGAAATCACCTAAGCTGTCAGGAAGTAATTTTTTGATTACATTTTGGTCATCTGCATTAGTCAGCCTCATTGCAATGAAATTACCGCTTTGGCTCAGGACGGTTCGATTCACTTCAGATGGACGCTGAGATATTACCACAAGCCCAACCCCATATTTCCTTCCCTCTTTTGCGATTCGCTCAAAACTGCTTAGACTGGCATCTTCAATGCTTTGATTGGTGTTTTGAGGAATATATAAGTGCGCTTCATCACAAAAGATTGCGATTGGATGGACTTTTTCCTTTTCCATCCATTGCTGAACATAAAATATGATGCGAGCGATAAGGGAAACCATTAAAGGCAAAACATCAGAGGGCACTTCAGAAAAATCAATGATTTTCACGCCTCCCCAATCTGCCTCGGAGGGCTTCATTAATTGTTCGCATAATTGGCTCATGTATGAATAGTTTAATAAATCTTCATCTTCACAAAACATAAAATTCAGTCGCTTGTCTGTTTTTTTGCTGTCCAACCTTTGAATAAAACGGGTTAATTTTCCATGATAATGACCTTGTTTTTCTGTATTGGCCTTTGCACCAGGCACCATTTCTTCATCAAATTCCGTGAGAGTTTGCAGAAGCGCCGAAAGAGAATATGGTATTGGGCTATCAAGAGTAATACTTGCCTCTAGATCAGTTTTACCGGCTTGATGAAGATATCTTTTCTTCTCACTCATCACGGTATTTGAAAATAGCATCGCTTGGTTGGGCGCATTACTGTCGCTACGATCCAACATGAAAGAAATCATTTCATCATATGTTAAAAGCCAATATGGCAAAAAGAGAATGTCATTTCCACTCACGTCATTGGGACCCGCAATTTTAAAGTGTTGAATTCCTTCCCCCGCCAAAGGTTTATATTCGCCATGAATGTCAAAGAGAATTGCGTTAGCAGATTTTAACTTAGCAATCTGCTCAATAATGGTTGCCACAGTGAATGATTTGCCTGAGCCTGTGCTACCAACAACTACAGCATGTCGTTGAAACAGTTTATTGCCATCTAGCCACGCTCTCGCTTCATCGTTTAGGGTATAGCTGCCTATCAATAAGGGTTGTTCCAAGTCCTGAAAATTTTTAGTTGAAATGACCCTCATAAATTCAGATAATGTTTGATCCGAAATCAAAAAACAATCAGAAGAAATTTCTGGAACAGATTCAAGTGTGCGCTTGAAAACGTCCATTTCTTCTCCAACTTTTTCGATATACGTTCCAATTAGAGAAACCTTGACAATGTCAGTTGTGGCTATTTCATCGCCCTCGGTTAGCTCGGTTTCGTTCCCGTATTTTCTCATTATTTTGCTAACCAGACCAATTAGATATCTCCCCAGCTTGGAAGAACGAATAACTACCAAATGATTCACTTGAAGCTTTGACAGTAGCTCCGGTGCTGTTACGTGAATAACAACCGTAGCGGTGTCAACGCTCTGCACATCGCCTAAGGGTGTTTCATTTTCAAAATTAAAAATACCCATTTCTTTCTCCTCATCATATTATTTGCATAAAACCATCGATTGTCCAATAAGTTTCATCAAGGTATTCATACTCTCGGTTGATAGTAAATCGTGTTGCCATCTCTTTATCAGGATTTTTTTCAATGATAACATAGTTATTGCTATGATTTGCAAGCAAATGACCAGCATCTTCAGATACGCATTTTGTGACTAAAACAATCGGTTTTCCCGCATCAAGTCCTGCGATTACTCGGTCTTGTATTTGCTCATCATTGAAACCATACCCTATGCATAAAAATGCACTTGCCTCGTTAATAACAGAGTCTGCCTCGTGTAAAATGTTTCGACTATCGCCAGTCAATACAGCCTTATATTTCATAGCCCCTGGAGTTATTATTTCCGGCGTAAAACCTTCGGGTAACTCTCCTTGCAAAGGAATAGTGCACACTATTCCTGCTGAATTTCTAAATAAATCTAGCGAGCCATGAACCTTCAAAAGATTAACCACATTAGTTTTTTTAAGCTTAGCATTGGAGAAATAACGGATATAATTCCCCTGGTATCTTGTGTCAACCAATACACGAATCTGATCACAAGCATATTCTATTACCCTATCATAATTGGTTGTTATTATGTTAAGACATTGAGGATGGTGCTGATAAAACTTATTTATGAGGTTTGCGAGTGGAAGCCTCTTGCCAGCTATTCTAGCTTGGCGAAAAACTCGTAAGTCAGCTTCGGTTATTAGATTCCATGTTTCAATAGTAATGTCTTCAAACAAATCGCCCTCAACCCTAATTTCTGTTAGGGCGTTTTCCAAGTCAGTGCCTGTTTCAAGTTTTTCTACAATCTGCTCCCAGACCCTATCGTTTTTATATTTGTCTCCCAAATTGTTTGTCAAATGCGTTGCCAAAATATCCATACCCGGTATACCTAATGGTATGGTTACTCCTGTTCCAATTAGAAAAATTGGGATGTCCATCAAGCGTTTCTGCACTTCTCGGAATATGTCATTCTTATCCATGTCATATATCTACTTTCTTTTTATGACAACTCTTGCGTTCAGAAATTTTCTGATTTCATTAGGGTGAAGTTATAAAAGCTTTATGTATACCTTACACATTGTAGCATGTTTTTCACAAAAATGCAAGATGCTCTTTTATTAAAACACTTCGTTTTGCATGTTTTCGATGATTTCACTCCCACCCCGCATGCACCCCAGCGCTTGAACTCCCTTTCTCTCCTGCACCCGAATCCAAGTTTCCCGGTCGATAATCGGCTCATGGTCGTTTTCGATGTAGTACATCGCTTGCTGCCCGGTATTCTTCACCTGCAATCCACTCAATGCATCCGGCGTAAACGTCTTTTGCATGAGAACGTCGCCCATTGCTCAGCATACGGTCAATGGTCGAGGTGCTCCACTCGGTTTTGCTGGTCACAGTTTTGATGTTATTTTCTTCAAGCCAGCGCTTAATTTTTCGACAACCATAGCCTTGCAGATAGAGCTCGAAGATTTTGCGCACAACAGCTGCCTCTTCCGGCACAATGACCAAGAGGCCATTTTCATCTTTCGTGTAACCTAAGAATTGCGAAGAATTGAGCTTTACTTTGCCCTTGCGCATACTTTGACGAATGCCAAACTTAATAGCTTCGCTACGAGAAATGCTTTCTTCTTGTGAAAATGCTGCCAGAACCTCCAGCATGAGATTGTCCGTTTTCATTGCGTTGATCCTTTCTGTTTCAAGATATAATGTGATGCCGAGTGATTTCCACTCGCGAATTCGCGTGATAAGTTCCAGCGCATCGCGCCCCAAGCGACGCATAGATTTTGTGATAATCATGTCAATTTTGCCCTTGCGGCAATCGTGAATGAGTTTGTTGTAGCCGGGGCGTTTTTGTGTCCGTAAGCCAGAGGATATCAGAATATATCTCAACCAATTCCCATTCCGGGTTAAGTGCAATCATTTTTTGATAAGCATGAATTTGTTGTTCGAGGCTGGCTAGCTGAGCAGGTGCGTTCTTGCTGACACGACAATAAACAGCAACGCGTTTGCATTGCCGCTGGGGGATATTGTTATGTTGATGTTTTTTACTGGAATTTACATCCATCACCAAGAGATATTATAACAAAACAAGCCACATCTATCAAGGAACTAACCTCGAAAAATGTAGCTTGTAACATGTAAGCATTGAACAAAAAAGATGACTTTAAGCAGATAATGCAGTCTCTAATCGTTCGCGCTCACTACTTTCATCTGTGCGCAACCGTAAAAGCGGAATGTCATATGCTTGCAGTATGGCGTTCTTCATTGCATCTCTTTCGGCTTGTTTGCTGCCTGGCTTATGAAAGGTAACGCCGTCCACTTCAACGGCAACTACAGGCGTTTTGTCCATCTTGTTAAAAATCAGGAAGTCGACATGGGTTAAGGGAAGGCTGGCATAGCGCAATTGCTCGCCGATCAAGCGCTCGGTTGAGCGCAATAGCATGCGCAGTGGAACATGTGCCACAACATCATATTTGTGAAAACGCTCTTGTGTTAAAACATCTTCAATCAGCGCATTGGCGAGGTTTTCGCTGTCATATTTTGATATTCGTTTTCGGCCTGTTAAGAATGCTCTTTTTTGTTCTGCATAGGCCTTGAACAAATAATCAAAGATGGAATAAACCTGGCTATTGATGACTTCATTTTTATGGTACCGTATATAGCGAATTAAGTCACTGATATTTGTGTCCTGCCGTTCCTTATTACCATTGATAACCAGAACAAGCTGATTGATTGCGCGAGAAATTGCAACATTCAAACGATTGGCGTCGTCGGTGAACTCCGTGATTTCGTTATCTACAGTAGATAAAATGACAACATCTCGCTCTTGGCCCTGAAATTTATCCACAGTAGCTGCCTGGATACCCCTTTCCGCAAAGGCATCTTGCAATGCATCCATCTGATTACGGTAAGGCGTGATGATGCCTATAGACTCTTGCTGCGGGTCGAGCTGTTGTTCTAGGAGGACTTCCCGTTCAATAACATCAATTTGTCGTTGATTCAGGCGTGAACCTCTGCGGGAATGGTCGCCTGGCACAGTTTGATAAACCGCAAAGGGTGGCTGGTTACTTTTTGCTTTGGTGAGAACAATCAGTTGGTTGTCGTAAAACTTTTGATTGCAAAATCCAATAATCTGTGGATGGCAGCGATAATGCTCCCGCAGCAGTGTTTTTGGTGACTGCGGGAACAGTTCAGAAAGAGAAAGCAATAAGCTGTGATCTGAATAACGATAAGCATTCGGCAGCTGAAATTCTGAAAAAATATCGTCTGCAATTTTTTTCTGTGCAGAATCTATCACAGGGGGCAGTTGCTTCAGGTCACCTACAATCACAGCTTTTTTCGCACAAGAAAGTGCCAAGGCTCCTGCAGCCAAATCCACTTGCGAGGCTTCATCAACGATTACATAATCGTATATCACTTGGTCGGAAAGGCTGCTGCGCAATGAATGCACTGTGCTTAAAATCACGGGATAATCCTGTATAAAAGCCTGTGCGTTTTTCCATAGGTCATTCGGTTGATATTTTTTTCGGGGGTTTGTCTGATACTTTTCACTTAATTTTGCTTGAAATAAGCGCATAGAATGCGCAGTATATTCCTCCATGCGCTGGTGAAAATCAGCATTGGCGAGTGCATCATTTAGTTGGGCGATTTCCAAGCGCAGTTCGGCAAGCCTATGCGAGTAAAACTCTTTCTGACAGACTGCAATCATTTGCTCCACGGGAAGCGCGAAAAATGCTTTGCCGCGCAATCCAAAACGAAAATATAAATTCAACTTTGCAAGCCAGTTGATTTTTTGCTCGCGTTCGGCGTAAGTTTCAAACAGCAGCCATAGTTCGAGCAGTGTTTGGGCTGGAAATGTACGGTGCTGCGGAAAAGGCGAGCTTGCTTGAAACGATTCGGTGTAATACTGCACGAAATATCGCTGTTCTTGTTCCAAGGCTTTCAGTTCTTGCTGCAACACGGCAAGCTCATTCTTGTTCTTCAACAGATCTTGCAATTGCACAAATTGAGTGTGCAGTTTTTGCCGCAACAGCTGCTGCTCCTGTGCTTGCATCGCCCATGCGGCAATATCCAAGTGAGTAGTTTGCCCCTTAACAAACTCATCTTTATTCTGTTGATTGCCAAGATAAGCCGAGATAAACTCAACTCCATTTTTTTGCAATTTCTCCTGCACATTTTTCGTTGCATAGTTGTTGCCAGAAACTACGGCAACACTTTCGCCGTTCATTACTGCATTTGCGATAATATTCAAGATTGTTTGTGTTTTGCCTGTGCCAGGCGGCCCTTCAATGATGCTGAGTGCATTGCCCAAAGCCTGTTCCACAGCCACTTTTTGGCTGGCGTTGAAACCAAACGGATAGATTGTCGCTGCGCGCGGCAAGCTAGAAGAAGTCGGCAATTCTCCACTTAAAAAAGCCCCCAGCATGCTATCGTCGCGAACAAAATGAACATTATCGTAGCGTTTTCCCAAAATACTTTTGCCGTCCTCGCCGCATAGTTTGTCAACCTGTGCGAGGCGTTTGAGGTACGAAAAACAATCACGAGATTTTTGCTGAGCCAAACTGGAGCGGATGTGTTCAACGTTTTCATTTGCATAGGAGTAAGTTTTCCCATTAGTGAAAGTAATGGCTGTTCTGCCGTTCTGCTGATTGATGGAGCGTATGCGTTCCGTTTTATCTTCGCCTTTCACCAAGATTAGGTGCTTGCTCTTGTCCATTTTAGGCTCCCTTCTTTGATGCTGTAAGAAATTAGCGATAAAGCGGTTAAAAAGGGGCACGTCTAGCTGTTAGTGATCGTCACACAAATCACCGCTTCGCGCACGCCTTGCAGGTGCACGGTGAGCTTGGTGTAGTCACGGTTTTCATCAGGATTGCGCCGCGCGCGCGATTGCGGCAGCGGTTCGGCATTCATCACCGTGAACACACCGAGGCTATCTTCACCAAGCGTTGCCGTAATGCTCCTGCCATCTTGGCGAAGCACAGCACTGCGGCCATCGGGTGCGATTTCAATGTCAGCTCTTGTGTGTGCAAACCAAAAGATTTCGCTGTCCATTCGGCAAACAATGTGGTCGGTGATGCGAATTCCTGTGTAGTCGGGCAGCATTTGCAGTTCACGCGTTACGCTTTGCACGCCGTGGCGCATGTAGGCGTGCGTCATGTCTAACACAGCGGTGTTGTTCTCAAACGAAGTGAAGCGTGCAACCGCAAAGGGGTATTGGTCTTCCATGGCAAGATGCGGGTTGATCACAAGCGTGTTGTGGCCTTCGGCGCGCTTGCGATAGTTTCGCCAGCGGCCGCCCAGCACTAAGTTATTGAAAAACCCAGATGTGTTACGGTCTGCGCGGCCCAGGTCGTGGAACCAGCGAATGCCTTGGCTTTCAAAGATAAAATTGCCGATATCTAGGTCACCATGATTTGTGTTGTTGTTGCCGCCTTTGATACCCACATAGGCGGCAAATGGGTCGCCAAAGCGCTCGCGCATGAACACGAACTCTTCGCCAACGTCGCTTTGCAAATGCACCGACGTTGGGAATTCAAGCGATGCGAAATCTTCGTTCATGCTTGGGTCAAGCCAAAGGCAGCTTAGCGCAAACTGCCGCGACAGCGTGGACGGAACCGTCACCCGAATTCCTGTGGCGGGGAAGAGCGGCGAACTAGGGCGAACCATGCCTGCATGGTAGGAGATTCTTTGAAAAGCTGCGAGCATGGGCGCTTGGTTTTCGCGCGCAAACCAAAAGTTAATGGGTGTCCACAAGGGGCTATTGCGGTTGTCGCCCGCATTAAACGCGCCCCAAGTTGGCGTGCTAAAATGCAATGCGAAGTAACCCAGTTCATAAAAACCTGGGAGCTGCGAAAGACCGTAGTCGCTGCCCAAAAAGTTGCGCGCTGTGCTGATGAAATAGACTAAGTACGACGCGCCGTAATCCCAGTAGCTATTGCCTTCCACATAAGCACCGTGCGGACGAAATTGTGCCATGGCAATGGGCATAGAGTAAAACGCCTGCTGCAAAAAGTCGGCCGCATGCGCGGGGAAGCGATGCGCAAGCGCCATGCTGGCAATGCCCAGCCCGCCAAAACACACGTGATTCCAGTTCGTTTGTGACCAACTCCACCAGTTTGACAAAACCCTGCGTGGGTTGCCGCGAGCAAACGCAAAGCGATATATCGTGTTGGCCAGCAAATCTTTTTGCTCAGTGGTGAACGCATCATAAAACCAGTCATAGCCAACAGCTACCGCCAATGCCATTTCTGCTGTGTCAAGAAAATGCCTGTGATTCCAGTTGGGGAAAGAACACACTTGAGCCAGCTCTTGCCAAGCGCGCTGCGCATAGCGTTCGTTGCCGGTAACTTGCCAAGCAAAACCCAGCGTAATGATGCGATTGAGCGTTTCGCGCGATACCTCCAGCAGACGCCTGCCGTCGGCAAAATAATAGCGCACGGGTTCTGTGCTGAGCAAACACGCGGCTTGCTCCAACACATAGGACGTGGCGTTGTGAATGAAGTCATCACCGCTTGGGTCGGCCAAGTGTGCACGCACACGAGCGAAGTCCTCTCCTGTTGCCAGCACGAATGGCCGCTGTGTTTGTGTCACCGCTGTTGCGATATCTTCCTGCATTTGCTCCAGCGCAATCAGGGGCAGGTCGCGCTGCAAGGTGATGTAATTTATCCCCACCCGCGCAGTGTCCACGACAATTCGGGGCATAAACCCAATAAAATTCAGTGTTGCCAACGCAATGGCAACCATACGTGAAACTATATTCATACATACCCCTCTTGCCACCATTGTAACATATTTAATCCAAAAACGCAAGGGGGAGTTTTATTGAGTCAGCTCCAAGGCGATTTCCTGTTCCACCCCACCCTTAAGCACCACCAACACTTTGCCGCAGCCCATCACCTTCACCCACTGCACCATCTGCCGAATCATTTTCTCATCCCAGTTGATGGTGGTGTATTTGAGCCGTTCGAGCACAGCGAAGATTTCTTCCAGCCTCTCGTTGGCCTGCGTCCTGTCCTGCTGGGCTTCCTTCAGCTCAGCCAGTCGTCGTTGCAGAGCGAATATCTCGGTTTCAATATTGGCGTATATGATGTCATTGTCGTAAGCGTCAAATCGGAAAACACCTATACAAGTGTTTTCCGATTTGACGCTTACGCTTGCTTGTAAGTTTCGCTGGCTTCTTCCGCGGTGTCGTAATCACCTAAACGATAAATTTTTCCTTTGAAGTTTAGAATGACTCTATACCTTCCATGCGGACGCGGAGAAACGCCAAGGTATCCCGTGCGATTATTTCGAGATGGTTTTTCCGAAAACAGCTGTTTTAACGCAGTTTCTTCTACTCTGAGCAAAGCCTGCTCATCCATCGGCTGATGACGGCTGCTGAGACATCCGCATGATTGATTGTGGCCTCTAAGCAAATCGATTGCCACCACATCAAATTTCTTTTCTTGATACACACACCGCAAACCCTGCCACTCTTGCCGATGATGTAACAGCAGGCAATGCAGTCATAGGTGACGGGTGGCAGAGGCGGGGCGCGGGGTGATTCTGTTGCTTGGGTTGGGTTTTTATTTTGGGGCATGGGGCTCCTATTGTCGTTAGCTTTTCAATGATGTGCATGGGGGCGCTCCTTTCTATTTCGTTTTTTAACGCAAAAAAGCTCGAGCTTCTCAAATGAGATTCTCGGGCTTGGGTGGGTTATTTTGTTGTATAGGGAGTTTGTATCGGGGCAGTTCGGGGGAAAGGCGCGACTGCATCTACGAAAACAATGCTGTGATTTTAGAGCTGAAAAAGTGCTCAATCCCGCTATATTAGCGAGGTTGAGGGGCTTGCATCTTTTTGTGCAATGGTTATGTCTAAAGTGACAAAATTTAATACCATAGACAAACCGTACTACCTCGGGCTGCTTCGGGCCCCAAGCACTGCGCAAACGCATACAATCAAGCTTTCATAACGGTTTCCATTTCAAGGCCATACTCTAATTCCAACAACCGCCAATAATAAGGCACTAGCGACGCATCGTCATCGGGAAAAATAAAGCAAGAACAGGCGCATCCGGCTCTTGGGGCATTATTATATGTCCAATGAAACCGGAATTTACAACGCTCCTTCTTAGCTTCTTGAAAATCGCAAAAACGGCAATGCGTATTCGCAAAAACATCACGTATAACTTCCGGCATTGTTGTAATTTCGTCCATGTAATTATTCGGGTTTTTAAGAATCAACCTCAAACATTTATAGCCAAGATGCACAATGCGCTTCGTATCGAAAAAGTAATTCCCATCGTATTTTACATTTGTAAAATTTGTAGAATAGTCATAGAATGTGGTATAGAAGCAAATTCTATCTTTGGAGTAGCCTTGTGATTGCAACTCATACCTAATCCAATCATCCATTGGGATTTTATCGTGGTCAGCCGTAAATCTAAAGTCAAAATTCATATGACCCCCATAATGCAACGCAGGTCTGACCATAGACGCTAGAGTTGGTGCTTCTTGCTGTTGATTTTTGTTTTCATGCCATAAATCACAAAATGTTTTGAGCGTATCAATCAATTCAGGCGCATCAGGATATTCAACCGTGAACGAACTTACTGTTTTAGCAAAGGGTTTTCCGTTAAAATCGGAAATAGAAAACCCAAAATCAACAAGTCGGGATAAAATCCACTCATACTTCGTAACAGCACTTAACCCATATGTCGCCGTTTGCTTTAGCGATTCCTTAAAAGCCGGCAAGGAAACAATTAACTGATGATTATGCACCTCGCCGTTTTGTGATAAACGAAACAATGTGTCGGGAAGTCTGTTTACAGAATTTTTCGACTTCATGATTAAAGCGTGTTCTTTTGATTTTTTATCTGCCGATTGTAAGTTGTAATCCGTTAAAACTAAGCCATAGGCTTCTGGTTGCTTTGCTATGTCTAGGTACATTTCCTTGATTAAATCGCGCAATTGTGAAAAATGCTTTCTAAAATCCTCTGGCAATCCATTAGCAAGCGGATAATCATCCGGCACAGGCAACATAGTGTTGGCAATCAACTCTGCTGCATGTTGGCAATGATATTTATGGTCCATAACATCTCCATGCATTATTTATTCCTCCGAAAATATCTGGCCTGGTTTTCTGGGTTCGCTCATTTCGCTTCCCCTTCCTCAAACACCTTCAATATCTCCCCGCAGATCGCGCCCATTTCCCGCAGGAGCGCTGCGATCTTCGCCCGGAACTTGCGCTGGCGGAATTTTTTCGCAGGTGGATAAAAGCCGCCACTCAGCTTCCATATCTTGTCCTTGCATTTGAAGAAGCGTTCATAGAGCGGCAGGAGCTTTGCGGCGATCTCAACCTCCGGCGCGGCGGCTCTGATGAAATGATCGGCATTGCTGGTGCAAACATTGCAGTAGGGCTTGCAGTGAAGGCTCCAGATGAGGCCGCCCAGTTCTTCTTCTGTTTTGCCTGTGAAGTTCGTTTCGTCCAACAGATTATCGGCCCACAAATCAAACGCTGCCCTACCAAACAGAATACCCTCGGCAGGCGGCTGTGTCAGCAGCGAAGGGATGGCGGCGATGGCCTCGCGATATATCTGCGGCAGTGGCGTCTTTTCGATGGGTTCGCCTACGAAAAACAGGCCTTTACTCCCCAGCAGGCCGTCCGCGCTGGTGGTATAGCCGTCGTCATCTGTCTCCACGCGTTCCGGGCCGCAATAGAGATTGACATGCAGCGTGTCGCCGTCATAACCACCGATCAGGCAGCCTTCAGGCATGAGATCGCAGCAATTGCCGTTGAGCAAGGTCACATTGCCCATACCCCAGGCCAACACCGGGATGCCCTTGTCAATCGACGCTTTGATGGCGTTCGTCACCGTGCGCAAATTCTCTTTGATATATGCCGCCGAGAGATAGGTGCAATCGCGCCCAAAGGCGGCGAAGGCCCGCTTGATCACCTGCGGCGCGAAAAAACAGGCAGTGAAGCCGCTGTCGGCGGGCTTTTCGTCGAGGGTATCATACATGGGCGTGAACATGTCGCCCGTGATTGCTGAAAAGAAATGCATTCCTTTGTTGCCGTTGTTTTCCGCAAACATCGTCAGCGCCTCTTCGTCAAAGCCCACAAGCTTTGCCACAGAGCAAATCGCCGAAGCCAGGAAATAATTCTCCCAGTTTTGGATGCGGCGATATTCCGTGATGCGGTTGCTGGTGCGCGGTGGTTCGCCGCCAGCGAAGGGGTCAGCAACGGTGTCGGAGGGCAGCGCTACTGGTTGCTCCTGCGCCTGCTCCACCATGCCCACAATCTCTGGTGCTTTCGGGTCATAGCTTTTGGGCTGAACAGGCACGTACAAATAGGTGAATTCGTGTCCATTCTTTTTCGGGTTATAATGGCCGTAGTATTCAAATATAGGAATCGAAGGATCGCCATAGGTATAGCCAAACTTCGGGGCGATTTGCTCGCCAATCCACTCATATGGAGGGATACCGCCTTCGAATGTCTTACGGCCAAGCGCTTTTGCGGTTTCCTTGCACATACGGATACGCATGTATTGCGCGGCAGGCACTTTGTAAATATCGAACCCGTCCGGCTGCTGCTCGGAACCGACAACAAAGCCAATCATCACACCGTTTGGATTTTGCGGGGAAAGATAATTCACGCTGACGCATGCGTCCCAATCTTTTGCATACCGGTCAATTGCAATCTTGGTGTCCAGCACCATAAAATCGCCCATGATTTTATCGACGTTCGGCTCATCGCCATTGCTGTCCGCATAGCCGATTTTGCCGCACCATGTGGTGCTCGGCCATTCTACCAAATCAACCGCAATGCCGTTGTAGTCAAACGTTTTGATGATTTTCTCCTGCTGCTCCTGCGCCTGCTCCACCATGCCAACAATTTCCGGGGCTTTCGGGTCATAGCTTTCCGGCTCTTCCCAGCGTTCCAACAGATCTTTAACAATTACCTGTATTTGCTTTTCTGTTTCGATGGCTTTTTCAAGCATGGCAACAAGATTATGGCGTACCTCTCCGCTCCAAGCCACCGCGCCATTTTCGCCCGCTGCCCAAGCCACGTTGAGCATCTCATATGGCGTTACAGCCAGAATATCATCTGCGATGGATTGATAGGCCCCGGCAATCTCCATCAGTTTTTGCTGCTTCATACCGCCAAGCAATGCCGAAGCATCGCGAAGATATACATATGCGCTGCGACGTGCGTCTGCCAGACAGCCAATATGATAATGCATACAGCCGCAGTCTGCTTTCCAGGCCTCGTCGCTGTTTTGAAGTTTTTCGATCAGCAGGCGGTAGGCCGCTTCGCCAAAGCGATTGTCAGCGCGAGGGGTATGGTTCCAATATGCAATGCAAATCTCCAGTGATTTCTTCAGCAAGGCGAGAGGATCGCCTTTTTCACAGGGCTTGTCAAAAAATCGCATAAACCCCTCAGGATACACGCCGGGATAGTTTACGGCGCGCAAATACTCGCCCGGCATATCCGGCAGCGGTTGTCGGCTGAGAGGGGTTTGCGTATGAAAATAGCTCCTGCCGAAGAAAGCGGTTTTATCGTAGCCGGTGAGAATCTCCCACTCCGGGTCTGCGAACAGACCCATGCCCAGCACTGGCCTGCCTGTATCAAGATTTCCTCTGGCGCGCTTGCCGCGCTTACGTTCACCCTCAATTGCGTACATTTCATAGCCGATGGCTGCGCTAATCTGATCGTCCCAAACATCGCCGTTTTGAGGAATTTCGGAACTCGGGTCTAGGTTTACTTTTATGCCAATGCGGTAACACAGCCCCGAAACGCCCATGAGGGTTTCGTAGCTGACCGGCGCACCCAGCACTTCCGTTACGGCGGCGATGCAGCCGCAGTAGGTGTTGTCCTGCCATTTTCCCCATCCCAGCATGGGCGCATCGTCGATGTAGCTACCGCCGTTGGCGGTTTTGACAACGTAGGGTTTTCGCGGTTCCACGTTACCCTGCACCTGCTCCACCATGCCCACAATCTCCGGCACTTTCGGGTCATAGCTTTCGGGTTGGTGGGCGGGTTTTCTGTTCGGTAGTGCCATAATTTTGCTCCTTTTTCCTTTAAGATAACCCAATTATATCACATCTGCCGAGGCGTTGTCTTTTCACACAGTTCCAAATTTTCATTATTTTGCGACAATTTCACCGAACAATACAATTTCATGCCCAAGTTTTTGAACCCGGCGTGCGCGTCGTATACCGCAAAGCAATCTTCACGCTGAGCAGCCATGTTGTTGCCTGCCGCGAAGGCGAGTAAGCGCTCGCACAGGGCGTGGTAGTCGCCCATCACTGGGCTGTGCAGCACAAGATAATGCCCCGGCGGCAGCGTGAGCGTGTGCTCCTCATTAGGCTCACCCACTCGCACCCCACAAGTGCAGCCATGTGCGTTGTGCTGCACATAGAACTCCCTTGCATGCTGCGCCGCCTGCGGATAATTCGCCATCACGTCGCGGGCAGCGGCTTTTTCGGTCTTTGCAGAAGCGACAACAAAATGCAGCGCGGGGTTTTGTTCAAGCGTGATGTTGGCGCAATCGGCACGCCTTTGGATGGGCAGAAACAGCCGCAGCTTCACCGGTCGGCCGTTTTTCATGATGTATTCTTCAAAGTAGGGCTGCTCGGTGCGCTCGAACATGCTGCCCGCCAACCATGCTAGGTACAGGTAATCCCACGCGGCGTTGATCTTTGCTTCTTCATTTGGCGCAGTGGTGGTTGCGAACAGCGCAGAAATCACCGGGTGGTCTGCTTGGTCTGATTCGATGTACAGTTCATAGCAAGACTCCGCGCCAAGTTGCTTGCCGCTGCGGCCAAACACTCTGCCGTTGTAGCCGGGGCGCTGTGCAAACAACCATTCGAGGGCGCGGTCTTCAATGCCTATGTATTTGGGGTCGTAATAGCGCAGGCATTGTGTTGCGGGGATGTGTTCCGGCTTGACTGAAACCGGGAATAACGCTTGCCCTGCAAACGGCGGGAAGAAATAGTACGCCTCGCCGGTTTTGTATGCGGAGGGGGTCATGCCAACGGTCTGCCGCACGGCGCGGTTGAGTGCCGACTGCGACGAAAACCCGCACCGGCAGGCGATGTCTGCCAGTGAAAATTGCGATGTTTTAATCAGCGCCAGCGCGTTCGACAGCCTGCGGCGGCGAATGTATTCGCCCATTGTGTGGCCGATTACGCTGTACAGCTCGCGATATAATTGCGAACGCGAAAGCAGCCCAGCTTGCGCCAAGCGTTGCATGTTATGGTCGTCTGCGATGTTCTGTTCCAGCTTGGCAAGAAGGGGTTCAAGCAGCATGGCGGGCTCCTTATATTCGGCGTTATCCCTATTATACCGCATTTGGGGGCTGCTGGCAAGAGGGTATTTATGGCCTGCGGTGCAAAAACATGTTTTTCCCTGTTTTTGGAACAAAAATCATAAATGAGTCGCATGATGGTTTTCGGGTCGCTTTGCTGCTCATCATGACCGCTATGCGCAACCTGTCGAAACCTGCTAACCCCGCAATATAGCGATTCTTCAGTTCACATATACCAAACGAGCCACCCATAACAGGCAGCTCGCTTGGTATTAAATTTTGTCATTTAATATGGCGGAGGGCGAGGGATTCGAACCCCCGTGGGCTTGCGCCCTAACGGTTTTCAAGACCGCCCCGTTATGACCACTTCGGTAGCCCTCCGCATGATAATAGTATAACAGATTATTGGGATGTTGTCAAGTGTTTCGTGTGCAATAACCTTGGCCAAGCATAGGCAAAAAAGCCCTGCATGGCTTCGCAGTATACATTTTTTCCCAGCTGTGCAGCAAAAACATCACGGTCACGCCGGCAACCACCGCGGCATAGCGGGTGCCATGAGCAGGCAGTGCAATCCGGGTGCTGCTGTGCGCTTTGTTCGATAAACCGCAACTGCGCGCGTCGTTGATCAATATCCCGCATGTCATCCTCGCGCAAATTTCCCAGGCAATAGTCCTCATGCACGTAAAAATCGCAAGGGTACACGCTGCCGTCGGCCTCCACCACCGTTTGTAATCCACATTGCCCAGCCATGCCGCAAGCCTCGGGCGGGCGGCCATGCAGCAGGCCTAGCAGATTATCAAAATAGCGATGCGAGCGATAATTTCCACGCAATATATCATCATACCAAATATCAAACGCTGTCTTCAAATAGGCTTCGTAGTCCTTTGGCGCAAGTGCCCAAGGCTGCTTGCCACGCGGTTTTCCGTAAGGTTCAAGGCAGGGAATGTATTGTACGAAATCAACATTCAACTTGCGAAAAAACGCGTCAATTTCGGCATAGCGATGGCAGCTTTGCTTGGTGAGTACCGCCAAGATGTTCACCGCAACGTTGTTGGCCTGCAGCAATCTTAGCGCGTGGACGGTTTGGTCAAATTTGCTGCGATTGGCGTTGTGCAGTGCGCGTGGGCCATCTAGCGAAATCCCGACTAAAAACTCCTCGTTGCGCAAAAAATCGCACCAGCTTTGGTCGATGAACACGCCATTGGTTTGCAGCAAAAACGTGAGCGTGCAATTGTTTGGGTTGTTTTGCCGCGCAATATTCACCGCCTGCCGAAAGAAATCTAGACCCGCAAGCGTGGGTTCGCCACCCTGAAAAGCAATGGTACAATGCTGTGTTGCATGTGCGAGGGCTTTGCTTAGCACAGCGTGCAGGGTGTTAGGCGTCATGATTTCAAGTGTGCCATGGCCACGATAAAAACAATAGCGACAGCGCAAGTTGCAGCTGCCACCTGCGGGTTTTAGCAGCAAAAACAGGTTATCCATCATCGCTTTGCCTTTCCGCGCACCCAGCGCATGAAATCCGAAACGAGGATTCCCAGCAAGCCTAACCCAGCCGTCACCAGCCGAATTGCCACGCGAGGCACACCATTGGCCACGGCGTTATTCCACAGCGTTTGCTTGGGGAACCGCTCGTCAAGGGTTGGTGGCACTACATCGCAAGTTTCAATGAGCCAATCCAGCATTTGCTGTTGCATTTGCGCAACTTGCTCAATGTAATTTGGGTTGTTGATTTCGTTCACGCGCTCGCCCTGTTGCAGGTCGTAGAACTCATCTTGCTCTTGCAGCCGACGAATGTATTTATAGCGTTTGTTGCGCAGCATCACGGCCTTGGTGTGCTCACCGTTGTTGCGTGCCTGAATGGTCAGCCGCAGCGCATAGCGGTCAAATTCCCCCTGAATTTGCTCTACCTCGCTGCAATGTGCTTCACCGGGCAGGCGGCCACCTTCGCAGGTGACGAACTCACGGTGCGGCAAGCTTTTGTTGGCCATGGCAGGCAGCAAGCTACGCGAAAAATGGCTGCGTTGCACCTGCGCGCCGCCCAACTGCGTCACGGTTGCAAACACATCCAGCAGTTCAACCAGATTATCATTCACGCCGCTGTCTACTGCCAAGCCTTTTGGCGGTTTAATCAACAACGGCACGCGCACCAAGCATTCTGGAAAGCAATTTTGTGCTTTTTCCACCAGCCCAAAATCACCGGTGTAATCTCCGTGGTCTGAGAACACCAGCACCGCTGTGTCGTCAAAAATCCCCTCAGCCTTCAGCGCATCCAACACGCGCCCGACCAAGTCATCCACTTTCGCACACATCGCCAAATAGATCGTGCGCAGTTCGTCGAAACGCGCTTCCGCCCAGTCGCCCACGCCCAAGGTCTCACACAGAGCTTGTTCCATGGCGGGCTTGCCCTGCGTATCATCTAGTGTGGGCATACGCGGCGGCAGCTTGTTTTTATCAATGAGGTCGTAATATTTTTGCTCTACATGATAGGGCGGATGTGGATAAAACAACCCCAAGAACATGAAAAACGGCTTGTTCTTCGGCCGGTTTTTCATGCTGCGAATGGCACCTTCAACCAGAAGTTCATCCATATTCGGCTCATCGGGAATAATGCCATCCAAAAATGAATAACCAGCGCTGGGTTTGGCATGCGCAATGGGTTTGTGTGGCCGCTTCACTTTGATATATTCATCGATGAGTTGTTTGTGATACTTGGAGAATTGCCCCGCCATCAGATCGCCGCGCGTGCAGGCAATGGTGTGATAGCCCGCCTGCTTCATGTCGCCATAGAGATTTTGCTCATGCGGCTGCAACAGGTGATTCATCGTGCGGTGCCCATGCACATGGGGATATAATCCTGTGAACACGCTTGCGCGGCTGGGCACGCAAACAGGGTTTTGGCAAAATGCATGGGAAAACGACACCCCTTGCTGCGCCAGGGCATCCAGCACGGGTGTGTGTGCGGCGGCATTGCCTAGGTGAGCCAAGGCATCGGCGCGCATTTGGTCTGGGTTGATGATAATGATGTTCGGTTGCATGCAAACTCTCCATTCTTCCTGTGCTTAACACCATTTTAACACACCTGCCGCTGCATTGCAAGCTTTACATTCTCGCAAAAATCTGTTATACTAAAAGGCATGAACATAACTTTGCTTGCCATCAACACAAAATACGTGCACTCCTCGCTTGCTGTTTGGGCGGTGGCAAGCGGGATTGCCGTGCATGCCCAACAAGCGCATGCTGTTTCTGTGATAGAAGCCACCATCAACCAAGATTACGCCGAAATTGCGCAGCGCGTTATTGCACAACAGCCCGACGTTCTGGGCATTTCCGCGTATATTTGGAATGCCCACATGCTGCCACAATTGATTGCACAATTGCGCCGCCATCTGCCCAATTTGATCATCGTGCTCGGTGGCCCCGAGGTTGCTTGCAACGAGCAACATTGGCAAAACCAAGGCGCAGATCACGTGATACAAGGCCCGGGAGAACAGCAGTTTGCCGCATTGCTTGATACCCTAGAGCAAGAAAATAGTGCAACCTGTAGGGGCGGCAATTTTGCCGCCCGAAGTCCTCAAAAGTATACCGGCCCTTATAGCGACGCGTATTTCAGCGCACTTGCGGGCAGAATTGCTTACATCGAAACCTCACGCGGGTGCCCATTTCGTTGCAGCTATTGTTTGTCTGGCAATCAAAAGCTTGAGTTTGTGCCGTTAGCATTAGCAAAAGAGCAAATCACCAAGCTTACGCAGTCGGGCACGCGCACCATCAAGTTTGTGGATCGCACCTTCAACGCAAACACGCAGCGGGCTTGTGATATCTGGACGCATGTACTGAGCTTAAACAGCAACTGCTGCTTTCATTTTGAAGTCGCAGCTGATTTATTTGACGAGCAAAGTCTGGCCTTACTCGCCGCCGCTGCGCCTGCGCGCATTCAGCTGGAAATTGGGCTGCAAAGTTTTCATTCGCCCACACTCTCTGCTGTGCAACGCAAAACAAATCTCGAACAGGCCGAAAAAAATATCCGCCGCCTGGTGGCAGCGGATAATATTCACGTGCATGTAGATCTCATTGCCGGTTTGCCGCAAGAAACCCTCGCTACCTTTGAGCAGGGCTTTAATCGCGCGTACGCACTGGGTGCACACAAGCTGCAGCTTGGCTTTCTAAAGCTGTTGCATGGCAGTGAATTGCGCGATCAGGCACAGGAGCTTGGTCTGGTTTATGCCAAAGAGCCGCCCTATGAAATCGTTCGCAGCCCATGGATGAGCGAAAGCGACCTTGCGTGGCTCAAAACCGCTGAAAACGCGTTGCAGCACACCTACAATCAAAGCAGATTTTTACGCACATTGCGCTATGTGCTTGCGGTGTCGCAGCTATCACCGTTGCAATTATTCCATGGCATGGGCAGTGCTGCACCGCATCATGCCACTGCGCTTGAGCACTACGCCACGCAGTTGTATGCATATTTTCGCGCTCTGCCAAATGTGGAAGACGAGCCCCTGCGCGACCACATGCTGTGTGATATGTTAAGCATGACAAAAGGCCAAAGCATGCCAGCGTTTCTTAAATGCTATGACAAAAAACGCAAACAAGTGCTACATCATGCAAATGCAGCACTTGCGCGCAATATTTGCGCATGTGAGGTCGCCGTGCTCAGCGATGGCCGTGGTGTTTATGTGGACAGCCGAAAGCAAAATCCCATCACAGGTTTATACTTGCTTGAGTTTTGCTAATATTCATCCTGCGAATTGGCTGTTGTAAATCTCACTATACATCCCGCCGCTGTTCAGCAGTTCTTCGTGGCTGCCGGTTTCCACGATATTACCTTGATCCATCACGAGAATGATGTCAGCGTTCTTGATGGTGCTTAGCCGGTGCGCGATGATGAAACTGGTGCGGCCGCGCATCAGGTTATCCATGGCCTTCTGAATGTGTATCTCGGTGCGGGTGTCAACGCTGCTGGTAGCCTCATCAAGCAATAAGAATGTGGGGTTAGCCACAATGCAGCGTGCAATACACAGCAGCTGTTTTTCGCCCTGTGATAAATTTGCGTTTTCATCATTGAACACGGTGTCGTAGCCTTGCGGCAGCGTGCGAATGAAGTAGTCGGCTCGTGCCAGTTTGGCGGCTTTCACCACGTCAGCCTGTGACGCATCATGGCGGCCATATGCGATGTTTTCGCTGATGCTGCCGTCGAACATCCAGCTGTCTTGCAGCACCATGCCAAACAAGCTGCGCAGATACTGCCGCCCCATCTCTTTGATATCCACGCCGTCTACGCGAATTGTGCCACCGCTGATTTCATAAAAACGCATCAGCAGGTTAACGAGGGTTGTCTTTCCGGCGCCGGTTGGTCCCACAATGGCGATTTTTTGTCCGGCTTTGGCTTCAAAGTTCACGCCATTCATCAGCAATTGGTCAGTGTAGCCAAACTGCACATGTTCGAATGAAATATCGCCTTTTGGCGTTTCCAGCGTGCGTACGGCTTTCACGTCGGCCACATCTTCTTCTTCGTCCAGAATTTCAAACACGCGCTCAGTTGAAGCAATGGCAGATTGCAGGGAATTGAGCACAAAGCTTGCTTCTGTCAGCGGCTCCTGCGACATCTGCACATACTGGAAAAATGACATGATGTGGCCGATACTAAACCTGCCTTGGATAACAAACATCGCACCCAGCGCGGCAATCACCACATAACCAATTTGGTTGAACAGCCGGATGATGGGCATGATGGCAAACATGATGAATTGCGCTTTTTTGTCATCTTCATAGAGTTGGTCAATGGCTTCGTTGGCCTGTTTCGCCACGTTTTTTTCTAGGGTGAACGTTTTAATTTCCACTTGGCCGCTAAAGCTTTCTTCAATGTGGGTGTTGAAGATGCCCAACGATTTTTGCCGGTTCGTAAACAACTCTTGGCTCTTGATGCCCACGAGCATGGTAATGACGATGCCCAAGAATATCGCGCCGATGGCAATGAGTGTCAAAATCCAGTTGATGCGAAACATCAAAATCAGCGCACCAACAATCGTGATAAACGAGGTAAACAAGCGCATGATGGCATCTTTGATGATTTCATTCAAGCGTTCCAAGTCATTTGTCACACGTGAAAGGATCTCGCCTTTTTTGTGCGTGTCGTAATATTTCAGTGGTACGCGGGCCAACTTCGCACTCACTTGTTCACGCAGCCGCAACGTGAGCTTTTGTCCCACCTCTGCCATGATATATTCTTGAATGTACATAAAGATTGCGCTCACCGCATAAATTCCGCCCAGCAGCAGCACATACTCACCCAAAGACCTAAAGTTGATGCCACCACCCATCAATCCGGCAAACACGAGGTTGATGGCATTGGCAAACACCTCTGGTGCCCAAAGGGTCATCACTACGCCGGCGATGGCAAATGCAAACGCTATACTCAGTTGCCATGCCTGCGGTTTCAACGCCTTCACCAAACGCTTGAGCGTTTTGCCGCTATTTTTTGCTTTGTCGGTGTCCATTCCGCTAGCACCGCCATCCATTACGTCATACGTTTTGTTGTCTTCATTCATGTGGCAAGTTCCTCCTTGCTAAGTTGTGAGTGTGCGATTTCCTGATAGACTTCGCAGGTTTTCATCAATTTATCGTGCGTGCCGCAGCCCACAATTTCGCCTTCGTCCACAACAAGAATCTGGTCTGCATCGCGAATGGTGCTGATGCGCTGTGCGATGTTGATCACAATAGCATTTTCTGTTATTTCTTTCAATGCGTTGCGCAGTGCCGCGTCAGTCTTAAAGTCTAGGGCAGAAAAACTGTCATCGAAGACATAAATATCCGGTTTTTTCATCAGCATGCGTGCAATGGATATACGTTGCCGCTGCCCGCCTGATAAATTCTTGCCGCCTTGCGAAATCATGGCATCATAACCGCCGTCTTTTTCCATGATAAAGTCATCGGACTGCGCAATGCTGGCTGCGTGCTTCATGTCTTCGAGCGTGGCGCTTGGGTTGCCGTGGCGCAGATTATCCGCAATGGTGCCGCTGAACAAAAACGCCTTTTGTGGCACAAAGCCAATGCGGCTGCGGGTTTCCTCTTGTGTGATATCTTTGATATCCACACCGTTGAGTAGGATTTGTCCGCTGGTTGCGTCAATCAGCCGGGGAATCAGCCTTGCAATTGTGCTTTTGCCGCTGCCTGTGCCCCCGATGATTGCCGTGGTGGTGCCTTCTTTGCAGGTGAAATTTAGGTTTTTCAGCACAGCATTTTCGGCATCTTGATAGCGAAATGTTACATCCTTGAATGTAAGGCTCAACTTGGTGTGCGCTTCAATTTCGGCGTCGCCGTCTTTGATCTCTGGCTTGTAATCTGTGACTTCGCGGATGCGCTGCGCACAAACTTTGGCACGCGGAATGTAAATGACCACGAACACCATCATCACCAGATACATGAGAATATTGCCGGTATACTGCATGATAGCCGTGATATCGCCGATTTGCATGTTGCCGCCTTCAATTCGCCTGCCGCCAAACCAAACAATCGCAACCGTGGTCAGCGACATCACAAACATAATCAACGGCATCATCGCGGCAAACAGGCGATTGATTTTGATGTTCACGCGTGCAAAATCCTGAAAAGATTCGTCCATGCGCTCGGTCTCCAGCTTGGTGCGGTTGAATGCCCGCACCACACGAATGCCCGAAATGTACTGCGCAACCGAGCCGTTCATTTGGTCAAGGCCCTTTTGCACTTTTGCAAACAACGGAAAGACTTTGGTGGTTATCAAGCCAAACACCACCACCATCACAATTGAGCTAACGAGGATAATCAATGCCATGGCCGGGTCGCGGGCAAAGGCCAATATCATGCCGATGAGCACAACAAACGGCGCGGGCACCATCATCTCGAAGAACATGCCCAGCGTGCTTTGCAGTTGCTCAATGTCGTTGGTTGCGCGGGTAATTAATGAGGACGCGCTAAAGTGTTTATAGTCCTGATAGGAAAGCTGTTGCGTGTGTGCGAACAGTCGCTTGCGGGTGTTTTTTGCAAACCGTGTTGCCACTTCCGACGAAAAATATGTACTTAGCACGGAAAAAAGCCCGGTAAGGATTGCTACACTCAACATCAATGCGCCGGTGCGCAGCACATAGTTCATGTTCTGCGCCATCACACCATCGTTGATGATATCGGCCGTTAGCGTTGGCAGCAACAGCGTGCCTGCCATTTGCAGCGTGGTGAACACCAGCAGCAAAAATACGGTCATTTTGTTCAGTTTTGCTTGCTTGAATAATTGAATCACTAGTCTTTTACCTCCTTGTAAAAACATGTTCTGAAAATATCGAGATACCCACGCAGGGTGTTGAGAAATTGCTCGTAGTCATCGTGGCACTCGCTGTTGATGAGGTCATCCATGGTTACGCCAATGATGCTGATGGCTTTTTCGGCATCAATGTCATCACGAAACAAGCTTAGGTCGCAGCGTGCGCAGAACTCATCGTAGGCGGCTTGCTGCTCTTGTGCCAGCAATGTGGCTTGCACAGCGGGTGCATCGCTGCTGTGCACATATATGCCGTTGCTGAAATCATACCAATGGGGATGCTGGTCAATCAGGTCTTTTTTCAGCAGTGCTGTTTGCCAAAACATCTCCAAAATATCGGCATTGCCCTCGTTGAGCATATCGAAATAACCGCAGGTAATGAAGTCATTCACATAGCGCACCAAGAAGGCATACAGTTGTTCCTTGGACCCAAAGTAGTGATAAAGCAACCCCTTTGAGATGCCCGCATCCTTCACGATCGCGTCCGTGGAGGCTTTCTTGTAGCCATAGCGGAATTCCTTCATTGCGGCGTTGAGAATGCGGTTGCGCTTGCGTTGCTCAAGTCTCATGAATTTTTCAACATCGGCTTGTTTAACTTGTTTTTCCATGAAACGCCCTCCGATTGACTGATTTGGTCTGTCGTTGATATTATCATAACACAATTGACCAGAAAAGTCAATAGTTTTTTGAAAAAATATTTTCCTGGTCAATGGGTATGTATAAAAACACCTTGACCTTTCCCCCAAAACATGCTATACTAAATAGATAATGCAAAAGGAGTTGCCATGGAACGCGCAGAGGTCAACATCACCCCAAAACAAGTGCAACAGCAGCAGGAGTTCGCTTCGCTGCTGGCAGCTTTGCTTGTCGCCAAATATAATGAACCGCCACGAGCGCATATCCGCACATTTGGCTGCCAGGCCAACGAGGCCGATAGCCAGCGCATGGCCGGGCAATTGCTGCAATGCGGTTTTGTGCTGTGCGATAATCCTGACGACGCCCAGCTCATCCTCTTCAACACCTGTGCTGTGCGCGAGCACGCCGAAGACCGCGTGTTCGGCAACGTGGGCAGGCTAAAACAACGCCGCCAGACGGACAAGCACCTGCGTGTGGGTTTGTGCGGCTGCATGCCGCAACAAGAACATGTGGCCAAGCAACTCAAGCAAAGTTTTCCCTTTGTGGACCTTGTGTTTGGCACGCACGCCAGCCCGCGCCTGCCCGAACTGCTATACAAGCTTTACTCCACCGGCCGCCGCGTCTACGATATTTCTGCCGAGCAGAACGAAATCGTCGAGGGGCTGCCCATTGAACGCGGCAGTGGTTTTTCAGCATTTGTGCCCATTATGTTTGGCTGTGATAATTTTTGCAGTTTTTGTGTTGTTCCGTTAGTACGCGGGCGAGAGCGTAGCCGTAAGCCTGAAGCTATTCTTGCGGAAGTGCGCGGTCTGGTGCAGCAAGGCTACAAAGAAATCACCCTGCTGGGGCAAAACGTGAACTCCTACAACCAAGATGGCTATGATTTTACGCGATTGTTGCGCGAGCTGGATGCGATTCCCGGCGATTTTTGGTTGCGCTTCACCACCAGTCATCCCAAAGATTGCACCCGAGAATTGCTTGATGTGATGGCTGCAGGGCAGCATATTTGCCGACACCTGCACCTGCCTGTGCAGTGCGGCAACGATGCCATTTTGCACGCCATGAATCGTCGCTACACCGCACAGCGATACCTAGACTTAGCGCGTTATGCACAACAGGTGATGCCGGATATTTCCATCACCAGCGATATTATCGTAGGCTTTCCCGGGGAAAGCTATGAGCAGTTCTGCGACACCTTGGAGATGTTGCGGCAGGTGAAGTTCGCCTCGCTGTTCACGTTTATTTTTTCACCGCGCAAAGGCACGAAAGCCGCAGACTTGCCTGACGAAGTGCCGCGCAGTGAAAAAGTTAAGTGGTTCGAGCAACTCACTGCGTTGCAAGGTGAACTGGGTGCACAATTATGCCAATCGTTGGTGGGCTGCACCCTGCGTGTGCTGGTGGAAGGGCAGGGGAAACGCCTTGCGTTGGCAGGCCGCACAGCAGGCAACCAAATCATCGAATTTAATGGCCCAGAAGATTTAATCGGCACGTTTGTGGATGTGGAAATTACACAGGCGAACGGCTGGAAATGCGAAGGAGAAATCACATGACGAATATCGAAACCCTCACCCGTGAACTGGGCGCAGCGTTGCAGCTTGCTCCGCAATATGTGCGCTATGTAGCTGCAAACGATGCCCGCCAGGCAGACGGCGCTCTCACCGAGCAAACGCATGAACTGGAGCTGGTGCGCATGCAATACCAAAACGAAGCCCAAAAAGGCAACGCTGCCGCTCCCGAAAAAATGGAGGCCTATGCCGCGCAGTTTAAGCAGTTGCACACGACGTTGATGAGCAATGCAGTGATGTTGGAATATCAGCAAGCTACCAGCGAATTGGACGAGCTAATGCAGCGCATCACGGGTATTTTGGGTGGTTGCGCCAACGGCGAAGATCCTGCGACATTTGAGCCTCGCGCCAAAGGTGGCGGTTGTGGCGGCGGAGGTTGCGGTGGTTGTGGCGGCGGGTGCCACTGATAGTTGATAGTGTAGAGTGTAAAGTGTAGACAACTTTACATTTTACACTCTACACTTTACATTACAAAGAATTGCGAATGATGAATTACGAACAACTCACCCCCATGATGCGGCAATGGCACGACATTCGGCAACAAAATCCGGATGCGATTTTGCTATATCGTTTGGGCGACTTCTATGAGATGTTTTTCGATGATGCCATCACAGTTTCACGTGAATTGGACATCACGCTCACTGGACGCGATTGCGGCTTGTCCGAGCGTGCGCCCATGTGTGGCGTGCCGCACCATGCGGCCGAGGGTTACATCGCAAGGCTGGTGGCAAAGGGCTTTAAGCTCGCCATTTGCGAGCAAACCGAAGACCCCGCTGCCGCCAAGGGCTTGGTACGCCGAGAGGTGGTTCGCGTGATTTCGCCCGGCACGGTGATCGAAAGTGAAATGCTGGATGAAAGTCGCAATAACTACCTAGCTGCCGTGCTGCTGACACAAGATGGCGCAGGGCTATGTTTTTGTGATATTTCTACCGGCACAGCGGAAGTGACCCAACTGGGCGGCAAGCATTTGCCTGCGCAGGTGGTGAATGAACTGGCCAAGTTCATGCCCACGGAAGTATTATTATCGCCGCTTGCTGCGCAAAATAACCGCATCGCCGAGTTTTTTCGCACACGCTGCAAAGCTCTGGTTGAGTCCTATGATGAGGCTTATTTTGGCAGCGAATTAGCGCGTGATGAAGTGGCAAGCGCGACACTCACACTGCCAGACGATGAACTGGAAATGCGCGCGCTAGGGGCAGCGCTGCATTATCTTCGCCATGCGCAAAAAAGCACACGCAGCTCCATTCGCGTGGTGGAAAGCTTTAGCGAGCGTCATTATATGCAACTTGATGCGTCGTCGCGGCGTAATCTTGAGCTGTGCGAAACCCAGCGCACGCGTGACAAAAAAGGTACCCTGCTGTGGGTGCTGGATAAAAGCAAAAGTGCGATGGGCAAACGTTTGCTGCGTGCATGGCTGGAACGCCCGCTGACACACTTGGCGCGTATCACGCGGCGACAAACGGCGGTGCAGGAATTGTGCGACGAAACCAATATGCGGCTGGATATCATGGACATGCTGCAGGATATGCATGATCTGGAACGACTGATGGCACGGGTGGTGTATCAATCGGCCAATGCGCGACAGTTGCGCGCGATTTGCGCCTGCCTTGCCTTGTTGCCGGACATCAAAGCTACTCTTGCGCCTGCCAAGGGAGATTATCTGCAAAGTTTGGCGGCACAGATGGATGCCTGCCAAGACTTGCATGCACTGCTGGATCAAACCATTGTGGACGAGCCGCCCTTCACCACACGCGAAGGTGGCATGATTCGCCCGGGTTATTGCGCAGAGCTTGATGAGCTGCGTGCAGCGCAAGTCGGTGGGCAAGATGCTCTGGCGGACATTCAAACCGCTGAGCAAGAATACACCGGCATTAAGAAGCTCAAAGTGGGCTATAACCGCGTGTTTGGCTATTATATTGAAGTGGGCAACGCACACAAAAATCTGGTGCCCGACCATTACATACGCAAACAAACCCTTGCCAATTGTGAACGCTACATCACCCAGGAACTTAAAGACCTTGAAGCCAAAGTGCTGGGCGCGGGCGAGCGAGCCGCTAAATTGGAGCTGGAAATCTTCACCCAACTGCGTGAGGAGCTAGCACAAAATCATCGGCGTGTGCACCAAACGGCAGGTGCAGTTGCGGCGTTGGATGTGCTGTGCAGTTTTGCGGACTGCGCGGTGAATTATGGCTATTGCAAGCCCGAAATCACCATGCGCGATGAGTTGGATATCATCGAGGGTCGCCACCCTGTGGTGGAGCGCATGCTTGACGGCGCACAACCTTTTGTGAGCAACAACACGCAGCTGGGCGGAAGTGCCCGCTGCATGGTGATTACCGGGCCGAACATGGCGGGTAAATCAACCTTTATGCGGCAGGTGGCGTTGATTACGCTGATGGCGCAGGTGGGCAGTTTTGTGCCCGCCGAGCGTGCAACCATTGGCCTGTGCGATGCGATTTTTACCCGCGTGGGAGCTAGCGACGACCTAGCTGCCGGGCAAAGCACGTTTATGGTGGAAATGGCAGAGGTCGCAGCGATTTTGCAGCAGGCTACCGCGCAAAGCCTGATTATCTTCGACGAAATTGGGCGCGGGACTTCGACCTACGACGGCATGGCGATAGCCAGAGCTGTGCTGGAGCATACCGTGCAAAAGCAGCAATCTAAGGCGTTGTTTGCCACGCATTATCACGAGCTGACGGCGCTTGAGCAAGAGCTACTCGGTGTGCAGAACTATGCGGTGGCGGTGAAAAAACGCGGCGATGAAATCACGTTTTTGCGGCGCGTGGTGCGCGGTGCGGCCGATGGCAGCTTTGGCGTGGAAGTAGCCAAGCTCGCCGGTGTGCCGAATAGCGTGGTGAAACGAGCCAAGGTGATTCTTGCGGAGCTGGAAAACAATTCGCAATGCGCAATGCCCAATGCGCAATTATCTGCACGGCAACAAGTTGTGCAGCCAGTAGAAAATGATTTCATTGCGCATTGCGAATTACGCATTGCGAATTCTCTCGTGCAAGAACTAAAGCATGTGGACGTGGACACCCTTACGCCGATTGAAGCGCTGACAAAATTACATGAATTTGTGAAGAAAGCCCGAGGAAATTGATGCCCATCCAAGTTTTGCCCAAACACGTGGCCGACCTCATTGCTGCTGGCGAAGTGGTTGAACGTCCAGCCAGCGTGGTGAAGGAGCTGTGCGAAAACGCCCTAGACGCCGGTGCAACCAGCGTTACGGTGGAAATTCGCAGCGGCGGGGTGGAGTATATACGCGTGACGGACAATGGCGGCGGCATCTCTCGCGACGATATGCGCACGGCATTTCTCACACACGCAACGAGTAAAGTCAGCACGGCAGATGATCTCGATGGTATTCTGACGCTGGGGTTTCGTGGTGAGGCACTGCCCAGCATTGCTGCGGTGGCGCGGGTGCAAGTGCTCAGCCGCCGCGCGAGCGATGAACTCGGCCAGTGCTATGTGATTGAAGCGGGCGAAGAGGTTTCGCTTGACGATGCGGGTTGTCCGCAGGGCACGACGATCATCGTGCGGGATTTGTTCTTCAACACACCCGCGCGTGCGAAGTTTTTGAAGACCGACATGGGTGAAGGGAATCTGGTTGGCGCGGTGGTGGAAAAACTGGCGCTTGCAAGACCGGAAGTAGCCATTACATTCATTCGCCAGGGCAAGCAGAGTTTTGCCACGCCCGGCGACGGCAACCCGGCAAGCGCGGTGCGTGCGGTGCTGGGCAAGCCATTTGCCGAAAGCCTCCTGGAGGCGCGCGACAGCAATGGCGGCATTGAAATCACCGGTTTTGTGTGCAGACCAAGTGCGGTGCGTGCTAACCGCAGCCAGCAATATTTCTTTCTTAACGGGCGGTGGGTGAAAAATGGCACGCTGTCGGCAGGGCTGGAGCAAGCCTATCGCGGCAGTATCATGACTGGGCGATATCCCGCTTGTGTGTTATATATTACCATGTCACCGCAACTGGTGGATGTGAATGTGCATCCTGCGAAAACCGAAGTTCGCTTTGCGCATGAAAAGGCGATGTTTTCAGCGGTTTATCAGGCGGCAAAAGCCGCTTTGGGCAGCTCACAATGCGCAATTCACAATGCGCAATTGGATTTATCGCAACCGTCAGTGTCGCCTGTAGGGCCGGTCGCCCTCGACCGTCCGTGTTTCGATGAAAACCATGAACGTGCACAGCGAAGCGACTTGCCCACCGCAGGTGCGGATGCAAATCCGCCCGCACCCCCAATCCACCCGCCACCCATATCATATACACCGCTGCCCGAAATAAAAATCGAACCTCGGGTGGCGCGCCCGTCACCACTACAGGTTGATGCAGAGGAGGCACCAACACTGCTCACCAAGCCCAGTATTTCGTCCGTGCTTAACTACGAATTTCGCATCGCAAGCTGCGTGGAGGTGTTTGGCACGTACTTTTTGGCGCAGGTGGGCGACGAATTGCTGCTGATTGACAAACACGCCGCGCACGAGCGCATGCTATATGAACAGCTCAAAGCGCAGGCAGGGGAGATGAAGCGGCAGGTATTGCTTAGTCCGCTGCCGTTGAACTTGGGCCGTGATGAAGTGGCCGCGCTGCTGGCGCATGGAGAATTGCTGATGCAGGCAGGTTTCCTGATCGAACCGTTTGGCGAAGATGCCGCTGTGCTGCGCGAGTGCCCCATGCTGCTGTGTGGGCACGATTTGCACGCGCAAGTGAGCGAAATGGCAGGGTATTTACTGGCTGCAAGGCAGGATCTGACCACTGAAGCACTTGACTGGATTTTTCACAGCGCGGCCTGCCGTGCAGCGGTGAAGGCGAATGATCCCACCACGCAGGTGGAGCGTGAGCATTTTGTGCAGCAGTTGCTAGCCATGCCGAATATTCGCCACTGCCCGCACGGGCGACCCGTGATGGTGACGATGACGCGGCGCGAGGTGGAGAAAATGTTCGGTAGGGTTTGAGGATTTGTGCTCCGTACCTCACCCTAAAGGACTTGCTTTTTCAACTGACATCAATTATCCACCGCGAAGCGGCTAAAGTTTTTTGTGCACCTTTTTTTCAAAAAAGGTGCGAGAAAGGATTCGCATGTCCATTTCCTTGCTTGTGGTTTGCGGCCCAACCGCTAGCGGCAAGACTTCACTTGCGATTGAACTGTGTGAACAGCACGGCGGCGAAGTTGTTTCGGCCGACAGCATGCAGGTTTATCGCGGCATGGACATTGCTACGGCAAAGCCCAGTGCTCGGCAGCTCGCTCGCGTGCCGCATCACCTGATTAGCGTGATTGAACCAAGTGAACGTTTTAGCGTGGAGCAATATTGCAAGTTAGCACATGCGGCCATTGCAGACATACACAGCCGCGGCAAATTGCCGGTGCTGTGCGGCGGCACGGGGTTATATATTCGTGCGGTGATGGAGAATTGGCAGCTGACGGAAGGCGAAATTAAGCATGAAACTGAGGGCACATGGCACCAGCTGCATGAGGTAGACCCTGCGGCGGCTTTAAACATTCACCCGAACGACAGCAAGCGAATCAACCATGCGCTTGCGCTTTTTCACAGCACCGGGGTGACGTTGACGGCACAAAATGAGCAATCGCACCGCTTGGGCACACCTTATGATGCACAGATGATTTATCTGGTTGCGCGTGACCGACAGGTGTTGTATGATCGCATTAACGCGCGGGTGGATGAGATGCTAGCACAAGGGCTGGTGGAGGAAGCCCAAGCGATGCCGCAGGGAACCGCTGCACAGGCCATTGGGCACAAAGAATTGCAACCGTATTTACGGGGTGAAAGCTCTCTTGAGGCTTGTGTGGAGAATCTTAAACGCGAAACGCGGCGTTATGCCAAGCGGCAGATTACCTATTTTGGCAGGATGGCCAGAGAGAGAAGCGAGCGGTGTGAGACGTGGGAGATTAGTTAACCCCCCACCGTCACGCTAACGCGTGCACCTCCCCAAGGGGGAGGCCTTGGCAACACCTTAAGATATTCACCAAGTATCTCCTCATTTGCTTTTGTTAAATGTCCACCGCGAAGCGGCAAAAGTTTTTTGGTTCTTTTTTTCAAAAAAGAACAAGAAAGGACACCATGAACAACGTTATCGTCATCGGCGCAGGGCCGGCAGGATTGATGGCCGCGGCAACGGCGGCGCGTGCAGGTGCGCAAGTCACGCTGATGGAGCGCAACGAAAAGCTTGCGCTTAAGCTGCGCATTACCGGCAAGGGCCGCTGCAATATCACGAATAATACCACTGCGCTTGAGCAGCTGATTGCCAATGTGCCGATGAATGGCCGCTTTTTGTTCAGCGCGTTTAGCCGCTGGATGCCTGCCGATACTATTGAGTTGCTTGAGCAGCTTGGTGTGTCCTGCAAGGTTGAGCGCGGTGGCCGCGTGTTTCCCGCAAGCGACAACGCCCATGACGTTGCTGATGCACTGGTGAAATATGCGAGAGATAGTGGTGTAAAGTTTGTGCACGAAAGAGTAACTTCTCTCGAACAATTGCGAATTACGAATTGCGAATTACGCATTATTGTGGCGACAGGTGGCATGAGTTATCCAAAAACCGGCAGCACGGGTGATGGTTATGCACTTGCACAGCAGGCGGGGCATACTATTGTTACGCCCAAACCGTCATTGGTGCCGCTGGAGTGCCATGAGGGGTTTTGCAGCCGCCTGAGCGGTCTTGCGTTGCGCAACACTGGCCTGCAAGTGTGGGATAACCACCACTGCCGCAGCATATACGAAGACCAGGGCGAGCTGTTGTTCACGCACTTTGGCGTGAGCGGACCCATGGCGCTCAGTGCAAGCTCGCACATGAGAGAAATGCAGCCTGATCGCTACCAGCTTTGGCTTGATCTAAAGCCCGGGTTATCGCACGAAAAGCTTGACACGCGCATTTTACGTGATTTTGCCGAGCAGCCCAACAAGAATTTTATCAATGCGCTCAATGCCTTGCTGCCGAAGAGCTTAGTACCTGTGATTGTGCAGCACAGTGGCATTGCGCCGGGCACGAAAGTCAATCAAGTGACGCGTGAACAACGTGGCGTGCTGGTGAACTTGCTGAAGCAATTTACGCTGACGGTGACAGCGTTTCGTCCGCTAGACGAGGCGATCATCACCAGCGGCGGCGTGAATGTAACGGAAATTCACCCCGGCACGATGCAGTCTAAGCTCAACCCTAACCTATATTTTGCTGGTGAAGTGATTGACGTGGATGCCTACACGGGTGGATATAATTTGCAAATTGCGTTTGCTACGGGCGTGTTGGCAGGGGAGAATGTAATTCGTAATTCATAATTCGTAATGCGTAATTGTCGCTTCGCGAAAACCACCCCGGCACTGCGGTGCCACCCCTCCACGGAGGGGAATGGGGCTTGTTTCTTATGCTCTCGTTAAAAAATTCACCGCGAAGCGACTAAAGTTTTTTGGTTCTTTTTTTCAAAAAAGAACAAGAAAAGGAGGCATACCATGCAAATAGCCATTGATGGGCCGAGCGGTGCAGGCAAAAGCACCATTGCACAGGCGGCGGCGCGGCAGCTGGGCTGGGCGTATATCGACACTGGGGCGCTCTATCGTGCCATTGGTTTGGCGGTGATGCGTGCAGGAGTTGATACAAAAAATGAAGCTGCGGTGGCGGCTTGTTTGCCTGAACTTACGCTGGACGTGCGGTATCACAATGGTGAACAACAGGTATATCTCGCAGGTGAAAATGTGAGCGAGGCGATCCGCACGCCGGAGGCTTCGCTTGCGGCGAGTGATGTGGGCAAAGTGCCCGCCGTGCGAGACTTTTTGCTGCAATTGCAGCGCGATTTAGCTGCTGCACAGCCGAGCATATTGGACGGACGCGACATTGGCACGGTAGTGCTGCCCAACGCGTCGGTGAAGATTTATCTGACAGCCACAGCGGAAATGCGCGCGCAACGCCGACGCAATCAACTGCTGGAAAAAGGCATTGACGAGCCCCTTGAGAAAGTTCTACAGGAAGTGAACGCCCGTGACCATCAAGACATGAACCGCGCCATTGCGCCTCTGCGTCAGGCCGATGACGCCATTGTGCTGGATACGACCCATCAAAGCCTTGACGAGAGCATACAAAGTGTTGTGCAGATAATAATGCTTAATTCTTAATGCGTAATGCTGAATGAATGGTAATGTCATTGTTCGACTCATTTAGCATTAAGCATCAAGCATTTAGAATTGGAGATTGCTATGTATAATTTCAATCGCATCAAACCTTATGTCTTTTATCGTGTGATGAAACACCCACTGTCAGGGCTGATTCGCCTGCTGTTTAAGCTGGAGGTGCATGGCCGCGAAAACCTGCCTGCCAAGGCGGATGGGGTGATTATTGCCTGCAATCATCGGCATGCTGCTGATCCGGGCTTTTTGGTAGCGGCAACGGGGTTGTGCTGGCGTTTCATGGCCAAACAGGAGCTTTTTCGCAGCGGAGCATCGCGCTGGGCTTGCACGCATTTTAATGCGTTTCCGGTGCGGCGCCGTGTGGTGGTAGACCGCCAGGCGATTGATTTCGCTGTCGATGTGCTACAAGATGGTCGTGCTGGTTTGGGGATTTTCCCCGAGGGCACGCGCTCGGATGATGGCAAGCTGCTGCCCGGTAAACACGGTGCTGCGGTGTTGGCGCGCAAAACGCACTCGGACGTTCTACCGTGTTCGCTATATTGGGAGGGCAAGCTCGGGCGTGGCACACGGGTGACGGTGCGCATTGGTCAGGTGATTCCTTTTGCGCAGCTTGGCATGGAGCAAAGCCCAAACAAGCGTGAAAACGCTGCTGCCACGGCGAAAATCATGGCTGCGATTGGTGAACTGCGCGCGCAGGGGCATGGATAATCGCTAACCATGAAAAAATAAGGAGAGATTATGTTTACATCCGATTGTTTGAATATTAACAAAAAAGGGCATCTCACCATCGGTGGGATGGATAGCCTTGACTTGGCCGCGCAGCATGGCACGCCTGTGCTGGTGATGGATGAGGCGCAAATTCGCGAGAACTGCCGTGCCTACACAAGTTCCATTGCGCGGTATTATAACGGCCACGGCATGGCACTGTATGCCAGCAAGGCTTTTAGCTGCAAGGAAATCTGCCGCATTGCCAAGGATGAAGGCCTTGGGCTTGATGTGGTGTCGGCAGGGGAGCTTTACACCGCATTGCAGGCGGATTTTCCCGTCGAGCACATTTATTTTCATGGCAACAACAAGTCAAAAGCAGAACTGGAAATGGCGCTTGATGCAGGCGTTGGCTACATAGTCATCGATAATATGCAGGAGATTGCGCTGCTTAACAGCATGGGCAAGCGTGTGCAGGTACTTTTGCGCATTAAGCCGGGGGTAGAAGCGCACACACATGAGTTCATTCGCACCGGGCAAATTGACTCGAAGTTTGGCTTTGCCCTTGAAACTGGCGAGGCCATGGCTGCTGCACGCGCGGTTGCACAAACACAGCATCTTCAGCTGGTGGGCATTCACTGCCACATTGGTTCGCAGATTTTTGATGTGGCCCCCTTTGAACTAGCGGCGGAAATTCTGCTGGGCTTTTTGGCAAAAGTGAAGGCCGAACTGGGTATTGAGATGAGCCAGCTGAATCTGGGCGGCGGCATTGGCATTAAATATCTGCCCAACGACAACGCGCCGAGCTACACAGTATATTTCGAGCATGTGGCACGGGTGATTGAACAACAATGCGCAGCACTCGGCTTGCAGAAACCCTTTCTGCTGCTGGAGCCCGGGCGGTCGATACCAGGGCCGGCGGGCATTACGCTGTATACGGTGGGTAATGTCAAGGAAATCCCCGGTGTGCGTACTTATGTGAGTGTGGACGGTGGCATGGGTGACAACCCGCGCTATATGATGTATGGCGCGCAATATACTATGCTCAACGCGGCCAAGGCAGGGGAGTCTGCGACTGAAACATACACCATTGCAGGGCGCTATTGCGAAAGCGGCGACCTGCTTGCTGAGCATACCCTTGTGCAGCCGTTGCAGCCCGGTGATGTGCTTGCAGTGCTGAGCACGGGGGCGTATAACTATGCCATGGCGAGCAATTATAATCGCGTGCCAAAACCGCCTGTTGTGATGGTGCGTGATGGCGAGAGCCGTGTGATCATACGTGGTGAAACAATTGAGGATATGGCGAGGTTGGATGTGTGATGAAGAAGCACATTTGGTTAAGTGCAGACAGTCCTGCGTCAATTTATTTGGTGCCTGATGTTGTGGCGAAAAATTTGCGCGTTTACATCGATGATTTCTACAAGTGGATGGAAACCAGTGCCACTGCTGCAAAACACAGAATGCCTACTGGTTTTGGCGGAATTGGTTTATGCTTTAACGACTGTGATTTTATTGCTTATTTGAACGACGTTGTTTTTACGGACAGGCCGTGCAAATTGGTTGACCGAGATGGTGACAACGAAAAATATCCGCGTGATATGCCAGGGTTTAATTTTTAAGAGCGTTTTTCTACAAAATAAATCATAACGGAGGATACCCCCTATGCAATTCAAATTCGTACACAACAACATCAACGTGCGTGACCTAGACAAGAGCTTGGCGTTTTATGCCGAAGCGCTCGGTCTTGCGCCGGTGCGTGAAAAAACAGCCGCCGATGGCAGCTTTAAGCTCGTTTATCTGGGTGATGGCACCGGTGGGCATCTGCTGGAGCTGACCTGGCTGCGCGACTGGGAGCGGGCGTATAATCTGGGCGACAACGAATTTCATCTTGCGTTTGAGACCGAGGATTTCGCCGCTGCCCTTGAAAAACACAAGGCCATGGGCGTGGTTTGCTACGAAAACCCGGGCATGGGTATCTATTTCATTGCGGACCCGGATGGCTATTGGCTGGAAGTGCTGCCGAAGAAGTGATGCAACTGGAGCCAAAAAGGAGGTAGGTCATATGATCTATATGTTCAGACGCACTAAATTTATGTATTTGGGGTTGGCGTTATTAGCTGCTCTTGTGTTAATAACGCTTGTCTTAGCGATTGAAGCGGTACATCCTTTGCTGGCATTTTTTGTTTGGATAGTTTTGAGTCTTGTTTCCGCAGCCATTGCAGGGAGATATGCGGGAAAGCTTCACAATGAAATTGTTGATATATTATCGCAGAAATGTGCCCCGCATGGTTATATTGAAAAATATGAGGAAATCCTAACCAGAAAAATTGGAAATATAAGAACTAATGTGTTGTTGGGTGTAAGCACGGGCTATTTTGCAAGCGGAGAAATCCAAAAAGCAAAGCATGCTTTAGATAGTATTCAGAATTTTTCAAATAACAGTGCAGGGATTATAAATCAAGTAACTTACTATAACAATTTATGCTCGTATTATTTAAATACTGACGATATTGCAAATGCAGAAATCATGCATAGCAATATGCTTGAGGTGCTGAAAAGCGAAAAATTTCCGAAGCAACAGTATGATGGGAGCTATAATTTTTACACAGAGAAGCAATTTTTAATTAATATTGCAAAAGGAGATTATGCCGGTGCTGAAGAATGGTTTTTAATCCAATTCAATCGAGAAAAAAGCTTGTTCGGCAAAGTTGTTTCTCAGTATCGTCTCGGCCAAATCTATTTGCATGGTGAACGTTATGAAGAAGCAGAGAAAGCGTTTAATTATGTGATAGATAACGGAAACACAACCTATTATGTTGTGAAATCTCGTGAGTTTTTGAAACAGTGCAATGAAGAAGTTTAACCGACAGTGAGGGAATCTCTGCCTGTGCGCGACAAAAGGGTAAACATACTCGGAGGATTTTGCGATGAAAAAGATTGCTCGGTTGTTGGCGATGATATTGGCATTGGTGATGCTGGTGGGGTGCGCAAGCTTGCTGCCGCACACGCGTGTAATTGAAGCTCCCGCCTCGCCCACACGCGGCGAAACCAACGCGACTGGCCCCTTTGCGATTCACGCGGGGGGCGGCAACGGCTTTGATTTTAGCTTTACGCTGCGCAACGACAGCGATGAGATTTTCTTCTACAGCGATGCCTATCGGCTCTATGTTTATGCCGACACGTGGCTGTTACATCACGAGCACACCGGCATAGGCGCGGAGTATTATCTGCGGCCCGGTTTGGCGCGCAACATTTTTGTGCCATGGCATGGGCGCGGCGGTGGGCAGCAGATTGAGCCGGGGAATTATCGGTTGGTGTTTGAAACCATCGAAATTGAGTTTGAGCAACTGCACTGGAGTGACGAAGCTGGTTTGACCGTGCAGTGGGCGGCCCAGCGTCAGGATCGCATTGACTTCATCACCTCGGGGCAGCCTGCGTCGGGTGCTGCGGTGAGCAATATTTCCGCCATGTCCACGGGCATGGAATTCACGCTGCGCAATGACTCACCCACAGGTTTTTTCTATGGTTATGGCTATGACATGGCGCGCTATGAAGATGGCCGCTGGGTGGCTGTGCCGATTGTGGGCGAGCCAGTTTGGCGTTCGCTGGGCTTTACGTTGCAGGTGGGTGAAACGCGGGATTATACAGAAAACTGGACGCACTTGTTTGGCGAATTGCCAGCGGGGCGTTATATGTTCATTCGTGAGATGTCGCTGACGGATGAATCGTTTGTGGAAACGCGCAACGATGGCATGGAGCAATGGAGCGACATTCACCACCGCTATCCCACGCAAGTGTATTTGATGATTGAGTTTGAGCTGGAATAATATAGAAAGACAGCACCCGATTGGGGTGCTGTTTGTTTTGATGCGTACACGACCTCGCGTGTAGGGGCACGGCGTATGCCGTCATGACCGAAGGGAAGCGTTAGCCGCCCATGGATTTTGATGGCGGAATAAAGAAAATCGGGCGGCAGGTTGCCGCCCCGACATGTCGCTCCGCGAACCTTCTTCAGTCACCCGAGGTGACAGCTCCTTCCCCAGGAAGGAGCTTGGGGGACTAAGCGATTAACGACAGCGGAGCTTTCGGCTGCAAGCCCCAGCTCCTCTCCTTTGGAGGGAGCTCCCGCCGCAGCGGGTGAGGGAGGGAGAGGGGCATGGCAAACGCTGTAAGTAGGGGCGGCTATTAACCGCCCGTTATTTTTTATGGCGGGCAAAATAAAATTGGGCGGCAGATTGCCGCCCCTACACGCGCAGGTGGCTATACCTCAAACGCCGCAAATTCATCTTCCAAGCTGTCGTTTTGGTCAGTTTGTGCAAATGTGAAGCCACCAGCGGCCAGAATATCGCCCACGCGTGCGCCGGGGCTTTGGTAAGTGAGGTTGAGCAGCTCAATGAAGTCACGGATAATCTCACGCGGGGTGATGTGCTGCGCGGCACCCATGCGATCGAACTCGATCTTGAGGAATTGTGCGATTTCCTCGGGAGTGGTGGTGGCGGGATAGTCGTAAAGCTGCGCATGCAGTGCGGCAAGTTTTTCGCACAACACAAGCAGTTCTTCATCGCGCAGTGACGCAAGGCGAATGACTGGGGCGAGTAAATCACGCACGCCGGTGCTGGCAAAACGACCCTCCGCCAGCCGCGAGCGCAGGGCATCGTAGCTGAACAGACCTTTGTCGCTGTCCTCCAAGGCTTGTGGAGTGACGCCCATGATGAAGCCGATGTGCTGTGCCTTGCCCTGCAAGGTGTCGTTATACATGCTGAGCAGTTTTTCGTAGTTATATTGCCGCGTGGCACGGTGGGGGATGCGATATAGGTTGACCAGTTCGTCGATCATCACCAACATGCCAGCATAACCCGCCTGCACAGCAAAGCCCGCCAGCAGCTTGAGGAAGTCATACCAGTTGTCGTCATTGACGATGAGGTTGATGCCGATGGCCTGTTTGGCGGCGGTTTTGGTGGTATATTCTCCGCGCAGCCAGCGCAGCACGCGAGCTTTGGTGTCGTCGTCACCCTCATGAAACGCTTTCCAATATTTTTGCAGTGCCACGCTAAAATCAAAACCGTGCACTTGCTCTTGCATGGCCTGCAGCGTGGCGGGTAGTTGCTCTTTTTGCACTGCCGCCGCCCAACGATCCAGCAGCAATTGCAGTGCGCTGCCGTCGGGCTTGGTGCGTGTGCTGAGGTTGCGCACCAGCTCTTGATAGGTGGCTGCGCCTTGCCCGCGGCTGCCGCAAAAACGACGTTGCGGAGTGAGGTCGCAATCCAGCACGATGAAGCCTTTCTCCATCACATGGTTGCGCATGGTTTGCAGCAAAAAGCTCTTGCCTGCGCCATATTTGCCCACCAAAAAACGAAAGGCCGCGCCGCCCTCGGCAATTTGCTGCACGTCACGCAGCAGCGCATGAATTTCCGCTTGCCGTCCCACAGTGATGTATTCCAATCCAACGCGCGGCACAACGCCGCCGCCCAGCGAACTGAGCACCGCAGCGGCGATTCTGGTGGGGGCTTTGCGGGTCATAATGTGCCTTCTTTCCATGCGTCGATGTATTCTTGAATAATTTGCCCATGCTCAATCAAATTATCGCCAATGATCTGCCAGGCGATTTCATTGATGGCGTCGATGTCTAGTTCGCTGGCGCTGTTGCCCGCTAATAGGGCGTTGACGGTGGCAACTTGCGCGGGGGATAGGGTGGTGTGAAGGGCACTTCCCTTGTCGCCTATGCTGACATCCCCCTCAATGAGGGGGGATGCCGCGTTAGCGGCAGGAGGAAGTTCATCCACCAGCAGCAATTCTGTCATTTCATCGGCTTGGCTGCGGATATCATCCAGCTGGCTGAAGTTGATTTCCACGGGCTTGCGCGGCTCGGGCGCAGGCGGGGCAGGGGGCAGAACCGGCAGTGGTTTAACGCGCTCGGGCAGTTGTGCGGCAACGCCGCGTGCACGCAGCAAATTAATCAGTCGCCGTGCAATGCTGCGGTCGTGCGGGCCGTAAAGTTGCAAAAAGTCGCGTAGGCTTTCAATATCTTGCTGCATATGCAGGTGTGTGATGTGCAACAGTGCAAGCTCGAATGGTACACGGTGCACGTTGCCTGCTTGCAGTTGCGCTTGCCAGGCGAGATATGCCCGCAATTGCGGCAGCGCGCAGGAGCAAAACGGCTGCTGTTGTTGCAGCTTGCGCAGGCTGAGGTAAGGCTCTTGTTGCAGCTGTTGTGCAACTTCTTGCGCAAGGGGAGACTGCGTGTGGCCTTGCAGCACTTGTGTGATGATGTCACGCGTGCGTGGGTCGTGCGCGAAATCGCGTGCTTGCGGCGAGTGCGTGAGCCATTTTTCACCGTGCTGATGAATGTCACGCGGGGGGACGGTGCCGACGAGCTCGCACTGTGCACACTGCACCGCGTGCGCCAGCCAGCCCGCCGCGTGAATGCTTTGGTGC
Organism: Oscillospiraceae bacterium; assembly: GCA_009785335.1. Taxonomy (GTDB): domain Bacteria; phylum Bacillota; class Clostridia; order Oscillospirales; family Acutalibacteraceae; genus WRMQ01. The sequence continues at coordinate 109,331 of WQWM01000002.1, forward strand.
GAATTGGATGGCTCGAAGATGCTGGCAGGCAGGTTATGCCAGGCCAACAAGGGCGCGAGGTTTTGCTCAAGGGTTGAGCGCAAGTCGCCATTCATATGATGCACCTCTTGTGGAAAATGCGTAATTTGTAATTGGTAATGCGCGAGCCTTTAGTAAACCCCCACCTGCACGCCTGCGACGTGCTTTCCTCCCCCAATGACCCACCCCACAAATGCAAGCATTTGCGGGGACCCCGAGGGGGGAGGCCTTGGCAACACCTGCTCATTTTCATAAGAATCCACCGCGAAGTTGGGAGCTTTTTTGCTCCGCACCCCCTGTCGCTGCGGCGACATCCCCCTCTAAAGAGTGGGACTGGGGCTTGCTGCTTATACTTGCATAAATAGTCCACCGCGAAGCGGCTAAAGTTTTTTGGTTCTTTTTTTCAAAAAAGAACAGGCACTCCCGCGCTAAGCTTTCACCCAGGCGTTGTGCAGGCGCTCGTGGTTGAGGGTGCTAGCGGGGCCGTGGCCGGGCAGCACGACGCAGTCGCCATTAATGGCAGCATAAAGCCCGCGGATGGTTGCTTGCAGGGTATCCCAGCAGCCGCCGGGCAAGTCTGCGCGACCGACTTCTTCGCGGAAGAGGGTGTCGCCAGTGTACAATAACTTGTCAGCAGCGCTGAAATAGCACATCCCACCCGGCGTGTGCCCAGGGGTGGCAAACACGCGAAGCACGCTTTCGCCCAGCTTGATTTCCTCGCCGCCGTGCAGTTGAATATCGGGTTCGGTTGGGGTTTGCAGGCGGGGCACACCAGCGATGGTGTCCAGTTCGCCGCGCAGGTAGCCTGCGTCTGCTGCACCGATGGCAACTTGTGCGACGGGGTAGGCTGCTTTTGCGGTAGCAACGCCCTGAATGTGATCAAAATGCCCATGTGTGAGCAGAATAAAATGCAGGTCGCCACCTGCTGCATCAATGGCTTGGCGCAGGCTTTTGGTGAAGCCGCCGCAATCAATGAGTGCGAGCGCGCCGGTGGCATTATCTTTCACAACATAGCTATTGCTTTCGAGCATGCCAACGGGGATAACGGTGTAATTGAGCATAGTGCACCTCCATTTTATTGCTCCGCGAGCCTTCCTCTACTTTTGCCACGCGAAGGCTTGCTTTTTCAACTACATAAATAGTTCAACGCGAAGCGGCTAAAGTTCTTTTGGTTACTTTTCTTTCAAGAAAAGTAACTCACGCCCAAATATCAGTGTCCATAATGATGGTGACGGGGCCGTCGTTGAGCAATTTCACGTGCATGTGTGCGCCGAATTCGCCGGTTTGCACGTTGGTCACGCCTTCTTTTTTCAGGCAGTTGCAAAAATAATCGACCAAGTCTTGCGCCACGGCAGGTGGTGCGGCAGAGGTAAACGCCGGGCGGTTGCCCTTGCGGATATCCGCACACAGGGTGAACTGCGACACAACCAGCACATTGCCGCTGATGTCGAGCACAGATAGATTCATTTTGCCCGCGTTGTCGGTAAACACGCGCAGTTTGGCGATTTTAGCTGCAAGCAGTTCGGCTTGGGCAGGGGTGTCGCCTTGGGCTGCGCCCAGCAAAACCAGCAGGCCGCCTGTGATTTCGCCAACGGTTTGATTTTCTACGGTGACGCTGGCGTGGGATACACGCTGTACGACTGCTTTCATGGCAACAACCTCCATAGCATAAACGCAATAGCAGCTTGCACCAGAATAATCGCAGGGATGCCCACCATGAACTTGGCGTGACGGGTTTTGTGGCGAATGATACACATGGTGATGAGCATAGCAACGCTGCCGCCCAGTGCGGCAATCAGCAGAAGAGTGCGTTCGGGCACGCGGCGTTTGTTGCGGCGTGCGGCGCGTTTGTCATGCATGGTGATGACCACGGCGACGAGACTAATGGTGGCCAAATAAATAAGTAAATAAATCATCCTTTTATTATACAGGAAAAAGGTGGGTTTGTCAAGCTTGACAAAGCAAAGCGCAAGTGGTATACTGGAAATAACAATTTAAAGGAGAAATGATATGAAAAACAAGTTGCCATTCACTGTGCCGTTCAGCGGCATGGACGCTGCCATGACCTTCGTCAATAGCTTTGCCTCGGCGTATATGTTCCTAGAGCGCAAGCCGCAGCTCGCCTGCCGAACCCAAAGCTGCGATTCCTGCTTGAAATGCTTTAGCGAAGGGCAGGCGTTCTTTCTATTCGACACCATGTGCGGACGCTCGGCTCTGCGCCGTCGCTACGATGGCCAGCCCACCGATATGCACAACATGATCAACGAGTCGACAGATTTCCCCGATGGTGGAACAGAAAACAACATTGAGTTTCTTTTTGGCTTTGCGGGTTATGATTATCGCAACGTGACGGAGAATTTTCTGGCCGAGATCGCCGCTTCCATCGACGCTAGCAAGCCTGTGTTGGCCAAGGCAAAGGGCAAGTTCCGCGTGATTATTGGCTATGATGCCAAAAAGTTGCTGGAGCCAAACTATAAACATGCAGGTGACCCACCCAAAAAGCCGCTGAAACTTGATGAAATTGACGCACTATATCTTTTTGGCGAAAAAATTGCGCCGCGCTACACCGTGAAAGACGGCCTTGCGCGCATTGTGCAGGTGATGGAATATAACGCCCGCGAAAAGCTGTGGGATGGTTATATCGAAAAAATGGGCAAACACCATGAAGATGCACTGATCGATGTTAGTATTGACGAGAAAAAGACTCGCATGAAAAGCGTTGAACAGGGCATGTGGGCAACGTTCAATAGCCACAATTTTACAGCAGGGTTTAACTCGCCGCAATGCAAGCACTTAGCACCGTGCCAGCAAATCGGCGCGATTTACGATCACACGCACGACCTTTGCTGGGCATTGATTGGCTTTGAAGAATGTGCGCAATGGGATGGGCATGCAGCCTATCACTTTGGTACAATGGTGGAGCTAGTTTTGCAGCAGATTAAGCGCAACGATGAACTGGTGTTGGCTGCGGTGAAACAGGCGTTGGGACAACACTGCGCATAAAATGACATGACTTTTTCGCCGCCATGGTGTAAAATAAACCCCACAGGGGAGGGGAATTGCCTTGCATTGGATTGAAAGCATTACGAAAGCGGTGCACTTTGTTGAAAACAACCTCACGCAGGACGTCGGCGTGGAGGACGTGGCAGACGAGGTGTTTGCTTCGGTTGCGCATTTTCAGCGGATTTTTCATCTTGTGACGGGTTACACGCTGGGCGACTACTTGCGCAATCGGCGGTTGAGCGAAGCCGCGCGGGATATTCTGCACGAGCAAAAGCTCATTGATGTTGCGTTCAAGTATCAGTATGACACGCAGGAGGGTTTTTCCAAGGCCTTCACGCGATTTCATGGGGTTACGCCAACGCAGCTGCGCAATGACCGAAACGGTGCGAAGTATTTTCATCCCTTGAAAATCAATGTTACGATTCAAGGAGGATTCAACATGGCGCGCAAACTGATTGACCACTTACCCATCCACCAGCTCATTCACAACGACCAAGGGCAAAACTATGTCTTCAACGGCTGCATGCAATTTCTGATGGAATGCTTGGGCGAAAACGAAGCATATGATTATTGGTTCTTTTCAGCAGTTTCGGGTGATGATTTTGTGCAGGTGTTTAGCACCGACAAAACAAAATATCTGACATGTTTTTCACAGGCAAAGTTTGATGAGACGCTGCTAAGGCGTTGTTTTGATGCAGTTGGCTATGAGTTTAGCATGATAAGTGCAGAAGAATGGAGAAAAGACAACAAAACTTGCAGCGAAAAAATCAAAGCCAATATTGACAAAGGCATCCCTGTTATCGGGCATGGTTTTGTGTATGAAACGAAAGAGGATTTTGGCAAATGGCTGAGCGGCAAGCCTTCGTGCGGGGATATTTCGTGCATCGTGGGCTATGAAGGTGACACGTTTTTTGCACTGCCAGACACCGCAACGCATTTGATTCCCTTTCAACTGAACGACGACTTGCCTTTTGTTGCGTTTGCTTTTGTTGAGGACAAGAAAACCGCGCCGTCAATTGCGCAGGCCTATAGACAAGTGTTGCTTGCTGCGCCGCAATTGATGAAAACACCGTTGGTCAACGGTGTGCATTTCGGCAATGACGCGTATGAACAATGGGCACAGGCGGTGGAAAATGGTTTTTATCGCGTAACACGGGAAGAATGGGAAAGTATCACAGCCTTCGGATGGTGGTATTACATGACTTATGTGTGCGTGAACTCATCCAACATTCACGCCAATAGGCATTTTATTCTTGACCGCGCGTTGCAATTTAATCCAGAACTGGCAGACATCGTGCGTGCGCTCAAGCGGGAATATGAAACATTGCGCAAGCTTGAAGAAAAGCTTGAAAAAGTGAACGGCGGTTTCAGCGTCACCTATGATGTGCTGCAAGATGCGAAACAATGCAAGAAAATCGCCGCTGTGCTGCGGCAATTTGCGGAAGTGTATACGCGGATATGTGAGATTATCGCTAGCGGGGGATGAGCGGGATGAAGAACACGGGCGACATAGATCGCACGAACCTCTAGCACACGACATCAAGCAGCGCGGGCGGCATAATTGCCGCCCCTACATGCTGACACAAGCATCAGCAAAATCCTCGCTCCGCGAGCCTTCCTCACCCCTCGCGACTCGGGGAGCTCCTTCCTGAGGAAGGAGCTGAGGCTTGCTTCTTCAACTTCCATTAAAATTCCCTCGCGAAGCGGCTGAAGTTTTTTGCGCAACTTTTTTTCAAAAAAGTTGCACGCATCTCTGCATCACTTTTCGCGCGGCTTGGCCACCAGCGAAGCCAGCAACCCGCAGATGACCGCAAGGCCAGTGCCTGCGGCGGCGGCTGTGAACGGCCCAGTGAGGATGCCGACCCAGCCTTGTTCGTCGATGGCTTGACGGGTGCCTTCGATCATGGCGTGGCCGAAGCCCGAAAGCGGCACGGTTGCGCCTGCGCCGGCGAACTCCACCAGCGGGGCATAGAGCCCCAGTGCGCTGAGCAGTGCGCCAAGCACCACCAGCGACACAAGAATGCGCGCCATGCTGAACTTGGTGAAATTGAGCACCAGCTGCACAAACACGCAAATGGCACCGCCGATGAGGAACGCCCGTAAAATAGCAAATAAAATATTCATGGAAATAGTATGAGGAAAAAAACGTGAATTATGACACACTGCCCAGCGGTTATTCGCTTTATCGCAACATTGACCTGAACACCGATAAGGTGAAAACCTGGGTTCAGCTAGCGGCTTTTGCTGCGTTGTTGGTGATGGTGGTTCCTGCGGCCATTGTGATGCCGCCTTGGCGCACGCAGGCTTTCGTGCCCGTGAGCTGGTTGAGTGTGGCGTATCTGCTGCTGTTTGTGGCCATTAGTGTGTTCGGTTATTTGCTGCTGCATGAGCTAGTGCATGGAATTTGCTTTCGTGTGTTCGGTGGCGGCAAGGCGCGTTATGGTCAACAATTGCCTAACTATCTTTATGCGGCAAGCGATCGCTACATTGCCAAGTCGAGCTATGTGCTCATCGGCCTTGCACCTCTTGTGGTGCTGACGATATTGTTCGGCATTGCTTGCATGTTTGTGCCGCCAAGCTGGTTTTGGATCCCTTATTTTGCGCTGGCGAGCAATGTGGCGGGCTGCGCAGGCGATGTTTATGTGTGCCTGTTTGTGCTGCCGCGTATGCCAAAAGATGCGCTTGTGCTGGATAGCGGCACGGCGATGCAAATTTTTTCACGGGAGGTAGCATGATGAAATATACCGTTGGAATCGTCGGCCTAGGGCTGATGGGGGCTTCGCTCGCGCTTGCGCTGCGGGGTTTTCGCGATTGCACGCTGCTGGGGGCAGACAAAGATGAGCTAGTCTGCCGCCGCGCACAAGGCGCAGGCGTGGTGCACGAGGCCACACAAGACATCGCAAGCCTGTTTGAACGCAGTGATTTGCTGATCTTCTGCGTGTATGCGCGGCATATTTCTGCAATGTTGAACGAGCATGCAGGCAAGCTGAAACAGGGAGCCGTGCTCAGCGATATTTGCGGGGTGAAAGAGCCGCTTTATCGCGAGATTGTGCCCATGCTGCCCGCTCACGTGAGTTACATCGGCCTACACCCGATGGCCGGCAAAGAGCGCGATGGCTACGAAAACGCTGAGACTGGCTTGTATCGCAATAGCGGGTTTATCATCACGCCCATGGAAAAATCCACGCCCGGAAGCGTGGAGCTGGCCAAGCAATTGGCCAGTTATATCGGTGCCACGCGGCTGCAAATTGCGCCGCCCGCCGAACATGATGCCATCATTGCTTACACCAGCGACCTGATGCATGTGGCGGCGGTAGGCCTGTGTTTGCATGCACCCGCCGGTGCAGAGCCCGCCTACTGCGCTGGTGCGTTTCGCGATTGCACGCGCGTAGCCAATATCAACGCGGATGCCTGGGCGGATTTGCTCATCGACAATCGTCACAACACAGCTGATGCCCTTGAGACGTATATCGCGGACCTGCAGGCCATGTACGATGCCTTGCGGGGTGATAATCATGCCGCTTTGCGTGAGATGCTGCAGCGCGGTGGCGACAACAAGCGCGGTATGCTTTATCGGTAAACGGCGCGACGCACGGGTGGTGCAATCAAGAAAACGGCTACCATTTTTGCAACTTCTACCAGAAAAAATGGTGCAATCACTGCCATGAACGCAGCTTGCAATGTAGTTGACATGATGAACCAAAACCATAGCATACCTGCTGTTAAGTTAATCATCACGCCTGTGCCCAGCCCAATGGCTAAGTGCGGGCGTTTGTTTTTTTGTGCCCCAAAACCTGCGCACAATGCCATGAGCGGAAACGACATGATGAAACCGCCTGTGGGGCCAACAATAATATGTAGTCCGCCAGTCCAGTTTTGAAACACTGGCAGCCCCACAGCGCCCAGCGCGATGTATACCAGCACAGCCACCACGCCGTATTTTGGGCCGAGCAGCGCGCCGGTGAGTGCAATGGCGAAGGTTTGCAGCGTAAACGGCACGCCGCCGGGCAGCGGAATCGCAATTTGCGCACACACGATGGTAACTGCCGTCACCACCGCAATCAAGCAAATGTTGCGTACGAGTTGTTGTTGTTTTTGCATAAGTAAACTCCTCCTATACCACTAGTATAGCATAGGAGGATTGAAATGTCAACTATTATTTTTCACAGGGTGACAATTGAAACTTCGCCCGAATTCAGGGTGATGATTTCCCCGCTGGGGCGGCGCACCAGCAAGGCTGCATTTTCGTCAATGGCAATGGCTTTGCCCAAGATATCGAGCTCATCGCGCATGCGTACGGTTTCTCCGAGCGTGCTGAGGTGCAGCTCATAAGCTGCGAGAAGTTCACGTTGCGGCGGCGGCGTGAGCAAGTGGTTGACAATTTCGGCGATAATCGCATTGCGGGTGACGGTTGGCTCGCCATGCGGGAACAGGCAGGCAGCGTGCTCATGTGGGGTTTGCGTGAAATTGATGCCGATGCCCACCACTATCCAGCTGATTTGCCCGGTCTCGAAGTCGGTGATGGCCTCGGTGAGAATGCCGCATAATTTTTTGTTGCCCAGCAAAACGTCGTTGACCCATTTGATCGTGGGCTGCAGGCCGCATAATTGCTCCACTGCCTGGCAAACTGCCACAGCAGCGTGAGCGGTGACCAGTGTGGGTACGCTGTAATTGGGCTGTAAAATCATGCTGAAGTAAATGCCGCCGGCAGGGGAAGCGAACGACCGGGTGTAGCGACCACGGCCGGCAGTTTGCTCGTTTGTGACGACAATGGTGCCATGCTGTGCGCCCGCCACGGCAAGCTGCTTGGCGGTTTGATTGGTGGACTCAAGGTTGCTGTGGATATGCACATGACATGGCTGTGCCAAATGCGCGGCAATGCCCGCCACGCTGAGGATATCGCTTGCATTGGCTAGGCAATAGCCGCGATTTTGCACGGCGGTGATGCTGTGTCCCTCGCTTTGCAGCTGTTTGATGGCCTTCCATACGGCGTTGCGGCTCAGTTGCAACTGTGCCGCAATGGCTTGGCCGGAGAGATATTTGTCGCGTTGTTGCTCCAGCAGGGCAAGCACGCGGTGTTTGGTTGAATTATTCATAACACTATTTTATCATGCTGCGAGTGAGATGTCAAGCTTGGAAGAAAATAGTGATTTTTTCGAAAAGCACTTGACAATCGAAAAAATGTGTGTTAAGATATAGTTGGTGCTGCGTGCTGCGGCGTGGTTAATTTCCTCTGAACGTTGATATTTGTCAACGGGAGGGGGTGAGGTCTATGGAATATTTGGTGATGCTTGTGCTGATTTTGTACATGCTTGCTGAGTTGAAAAAAGCCGATAAAAAGAACTAACCGCCTCCCACAGCAAAGGTAGCGGTTAGTTAGTCTTTAAAAGAGGAACGATCATGCCACAGCACCAACGCCCCCTTGACACTCTTATTATACCACAATAACGAGGTGTTGTCAAGGGGGATTTTCACGCTTCGCGATAGTGTCAGGTGTATTCAAAATTATTCCATCCACAAGCACAAGGGCAGGCCATGACCCACCCACAGCACTACCCCTTGCAGCGGCAAACTTTGCTCGGCGGTGAACAATTCTGCATAGTCCGCAAATGCATCAAGTTTGCACAACAGCCGCAAATTTTCGCTTGTTAGCCAAACGTAGCCGTCGGGGGTGTTGCTGCAGCTGCAGGGCGAAAATTCGCCTGCAATGCTGTAGAATTGTCCTGCGTGACGTGGCGGCCCGTGGTGCAATTGTCCACTTTTACGCAGCGTATGCAGCACACGCTGCAGCTGAGTGACCTCGTGTGTGTGCAGCTGCTGTTCGTTGTGCTGGTATTTTGTGTTTTCCTGCTTGGCTTTGTGGTGGATTTCGATGTTGCTGCGCTGGGTGGATTGCGTGATGCGCTTTTGCGCGGTAACACGCGATTGAGGCAACTGTTGATAAAGTTGCGCAATTTTTGGCTGCGCGCGATAAATAAAATACATCATAATTAAAAATATGCAAATTGCCTGTTGAAAATGTTGGCTACCTGTGATATAATAGACGGACAGAAAAAAATAGGGGTAAAATTGGGGTAAGTATGGACGAGTTTCACAAACTATTTAAGCTGGTGCGCGAGCAGTTGCGCCAAAACATGAGCGAAACCATTTTTGATGTGTGGTTGGCAGATATGACGCCTGTTTCGTTTGAGAACGGCCTAGCGACACTTGCGCTGCCAGAGTTCAAGCGCAAGGTGACCGAGCAGAAATTTATGCAAGACCTGCACAGCGCATTTGAAGCTGCGCTGGGCTTTAGCGTAGAAATCCGCTTGGTGGAGCCTGTTGAGGAATCGGTGGCTTACATTCCGCCGGAAATGCAGGCGCAACGACCTGCATCGCAGCCGCCGATGCGTGCAGTGCCTACACCTCGGCTGCCGCATGGGCACGAGGCAAACACCTTTGACGCGTTTGTCATCGGCGGGGCGAATAAATTCGCTCATGCGGCGGCCCTTGCGGTGGCCGCTAATCCGGGCAAATGCTATAACCCGTTGTTTATTTACGGCAACTCGGGCTTGGGCAAAACGCACCTGTTGAGTGCGATTTACCACGAAATTGCGGAGAATTTTCCCCGTCAGCGGTTTATTTTCACCACCGGTGAGGCCTTTACCAATGACATGATTCATCATCTGACGCTGAAAAACATGCCCGAGTTTCACCAGAAATACCGCAACGCGGACGTGCTGCTGGTGGATGACGTGCAGTTTATCGCAGGCAAGGAGGCCATTCAGGAGGAGTTTTTTCACACGTTTAATGCCATCACGCAGGGCGGCAAGCAGGTGGTGCTTACCAGTGACAAACCGCCCAAAGATATGGCGACACTCGAAGATCGCCTGCGCAGTCGCTTGAGTGCGGGGCTGATTGCTGATATTCAACCACCGGATTTGGAGACCCGCATGGCCATCGTTAAGCGCAAGGCCAGCGACATCAGCTTGGAGCTAAACGACGAAATTGTAGACTACATTGCCAGCCAGATTAAGAGCAATATCCGCCAGCTGGAAGGCGCGGTGAACAAGCTGGAAGCCTTCGTCACCCTGCGTGGCATGCAGTTGAACATGAACACCGTGAAGGCCGCCACCAGCGATATCATCAGCGAGGAACGGCCGCTGCCGGTGACCATTGAGCGCGTGATTGAGGAAGCGGCACGCGTGTTTAACCTTAGCGCGGCGGACTTGCGGTCGCGCAATCGCTCGGCGGAAATTTCCAACGGGCGTCAGGTGGCGATGTATTGCATCAGCCAGATTACGCAGCTGCCCACCAAAGCCATTGGCAAGGAATTCAGCCGCGACCACTCCACGGTGGTGTATGCACTGCGGGAGATTCGCGAGCGCGTGGTGCGTGAGCCGGGGCTGCGCAACCAGATTGATGAGATTATTAAGAATGTGAATGAGCGGTAGTGGTTTGTGATGCGGACGAGCGAAGCTCGACGCAACCCCCACCCGCACGTCTACGACGCGCTTTCCTCCCCCAATGACCCACCCCACAAATGCAAGCATTTGCGGGGACCCCGGGCGGGGGAGGCCTTGGCAACATCTACACATTTCGATAAGAGTCCACCGCGAAGCGGCTAAAGTTTTTTGGTTCTTTTTTTCAAAAAAGAACAAGAGGAGGATGTCTTGTCTCGTCTACTTGGGCTCTTCAGTGGCTTCCCGAGGGGATTTCCGCCTGAAGTTGCGGCTTTTTTGCGTGAACATCTCACGCAGCACGAAAGCTTGGCGTTTGTAGCATCCAACGTTGCGAATCACGCGAAAACGGATCACTACGCTGCCACGCTGAACGATTATTTCGCAAAAGCGGGTGTTCATTTTTCTCGTTACCATATGCTGGATGGACGCATCAGTTTCGCCCATGCGGTGCAGCTGGCTACCGAGACCGACTGTGTGTTTCTCATGGGCGGCAACCCTGCTACACAGATACAATATCTGCGTGAAAGTGGCTTGGCACAAGCGATTGCGGGCACCCATGCGGCGGTGTTTGGACTGAGTGCAGGTGCCATCAACATGGCGAAAACCGCATTTGATGACACGCAATCGCCGTCAACGTATGCGGGTTTGGGCTTGGCGGACATCACCATTCATCCGCACTTTGATCCCCAAAAGCAAGATGAGCTGGCTGCGATACGGCAGGTTTCGGCGAAGCGTCCTATTTACGCGATGAAAGACGAAAGCGCTATTTTTGTGCAGAATGAGCAAAACACTTTCATGGGCGAAATCATAAAATTCCAACAATAAGGAGACAACATGGCATTTTTGCAGCGACTTTTTGGCGGCATGAGCAAAACGCGCAGCTCTATGGATAGCGCCATTGACGCGACCATGGATGGGCGCGAGCTGTGCGACGAGGTGTATGATGAGCTGGAGGAGATTCTCATCATGGCCGATTGTGGGATAAAAACCGCTGGGCACATCATCGAGTTATTGCGCCAGCGCGCAAAAAAGCAGCGCATGAAAACCGCTGGAGAGGTCAAAGCTGCGCTGCGTGATATCGTGGCCGAACTGCTGGGCGGCAACAACGAGCTGGATATGATCACCATGCCAGCGATAATTTTGGTGATTGGCGTGAACGGTGTGGGCAAAACCACTTCAATCGGAAAAATTGCTGCGCACTATCGCGCTGAAGGTAAAAATGTGCTGTTGGGTGCGGCAGATACGTTTCGCGCAGCGGCAATTGATCAGTTGCAAATTTGGGCGGATCGTGCCGAAGTGCCGATTATCAAGCAGCATGAGGGTGCCGACCCCGCTGCGGTGGTGTTTGACACAATTCAGTCGGGCAAAGCGCGTGAGGTGGACTTGATCATCTGCGACACCGCTGGGCGGTTGCACAATAAAAAGCATTTGATGGAAGAGCTTGGCAAAATTTATCGTGTGGTTGACCGAGAGTTGCCCTATTCTGACCGTGAGGTGTTGCTGGCACTAGATGCGACCACAGGACAAAATGCGGTGAATCAGGCACGGGAGTTCAAGGAAATCGCCGAGGTGACGGGCATCATTCTCACAAAATTAGATGGCACAGCCAAGGGGGGCGTGGTGCTTAACATCAAAAATGAGCTGGGTATTCCTGTGAAATTCATTGGTGTAGGCGAGAAAATTGATGATCTTCAGCCCTTTAATGCGAAAGAATTTGCGGCGGCATTGTTCGGGGAGGACTAGGCATGGACATGGTGATTGCGACCCACAATGCAAAAAAACGTGCTGAGCTCGCGCGAATTTTGCAGCCACTGGGGTATAATATTTTGGACATTGCGCTACCTGATGTTGAAGAAACAGGCGTCACGTTTGTGCAAAATGCACGATTGAAGGCCATTGCAGGCTGTGCGGCTAGCGGATTGCCCTGCATTGCGGATGACTCGGGTTTGTGCGTTGATGCGCTAAATGGCGAACCGGGAGTATATTCCGCGAGATACGCTGGTGAGCATGGCAACGATGCGGCAAATAATGCGAAGCTTTTGGCTAATCTGCACGATATTCGTGCAAGAAATGCACGTTTTGTTTGTTCGATTTGTTGTGTTTTCCCTGATGGACGCGAGATTGTGGCTGAAGGCGTGTGTGTGGGCAGCATTGCATATGAGCCGACCGGCGAGGACGGTTTTGGCTATGATCCGCTGTTTTTGCCTGCTGAAGTGCCTGGTAAGACGATGGCGCAATTGACCGCACAGCAGAAGGATATCATCAGCCACCGAGGGCACGCCCTGCAGAAATTTGCAAGAAAATTAGAGGAGATTTTATCGAAATGAAAGTTATCACATTAAATGATGAAAATGAAATTGGCAAAGTAATTGGCGATTACTTTTGTACGCTGCTGCGGGAAAATCCTGCGGCGGTGCTTGGCCTTGCCACGGGTGCAAGCCCGATACCGACTTATCAGCGTATGATTTCGCGCTTTAACGCAGGCGACGTTTCGTTCGCGAAAGTGCGCACGTTCAACTTGGATGAATATTGTAATTTGCCTGCTACACACCCGCAAAGCTATCGCAGTTTTATGCATGCGCAGTTGTTTGCTCAGGTTGATATTGCGCAGAACAACACGCATTTCTTGGATGGGAATGCTATGGATGAAGCTGCAGAATGTTCACGCTTTGACGCGTTAATTGAGCAGCTTGGCGGCGTGGATCTACAGTTACTCGGTATTGGTCGAAATGGACACATTGGCTTCAATGAACCCGCTGATGCTTTCACGCAGGGAAGCTTTAAAGTGCAACTTGCCCCCAGCACACTGGAGGCAAATTCGGGCTATTTTATTGACGAAAACATGCCCACACATGCCATGACCATGGGTGTTGGCGCAATTTTGCGCGCGAAAGAAATCCTGCTGGTGGCAACGGGTGCAGCCAAGGCCGAGGCCGTGAGAGCCATGATACAGGGCGAAATCACACCGCAATTGCCCGCCAGCGCGTTGCAAAATCACCCAAAAGTGACGATTTATCTCGACCCTGCTGCAGCGTCATTGCTGAAGTAAATCAATCATCATATGCGCGGCCTTGTAAATATCACCGCAGCCCAAGGTGAGCACAAGGTCGCCTTGTTGCGCGTGTTCAACGATGTGCTGCGCTACCTCGTTGAAGTTTTCGTGCCACGTGCTGCCAGGGATTTTTGCGGCCAAATCAGCGGTGGAAATGCCCCAAGTGTTCACCTCGCGCGAGCCCATGATGGGAGTCATCGCCACGTGATCAGCGAGCTTTAGCGCTTCAGCGAAGTCGTCTAGTAACAGGGCAGTGCGTGAAAAGGTAAAGGGCTGAAACACTGCCCACACACGTTGATAATCCATTTGCTGCGCGGCGGTGAGCGCGACCTTAATTTCCAGCGGGTGATGCGCGTAATCGTCCGCTATTGTGATGCCGCGATGGGTGCCTAGCACCTCAAAACGCCGCCCTGCACCACGAAAATCCGCCAGTGCGGTTTCGCAATCCAACGCACCAGTGCCCGAAAGCATGGCCGCGGCAATGGCTGCAAGGGAGTTGCTCACATTGTGCTCGCCGGGTGCGGCAAGGACAATTCTTGTTAGCGGTTCACCGCGATAAATCAGGTCATAACTAGCTAGTGCGCCATTCATCGTCACATTGGCAGCGCGAAAATCGCAGCCTTCAGTGCGGCCAAAACTCACCAGTTTGCGAGCTTCCATGCCCTCAAGCGCGAGCCGAGTGTTGGTGTCGTCGCCGTTATATATTACGGTTTTTGTGGCCATTTCAGCAAATTTGCGGAAGGATGCCAGCAAATTTTCAAGGGTTTTAAAGTACTCCATGTGGTCTTCATCGATGTTGAGAATAACCGCGACATCGGGCGAATATTGCAGAAAAGCGTCCTTGTATTCGCAGGCTTCAACGATCATATGATCGCTTTTGCCCACCAGTGCGTTGCGCGTTGAACCGGCTAAGCGACCACCCACCACGGCGGTGGGGTCAAGCTTGGCGGCTTGCATGATGTGCGCAAGCATGGCTGTGGTTGTGGTTTTGCCGTGCGTGCCGCACACGCCAATGCAGTTATTAAAGCGCCGCGTGATGGCCGCTAGCAGGGCCGCGCGCTCAAAAGTGGGGATGCCCGAGGCTTTGGCGGCAACGAGTTCATGGTTGTCCGGCAGCAGTGCAGCAGTGTAAATGATTAAATCGGCACCGGCGATGTTTTCCGCTTTTTGGTCCAGAAAAGTGGTGATGCCCAGCGATGAAACGCGCTTAAACGTCTCGCTTTCGTTGATGTCGCTGCCCGAAATGTCGTAGTTTTGGCTATGTAGAATCTCCGCTAGGGGGCACATTCCTGCCCCGCCAATGCCGATGAAGTGCACGCGCTTGGCGTGCTGCAATACCTTATCAATTTGATGCATGAAAGTAACCCTCCAAAGAATATGCTATTAAATAGTATAACACAGTTCGCGTGCTTTGGCAAGCGAAATTTGGAGGATATATGCGAAAGTTTTTGATTTTTTTTCTGATGGGCATGATTTTGTTGGGTGGCTGTGCGATTTCGGCAGTTCCACCGGCTGCACCGCAACAGTTTAACGCGACAGCGCAGGTTTGCGTTGGCGAGCACGAATTCGTTGCACAACTGCAGCAACTGCGCCCGGGCACATTAGCATGGACATACACAGCACCCAGTGAAATTGCGGGGCTGCAGCTGCATTTGCAGGGCGATTCTGTGACGCTACGTGATGGCGAAATAACCGCTGAAGTGCCTATAGAATCACTGCCGTTGAGCAACAAAGTGGTGTTGCTCAATGGCGTGCTGATGCGGCTTGCACAGGGCAATGTGGAGAATTTCACGCTTGCCGGCACGGTGAACGGCTTTGATTATACGGCCGAACTTTCGCCGCAGGGCGAACTGATTGGCTTGAACATACCCGCGCTAAACATGGAGGTAACGCTATTACACAGCTGAACTTTGCGGTGGCACCGCATGAAGATGGCCAGCAGGTCAAACAGATTTTGCGCAGCCGCGGGGTGAGCGTGCGGCTGATGAATCAGCTCAAACGCACGCCCAATGGCTTGACAATCAACGGGGAAAAAGTGGTGCGCACGGTGGATTTGTGCGCCGCGGGCGACACGCTTGTGCTGAATATCCCCGCCGATGAGCAACCGCTCGAAGGGCTTGCATATGATTTGGACATTTTGTATGAAGACGGCGACATTGTGGTGGTGAACAAGCCGCCCACGCTACCCATGCACCCCAGCCGAGCGCACCAAGGCAACACCCTTGCCAATGCCATCGCTGCGCGTTATGGCGTGACATTTCGTGCTGCGGGCAGGTTGGACAAAGGGACATCGGGCATTGTGGTGGTGTGTTTGCATGCCTTTGCGGCGGCCAAGCTCAATAGCAAAGTCAGCAAGACCTACACCGCGCTGGTGCATGGGGAATATCACGGTGCGGGCACGTTTAGCAACACGATTTATCGTCCGAATGCCATGAGCACCATCCGTGCTTGCCGGGATTACTCTGACGCACGTGAACCGGGCGATGAAACCGCGGTGACGCATTGGCAGGCACAAAAAACGGACGATCGAGGGCGGTCGTCCCTACAAATTAAATTGGAGACTGGGCGCACACACCAAATTCGTGTGCACTTTGCGCACCACAGCACGCCGCTGCTGGGCGATGATTACTATGGCGCGCCAGCGTGGGACAAGCCCGGACATGCGCTGCATTGCGGCGAAGCGCGCTTTGTGCATCCGGTTACAGGGGAAGAAATGACCTTCACTTGCGACCCACCATGGGTTGACATACACAGTGAAACTTGATATAATAAACATATGAATATTATCTATACATTTCAAGGCAAACCGTACATCAACCTCACTAATCGTTGCCCTTGTCGCTGCGTATTTTGCCTGCGCGAAACCCAACAAGGCGTGGGTAGCGCGGACTCGCTTTGGCACAAAAAAGAACCCACCTGGTCTGACATTGAGCAGGCCTTGCGGAGCTTTGACTTCGCCGGGGCAGGCGAGGTTGTGTTTTGTGGCTATGGCGAGCCAACCTGTGCCCTAGAAAATCTTCTGCACACAGCGGCTTGGCTGCGTGAGCATCACCCGCAACGACACCTGCGCTTGAACACCAACGGGCTGGGTGATTTACTCCACGGTCGTGCAATTGCGGGCGATTTTGCGGGGTTGATCGACAGTGTAAGCATTAGCCTCAATGCGCCCAATGCAGCGCGCTATCACGACCTAGTACGCACCAAATGGGGCGAAGCGGCATTTGATGCCATGCTAACATTCACGCGCGATTGCAAGATGCACATTCCGCGCGTGGTGCTTTCGGTGGTGGACGTGCTGGATGATGAAGAAGTTGCGCAGTGCGAAATTATCGCCGAGCAACTTGGCGTGCCATTACGCATTCGCGCGATAGAATGAAAAGGGGGTAGTATATGCTGTCTTTTTATGTGATAACTGATTTGCATTATTTTGAGAACAGCCTGGGTGCTATGGGCGAAGCCTATGAAGCGCGCAGCCTGACGGATCAAAAATGCATCGCCGAAACTGGCGCGATACTCGACGCTGCCTTTGCGCGGCTTGCGCAGGACAATGACACAAACATCATTCTCATTCCCGGCGACCATACCTTCAATGGCGAACCGGAAAGCCACGCGGCGGTGATCGCCAAGCTAAACGCACTCAAGGCATTGGGCAAGCAGGTTTACGTGGTCAGCGGCAACCACGATGGCGACCACGAAGCCTATGCATTTCGTGATGCGGAGCAATTCACTATCCCCAATGTGACGCGCGAAGAACTCAAAGCGTTATATCACGACTTTGGCCCTGCGCAGGCCATTGCGCAAGACGACAGCCAAATGTGCTATGTGGTGCAGCTGGGCGAGGGCTTGCGTCTGCTGGGCGTGAATTATACGCACAACCTTGCGCCGCACATGCCGTTTATTCTTGAGCAAATCGAAAGCGCAAAGCGCGATGGGCAGCTCATCATCGGCATGATGCATGTGCCGGTGCTGCCGGGCTCGCCGATTCTTACGCTGCCCAAAGATGCGACTATCCAAGATGGCAATCGCATGGCCGCGCAACTGGCTGGTGCGGGCCTGCCGCTGATGTTCACCGGGCATATGCACATGCAATCGGTGAGCAAGCTGATGACAGAGCAGGGGAATTTCTTCATTGATATTTGCACGGGCTCGGCGGTGGGCGGACCAGCTGTGGTGCGCAAGTGCAGCATCGTTGCTGACCGCCGCATGAACATCACCAGCATGCCCAGTGTGATAGACTTTGACTGGGACAAGCAGGGCATGACCGCCGAGGAATATTTTGCGTGGCGGTTTGAACGCAAAATTAAACATGAAATGCGCGCCATGCCGCGGGTTGTGCAGAACTTGCGCCTGGGTACAATTGCGCGGCTGCTATGTATTCGCGCGCACCCAAGCCTGAACAAGCGCAAGCTCATCGACGCATGTGCGGACATTGTGCGCCGCGTGTTTTATGGCGACCAAGCCTACACAAGCGAAACGCCCGAGCACATCTTTCTGATGAAAGTGCTCAGGCGGTGCGGATTGATTGTGCGCATGGCTGAGAAAAAACTTGCGCCGAAACACGAGATTTTTGCTGATATTCCTGCTTTGGTTTCAACGTTGATTGGAAAAGAGCTTAAGATTGACAACCACTGCGTGATTGATTTGAATACGGGCGATATAGTGCCGCTAGAATCCTGCGATTAGTTCATGATTGAGCGACTGTATCAACGCAACCGTCAGCTGCACCATGTGGCGGTAATCTTGCAGGTTGGCGATGCCGTTGTGGCTGTGGGCGTAGCGCACGGGGCAGGCGATAACCACCGTGGGCACGCCAAGGTTAGCCAGATGCAGCACGCCGCCGTTGGTGCTGCCACCGGTGCGAATGGCTTGCTGCACGGGGATGTTGTGCTGTGCGGCGATGTCAAGCACCAGTGTGGTGAAGCGCGGGTTAGCAATCATGCTGTTGTCAATCAGGCGAATCATGGGGCCGCGACCGAGCGCGGTTTGGCTCAGCTGCGGGTCACCTAAGGTGTCATCGGCTGGTGCGCCCTCCAAGCAAATGGCAACGTCGGGTTGCACGCGGTTCACACTCACTTTTGCGCCGCGCAATCCCATTTCCTCTTGACTGCTTAGCGTGCCTACCACATTCACGTCAAGGCTTTTATCTTGCAGTTTATGCAGCACTTCAAGCACGGCAGCGCAGCCTAGGCGGTCATCAAAGGCTTTGCCAAACAGCAGGTCGCCGCGTTGCTTGAAGGCAGATTGCGGCACAACCGGGCAGCCGGGTGCGATGCCCAGAGCCAATACTTCATCCTTCGAACTCGCGCCAATGTCCAGCACTAGCTGGTCAATGGCAGCGGGTTCTTCTTTGCCGAAGTGTGGCGGCTTGGCGGCAATCACGCCGGTGATGCGCTCGCCCGTGCGTGTTTGCACCAACATGCGCTGTGCAACCAATGTCGACGGCACCCAGCCGCCAAGTGCGGTGCAAACAATGCTGCCATCGTTTTTGATGGCACGCACCATCAGGCCAACTTCGTCGCTGTGTGCGTCAAGCATCAGCGTGGGCAGGCCCTCAATGGGTTGTTTTTGTAGATAAAAATTCAGCAGGCTGTCGCGTTGCGTGGCATAGCCCGGCGGGGCATGTTGCTGTGCCAATGCGAGCACATCGTCTTCAAAGCCGGGCGGCCCAAAGGCCTCGCTGAATGCGCGAATCAGTTCAATGGACATATTCTTACCTCTCGTATGGGGCAGCAACCTGCCGCCTGTTACGCTTCTTTCTTGTATATTACATGGTGCAGCCAGTCGGTTAATTTACCCGCCGGCCAAAAGAAAATAATACGCAATATCGCCGGAATGTAGCCCCAATCGAAGAAGCTCTTGGGTGTGAGCGTGGGCGCGGGCATGCCGTCATAGCGCAGCAAAAATGCCTGTGTACACAGCAAGCCGCCTTCACCAAGCAGTTCTGCGCGCACATAGCAACCCAGTTTGCCTGCTGCATGCACGGCTGCCAGATCAATGCTATCGCCCATGCAAACCTGCTCGCCACCGCTGATCCATTGCACGCCCAGCGCGTTTTCGTGTGCGATGGACATTGTGCTGCCATCTATCTGAATGTCTATAACCATGGGCTTGGCAGCGCTTTGGTCTGCCCACCAAGCATGTTCCATTTTGAACTTATAATTCGGCAGCACGCGCTTCCAGCGGTCGATTTCTTCCTTTTTTTCAATGAAGCAACCGCCTGCCAGCACAGCGCCGCTTTCTAGGCAGGGTCGCAGATGCTCGGGCTTGTTTTCGGGCATCATCATCCAGGTGTAGCCACGCATGATGCGGTCGAACTTGTGCAAATCGCTGGTTTGAATAGCGGTGATGTTGCGGCCTGTAGGTCCCAGATGGCTGAGCAGAATATCCCATAGCTTGCGGTCGGCGGCTTCGGGAATTTCGATACCCAACAGGCTGGGGTATTTCTCCAGCAGCCGCTGGATTTTCCAGATATAGTAGGCATTTTTGCCTGCAAAGGCCTCAGATAGGGGAGGCTTGCGAAAGCCGCAAGTGTCGGCGGGGTGGGCAATCACGCTCACACCACCTGCACGGTGCACGCCTCGCACGGCGTTGGTGTAATCCCATGAGCCGCCCCACCAAGCACTTCCCCAGTCGGCAAACCAGCTGACCACGTGCGCTTTATTCAGCGACACAGGGTTTTGCTCAATGGCATGGGGCACGCGGGTCATGCCGTGACCGTTGCGGTCTGTGCCCTGCGTGATTTCATCAAAGCGTTCAAGTGTAAGTCCGCGTACCGGCGGACCGTGACCTTTGTTGATTTTTTGCTGTGCCCATTGCATGACGGGCAGATAGTTTGGCCGTCCCACCCAGCCTCGGCATACTACGCCGTGCTCGGCCATGGCAAGCACGTCATAGCCGGCTTTGTAGTGCTCTTCAATCACGTCGGTATAGCGTTCATTGCCGTCGCCTGCGTTGGAGTGGCAATGCAGTTGCGCAAGATATGCACCCCAATGCCCCCAGATTACGTCCTGATATGGGTTTTGTATGTGAATCTTCATCATGAATCTCCTTTATGTATTGTCAATTATAACATAAGTGTTGACGCAATGCAATGATAATTTTGCTGACGATTGTGCTGTGATATAGCATACTGATGCACGGGTGCATATGAAAATCCTATTGTTAGGACAAATAAAAAATTAAAGGTTGCAATTTTTTGTTAAATGTGTTAGAATAGTGGTAAAGGAGGGATAAACATGCAGCGAAACATCGGAAAGTGCCGTTTTCCAGTCAGGTCAATTGCCCTCGTTCTTGCCATTGCGGTTGCGTGGACGTTGCCGTTTGTGGCAACTATCAGCACCACCACGATGGCGCGTTATACTGCCGGGGCAGGCGCTACGCGTTCTGCTCATGTGGCGAGATGGGACGTTGTGTATGGTCTACAGCCGTCCGCAGTGCGGCACCAGAACATCACAGTGTATCACACCAGCACCACAGCAACGCATGCAAACCCAGCTGCGGTGACCGCGGCCACCGCATGGCGCTCAGGGGTAACATCCAGAACCTTTACGATTGTGAATAACAGCCAAGTGACCGCGGACGTTGAAAACATAGTGTTGCGCTACGTGATAAATGACACGACAAGCCCCACTGCGGCAAGCCCAACGGTGGCAGGCAGCACGCACACGCATGGCGCGCATAATATTGTGTTTAATGCGTCCCCCAATGTGCAGGCGCTCGCTGGCAATGTATTTCGCCACCGGCCAGGTGCAACTGGCACGCGGACCATCCAAATTCGAGCCACAGATCGTGCACAGCCCAATTTCGCCATTCGCTGGTACCGTGTGTTTTTCCATGCCACGCAGGTAGATTAGGAGCGGTTTATGAAGAAAAATTTTTTCATGCGCACAGCAGTATTGTTGCTGGTGTCGACCATTGCCGCCAGTTCAATTTCGTTTGTGTTCACAGGCGCGCGTTTTTCATCGCGCGATGTCATGTCCAATGAATTTGGGGTGTACCACCTCATCTCGTTCCAGCGCACGGGTTATCATAGCGGAGGCTTGAATGCTTCCACTACTACGTTCAACAATGCCCCGGCGGGTGAATGGGCCTTTCTTGCTCGTGGCACGCACGGAATGTCAGGCACTCATGCTGACGCTGGCGGCAGACCCGCTGTGCTCATGGGTACTTTTGACAAGGGCACTGCAGGCAATTTTACGGTAGGTACAAGGGGAGCCGGCGATAGAAGAGGCGGCACTGCCGGTCATGGCGGTCACTTAGCTTTCATTATGAGCAACCGAACTCTTCCGGGCACCGCGAGTGCAGATAGAACCGGCTGGGTTGCAGTGGCAGGCGGTGGTGGTGGCGGCGGCGCCACCGCGAATTATCACGGTGGACATGCCGGTGGAAATGGTATTACATGGGCGCATGTAGACGGAGCAGTTTCCGGTGTAATTCTTGGCGGGCGTGGCGGTGCTGCGGGAAACCGAGAGGCCGGACAAACTGACCCAGCGAATCGCGCTGGCGGCGGCGGCGGTGCTGCCTCTACCAACAATGGTGCGCCCGGGGCTGGTGCGTCTCCCAATGGCCAACATGGAACATGGATGACCGGTGGCGGTGGTGCTGATATCTTGGCCATTACCGTGCACTCCGGTGGCGGTGGCGGCGGAGTTTGGGGCGGTGGTGGTGGTGCTGGCGGTGCCGGTGTAAGCAGCGGCCCGGGCGGCGGCGGTTCTTCGTTTACCGGCGCAACTGCAAGTGTGCCCGGTGTTGTGGTAAACCCTGAAACTTATCGAGATCATGCCATCAACCTCTTTTGGGATCTAGTTGGCAATGCGCACACCGACACAAGCAACGCCTCTGATGGAAGAATTGTTTTGGTTTGGCTGGGGCCGTAGAAGCTTTTTCAGCCACCTCACGTCATCGCAGACGATTGTTTGCGATGATTTTTTGTGGTGTTTGGTTGGCAACGAGTTCGCAGGCGAAAATGAAAAAACGCTTGACAAAGCAAGCAAAATGTGATACAATATTTTGGTGATTTATGGGGTGCTTGGTTAGAGATCAATCGCAACAATGGCGCAAGAATCAAGCGCGGCAAACATTTAGGCGGACAAGACAGGGCGAAAAAACCGTGATATACTTGGGTTTTTGATTGATTGCAACTACATAATTCCGGGGTGTGGCGAAGTTTGGTATCGCGCTTGGTTCGGGAGCGGAAATGCCAAATTTTGCAACAACCGACAATACCATAGTTTAATAAATTTTTCGGGCTTGTCCTTGACTATCAAGGGTTTGTCCGTTTTTTTGTTGCGACAAAATACGGCTTGACCGTTCCCAAATGGACAAAAAACCTTTCTTGGTTAAACCTCAACTTTTCGCATAGCCAAGCGATATTTTTTCATATCTATCGACTGGAAAGGTGTGAAATTATGGAGAGAAAAAAGATTGTTACCATTACGCCAAGGGGCGAGAAAACGCTAGAGGAAGCGTTTGAACAGTTTGTCCAATCAAAGCGGGTAATGAACATTTCGGAGGAAACGATTAAGCATTATCTCTATGCGTTTCGTTACTTCGAAGTGTTTTTCGGCGAAAGTCGGCGATGCGAGGAAGTAAGCAAAAACACTGTATTTGAGTACCTTGCGTTTATCAAAGAAAACAAGCCAAACGTTTCTCAAAAAACAACGCAAACTTATATTAAGGGCTTGCGTACCATTTTGTATTACATGATGGAAAACGGTTGGGTTGAGGAGTTCAAAATCAAATTACCCCGCGCCGAAGAAACAATTAAGGAGGTGTACACCGAATATGAAATACAAAGGCTGATTAAAAAACCGAATATAAAAACATGCACTTTTGCAGAGCTTAGGAATTGGGCAATTGTTTGCTATTTCTTAGCCACTGGCAATCGTTTGGGCACGGTTGTAAACATTAAAATCGGCGATGTGAACTTGCAAGAAAACGAAATACTAATTCGCAAGACCAAGCAAAAGAAACAGTATATACTTCCCATTTCCACAGAACTAAAAACGGTACTGCGGGAATATCTGCAATACCGCAAAGGCACGCCCGATGAGTTTTTATTTGTTACGGTTTATGGTGAGCAATTCACCAAAGACACCATGGGCGAAGTTATACGGTTGTATAACAATAGCCGGGGAGTTGAGAAGACAGGCATTCACTTATTTCGGCACACATTCGCCCGAAATTGGATTTTAACTAACGGTGATATTTTTCGCTTGCAAAAGATTTTGGGACATAGCACGCTAGACATGGTGAAACAGTATGTTGCGATTTATGGTGCAGACCTAAAGCGAGATTATGACCAACATAGCTTGCTGGATAATGTCAAGGCGAATAGCGAGCCACCAAAAAAGCAAGGGATAAAAATGCGGTGAGTAATTGCCATGGCAAGCACCTAATTGACTTGCAGACAATATTATATCATTGCTTGACCATAAAGTCAAGAAAAAATCTCCCCCAAAGCCACTAATATCAACCGCTAGTGGCTTTTTGTCCGTGGTTGCGTTATCATTTTCCCTAGCATACATATGCATATAAACAAGGGGGATAACGCAATGGATTACGGCTATACGCGGGTTTCAAGCACTGACCAAAACGAGGATAGGCAACTGGTTGCCCTGCAGGGATTAGGCATAGCAAACGAGAATATATTCACCGACAAACAGAGCGGGAAAGACTTTGACCGCCCACAGTATCAAGCTTTGTTGGGTATGCTTCGGCATGGTGATGTCTTACATGTAAAAAGCATTGACAGGCTCGGACGGAATTACGCTGACGTGCAAGAACAATGGCGAGTGCTCACTAAAGAAATGGGCGTTGACGTTGTGGTGGTTGACATGCCCCTGCTCGACACACGGCTAAACAAAGACTTGATGGGTACATTCATAGCCGATTTGGTGTTGCAAATTCTCTCTTTCGTGGCACAAAGTGAACGTGAGAATATCCGTAAACGGCAAGCTGAGGGTATAGCTGTAGCTAAAGCAAAAGGCGTGATATTTGGCAGACCTGTGAAAAACCCACCAAGTGACTTTGCCCAGCTGGTGCGACAATGGGAGCGTGGACTTTTGCCTATGGACGAAATCCTAAGCAAGAATAAAATGAGCATATCGACATTTTACCGCAGACGGCGGGAACTAAAGCTCACCATTAAAAACGGAAAATAGCTTGCATTATGCCCCGAATGTTCGGGGATTTTGCACAACCGAAATCGTTCAAAATGTATACCTTTTGAACGGTGCTTTTTTTATGTTCAAAACATGAAAAACTGCTGATTTTACTACTGTTTCATACCATTATACAGGAATTTTGCCTGTTAGACAACCTTTTCTTGGGTGTATTTTTATCTTTGTAGCTTTTGTCAAATCGTATACTATTTGATTAAGTTCCAAAACCAAAAAAATAAAGAAACAAAGGAGAAAAGACCATGACAAGGCGGTTCGGCAAACTGGCAAAATCCATGATGACGGTTGTGCTTGCACTAGTGCTAGCAGTGAGCGGGTTGTCCATTGCGGTATCGGGAGCAACTGGCAACGCACGTGTGGGCAACAACGCTACAATCAATAGGCAGGTTGGGCTTATTGTTTGGACGGCGAGTTCGGGTGGTAGCGACACTGGTGGTCGCATAAACCCAGGCACAGTTGTGCATGTGTACCAACTGCAAAACGGTCGGGCAAGAATTAGGCACAACAACAATAATCAACGTTGGATTAACGCTTCTTATCTTCGCGCGGCAACAGTTACAAATCATACAGGTTGGGTAAACACACAATCGCAACCACTTATCATGCGCAGTTCTCCCCGCACTGACGGTGTAGACACAGGAGTTCGTGTGCCACGGCATGCAACGGTTAGAGTAATTGCCGAGGCAAATGGATTTGCTCGTGTTGAATGGAATGGACGCACTGGCTGGGTTACTTTGCGGTATATTTCGCGTGGCAATCCTCCGCAAAATTGTACATCACATACATGGAATAACCGTGGTGTGTGTAATCGTTGTGGTTTCGAATATCGGCTGAATATCCGTACAGGTTCAGTTTCAACTCGCTGGACAACCAGCAATGCACCAGTTCGCAGTAGACCCTATGGAGGGTATGCGACATTATCGACAATCCCTGCAGGGCAACCAGTGCAAGTAAACGCATGGACAGTTAATGCATTTGGCAACCACTGGTACAGAAGGACAGATGGCAGATGGATTTATGGTGGTAATCTTACAACGAGGGCACCGCAACAATGTGCGCACACATGGAATAATCGCGGTTTTTGCTCCCGCTGTAACGTTGAATATCAACTTAATGTACGCACAGGCGCAACCGAAACCCGCTGGACAACACGCAACACTCCTGTACGCAGTAGACCTTATGCAGGCGATGCAACATTATATACACTCCCAGCAGGACGAGCTGTGCAGGTAAATGCCTATGCGAGAAATGCCCATGGCAGCACTTGGTATAGAAGAACCGATGGACGTTGGATTTATGTAGGGAACGTTACACGCACAGCACCGGCAGGCGGTGGGGCAAACGTATCACCTCCTGCACAAACAAGTAGTTTTCGTTGGCCATTGAATAATGCGGTTGCAACTAATCACAACGGAAACTCAACTAATTTAGGACGCAATGGCGGTGGCAATTGGGGCAGACGCTCTGGAAATGCACAGAGGAGACATACGGACGGTACTTTTTTCATTCACGTAGGTCAAGATATTCGCCCGAGTACCCATGCAACTTCTGCTAGGGCTGTCGGACAACAAGTTCTTGCGCCTGCGAATGGGCAAATTGTGGCACAAGGCAATCAAGACAGTGTCGACCAAAACCGTAACGATCAAAATCGCTGGATGTTGATTCGTCATGATTGTGGTCTTTATTCGTTCTTTGACCATATGCAAAACACTATCGCAAATGGCAGAGTCACTCAAGGGGCTAGAATTGGTGAAATAGGAAGTGGCGGACATCTTCATTTTGCTTTTGCAAGCAATGTACGAAACTATCGTCAATTGCCTGGTTGGAATATTATGAGTGGCACGGGACATTTCACTGGACACCGCGTTGAAGCCAATCGTGTTAACAATGGCGTAATTATCTATAACCCATGGTATATAATCAACAACGGTCGTCGTCCAGCAAGATAAATTACTTCATGGGCTCAAGCCCTCCCTTATTTGGGAGGGCGTAAATTTTATCTTGACTATTTCTTATGTGTGCTATATAATGTAATTTACATAAAAGTGACAGGAGAATTACATTATGGATTACACGATAGTCGCAATCTTGGACTACACAGAAAGCACAGGCATGGAATGGATAGGTCTAGGGACATTCATTGTATTGTCGCTATCGCTTTTACTAACCTTAGTATCAACAATAATCGTCGTAAAAACATTTCGGAAAAGCAACAGACCAAATTTAATGGCTCGCATTATAGATAAACTACGCATTGATGAAAATATGGACAAGTCTTTATCGCCTAAAGTTATAAGAAATAAACTTCCTGATGAATACTATACTCTCTATGATAGTGGAAAGCTAAATAATTATTTTATCGAGAAGAATATAGGAACAGGTGCGGGTTTTTGGCTTGACAGCTTTGCGGAAAATGAGGGCTTGGCAACAATATTTTTAACTGTTAGTAAATCGGGATTACGTTCGCTACGGGGATTTACTCCCATTACAGAATTAAAGTGTGATAATGCTGTAATCAAAAGGATAATAGTAAACAAGACATATATCATACGGAAAAATGATAAACGTGAAAAATATAAAAATTTAAGAAAAGACTCGAAATCAAATACTATGCAAGCTCAAATGAATTACCCCTTTCAGA
Organism: Oscillospiraceae bacterium; assembly: GCA_009785335.1. Lineage (GTDB taxonomy): Bacteria > Bacillota > Clostridia > Oscillospirales > Acutalibacteraceae > WRMQ01. The sequence continues at coordinate 136,667 of WQWM01000002.1, forward strand.
ATGAAAACTCAGCCTTGAATGTCTTGTTCATTGAGATATTTGACAAAAACGACCCAACAAGCTCCTTGTGTGCTGATGAATTTTATGCTAATCCTTCGCAAGAAAATGTTAAATATAAGTATGCAGAAGTCCACGTTACTTTGATTACAATAGATAATAAAAGATATCACCATAAAATTATTTTTGAATTTGTTGGAGACAGATTCATAATTAATACCAAACGAAAATATTGGAAGTAAGAGCCACGGCATAAAAAGAAAATAGCACGAGTAAGGGTTTCTTTCTCTACAACCTTTACTCATGCTATTTTTTTATAGCATGTTCATATGTTTTTAAGCGTATGGATAGTATTTTGTTCTGCTCAATTGAGCAAACTTAGGAAGGAGGTTGTTTAAATGTTTTTCAAGAGGTTTTGTCGAAGTAAAAAACAAGAACCGAGAAAAAAAGGAGACCGGATTGAAAATCGCTTTACAGGCATTTTCGCACCAGTTTGTTTGTATCTCCTATGGGACAATGAGTGCAGTTCTCATTGTCCAGATTTCAAGGCAAAAGAAAACTGCGACTGCTATCAAGAGTGGTCTACAACTACTTATTATCAGTCGGTACGCGCTCATTTGGCAGACAAAACTCGGTGGAAAAAAACATGGTGGAGAAAATAGCAAATTACAACATCCAAAGAGAGGGTATGATAGTACCCTCCTTTTTATATTTAGAGAAAATCAAACATTGAGCCAATCAGTTCTAATGTTGTCCACTTGCGCATAACATATCAAAAATTGCCACAGGAGCTAGAATATGCGTAAGGGCAAGTCCCCACTCCCACAACCCGCTCCGCCCCCAGCTGGCACACTGATTGGCTACGCCGGTCGCAGGGAGGTGTATATCCCCGACAATGCAAAGCACGTGTTTGTGTGCGGCACAACTGGGAGCGGCAAGACCGTGGCACTGTCGAACTTCATCAAAAACGCCATCGACAACAACATGCCCGCCTTGATTATTGACGGCAAAGGTGACATGGGCGAGGGTTCATTGCTCGACATCGTTCAAAAGCTCAATCGCAAGCAAAAGAAAGTCTATGTTGTTAACCTATCCGACCCCGAAAAATCGGACATATATAACCCCTTTCTTGGGGCTTCATCAGCGATGGCAACAGATATGCTTATCAACATGACCGACTGGAGCGAAGAACACTATAAGCTAAACACAGAGCGTTACATACAACGTATTTTGCAGTTGCTGGAGTTAGGGCAATATTCGCTTTCGTTTCGCAAAATCATTAAATGCATGAAAGCAGATAATTTCACAAGCCTAAGCACACACTTGCTTGCAAAAGAGCTGATCACCAAGCAAGAGCATTTGGACAATATGGATTTACTCAAAACTAGCGGAAAAGTTGCACAAAATTCTGTAGCTCGGTTTTCGACCATTGCAGAAAGCCAAGCTGGGAAAATCTTGTGTGATGATGGAATAAACATAGCCCAAGCGTTGAAAGAAAATGCTATAATCTTGTTCATTCTCAATCCTATGTTGTACCCCGAACTAAGCCCCGCATTTGGCAGGTTAGTGCTTATTGATAGAAAAATAGCCATTGGGGAACTGTTTCATACAAAAATACCACGCACGTTTTTTATCCTAGATGAAATCAGCAGTTATGCAACAACTGCCCTCACTGATTTAGTGAATAAATCTCGCAGTGCAAATGTCACTTGCGTGTTGGCAACCCAAAGCCTAAGCGATTTAGACTTTGCCGTAAATGAAGCTTACAAAGAACAAGTGATAGAAAACTGTAATAATTATCTTGTGCTTAGACAAAACAGCGGTGTGAATGCAGAGCACTGGGCGAATATTCTCGGCACACGTGCAACCCTCGATGTGACATTTCAACTGCAACAGCAAGGGCATGACACTTCCCAAACTGGTTATGGCTCGGCTCGCGGGTGCGGGAATTTCTTTATCACCCAGACGATATTAAAGCAATGCCGGCTGGCAAAGGGGTCTTTCTTTCTCGTGATTCAAGCACGCATTGCAGGATAGCTATACATAAACCATTTTAGGGGGGCATAATCCTATGTTTCAAACCATTAAGCAAGATTTCATTCGGTTTGCGATAACCAACTGGCGATTTTTTATCTGCTCGCTTGTTTATCTTATTTGGGCTATCAGTCTGTTCGGCGGGAATTTTGCAGGTGTTTTGCTTGCTTTGATTTTATATGCAATTTCTCTTTTGTTTGTGTTTAGTCCACTGGGCGAATTGTTAATGCGGCTGTTAGAGAATGTACGAAAGGTAGAAACTAAGCGGGAAAAAGAGTATTTACTACCCCTATTTGAAGAAGTGTATATGGAAGCGCAAAAAATAAATTCGCGTTTGGGGCGTATCGAATTAGGTGTCATAGATACCATGGCAGTGAATGCTTGTGCCATCGGAAAACATACCATTGCAGTAACCAAGGGAGCGATGGAAACATTCAACTCCGAGGAGTTAAAGGCAATTATGGCACATGAGATTGCACATATCGTGTATGGCGATACCATCGTTGCGCTATATACAGTCGTTGGCAATGGCCTGTTTACTGTATGTGTGGTGCTTTTGCGGTGGTTTTTAACGCTGTTAGAAATGCTCGAAGCTATGATAAGTAAAAATAATCTGTTGCGCCTTTTTATTGTGTTAGCTAGATTTATTTTTGACTTGATAATATTCTCGACTATGCTTTTAATGAATATTATGCTTGCGGTCAACAGCAGAAAAAATGAATACAGAGCTGATAAATATGCCTGTATGTTGGGGTATGGTGAAAGCTTAGTTGAAGCATTTTACCTTTTGGAGAAAATTCAGCTCGGAAACAACAGCACAATCATTCAAAAGATATTGAAACGCCACCCAAGAATTACGAAACGCATTGAGCGTCTAGAAACCTTGCTGGATAAAGAAAATGCCGCGTAAGAAGTTATTAAGGGCATTCGCCACCGATGTGACGAATGTCCTATTTCTATTATGTTTTTTTGTGTTGTTGTCAATGTCGGTAGTATTTTGCATGCGCAAAATCTCCACCTTTTGCATTGACAAGGCGAATCAACTCTAAATTTATACATCGTTTATTGGTTGGTGCTAGCGGGCTGTAAGAGTTGAAATAATTTGTTCCAATCTTCCCGCTTTGGTGAAGTACAGCAGGAAGATTGAGGTAAATAGCCAAACTTAAAGGTTCCATGTAATTTTAATTTCGTTATTGCTAATATACATTACATTTACCAAAATGTCAACCACAGATTGTTTGTCTTCAAAAGATGTGTTTTCCCAATTTCGTACGTGATCATAAACGGTATTGAATTTATCTGCCTTGACAGCCTGTAAGGTTGTTAAGTTTTCTTGTTGTAGTTTTTTGCATTGCTCGTCTAATTGTTGCACCCTTTGGTTGATATATTCCATTAAAGCAGGTGTAGCATAAGCAACCTTTAAAAGTAATTCGCTTATTTCCTGTTCGATTTTTGCAATTTGTAGATTGTTCTCATGAACCTTGGGCTTGACCTCGTTATTGGTGTAGTCTGATAACGTATGAAAATTTGCTAATCGTTCTTTAATCGCATTGAAAACATATTGTTCCAGCAAGTCAATGTATACAGTGCCGTCCGCAATCCTTCGCACATCTTCATTTGTTCCTTGTTACTACAAACGCCATATCTTGACCATTTCGTTTTTGCTTTTCTAATAACAACAGCATAACCACAGCAACCGCATTTCATTTTCCCAATTAACCAAGAATTTTTGCCTTTGCAAGTCTTTGTTGATTGTCTGTTGTTTAAACAGCGCAGTCTACAGGCAAGCCATATGTCTGAGGGAATGAATCCTTCATGTGGTGCTATCACTACTTCTTTGTCCTTTAAATCTGCTTGTTTTTTTGATGTGGAAACGGTGCCTTGGTATAGGTAACATCCACGACCGTTGAACTCCGAAACATCATTGATAATATCTGCCCCTTGGCTTTTGAAAAAGTCATATACAGCCAAATCGGATTGAACGTAAATAGGGTTGGAAAGTAGTGTGCTTATCTTTGACGATGACCAATTCTTCCCCGTTGTGCGTTTTACATTGTTGGCAACCAAGTATCGTATAACATCATTTAATGAATTGTTGCTGTTCGCATAAAGGGAATAAATCAGCTTTATGTGTTCACTTTCTTCTATGTCAACAACGAATTTCGAGGTTTTAACACCGTCAATTAAGGTGCTTTCTTTCTTAAATCCATAGGGAACTTGCCCGCCCCATATAGTAGCCTTTTTTGCTCCTTGTATGGTATGCGTCCGATACTCTTTGTTGAATTGTTTCTCGTTCCAGTTGGGCAAACACGATACAAATATTTAACATGGCACGCCCCACCGGGGTGCTTGTATCAAACTTTTCTGTGACAGAAACGAACTCCACGCCGTGCTTTTCAAAGAATATCATTAAGCCCGAAAAATCCAAAATGGAACGACTGATACGGTCGAGCTTGTAAACAATAACTCTCTTTATTAGCCCCTGTTGTATATCTTCCATGAGCTTTTCAAAGTCGGGGCGGTCAAGATTCTTTCCGCTATAGCCTTTGTCGCTGTATGTTTTAAATTCATTACCACGTGTTTCATGTTCACAAAATGAGATTTGGCTTTCAATTGAAATACTGTCTTTTTTATCGACTGATTGTCTTGCATATATTGCGTCATACATCGTTTACCTCCTCCAACGATGTATAAAAAATTACGCCCGCTAAGGCGTATTGTACACCGTTATCCAAAAAGTTTCAACATTTCTCATATTTCTTAAAAATCTCAAACAGTCTTTTTTCAATTTCCTTTCGCTTTTTGGGGTTATCTTTAGGGCGATGATGAATAATTCTAAAATTCATTTTGTCTTTGCTGATTGTATGGGTTGTTTTAACATTAACCATAGTATCGCCTCATTTCTTATTTAAGAATATGACGAAGAAAAAATAAAATGCTTACTTGTTTCGCAAGTGTTTATGTCAACATGCTGCATGATATAAGCATAGCATAATTGAGGTTTCATATAGCAATTTTACTCGTATATATAGTAAAGCCCGAAAATTCGACAATGTGCTGATATAGTCCCTTTTGGGGTGATTGAAACGTGTACTTACGTATTCGAGATTTAAGGGAAGATAACGATTATACGCAACAAGATATTGCAAATTTGCTTTGTATCAGCCAAAGAACATATTCAAAATATGAGTTGCGGCGATATTGCAATTCCTGTTGAATATCTAAAAATTCTTGCAAGCCATTATGGAACAAGCACAGATTATTTGCTTGGTTTAACGTCTTGCAGGGTGTGCCCAAAGTGTACTAATCAAGCGCGCCACTTCATATAGGTGATTTCGAGCAAGCAAAGCCCTGCACCCCGCTACACCACTGCATTTCTTCCCTCATGTTGTATGCGTGTGGTCTCGGCTGGATGTGAAATCAACCCGAGACCACACGCATACAACATGATAATTATCTTCGATAATGATACGGTCAGAAAGTGCAGTGGTGTAGCGGGGTGCGGAGTGAGTTCAAAGTAGTAAGTTTAAGTAATTCTATAGAGTATATTTTAGTGGGTTAGGTGGTATAGGTGGAATTAGTGGAAAGGGATTTTAAGGTGTTTCGTGAGGTTGCGCGTTGGCGTTTTTGTTTGGGTAGGCACTTGGTGTTTTTAGCGGGGTTTACCTCTCAAAGAGTAACGGACAGAAGAATAAAGGCGTTACTCTCTGAGGGGTATTTGACCCGACATAAAGTCTTGTACGGAGTACCGAATGTGTACCAATTAACAAGTAAGACAAAGAAGCTTATTGGAGCGAATCTTAGGCAGGATAAAATCCGACTTGACCAAATCATGCATGATATTGCGGTGCTGGATGTGGCGATTGCCATCATGAAATCTTTGGGGCTAAGTCCTGCCGACATTAAGACCGAAAAACAGCTACATCAAGAAAGTGGCTTTGGCAAGCGAGTGCATCATCCCGATTTTGTGTTTATCCATAAGGGCAAGAATTACTGCGTTGAGGTGGAGCTTTCGCTTAAATCTAAGGCTAGATTAGAGAAAAATATTAAGGCGAATTTTCTGCAATATGATGTGCAGGTTTGGGTGGTTGATGAACAGGGTGGAAAACTCAAACGCATTTTGCAAGAGTTTAAGGCACAGTACCCTAACATAAAAATTACAAATATTAAGGAGCTGGTGAAATGATAAACCTAGAATTTTTATTGAGAATTGCAAATCGGGTTGACAGCAAGGCCAATGCTAACGCTGTCGTTGGTGTTGATTATCCCTGTTTTTATTGTTCTGTATGAACAACAAAAGACTTATCGCATCAACAAGATTTTTAATTTTAGAAAAGAACTAAAGCGAATTAGAAAACAAAAACGCAAGGTGGTCAATCATAAAAACGCTACTCTAATTGGCTATTCGGGCAGACAAAAAGTTTACATCCCCGATGATGCCAAGCATGTGTTTATGTGTGGGACTACAGGCTGTGGAAAAACGGTTGCACTGGCTAATTTTATAGCCAAAGGCAACCCAATGCTGATAGTTGATGGCAAGGGTGATACTGGCGAACGGTTCTATTTATGACATTGTGAAGCGATTAAAGGGCAAGCGTAAATTATATGTAATCAACATGACTAATCCGCTGAAATCTGATTTCTATAACCCATTCCAAAATGCCACGCCCACGATTGCCAAAGATATGTTAATCAATATGACCGAGTGGAGCGAGGAACATTACAAGCTGAACACAGAACGATATTTGCAAAAGCTGTTGCAGTTGCTTGTGCTGAACAAAACGCCGCTGTCGTTCAAAAGCATATTGGCACACATGGGTCTAGATAAATTTGCGGAGCTAAGCGGAAATCTGCAACAGTGTGGGAAAATATCCAAAGATGAACACTTAGCCAATATGGAAATAGCTAAGACCAGTGGCAAGATTGCTGAAAATGCAGTGGCACGCTTTAGCTTGATAGCAGAAAGCGAGCTGGGCTACATCTTCAATGAAACAGGCGTTGACATTCACACTGCGCTTGAAGAAAAAGCTATAATTTCGTTCATATTAAACCCACTAATTTATCCCGAATTGTCACCACTGATTGGTAGGCTGATACTCATTGACAGTAAAAAGGCAGTGAGCAATTTATTTGGCACGAATGATAGAACATTCTTCATTATGGACGAAATAAACAGCTATGCTTCCCCTGTGCTGATTGACTTGGTGAATAAATCCCGCAGTGCCAATGTCACTTGTGTTTTAGCTACACAAAGCCTTAGTGATTTAGATTATGTGGCTGGACAGGCATTCAAAGAACAAGTCATAGAGAATTGCAATAATTTCCTTGTCATGCGACAAAACAGTGCCGTCAACGCTGAATGCTGGGCGAATATCTTAGGCACTAGCTCAACCCTTGAAATGACCTACCAACTGCAACAAAAGGGGCTGAATACATCAGAAACAGGCTTTGGGTCAGCTCGTAGGGTGCGTGAGTATTTGTATCACCCAGACGAAATAAAGAACCTACAAACAGGGCAGGGCGTGTTCCTGTCACGTGACACAGGGGGACATTATAGGGTTAAGGTGCATAAGGCGTTCTAATCCTTGAAAGTCGCACGGCTCTAAGAAAAATCCCTTGACAAGACAATCAAGTTGTAGTATAATATCTAGGATATGAGAATCTCGCACGTCTAAGACCAAGCGCGATTTTTGGGCAAAAACCAAGAAAGACGAACATAAGAGCTGGACAGCAAAAAGGATAAACCCTTATTTATTAGGCTTTGGTAATCGCACAACACAATATTTCCGGGGTGTGGCGAAGTTTGGTATCGCGCTTGGTTCGGGACCAAGAGGCCTCGAGTTCGAATCTCGACACTCCGACCAGCGGCGAGTCGCCGCTCACAAATCGCGCATTCGCTTTCGTGGATGCGTGATTTTTATTATCCCCCCCCCCCCCCCCCCGCCCTTCGCGGGGGGCAAGGCTTTTGGCGTCCTT
>WQWM01000003.1 GCA_009785335.1 Oscillospiraceae bacterium
CAAAGTTAGAATACCGATTCCAATATGCAAGTCGTTGTTAAAGTATTCAGTATTATGGCTGCATATTTTGTTCAGTCCTGTTGCGCATATGTACTGCGCAGTGCATAATACACAATATCTACACTTCAATTGCGATTGTTAGTCAATCTAGTAACATCAATCTCTATAAAAAATAAAGTTAAAGTTGACGCTACAACAGGCCATGAAGGCCCGGGGGGGGGGGGGGGGGGGGGGGGAGATTCTCTCCTTCCTACGGTCGTGACGGCTATGCCGTGCCCCTAGAGTATGTCTTCAAATCGACGCATTGCACAAATTTGAAGAAAATCACAACCTGTAGGGGCGGATGCAAATCCGCCCGGGCTATAACATTATAGCACCATTAAGGTTTCGGGCGGATTTGCATCCGCCCCTACATGCTAATTATAGTCATGTTGACTATTTGAAGGCGCTCCCTGCAAGGGTTGTGGGGTGACGCGGCGAAAGTGTTTGTCGCAAGCCACGTCGCTCCGCGAACCTTCCTCACCCTCCCCGAGGTCGGGAGCTCCTTCCCAAGGAAGGAGCCGAGGCTTAAGAGGATGACGACAGCAAAACCACCATAATAGAGCACAGCGAAGCGACTTTTGCGCGCCTTAGCGTGCACAAAGTAGAGCCCCACCGCAGGTGGTTGTTTCAAAAAAAGAACAAGAAAGGAGTGATGTATTGCGCACACTTTATCAAAAGGTTACCCAAAAGATTTGGCCATACGATCCCGAGCAAGATAACCATGTGTCGTTCAAAGAATTTATGGCGTGGTGTTTTGCCAGCATGGGCTTGGGCGGCTGGAACCCCGTGTTCGACACTGTGGCCATGACAGCAGGTACCGCCACGCTCAGCGGGCTGATTTTTGGCCTGCGCCCCATGGATATTTTCGCCGTGGCGCTCATCGCTACCGTCATGAACTATGTGGCACTGCCGTTGGGGCCGTATATCATCGACAACATGGGGCGTTTCCCCAAAAAAGTGATGCGCGGGCTGCTGGCCGGTGGCGCGGCTGCGTTGCTGCTGGGCATCGTGCTGTGGATGCTGCCGCCGCTGAATATCGCGGCTGCACAAGTGCCGCAATTTCTGGTGGACATTGTGCTGCTGCCCGACCTGCTGCGCCACATTGCGCTGCGGCTGTTTATTGTGGTGGGCGTGTCGGCGGCGCAAATTACCGTGCTGCGTTTGTTTGGCCGAAAACATGGCAAATTCAAGCCTATGATGATTTTCTATGGTCCCCTCGTTTTGAGCTTGGTGATTGCCGTGACGCAAATTCCCTATCAAAATGTGACATATAGCACATTGCTGCTGATGACCCATTTTGTGACTGGTGCCATTGACAGCTTTCGTTGGCTGTATGCCAACATCAACGATTTCCAAAACCGCATTAGCCCAAACCCACAGGAGCGCTCGCGCATTATGTCCATCGCGCCGATTTTCACCGGCTTGCTGCGCTCGATTTATCGTCCGCTGTTCCCCTTGGTGGCGGTGATGCTGGGCGGTTTGGAGAACATCCGCGCTTATCAGGTGATTCTGCCGATCTACGGTGCCATTTGCCTGGCGCAGGGCTTGCTTGTGCTGCGCGTGCAAGAGCGCGTGATTGAAGAGAAAAATCACGTGGCGCGGGTGAAATTCAAAGATGGTATCCGCGAGGTATTCAAGAATAAATACCAGTGGATTCGCAGCCTGAGCGATGTATTTACCCGGGTGCCCAACGTGTGGGAGGGCATGATTGTGTGGACGTTTATTTTCGTGACGCGCATGCCCTGGGCCTTTGGGTTGGCGGTGAGCTTATATAAACTGCCCACCAGCACCACAGGCCAGCTGATGACGCCGCTATTTACCAAGCATTTTTCGAAGCGGCAGGTGATGCTCATTCAACGGCTGCTGATGAGCGGAGTGTTGCTGTTGCTCATCCCTGCCACCGGCATCGCAAACCCCACGCTGATGCTTGTGGTGCTGATGGTGATTATCATGGTGCGCAGCTTTTTGCAGTCCAGCAACGACGTGGTGAATGCCACCCTGATCGGCGACATTTGGGACTATCAGCAGTGGAAAAGCGGTGAGCGGCTTGAAATGAGCGTGAACACCTATTTCCGTTACATTACCGACCCGCTGCTGATGCTGATGGGCTATGTGCTGCCGTTTTTGCTTGGCCGCGCCGGGTTCTTTGGCGACATGGATGTGTTGTATGACCCCGTGTTTTTCCGCGCCTTCACGTCCACCAACATCTGGTTTGCGGTGGTTTCTCTGGCACTTTCGGCGCTGCCGTTCATCTTCTATGATCTCACACCGAAAAAGATGGCGCAAATCAGCGCAGACCTCAAAGCTCGCGCCGCCGAAAAAGAAGCGCAACAGGAGGTCACAGAATGAAAAAATTAAGTATGATATTGCTGTGTATGGTGCTGCTGGCGGTGGTTTTCCCCAGTTGTTCCATTGATTTGCGCCCGCGCGTGCGCGTGGAAAACATGGAGTTTGTTGGCGACGTTGATGGCTACACACTTGTAGCTTTTCGTAACGTGGCCGGGCAGCACACACTGACCATTCCAGACAGCATTGATGGCTCTCCTGTGATCGGCATTGGCCCCATGGCCATCATGCGCAGTGATGATTTGCGTACCATTGAAATTGGCCCGAACTTAACGGAAATCCATGGCTGGGGCATCACCAACAACCGCTTTTTGCAGCAATTTGTGGTGCACGAAGATAACCCAGCTTTCACGGCCGACAATGGTGTGCTGTTTAGCGCAGACATGACCCGCTTGGTGGTGTATCCCAACGCCAACACAGCGGTGTATATCGACGGCGAACTGCAGGCCACGGTCAGCTACACTGTGCCGGATGGCGTGGAGGTGATTGCCCATGCAGCGTTTTATCATGCCATTGCGCTGCACGAAATTGTGCTGCCGAATAGCCTGCGTGTGATTGAAACGCGTGCGTTCCACGGGGCGGTGCAGATTGAACGCATGGATTTGCCGGAGGGATTGGAGCACATTGGCAACGATGCGTTTTTGCGCATGCGCGGGCTGACGGAAATCACCATCCCGTCCACCGTGCGCTATATCGGCGATTTTGCGTTTTATCAGGCGGAAAACCTGACGGATATTACGATTCTCGCGCCGGTTGAACAATTGACACAGGGCCGCCGTTGGCTGCCTGAAACTGGGCCGCTCAGTGCGGTAACGCCGGTATGGGGGTGATTGCGCTCGCCGCGCGGGCATTACTTTTTTTGCAAAAAAAGTAATCAAAAAAACCTAGCCGCTTCGCGGAGGGATTATATGGGGCCGGAATAGAACACAGCGAAGCGACGAAAAAGTTTTTGGGTTCTTTTTTCAAAAAAGAACAAGAAAGGAGAAACACATGAGTAAAAAAGCAAAAGTACTGTTTAGCAAAGACTTTGCCATCGCCAAAGTTGATGAGCGTCTGTATGGCTCGTTTATTGAGCACCTGGGGCGTGCGGTATATGGCGGGATTTATCAACCTGACCACGCAACGGCCGATGAAGACGGCTTTCGTGGCGATGTGCTGGAGCTGGTGAGAGATCTGCGTGTGCCGATTATCCGCTATCCTGGCGGGAATTTTGTGAGCAACTATTTTTGGGAAGACGGCGTGGGGCCCGTAGCGCAGCGTCCGCGACGCCTTGATGTTGCCTGGCGTTCCACCGAGCCCAATTGGGTGGGCACGGATGAATTCGCGCGCTGGTGCAAAAAAGCGGGCAGTGAAGTGATGATGGCCGTGAATCTTGGCACGCGCGGCGTGGAAGATGCCATGAACCTGCTTGAATATTGCAACCACCTCGGCGGCAGTAAATACAGCGACTTGCGCATTGCACACGGCGCGAAAGAGCCTTACAACTTCAAGGTGTGGTGCTTGGGCAACGAGCTGGACGGCGCGTGGCAAGTGGGGCACAAAACCATGCAGGAATATGGTCGCATTGCAGCGCAAACCGCCAAGGCCATGAAAATGTTTGACCCAAACATCGAACTGGTGGCCGTGGGCAGCTCCAGTGCGGGTATGCGTACGTTCCCGGAGTGGGAGGCCAAGGTGCTTGACCTGACCTATGACTGCGTGGACTATATTTCGCTGCATCAATACTATGGTAAGCGCAAGGAAGATACGCCGAATTTCCTGGCCAAAACCCTCGAAATGGAGCATTTCATTAAAACAGTGGTAGCCACTTGTGATTATATCAAAGCCAAGCAGCGCAGCAAAAAAACGATGATGCTGAGCTTTGACGAATGGAATGTTTGGTATCATTCCAATGCTGATGACGAAAAAATCATGAAAAACCAGCCCTGGCAAGTTGCGCCGGCGCTGCTGGAAGATCTGTATACCTTTGAAGATGCGTTGTTGGTGGGACTGATGCTCATCAGCTTGCTCAAGCACTGCGATCGCGTGCGCATGGCTTGCCTAGCACAGTTGGTGAACGTGATTGCGCCCATCATGACCGAGCAAAACGGCGCTGCCTGGGCACAGCCGACTTACTACCCCTATCTGCATGTGTCGAACTTTGGCAGAGGCGTGGCGTTGCAGCCGGTGCTTAGCTGTGGCAAGCACGACACCCGCGACTTCACTGATGTCACAGATATTGACAGCGTTGCAGTTTATGATGAAGAAAGCAGCGCGCTTACCGTGTTCGCCGTCAACCGAGATTTGGAAGATGCAATCGCCTTTGATGTTGATCTGCGTGATTTCCCTGGCTACCGCTTGGTGGAGCACATTTCGTTGACCTGTGATAACCTTCTGCAACGCAACAGCGCAACAAGTCAGGCTGTTGCACCCAAAAAAGAACAAACCGGTGTGTTGGACAACGGCTTGTATCAAACCCGACTACAAAAGGCCAGCTGGAATGTGCTGCGCTTTGCGGCGAAGTAGGTGTGTGTTCTTTTTTTGCAAAAAAAGAACCAAAAAAACCTATGCCGCTTCGCGGGAGGATTATATGGGGCTGGAATAGAACACAGCGAAGCGACCGAGTCCCACCGCAGGTGGCTGGAATAGAACACAGCGAAGCGACCTAAAACAGAAAACCACTACTTACTGCGTGGCAGAAAGTGGGGGTTCGTTTTATAATCGATTGACTTGAAAGCAGTTTGCTTTTTATTCATTGCTGTCGCTCCGCGAGCCTTCCTCACCCCTCGCTGCTCGGGGAGCTCCTTCCAGAGGAAGGAGCTAGGGCTTGCTTTTTCAACTAACATAAATAATCCACCGCGAAGCGCGAGCCAACACGCAGAATCTAGAAGAGGACACAGCGAAGCGACGAAAAAGTTTTTTGCACAACTTTTTTTCAAAAAAGTTGTAAAAGCTCTGTTTCGTTGATGATCGCCACGCCAAGGGTCTGTGCCTTGGTGAGCTTGCTGCCTGCCGCCTCACCTGCAAGCAGGTAGCCAGTTTTCGCTGAAACCGAACTGCTAACCCGGCCGCCGTGTTGCTCGATGAGCGCGGCGGCTTCTTTGCGCCCCAATGTGGGCAGCGTGCCGGTGATGACGAAGGTTTTGCCGGCCAGTGCGCCGCCGGTTTGCGCGGGCAGGGTGGTGGTCATGTTCAGTCCGAGTTCACGCAGCTGTGTGAGCAAGTGAAGGTTGGCAGGTTGGCTGAAAAAGTCGCGCAAACTATCCGCTACTGCGATGCCAATGCCGTGGATTTTCGTCACGTCATCGGCCTGTGTCAGGGCGTCTATGGTGCGATATTCCCGCAGCAGCAGCTTGGCGGCATCTTCACCCACGTGGCGCAGACCCAAAGCAAATAGCAGCCGTGCGGGGTCTTGCGCTTTGCTGCTTGCGATTGCCGCGCATAGATTTTGCGCAGACTTTTCGCCAAGTCCATCTAAGCTGGCCAGTTGCGCGGGCTGCAGGGCATATAAATCTGCCACGCCCTGCAGAAGCCTGGCTTCAACCAACTTATGCAAAATCGCTTCGCTCAGGCCCTCGATATTCATCGCCGCGCGGCTGCAAAAATGGCTCAATCGCCGCAGCAATTGCGCTGGGCATTGCGTAAAATTTTCACAACGCAGTGCTGCACCGTCGGGGGTTACCGTTGTGCCGCAGCTTGGGCATTCGGTTGGCAGCCGGTAGATTTCGTCGCTGGCTGCCTGCACCACACGCACAATTTCGGGGATGACATCGCCGGCCTTGCGCAGCAGCACCCGTGCACCAATGTGGATTTTCTTCTCATTGATTTGTTCCTGATTGTGCAGTGTGGCACGCGCAACTGTGCTGCCGGCCAGCAACACAGGCTCCAGCAAGGCTGTTGGCGTGAGCACACCTGTGCGGCCAACTGTGACCTCCACGCCCAGCACAGTGGTTTCGCGTTCCTCCGGTGGGTACTTAAATGCCGCGGCCCAGCGCGGAAATTTTGATGTGCTGCCCATGCGCTGGCGAATATCATGCTGGTTGACGGCAATGACTGCGCCATCGATATCAAACGGCAAGTTTTTGCGCGCCGTGCCAATGCGTTGCACTTCTTGCAGAACATCTTCAATGCAAGGGCACAGCTTGTGTTCGATCACACGCAGACCTAGTTGCCGCATGGTCGCCAACGCTTGCTCATCGTTTTCATAAGCCAAACCGCTGCTGTGCAAAATGCCAAAGCAGAACATACTCAACTTGCGCTGCGCGGTGATGGCTGGATCTTTTTGGCGCAGTGCACCGGCAGCGGCATTTCTGGGGTTTTTAAATGTCTTGGTGCCAAGGTTCTGCTGTTCGTTTACCAACTGCACAAATGCTTGGGTTGGCAGATAAACCTCGCCGCGTACAGTCAGCGTGGCGGGTTCATTCAGCCGCAAGGGGAAGGACTTGATGGTGCGCAGGTTGGCGGTCACATCCTCGCCAACTTGACCGTTGCCGCGGGTTGCACCGCGCACGAAAACGCCATCCTCGTAGCTCAACGCCACAGAAAGCCCATCGATTTTTGGCTCCACGATAAACTGCGCATCGGGTTGTTTGGCCAACACGCCATTCAGCCAGCTTTGCAGCTCGTTTTCGTCAAACAAATCTTGCAGGCTTTGCAGCGGCACAGCATGCGCAACCGGCGTGAACTGCGCGCTCACGTCGCCGCCCACGCGCTGGGTAGGGGAGTCTGCCGTGACCAACTCGGGATGGGCAGCTTCTAAGTCTTCCAGCTCGCGCAGCAGCATGTCGTAGTCGTGGTCGGCGATTTCGGGTGCGTCGAGCACGTAGTATTTATGGTTGTGATATTCAATTAACTTGCGCAGTTCATCAATGCGATTGTTTGGCATAATATCTCCCTAAAGCGGTTAGGTTTTGTGCTCTGCCCCATCGCTCCGCGAGCCTTCCTCATCCCTCGCGACTCGGGGAGTTCCTTGCAGAGGAGAGGAGTTGGGGTATAAACGAATAGCGACGGTAAAATCCTCGCTCCGCGAGCCTTCCTCAGACCGACCCGAGGTCGGCCAGCTCCTTCCAGAGGAAGGAGCTAAGGCTTGCTTTTTCGACTTTCATTAAACGGTTCATCGCGAAGCGGCGAGGTTTTGTGCTCTGCACCCCCTGTCCTGCGGGACATCCCCCTCTAAAGAGGGGGATAGGGCTTGCTTTTTCGACTTATCATAAATCATCCACCGCGAAGCATCTAAAGTTTTTTGGTTCTTTTTTTCAAAAAAGAACAAGAAAAATTAAAGCTCAATTTCTGCATAGTGGTCATCAATGGGGTCGTAGATGAGACTGCCCACGAAGGTGTCAAGCGGGCGCATGTTTTCGGGTAGCTTGCTGCCAATGAGTTTATTCACGCGGCGCATGATGATGAGCACTGCCTGGCCCACTGGGGTGTCGGGGCCATAGTGCTCGGTGCCGCCGAAAATGTTGCGCGCGAGCTCGAGGAATAGCTCTTTTACGCGCACTTTTTTGGCTTCTTTGGGAATGCGCACGCAGAGCAGGCGTGCCACGCTGCCCAGAGTCGCGCGGTTCACATACTTACCTGCCATGTTGATGATGCGCCAGTTTTTCTCAATCACGTGACGTTCCACGCTAAAGCCATTAGCATGGTCAACCAGTTTTTCGCGATCGTTGGCCGCACTTTCTACGATGGACCGTAACAGGTAATCAAAATGCTTGGCGAGGTAGTCACGTGCGCTAAGTCCGCCGGTATCAACACCCAAATCATCAATAAAACGCGTCTTCACTGTCATGCGGCGGCCATCGAGGGTTACCTCGCGAAAACCACCGGGGTGACCCACCAGTGCAGCCGTGTTCACTTCGGTGTAGGGGTTGCCCGCTGGGGTGGTGATGGGGTGGATGTTCATCATGTGTGTGTGCCCGGTGAACATCACACGCAGGCCTGCATCGGCCAGCCGCTGGGTGGTTTCATGCCAGTTGCCCAACATGTCGCGCTGCGAAATCACGGGATAAATGGGCGATGGCGGCAGGGTGGGGTGATGCGTGGTGCCAATGAGGATTTGGCCGTCGGCTTTGGCCTGCGCAATTTGTGCGAGAATCCACTCCATCATTGGCTCATCGTAGCCGCAAAAGCTGCGGCCATTGCCGTCGTCATTCAAGCACAGCATGCGGTAGCCCGGTGCCAGCTGCACCACAAAGCTCATGCCCGGGTCGGGCGTATAGTCTGCGATGGCATCGCGCGGGCCAAACTCTTCATATAGTCCTGCCAATTCATGGCGGAAGACACGGCCTTCGGGGTGCTCAAGCGGCGGCAGGCCGGTTTCGTTGCGCGTTTCGGGGTTGGTGAGGCCATAGTCATGCGTGGCGGTGATGACGATCACACGTTTGCCGGCCTGCTGCACTGCACGCAGGCGCGGGATGAGCGCCTTATGTTCGTCGGCGTGACCATTGCAGGTGATGTCGCCGCTGAGCAGCAGAATATCGCAGTCTGGCTCGGCGAGGAACATCTCCAGTGCTTTGTCGATGATGGGGATGCTCTCTAGCAGTGTTTTTTGGTCGGTGTGTGGAGCTTGGCTGGGCATGGGGTCGCGGGCGAACAGATGCGTGTCGGTAAACTGCCAGAATTTTAGATTTTGCATAAAAACTCCCCTATGTAGGCGGATTATACCGCCATAAATTGACCAACGTGTAGTGGTAAGATTTTTGTGCTCCGCACTATCGCTCCGCGAGCCTTCCTCAGTCACGCGCGGCGCGTGCCAGCTCCTTCCCGGGGAAGGAGCTAAGGCTTGTTTCTTCAACTTACATAAATAGTCCACCGCGAAGCGGCTTGGTTTTTTGGGTTACTTTTTTTGCAAAAAAAGTAACACGCGCCTTCTATCATTGTACCATGACTTGCTTATTCCGTCAAGAGTTTCCCGGCAAAATCGCATAATTCTTGCGCGATTTCTGCTGTGGCGGCTTCGGCGAGGACATGGGCGTGACGACCGCTTTTGCCGGGGGTGATGAGGATGCGCCCGTTTTCACGCCTCAACATTAAGCCTTCGCGTGCGGTGAGCACGTGTTCATCTTGCTCACCAATGACTTGTTGAAGCATGCTGGGCGAACAGGGCAGGCTGAAACGTTTGCGCTGCACATGGCAAGGTGGTAATTCTGCCATCAATTCGGATAGACTGCGTTTGCGTTCGTGCATCACTTGCAGGAGCTTGACAGCTAGGAATAGTCCATCGCGCACCCAGTGCTGCCGAGCAGCCAATTGTCTCGCTTTGTTATCCGTTTGGTCGGCGGGGCAACTGAGGTAACGCAGTGCGGTGCGGCCTTCGTGCATGGCAAGTTCGTCGAGCATTTCGGGCGCGTCATAAGGCAGGGCAATGTCGCCATGTGCCAGTTCTGCCTTGCAGCAAATGGCCAGCAGCTGCTCGTGTGTGTAGTGCTGGTCATGTTCGTGAGCGCACAGCTGGGTGCCGTCATCGCTCACATGCAGGGCGAGGCTGCCTTGCCCCACGGCGCAATCCAGGCGGTCTAGCGTGTGCTCAAGGGTAGCCTGCACATGCGGGTTTGGGCTGGTGACGCGCACGCTGGTGCCCTTGAGCCCCTGCGGAGCTTGCTGCATCAATTCACGTGCATACATTGTTTTGATCGCCTGCATGTTGGCGATTTCGTGGCAGTCTTCGTCGTCAGCGAGCGTGAATTCGGCACGGCGCAGACGGGTTTCGATTTCGCGCTCCAGCTGGCGGGGCACGCTTAGCCCGCCCTCGCCGCGCAGCATAATGCTGGGCTCCTCGCCGCCGGTGATGAATATGCCAATGCCCAGCCCGCAAAAGGCGGTGTAGAACGACAATTGAGCGACAAAGCTATTTCCGCCTGTGTTGCTGTTGCTGCCTGTGTTGCCGTCAAGACAGGTGAAGTTCCACACATGGCAGCCTGTGGTGAGCAGGCCGCTGGTGAGTGCCATGGCAAGCGCGTGGGCGCGAGGTGTGCCGTCGTGGGCGATGCCTGCTTTTTTGCAGCTTTTTACGCTGCCGATGGCACAGCCCAATGCCGCGCAGGTCTCGGGTGTTAGGCGCATGCCCTCGCTGCCGCCAATGCCGTTGTCTTCAAACAGCGCAGCATTTTGGTGGCCGTATTTCACATGTTGCTGCACTTGGGCGGCGGGCTCAACTTGTTTGTTTGGCCAAACGGCCACACCGGGCATGAGCGTTGCGTTGGCACCAATGCATGCGCCTTCGCCCACAGTTGCGCCTTCAAAGAGCTGCACGCCTGAGCGCAGTTGTGCGCCGTTGCAGACAATCACCCCGGTCAAGCATGCATCAGCGGCGACGTCGGCGTATGCTAGCAGAACACTGCCGCGCACCTTTGCACGCTCACCCACGCGGCTGTTGTCATCTAATATGGCGTGCGGGCCGATGACTGCGCCGTTGGCGATTGTTACGTTTTTGCCCAAGTGCACTGGTGGGATGAGCGTGAAATCGCCATGAATGCTGTGGCTTGGCGGCATGTTGCACTGCACTGCACCATCAAGGATGTCGCGCTGGCATTGCAGATAGGCGGGAAGGTCGCCGATGTCGCACCAATAGCCGATGCTTTTGCAGCAGGCGATGCGCTCGCCGCGCGCCAACAAGGCAGGAAAGAGGTCCTGCGCAAAGTCATATTTGTTGTCTTGCGGGATTAAGTTGATGACATCGGCGCGAAGCAAGTAAATGCCTGTGTTGGCTAAGTTGGTGGTGACTTGCCCCCAAGCGGGTTTTTCCACAAAGGCTGCAACATCGCCGTTTTCGTCCAGCTGCATCAGGCCGTATTCACGCGGGTCATCAACTTCAACACCCAAAATAGTGACTGCTGCACCGCTGCTTTTGTGGCGAGTTATGGCCTCGCTCAGGTCAAGGTCGCACATGGCATCGCCGCTGATGACCAGGAAATCGTCATCCCAGCCGCGTGCACACAAGGCAACACCGCCGGCCGTGCCCAGAGGGGTTTCTTCTTTCACAAACGAAAGCGGCAGACCGTCATATTGGCCGTCGGGATAGCGCTGTGAGATTTGCTCGGCCAAATAGCCCAGTGACACACAGGCTTCGTGCACGCCATGCTGTTGCAGCAGGTCAAAGATATATTCAAGCACCGACTTGCCGCACAGGCGAGCAAGGGGTTTGGGCATGTTGCAGGTGAGCGGTCGCAGACGGCTGCCCTCGCCCCCGGCCATGATGACTGCTTTCAATAAAAAACCGCCTTTCAAATACGCATTTAAGCTAGTATTTGAAGGCGGTGGAAAAATATGCATTTATGAGCATTGGAGATTTGCTATAATTTCAGCATAGTGCCTGGTGGCCAACTCGCTGGGCTGGCCTTTTTTGCAAAACGCCAGTTCGGATAGCCCCGGGGAATTGCGCTGCGGCATAATCATGCCGTCAATTAGATTGCGTTGCAATGCATGAAATGCCTGCAAAAACCGTTCGTCTTGCTTGGCTTGGTTGTAGAACGACAGCACGTAAACATACTGGAACAGGTTGTAACTCCAAAGCGGGTACTCCACTTGCATGAAGCGGCTGCCCATGCCATATAGACACGGCCCGATGGGTTTGCGGATTGTCCAATGGACAAGCAGAAATTCCACGGCGTTGTTTAACGTTGGCTCGTTGTTTAGGTAGCTGCTGTGGCGAAACGCATCAAGCGCATTGAGCGTGGGCAGCGGGTTGGAGTGCTCAGTTTCCGGCCCTCTGCCGAAGGAAAATTTGTTGCAGCGCCAGCCGCCGTCGGTGTATGGCGTATCCAACAAATGTTGCAGCGTGGCTTGGATTCGTTCGTCCTGCACGTAACCCAAGCGGCACATCAAATTGGCGGCATAGGCGGTGTGGCAGGGCAAAATTCCACCAGAAGGGTAAACCTTGAAGCGGCCATCTTTGCGCCACACGCTGAAAAACAGCTCCGCAACGGCCTGCAAAATGGGATCATCAGGCTCCATGCCAAGTTCAAGGAGCATCAGCGCGCTGTCTACGCATGAAAACGGCGAGCCCTTCAGCAGGCGTTTGTCGGGCGTGGTCCAAAAATCTGCGCCCAAGTCATGCCGATGAGACAGGATAATCTCTACGTCGCCTTGATATTTTGCATCAATGGCCATGCTTACATCGCCTCCACGGCCTCAATGCCCAGAATATCCAGATGCAGCAGCAGCAGGTCACGCGTGAGCTTGCACAGGGCAAGGCGGCTTGCGCGCGTTTGCGCACAGGTTTCGTTCAAAATGTTGCTGTCGTGGTAGAATTTCGCGAAGGCCACAGCGATGGTATAGGCACTTTCGGCCACGAAGTTGGGCGCTTGCTGCGCGGCGGCGTGGGCGAATTGCTGGCCGGTGAGCAGCAGGGCAATGGCTAACTCGCGCTCAGCGTCGCCGGCGAGCTGCGCGAATTGCGGGTTTTCTTCGCCTGCTTTGCCCAAGATGGAGTTGATGCGTGCTAGGGTGTATAAAATATAGCTGCCCGTTTTGCCCTCGAAGGAGAGGAATTTTTGCAGGTCAAAGATATAATCCTTTGTGCGGTGATTGACTAAATCGCCGAATTTCAGCGAAGCCACCGCAATTTTGCGCGCGGTTTCAGGTTTATCTGCATCGGGGATGTAAGTGGAGTCTGCAATTTTTTCCATGGCCTGCGTGGTCACCAAGCTGATGAGGTCGCGCAGGTTCATCACGCCGCCATCGCGCGTTTTGAAGGGTTTTCCGTCGCTGCCGTTCATGGTGCCAAAGCCCAAAAAGCGCAGTGCAGTTTCATCTGCAACAATGTTGCTCTTCTGCACCACACGGAATACCTGCTCAAAATGCAAGCCTTGCCGCTTGTCAGTCACATACCAAATCTCGTGCGGCGCAAATTCTTGCATGCGTTGCTCAATGGTGGCCACGTCAGTGGTGGCATAAATATACGCGCCGTCGCTTTTGATGATGATGCAAGGCGGCAGGGGAGGGTTGTCATTTTCGTCGGTCACGTGCACCACTTGCGCGCCGTCGTCAAGTTGCAACAGATTTTGCGCATTTAGCTTATCTAGCACCGCGGGAATGAACGCGCCGGCATCGCTTTCGCCGTACCATAGGTCAAACGAAACGCCCAAGTCACGGTAGCTTGCAGATAAATCCGCGCGTGAAACTTCTAGGATTTTCTTCCACACTGCCACCTTTGCAGGCTCGCGTTGTTGCAATGCCACGGTATAATCATGTGCTTTTTTGCTGAATTCGGGATCCATTTTGCTGCGCGCACTGGCCTGCGGATACACATCACACAGCAACTCGGCGGTGATATCATCGGCGGTCAAGCCCAGTTCTTCCAGCTGAGCAATCACCAAACCAATTTGCAATCCCCAGTCGCCCAGATGAATGTCACCAACCGTCGTATGCCCCAAAAAGCGCATGAGCCGTTTGAGCGATTCGCCGATAATCGCCGAGCGCAAATGCCCAACATGCAACGATTTTGCCACATTCGGTCCGCCGTAATCCAGCACAATGGTGCGTGGGTTTTCGGTTGCGGGCACGCCCAAGCGAGCATCATCTGCTGCGCTTGCAAGATTTTGCAGCAGGAATTCATCTGTCACATTAAGATTGATAAAGCCCGGTGGGGCGACATCAACCATGGAAAATGCGGGGTTCTCTGCAAGTACATCTGCCACAGCTTTGGCGATTTCCATGGGTGGGCGGCGCAGCTGTTTTGCGCCTTTCATTGCGCCGTCGCACTGAAATTGGCACAGCTGCGGTCGGTTGGATAAAATCACACGCCCCAGTGCGGGCTCGAACCCGCATTGCTCGAACGCTGCGGCGGCAAAGGTGCTTAACTTATCTAACATACTTCGTTCCTCATTGTAGTTACATTAATTTCCATTTGGTTGCTGCTGACCATGTCGGCGGAAAAATCAAGGGTGTAATTGAGCTTAATTTGCCCACCTGCGCGTGACAGATTGGACTGCACTTGCCGTGCGAACACACCCAATTGCATCACGCCTGCTGGGGTGTTGTAGTAGCATTTGTGGCGCACGCCTTGCTCGAGGGTGAGGTCAAGCGGAAACTCACCTTCGCGGGTGAGTGATACCATGCAGTCTTGCACGCGCAACGCCGAGCGGCTACCCTGCAGACCCTCGCTTTGTTCCACATAATTGAGCTGCCAGCCGTCGTCCAGCTGTTCCAACATGCCGTCGCACAAGATTTCTGAGCTGTATGACTCGCCCTGCACGCGGTGCGAATCGCGGATTTCAATCATTACGGGTGTTTTGTTTTTTGGGGCCATGTTTTTTTTGTTTACCGTCTTTCTCAGGGATTTGAGGATATAGAATCAAAGGACATAGGCAATAGTTCGCGCAACGTAAATTCAATGACTTTTTCGCCTGAAAAATCTGCACAATAGACTTTAATTTCGCCGAATTCGATCAAGGATTGACGACATATTCCGCAGGGAGGAGTTGGTTTATCATCACCACAAATTGCAATAGCGACAAACTCAGTTTCACCTGCTGTGATTGCGTTTCCGAGTGCTACGCGTTCTGCGCAGACACCCGCTCCAAACGCAGCATTTTCAAAATTACATCCAATAAAAATGCGACCGGACTTACTAAGTAGAGCTGCTCCGACCTTAAAACGTGAATAAGGGACATAGGCAAAATTACGCACTTCAACAGCAGCGCGTATCAAGTCTTTTTTTTGTTCTATCATGGGTTATTAGCCTTCCATTCAACAAATTTTTCGATAAGTTTTCTCTCAGATAATTTCGTATTAATATTAGTTAGTTTGCGGAATCTTTTGTCAATTTGATACATTTCTACGCGACATAAAGTGCACTTGCAGCTACAATCTCCATTGCAACCGCTGAGATCACAGCTGCAATGCGATATTATGTCTACAAAAAAACCTGTTGCTTTGGTAGGATCTCCAGGCTTAAGATTGGAAAAGGAATATGTACCATAGCCTTTTGTCGTTCCAAAGTGCAAAACGTCAACATAACCGAAACCATTTTTATTTAGGTAAAATTTATCGCAGCCGAAATTTCTCTGCGCCAATGAAGAATCTCTAGGATAGTTAGTCCCTTTGAAGTCGTATTCCCCATTGCCCGTGTATATAATCTCACATATGGCATAGGGATAATCTGGCTTATCTTGTAACACTTCTATCCAGCGCCCTTCATATTTTGCAAAAGGGGAAAATATTTTTCTTGTCCATCTAAACTCTGTGCTTTTAGTCAGCAAAAATTCGGAAATTAAAGTGATAAACAAAGCAACAACAACAGCAATTATAATAGCCAGAAAATAGCTATTCAGGCGTGGTGAAAGAAAGGCAATGATTTGAACAACTGAAAAAGAACCAAACGCAGTAAATAAGAGTCGAACTGCTTTTTTAATATTTTTCATTATGCGCCTCCATCAAAATCACTCATACATCGCTGTGAGTTCCTCGTGTGCTTGTTGTACCAAAAAGTGTGCGAATTCCTCAGGCAGGTCGGTGAGCTTGAAGGCGTGTTGCGTGCCAGTTTGCATGTTTTTCAGGCGCACGGCACCGCTTTCCAGCTCGCTGTCGCCCAGCACGCAGGTGTAGTTCGCGTCGATTTTGTCGGCATATTTCATCTGTGCTTTCAGGCTGCGGCCAACGATGTCAAACTGTGTGGCAATGCCTTCGGCGCGCAGTTGTGCAGCCAAATTAAAGGCCGCAGCATGGGCTTGTTCGCCTTGTGTGGCGATGTAAAGCTCGCAGTTTTCGCGCCCGGGCAGGGGAGTAGCCGCCGCTTGCAGGTGCAGCAAAATGCGCTCAAGACCCAGTGCAAAACCGCAACCCGGCATGCTCGGGCCGCCCAGCAACTCAACCAAGCCGTTATAGCGCCCGCCGCCGCCCAGCACGAGATTGCTTTGCAGGCCTTCCAGTTCGCTCACGAATTCCACCACAGTGTGGGTGTAATAATCTAGGCCGCGCACCATGCGGGAATTGAGCGTAAATGGGGTGTCGATGCTCGTTAGCAGATGTTGCACTTGCGCGAAGTGGGTGTCGCAATCGTCGCACAGGTGCTCCAGCGTAGCGGGGGCTTGCGTGGCAATTTCACCGCACACGGGTGATTTGCAGTCTAAAATGCGCATAGGATTTTTCGCCATGCGATCATGACAGGTGGTGCAAAGCTCGGCGGTGTGTCTGTCAAAATATTCACGCAGCTTATCCAGATATACCTTGCGGCAGTCGGGGCAGCCGATGCTGTTGAGCTCAATGCGGTAATTCTCTAGGCCAATGGCGGCGAAGTATTCGGCCACAAGCGAAATCATTTCGGCATCAGCAGCGGGTGTGGGGGCGCCAAAGCATTCCACGCCGAACTGCGAAAATTCACGGTAACGCCCGGCCTGCGGCTTTTCGTAGCGATAGCAGGTGGTGATGTAGCTGACTTTGCAGGGCAGTGCGCCGCCTAGCAGGCCGTGTTCCAGGCATGCGCGTGCTGCCCCGGCAGTGCCTTCTGGCCGCAGGGTGATGGAACGCTCGCCTTTGTCGAGGAAGGTGTACATTTCTTTTTGCACCACGTCGGTGGTGTCGCCCACGCCGCGTTCGAACAGCTCAGTGTGCTCAAACACCGGCGTGCGCAGCTCGTGATAGCCAAAATTGCGCGCAGTTTGCAGCGCAGTTTCTTCCAAATAGCGATATAGATATGTTTGCGTGGGCAGCACATCGCGTGTGCCGCGCACGGCTTGGGTGATGAGGGGCATAGTTACTCCGTTCTGCTAAGTTTCGCGTTACCAAACGCAAGACACATCATATTTTTGGATATTTTCATCTGCGGTTACAATTGTCATGTTTTCGGTCTTTGCAGTGGCAATAATCCGTGAGTATCAAGCAAATATTTCATTAAAATCTTCCAATGGCGCATCAAAATCACTATCCAGCCGCATTTTTCCTTTCATGCAGCCGCGCTTAAAGGGCAAGTTGACTTTAGTTTGTTGATCAATTGGTTCTAAAAAAGTAATCACAACTTCATATTTTCCATGCACAGAAATTGGTTGCTTGGGTTTAAAATTAACGCCGTCATATATGGCTTTTATTGCATACATGGCTATTTCCCTCCCAAAAATCAAAACTCAATTTTTTTGCGGTTAGCCTTTTGCATTTCGCGCCAGTCAAGGTCACCGCGCTCGAGGGCATGAATGAGTGCCTCGGCGGTGGCGATGTTGGTGGCCACGGGGATGTTGTGTACATCACACAGGCGCAGCAGGTTGTTTTCCTCAGTGCTGTCGTAATCACCCAGGCCGTTGCGAAACAGCATCACTAGGTCAATTTCATCGCACGAAACCATGCTTTCCACTTGCTCCACGCCACCGGTGCCGGGATACAACAAATGTACCTCCAGACCAGCAGCTTCTTGAATCATGCGCCCAGTGGAGCCGGTGGCAAACAGCGTGTGCTTGCCAAACACCCCCGCATAGGCAATGCAGAAATGGCTGATGAGTTCCTTCTTTGTGTCGGATGCAATCAGGGCAATGTTCATGTGAGATCCTTTCTTGTTCTTTTTTTGCAAAAAAAGAACCAAAAAAACCTAGTCGCTTCGCGATGGATTTTTTATGAGATTACAATCAATTAAGGGCAGTTTTTTTGCGCTACTTTTTTTCCAAAAAAAGTAGCAAAACTTCGCGTTCGCAACTTGCTATTCTTCAGCGGGTTCATCTTCGATGGCGGCAGGCACTTGTGCCATGGTGACCACGTGTTCGTCTTCGGCGGTTTTCATCACGCGCACGCCTTTGGCTGGGCGATTGCTTTGGCTGATTTGCCCTGCCGGAATGCGGATGATGATGCCATCGCTGGCGATGAGGATGAGGTCTTCTTCTTCGCTCACAGCGGCCACGGCAGCCACTTTGCCAAACTTGCCGCAGTGGTAGTTAATCAGCCCTTTGCCGCCGCGCGATTGCAGGCGGTAGTTATCGGGCATGCTGCGGCGACCAAAGCCGGTTTCCGTCACGGTGAGGATAGTTTTTTCGGGATTGATGACGTCCATGCCCACAACAGTGTCGCCTTCGCGTCCCAGTGTAATGGCTTTTACGCCGCGAGCAGTGCGCCCAAGCGGGCGTGCATCCGTCTCGTTGAATCGAATGGCCATGCCCTCACGCGTGGCGATGAGCAGTTGTTGTTGCCCGTTTGTTTTGCGCACCCAAGCCAGTTCGTCTTCGTCTTCAAGATGCAGGGCGATTACGCCATTTTTGCGCACGTTGCGGAATTCGCTGAGCGCAATGCGTTTGATGATGCCCCGCCGCGTGACCATGCACAGGTAGTGCTCGCCGCGCTCGGCTTCGGCTTCATCTTTGCTCACTTGAATGAGCGCAGAAACTTGTTCGTCCGGGCCAACCGGCAGGATGTTAACGATGTTCATGCCGCGTGCATTGCGTGCACCTTCAGGAATTTCATAGCCCTTGAGGCGATATACGCGGCCTTTTGTTGTAAAAATCATCACGTAGTCGTGCGTGCTGCAGGTGAACATCGTCTGCACCACGTCCTCCTCGCGGCGAGTGAGGCCTTTGATGCCGCGGCCGCCGCGCTTTTGCGACTGATAAACGTCAATGGGCTGGCGTTTGATATAGCCCAAATTGGTCATGGTATATACGCAATCTTCCACGGGAATGAGGTCTTCGATGTCCATGTCGCCAGAAACGGCCACGATTTCACTGCGGCGTGGGTCGGCAAATTTGTCACGGATTTTCGTCAATTCCTCTTTCAGCAACGCCATCATGCGAGTGGGGCTGGCGAGGAGGTCTTCCAGGTCAGCAATCAGTAGTTTCAGCTGCGCCATTTCTTCTTCCAGCTTGCTGCGCTCAAGGCCTGTGAGCTGCCCCAGCCGCATTTGCACAATGGCTGTGGCTTGAATATCATCAAAGCCAAAGCGTTCCATCAGGCGTTCTTTGCTTTCGGGGATGGACTTGCTGGAGCGGATGATTGAAATGACTTCATCAATGTTATCTTGTGCCACCAGCAGTGCTTCAAGGATATGCGCCCGTTCGCGGGCTTTGCGCAGGTCGAACTCGGTGCGGCGGGTGAGTACTTCAACTTGGAAGTCGATGTAATGCCGCAGCACTTGCTTGAGATTGAGCAGCTTGGGTTCGCCGTTGACCAGCGCCAGCATGTTCACGCCAAAGCTGCTTTGCATGGCAGTGAATTGATACAGCTGATTGAGCACCACTTGCGGGTTGGCGTCACGCTTCAAGTATATAACGAGATCCATGCCGCCGCGCGACGAAAAGTCATCGGTGCCGGCAACGCCTTCGATTTTTTTCTCGTTGGCCAGTTCTTTGATGTGTTTTTCCAGCCGTGCTTTGTTCACTTGATAGGGCAGCTCGCTCACGTGGATTTGATAACGGCCCTTTTTCTCGCGAATTTCTGCCTTGGCCCTGACTACGACTTTGCCACGCCCGGTAGCATATGCTGCGCGTATGCCCGAGCGCCCCATGATGGTGCCTGCGGTGGGGAAGTCTGGCCCTTGCACGTGTTCCATCAGGTCTTCGAGGGTGCAATCGGGGTCGTCAATCATGCAAAAAATGCCGTCGATGACCTCACCCAAGTTGTGCGGCGGAATATTCGTGGCCATGCCCACAGCAATGCCGGTGGAACCATTCACCAGCAGGTTGGGAAAGCGCGATGGCAGCACGGTGGGTTCTTTCAGGCGGTCGTCGTAGTTGGGCACGAAGTCCACGGTGTCTTTTTCAATGTTGGTGAGCATTTCGGTGGCAAGTTTGGCCAGGCGGCTTTCGGTGTAACGATAAGCCGCGGGCGGGTCGCCGTCTACCGAGCCAAAGTTGCCGTGGCCGTCCACCAGCATATAGCGCATGCTGAAGTCTTGCGCAAGACGCACCATGGCGTCATACACAGATTGGTCGCCGTGCGGGTGATAACTACCCAGCACAGCACCCACGGTGTCGGCACATTTGCGATAGGCTTTGTCGGGCATCAGGCCGTTGCGGTGCATGGTGAACAGAATGCGCCGATGCACGGGTTTAAGCCCATCGCGCACGTCCGGCAGGGCACGCGCGGTGATGACCGACATGGAATAATCCAGGAAACTCTTGCGCATTTCCTTGGCAATTTCCACGTTTACTATTTTTTGTTGATCTAGGGTGGTTTCGTCAAAGCCCATGATAATTTATCCTTCTGTTGTTGGGAAGATATCGCTCAGTGCGATTTCAAGGCCGGGGAGAACCTCGCAGGACAAGGTGTGATTGATTTCGTAGGCAAAAACGTTGTGTCCTTGCGCAGTAATGATATATACCTGTATCACCAGATTTTTTGGGTCAACAATCCAGTATTCACGCACACCGGCTTTGATATAAAGATTGAGTTTTTTGTAGCGATCGTGACTTTCATTGCCCGGAGAAAGAATTTCGATGACTAAATCTGGTGCGCCGTTTATTCGTTGCCCATCACGCTTGCTTTTGTCACAAACAACAAACAAATCAGGCTGCACCAGACCTTGTTCGCGCTTGTTTGTTTTGTGCGGGAACAAGCGGACATCAAATGGTGCAGTGAACAGTTTGCATGGCTTGCCAAGCAGGAAATGCGATAGTGTTTGAGAAAGCGCCATGCTGATGTCGTGGTGTTCCTCGTTGGGAGCCGCCATGAGATAAGGTTGGCCATCAATTAGTTCCCAGCGTTGTCCGTCATCCCAGCTTAGATAATCTTCGAATGTGTAAAAATCTTTGTTGCGAGCCAAGTTATCTTGCACAACTATCCCTCCAAAACATCTAGGGTGGTTTCGTCAAAGCCCATGGTAATTTATCCTTCTGTTGTTGGGAAGATATCGCTCAGTGCGATTTCAAGGCCAGGGAATATTTTGCTGGTGAGCATATCGTCGAATCTGAAGACAGTGGGTTCGTCATGCTCTTCTTGCAACATGCAGCGATGCACGATTTTATTGTCTGGGTCAACAATCCAATATTCACGCACACCGGCTTTTTTGTATCGATTTAGTTTGACGATGCAATCAAAGCTGCTAGTGGATATCGAAAGAATCTCAACGACCAAGGTGGGCGCGCCATTGCAGCCATGTTCATCAAGCTGGCTTGGGTCGCACACCACGGTTAAATCTGGTTGAAAAACGGCTTCTTTTTCGTGCCACTTTTTATCGAGAAAGAGTCTTACGCCAAATGGCGCGGCGAATACCTCGCATGTTTTGCCTGCAAAATAGCTAAACATACGGTGGTGCAAAATGCCGCTAATACGTTGATGCTCGGGGCTAGGAGCCGCCATTGCATAGGCTTGCCCGTCCACTAGCTCCCAGCGTTGTCCGTCATCCCAGCTTAGATAATCTTCAAAAGTGTGATATTTTTTTTTACGTGCTAGATTATCTTGCATAACTATCCCTCCAAAACATCTAGGGTGGTTTCGTCCAATGCTTAGTTCTACAAACTGCCTGCCGCAGAAGACCAGTCTTCCTTAAACCACAGGCTGTAGCGCTCGGTGCTAAAACGTAAAATCAGAAGATCCGGGTCCTCTGGGCCATCCCAAAGCTGTTGCATTGGCGAATCCAGAATCCACATATCTCGTTTAGTTTCAATGTCGGTGCATGCCTGCACAGTGCCAACAAGATTGATGTTGTATTCACTGGAGTTGATGCACACACAGGCCTTGTTGTTTTGGCTGATGCGCTGGCCATAGCCGCGGCTGATTCTGGTGGCAAAGGTGAGCCAGTTGATGCCGTCGGCCTTCACGATAGCGAAGGTTGCAGCCGAAGGGTAGCCGTTTTCGTCAATCAGTGAAAGCGCGGCATAGCCTTCCCAAACATAGCCTGTTTTTGCATTGATGAGTTCACTTGCGCGATTTATGACTTCCAAAATGGCTTATCCTTTCGCTTGTTGTTTGTTTACAAAGCCTCTTTTGTGCAATTGGTGAGTTTGAATGTTACGCTCAACGTCGTTTTCGTCCCACAATTGCAATTCCCAAGGGAAGTAAAAGTTAGACTTATTCTTGAAATAAATGTGCAGCCCACGATAATTATCTTTGTCACGAAAATACCAGTTTTTTAGCCCGAACTCGTCTTGCCAGTCGTCAAGCAAGTCTTGAATTTCTGCAATGTCATCCGTGGTTAAAATCATGCGGGTGCCAAAAATGTCATTCATCCAATTGTTTACTGGGTATTTGTCGGCATTTTGGCTGTAGCGGTCGATTTTATCAAAGATGCTTTCGGAAGTCTTCACGCGGTAATAGTAGGTGATATTTTCTAAATCATGCTTTACGAGATAATCATTGATGCTTTCGTGTAAGTTTAGGCGGTATTGCAAAATATGCTCAACAGGTACGGCGGTTTTGGAAAGATTGATTTTTTGCACCTTACCAGTTTCAAAATAATCTTTCGAATACTGCAAATGGATAGCGTTGATCACCGTAATGAGTTTTTTCGCTTTTTCGATATTGCTCATTATTTCCACCTCACTATATATCCAAGTTCTTCACTTTCTTCGCATTTTGCTCAATGAACTCGCGGCGCGGCTCAACTTTGTCACCCATGAGGATGGAGAAAGTTTCGTCTGCTGCAATGGCATCTTCAAGTGTCACGCGCAAAATTGTGCGGAAAGATGGGTCCATGGTGGTTTCCCAGATTTGGTCGGCGTCCATTTCACCAAGACCTTTATAGCGTTGGATATCGCAGCCTTCACCCATTTCGGCCAGCAGGGCATCGCGCTCGGCGTCGCTGAAGGCATAGTGATGCTTGCGGCCGCGGCTCACGCGATACAGAGGAGGTTGCGCGATGTAAATGTAGCCCTCCTCCACAAGGGGGCGCAGATAGCGGAAAAAGAAGGTGAGCAACAGCGTGCGAATGTGCGCGCCGTCCACGTCGGCGTCGGCCATGATGATAACCTTGTGGTAACGCAATTTTTCAATGTTGAAGTCTTCGTCAATGCCGGTGCCCAGTGCGAGCACCACGGGAATGAGCTTTTCGTTGCCGATGACTTTATCCAGCCGCGCTTTTTCCACGTTGAGCATTTTGCCCCACAGCGGCAAAATAGCTTGATAGCGCGGATCGCGGCCCTTTTTGGCGGTACCACCAGCCGAGTCACCTTCCACGATATACAGCTCAGTGACTTCGGGGTTTTTCTCGGTGCAGTCTTGCAGTTTTCCGGGCAATGCGCCGCCCTCGCCGGTGCCAGCTTTTTTGCGGGCGAGATCGCGCGCTTTTCGGGCGGCTTCACGTGCACGGCTGGCATCCAGTGCTTTGCTGAAGATTGCTTTGGCAACACTGGGGTTTTCTTCAAAATGGGTCATGAGCTTGGCATACACCATGTCGGACACAATCTTGGTCATGTCGGTGTTGCCCAGCTTGCCCTTGGTTTGGCCCTCAAATTGTGCGTCTGTGAGCTTGACGCTAATCACGGCTGTCAGGCCCTCGCGCACGTCGTCGCCGCTGAGATTTTTATCGTTGTCTTTGAGATACTTGAACTTGCGGCCGTAGTCGTTGAACACGCGGGTGAGTGCAAGCTTAAAGCCGTTCACGTGCGTGCCGCCGTCGCTGGTGTTGACGTTGTTGGCAAAGCTCAGCAGCAGCTCATTATAGCTGTCGTTGTATTGCAGGGCGACTTCGGCGCTTTTGTCGCCAACCACGGTGGTGAGGTGAATGGCTTCGTCGTGCAGGGGAGTGAGCCCGCGGTTGTTGTTGAGGAACTCTGCGAAGCTGGCGATGCCGCCCACAAAGCAAAATTCTTTTTGAATGGGTTCGGCCTCAATGCGCAGGTCATCAAGGGTGATACGCAGACCTGCGTTGAGAAACGCACTTTCGCGCAAGCGGCGTTCGAGAATTTCAAATTCAAACACCGTTGTTTCGGTGAACACTTCTGGGTCAGGCTTAAAGGTGATGAGCGTGCCGGTTTGGTCGGTTTCGCCCACCACTTCCAATTCTGTGGCAATGTCTCCGCGCGCAAAGCGTTGGCGGTGGACTTTGCCGTCTTGGCTCACTTCCACCTCAAGCCATTCGCTCAGTGCGTTCACCACGCTGCTGCCCACGCCATGCAGGCCGCCGGACACTTTGTAGCCGCTGCCGCCGAATTTGCCGCCGGCGTGCAGCACGGTCAACACAACAGTGACCGCAGGAATGCCCATTTTGTCGTGCATGCCCACGGGAATGCCGCGGCCGTTGTCGCGCACGGTGATGATATCGCCGGGCAGAATTTGCACATTCACTTGCGTGCAAAAGCCCGCCAATGCTTCGTCAATGGCGTTGTCTACGATTTCATATACCAGGTGATGCAGCCCGCGCGGTCCCGTTGAGCCGATGTACATGCCCGGACGTTTGCGCACGGCTTGCAGGCCCTCAAGCACCTGAATGGAATCTTCGTCATAAGTTTCGGTTACAGCGGTGTTTAGCTGCAGTTCTTGTTCATCCAATGGGGTCATCCTCCGTGGGTGTTTCTTCAGTGGGGAAAATGCTGCTTAGAACAAAGTTTAAGCCGGGCAGCACGGTACAGGGCAGGTTGTCTTGCGCGTGATACATCATGATGTAGTAGCGATTTTCTTCCAGCAGGCAAACCTGCACCAGTTGGTTTTCGGGGTCAACGATCCAATATTCACGCACACCTGCGCGGTAATACTGGTTGAATTTGAAGTAGCGATCGTGACGTTGATTGCCGGGTGAAAGCACTTCAATGATTAAGTCAGGCGCGCCATTGCAGCCGTTGTTGTCTAACTTGTCTTGGTCGCAAATTACGCTCAGGTCAGGGCGAAACACCATTTGTTTGTTGCGTTGGCGTTGCGGAAATAGTCGCACATTAATGTCTTGATATACTTTGCATTGCCGCCCATTAAGGTGCTCGCGCAGCGCGATGTAAATGTCGCCGCAGATTTCTTGGTGGCGCGGTGTGGGTGCGGACATCGCGTGGGGCAGCCCATCCACCAGCTCATAGCGGCTATCGCTATTCCACGTTAGATAATCTTCGTAGGTATAATACTCACGCACTCGTGCTAAGTTATCTTGCATAGCGACCTCCTCGGTCAATTTAGCTATTTCTGCCCCGGCACTTGTCCGCTCATCAGTTGTTGCAGCATGCCCGGTTTTTTCTCTTTTTTCGGGCGATAGATAGGCGGGTGTTCTAAGCGTTTGCAGGCGTTTTTGCCGCTGGAGCTGCACAGGTATTTATTCACCTGCACGGCCACCGGGCGCAGATCGTCGCTGAGATAATCCAGACAGTCGGCCAGTTGTATGGCGGAAAAGCTGCCCAGGATTGTGACGCAAACAGTGCTTTGTGCCTCGTTCATGCCGTTTTCATACACATCGTTGAACAGGTTAAACACGCGCTTGAGCAGCACTTTGTCTTTTTGTTGCAGGCTTTGCAGCACAGCAGGCGTGCCGTGTTTGGTGAAAAATTCGTCGGCCAAGAATTCGCCGTAGTGCTCATAGTTGTCTTTGAATTCCGCACGCAAATCGGTGTAAATGCCCGTGAAGCTGTTGCCCAGCGCAAGGCAGTCGTAATAGGCATCGCCTTTTTTGATGGCACTTTTGCTAATGCTTTTTGGGGGCGGCTTTTTGCCTGCGGCAGAGGGCTTATAAGATTCTTTGTTGAACTTGCGCGTGATGTTTTCCGCCAAAACGCCGCCCCAGAAAGTCAGGTCGCGGTCGGTGGCGGTGTTGAGTTCTAACAAGCCTGCGCTGAGGTTGGTGAACTCGCCGTCGGCGTCGTTGCTGTGTTCGAGCGTCACGCGGTCGTCGGCCAGCACAAGGTGCAGCACGCCTTCTTCACCAGCGAAGATGGCGGTGTTGGTTTCAGTTGATTTTTGCTGGGCAAACCCGGCTTTTTGCAGCGCGGGCAGCATGATTTTGGTTAACGTTTGCAGGGCGGTGGTTTCAGTAAGCATAAGCTTTCCTTTCGCGTGTTTATAACATTACTATTATAACACAAAACGCAGCGCATTGCAAGCTTTAGTTGCATAAAAGCCAAAAAAGACCGAGATATTTTCTCGGTCGTGTGTTTGTGTTGGTGGTGCGGTTAAAAATTCGCTGCTGTTGCGGTGATATCGAGGATGCCGTAGCGGCCATTGTGGCGTGCGAAGGCGGTGTGTTGGTCGATGAATCGGATGTGTTCGAAGCGCGTGGGAATAATCGCTTGACCATATTGATTAATGAACTGCCATGTGTTACCTTGCCGTGCGGCGAAGATTTCATTACCTGTACCACGAGTTAAACTATCAAACCATGGACTGATGGGTTGACGATTTTCAAAAATGGCATAGCGACCAGAAAAAGCCTCGGGAAGTAAGCCCCAAGAGCGTTCATCCCATGGGCTGCGCAAGGTTGAGTCTACTTGTTGCATAATCGTGCGGTTGCTGATGGATTCAAACCAGCGATGCGCACTGTCTGCGATTTCATCACGGGTTTGCGACTCACCTCGCCAGTCGAGCAATACAGCGAACACGCTTTGTTCAAAGTCGTCCACGGGATGCAGACCAATGCCGAAGTCGTAGCCATCGCCCAAATGTGAATTACCAATCAGCGACAGTTGCGGGTCATAAACCAGCCAGCCGCCACCCAAGCCGTGACCGCTGATATATCGCTCGCCCGTTAGTTGCCCTGTGATTGGACAAATCACGCGCCAATGACCATCCATAAACATGCCGCAACATTGGTGCACATTCTCGAATTCCAACGCAGGTGCAATCCGCCACACCACGCCGTCGATGGTCACAGGCGGGGGCAACTGCACGGTGGTGGCAGCTTCGGTTGTTGTTTCTTCTTCAACAGTGGTGTAATATTCTGTGGTGGTTTCTTCGAATTCGGTAGTGTAGTCGTCGTTGCCTTCTGATGGCGTGCGATTGCCAAGCATGGGTACAACCAACAGCACCGTAAGCCCAAGCAACACAACAGCCAACACTGCGGCGATGATAATCAGCATGTGTTTTTTCATACGCAAAGCCCTCCTTGTCACCAGTATAGCACATGTTGCGGCGAAAGTAAAGTTACAATGTTGTAACTATTTTCGTCGCTTCGCTG
Source organism: Oscillospiraceae bacterium (assembly GCA_009785335.1). Taxonomy (GTDB): domain Bacteria; phylum Bacillota; class Clostridia; order Oscillospirales; family Acutalibacteraceae; genus WRMQ01. The sequence continues at coordinate 27,299 of WQWM01000003.1, forward strand.
TGCCCTATCATAGCGGGAGTGTTACTCTCTTGCCCAAAGCAGCCGTGCAAGCCCTTCGGCTTCGGCGGTGAGGGGGTCTTCCAAAGCCAAGAATGCACGCCATCTTCGATAAGGTACGAAGTATACGTGCGTTGTTTGAAGGTGCTCGGTTGGAATGAGTGGGGGCAGGTCTTGTATTGTATCGATACAATCTTGAAAGCAATTAACGTTAGCGCAGCAACCGCTCAAATCTGCCGCATACTCTGGGTCAATTCTGTAAACGCTGTTTTCTAACAATGCACCATGAAAGATAAAACCATCCCCAACAGGAAATAGCCTGTTGGTAAAATTGTGCAACAGCAATTCATAGCTCGTCAGAAAGATGACCTGTTGGGTTTCTCGCGCCCCTTGCTCGTTGTAAGCCCAACCAGTTATCACATTGTGTATTACCCATTCGTCTGCGTTGGGGATGGGCACGCGGCTTTGCAACACCGTTTGAAAATGATAGTGCACGATACTGCCTGGCATGTGGAAGCTTGCCGTGCTGATGTCCGCCGGTGTCACTTCAAGGGGAACTCGTATAACAACGCTAAGCCCCAGTGTGCCAGCAAAAACCGCGACTACAACCCCAATTGATGTCAACGCAACTAGTAGCTTTTTCCAACGCATTCGATCTTTAAGTTTTCTCAGAGATTGCTCTGCGCAGGGTGATGCCTCGGGCTCCGCTTGCATGGCGGTCAGTTGCGCTTGGCAAGCTTCGCAGTTTTGCAAGTGCGCCTGTACCAACGCGTGGCTGTCTTCACTGGTGAGCTCTTCGGCATAAAGCGGCAGCAAATCGCGCACCACAGCGCAGCTTAGTGTTTGCTCAGTCATGATAATCCTCCATTTGTGCGTAGATTTTTTGCTTGGCACGGTGGTACGTGACACGTGCCCAAGTTTCGGTTTTGCCAAACAGCCGACCAATTTGCGCAAAAGGCAGCTCGCCAAACACGCGCAGCGAAAACACTTCTTTGTATGGCTCGGGCATGGCGTGCAGCAGCTCGTGCAATCGCCAGGTTGCATCGCGGTTTTCCAGCACAATGGCAGGCGGAGTTGCGCTGTTTTGCGGTTCGGGCAGTCCATCAAGATGGGTCATTCGGCGATACTTGCGATGATGTGAACGCCATGTGTTTTTTGCAATGGTGCATAGCCAAGCCTGCAAATTTTCACGTTCATCATAGCGATTGAGTGCTTTGAGTGCCTTGAAAAATGTATCTGCGGTGAGTTCTTCGGCAAGGTGGTCGTTGCCGGTTAAACGCCGTGCATAGGAGAACACCAGCGCAAAATATTGGCGATAGATGGTTTCAAATTCGTCCATAGCAGACCTCCTTGAAGATATAGTGAATTAGTTTGAAAAGGGTTCTGCGGAAACGAGTTTATCGCTCCGCGAGCCTTCCTCAGACGCACCCGAGGTGCGCCAGCTCCTTCCAGAGGAAGGGAGCTAAGATTTAAGGATAAAACGCTCAAAACCTTAAGCAACAAGCCCTAGCTCCTTCCTCTGGAAGGAGCTGACCGCGCCGCGCGGGCTGAGGAAGGCTCGCGGAGCGACAACAACCTTGTAGTTTGCATCTATAAAACGCGCCAATCGGCATTTCGTTACAAATTCATGCAAAAAAAATGGCCAGCGCAATGCCAGCCATATTATTTATTCAGGTCTAACAACACCTAGAGGAGCTACAGCAGCCCCAGTTAGGTGGCCGACAGCAGTTGCGGTTGCAGTTGTTCCAGCTATTCCAGCAATTCCAACCGCTCCAGTTGCAATTATTCCAGCTATTGCAGTTATTCCAGCCGCTCCAGCCCCAGTTACATCCCCACATATTAATCACCTTTCGTTTTGGAAAAATGGACTTGCTGGTATATTATATGCGAGCAAGTCCAAGGTGTTACATGCCAAAGCCGCCATCTACGCCAAGCACTTGCCCGGTGACGTAGTGCGCGTGCTCGCTTGCGAAAAACGCCACGGCACGGGCGACATCCTCCGGTGTACCAAGACGACCGCAGGGGATTTGCGCGGCAAGTTCGGCGGAGTCAAGGTGGGCATTCATGGGGGTGTTGATGATGCCCGGTGCAACGCAGTTGATGGTGATGCCGCTGGGGGCGACTTCTTGCGCGAGGGCTTTTGTGAGACCAACCACCGCAGCTTTTGCGGCGCTGTAGGCCACTTCGCAGCTGGCACCCTGCACGCCCCACACGGAGGATATGTTGATGATGCGGCCTTGTTTTTGCGCAATCATGTGAGGCAGCGCGCGGCGGCAACAAAGGAACATCGCTCGCACATCGATGGCAAACAGGTGATCAAAGTCAGCAGTGGTGGTGTCGGTAATCAGCTGCTGTGGCAGGGCAATGCCTGCGTTGTTTACTAGTACATCAACGCCACCAAGGCGCTGCTCCGTTTGGTGGAACAGCGCCTCGATTTCGGTCTCGTTGCGTAAGTCGGCTTGTAAGCCATTGTGCACAGGTGTGTTGCAATAATGTCTTACCACATGCATGCCTTGTGCCTGCAGCAGGTTTGCAATGGCACTGCCAATGGCACCGCTTGCGCCGGTGACTAATGCGATAGGTTGTCGGTTCATCATCAGCCAAGCAGGCCGCCGAACAGACCGCCACCTTCACCGCCGCCCATGCCTTCCATCAGTTGCATCAGCTCGGCCATGGGCATGCGGCGCATGCCTTGGGTGGTGAACAACTCTGCGGGTGGGGTGTGGTTGAAGACATCAACTTCGATGACGGATTGACCGCCGTCAGGCATCACGGTTTGCAAGCGCGCCAGCGTGCCGTTGTGGAAGAAGAAGGTGTTTACACCGGCTTCTTCGTTAGGAATGGTGGCGGTGAGGTATTCACGGCCGCCTACGGTAACGCGGGTGGCATTGAGCTCGTTGGGGATTGCTAGATCACCGATTTGCATCACGTCAAAGTCGCCCATATCCATGGCGGGCATTTCTTCGCCAAAGAAATCAATCATGTCGGCAAAGCTGAGGAAGGTGTTGCGTGCGGGGAAGGCGATGATGGGGCCAGAGGAATCGATAATCATGCGCATTTGGTCGCCAAAGGTGCCATTGAAGAGGGCGGCTTGAATGCGCGATGCACCAAAGTCGAAGCCATCGGTAGCAAGCATTTCGTTCCAGTTCACGGTTTGCTCAAGCACGGCACGCTCGCCATTGCTGGCAAAAGCGATGGGCGTGTTGTTGGTGACTTGCGGGGTGAGTTCGGTTGCGGGCACCGTGGTGCGACCGCGCAGATAGAAGTTGCCGCTGCCCAGAATGTTAATGGTGTTGCGCAGCATGGGATATACTTCTGAGGACAGCACGTCTACGCCAGCGTTTGGATCAATGATGTCCAACGGAGGCTCTGCGGGTTGGTCTGCGACCGGTTCTAGATCGGGCGGCATGGGTAGCATCATGGTGTTGGGATCCAAGCCGTAGGTGTCGATGAGACGTTGCCGCTCGGCTTCGGAAAGTGCAAAGGGGTCTACGCCGGGAGCTAAGGGGGTTGGGGTATAGTGCGCTTGGGGACGGTTGACTTCACAACCAGTTAGCAGTGTGGCACCAATCGCCAACACGGCGATGATTGCGATGATGTGTTTTGCTTTCATAGAAACTCTCCTTTTCCTCATTGTGTGTGGTTATGCGATGGTTATGCATTGAACAGGCGCACAAACCAGCCCAGTGGAACATAGAGCATCCAGCCTGTGCTAAACAGACTGCTGGCAGGGCTGCCCGAAAAGCTGTCTACTTCAATCACGGTGATGCCTTCGTCGGGCAATTCTGTGACAATGCGGCGCAACTGGCCGATGCGATAGAAGAAGTGCGTGTAGCCGCCGTCGGTGTTTTCCAGGGTCACACGGATATAGTTGTTGGCGCGTTCCACATGCAAATCCGCGGGGACCTCCAAGTCGCCCAAGCTGGTTAGATCAAGGCTTTCCATGTTCAAGATGGGCATGTCTTCGTCCAAATCTGCCAGGCTGAAGAAGAAGCGGCGGCCGGGGAAGACAATGCGTGCGTCATTGGTGTCGGCGACCATGCGGATGCGACGGCCGAAAAACACGCGGAACAAAAAGCCGCGGAAAGTGCCAAGCTCGTTGCTCCAATTGATGGTTTGCTCAACCACAATGCGGCTATCATCGGCTGCAATGGCGATGCCCGCAGTGCGCATCGGCACAACGTCAAACAGCACGTCGTGTTCAACTGGCTGGGTGGCTGTGCCACGCAGATAGTATGTGCCGGTGGCGAAGGTGTTCAACGTGCCGGTGATGAGTGCACGGCCTTGCGCTTGCAGCTCGGTGTCAACGTTGAGCGCGACGATCTCGACGTATTCTGTCGGCTCGGGGAGGTAGCTGTAGTCGGCGTCATAGGCGACTGCAACGGCGGCAAAGCTCAGCAGCATGGCAGCGGCCAGCAGGGTGGACAGGATTTTCTTGCTCATAAGTAGGTTCTCCTCACATTATTCATCATATCGGAAAACACGGCTGCAATGGTTGCGGCAGTGTTTGGTCCCAAGCTGTTGGTTTCTTCGTAGTGTTTGCGGTCATGGCGGTCGCGGCCGCCGTCAATATAGGGCGTTTCATCATGCAGATGCCAATCATTGGGTGGCACCACATAGCCGGTCATGTCATTAATCAGGTTAAAGATGAGTAGGTCGGGGTTGTTTGCGATTTCACACAATGGCGTGGGATTTATCGTGGGGCTTTGCCCGGTTGCACATTCATCTTCGTTTAAATAGCCGCCATAGGCCAGTTCGGGAAATAGTTCGCAGGGCAGAAAGAGCATTTCTAATCCGCCGAGGTTGAGGTAAGTCATTTCGGTCAGTATGGAATAACCCAGGTTGCTGTTGCCGATGTTGAAGCGTTTGTTGGTTTTAATCAACCCCAGCCGCACCGCCGCCATGAGCATGATGTTCTCGGTTTCGCAGTAGTAGGGCTGGCGCAGGAAATCGAGATAAGCAGGCAGTTCGCGGTCATTATCGATGGCGCAAGCGGCATCTGCTAACAGATGGCCGCAGGTGATGGTGGACTGGATATTATTCTCGTGCAGCTCCTTGGGGCGAATGAGCCCGCCGATGCAGCCAACGAGCAGCATGCTTTCGGCACCAGCTTGCTCTAAAATGCGCCGCCGCATGTAGCAAGGAAAATCTGCGCTGACGAGGCTGTTTTTGCCCAGCAATGCTTCGCTGTGGCTGGCTAGATTAAGCAGCCAGGTTTCACGCGAGCCGTCTTGGGGCACAAAACGCAGGCGAGTGAAGGTTTTGCTCCACACTTGCGGGGGACGGGTGTCGCGCAGCACATCGGGTGCTTCAATGGTGCCGTGAAAGAGCTTGCCGGGCTTGCGGTTTGCGTAGGCCTGACGAATCACTTGCTGCACACCTGCGTGCACAATGGCCATATAGTTTGGGTCGCGGCCGCTTTTGGGTAGCGGGCCCAGCACGCGTTTGCCCCAGTAGCCGAGGGTGTCGATGCCCGCGTGGTTGTGCGTGCTGCCAATGAACACTCCACGGCAGCCCATGTCGTCCAGTTCGGCTTGCATTTGCGCCACGATTTCGTCAGTGTCATAGCTGCTTAGGCCCACGCTGTCTACACTCACCATGGCCACGCCGCCGCGGCCGGTGCCGTCGTCAATCCACAGGGCTGAGCAGGTCATTGGGTCAAGTATATCCGTCGCGCGGTTGTTGTTGCGATACCCAGCCACCCAGTAGGCAGTTTCGCGCAGGTCATCGGGCATGATATCCGTTTTGGCAAAGCCCACGGTGAAGTGCGCGCCGGGCGTGGTGTGTTTGTCATAAGCAGTTTGGGGCAGGGCAGGGGCGGGGTGTTTGCGACCATGTTTCACTGCGCCTTTGGCGATTCTGTGTTGCACAAAGCGCACAAGATTACTCATTGTGCTCACATGGTTGCCCTCCTTCATTGCTTGGTACGCTTATTATATCAAAATTCCTTGCGCTTGGCAAGGGGTTTGCACACACTTTTACGGACTGTACACAGAAAAGTCCCGAAAAGTACGTCACCGTATTTGTTCCGTTCATATATTTGAGGTCACAAGCCTGCTCAATGGAGGAAACATCTACGCCGTGTGCCTCAAGAGAGCTGATCGCACGAGCAGGGAAGCGGCAGGGTTCGTTTGTTTGTGCTGCGCAAATGTGGCACAAAAAGCAACCGCCTGCGCCCAATGCGATTGCATCAGGCAATTGTGCACGTGCGGCATCGGCAATGGCGATGGTGATGGCATTGTGCTGCCGCTGTGCCGCCTGCATGCCTTCAAAGTCAAAGGAGTCATCCAACTTACTCACTGTTTGCCACAGCACAACGTGCTGGCAGGCTTGCAGTTTCGTGATCAGTTGGCGAATATCTCCCACGTGCGGTGGGCAAGTGTAGTTTTTGCCATAGCGCCCGCAAACATTCTGCTGGCAAGCCTGCAAGAATTTCTCATCATAGCGTAGCGCAGCCGGGCTGATTTGCGCGGCTTTGTGTGCGCCATGTTCCAGTGCCAATTGAATCAAATTCATGCTATTACCTAAAATTTTTCAGAATAGAATAGGCAACCGCGAAGCGGCTAAAGTTTGTGCTTCGCACCTCTCCCTCAGAAGGTTTGCTTTTTCGACTATCATAAATCATCCATCGCGAAGCGGCTAGTTTTTTTGGGTTACTTTTTTTGCAAAAAAAGTAACTCAATCAAATGTTAAGTACTCCATAAAATAATCGTTAAACTGTGGTTGCTCGGCCAAATTAATGTGTCGTGCGGCGGTGATAGCAGGAATCTCGGCCATTGCCGCGAGATTACGCAGCAAGCGCACCGCACCGCCTAGGCTGGTGTTGCCCGCCGGCGTAATCTTCCCCGCAAACTCATGCGGGAACAGCCCAATGGCCAAGGCATCTTGTTCGCGCATGGCTTGCCCCATGCCGCCGCACAGATATACAGTATTCACGTCGGGCCTGCCGGCTAAATCCAGCAGAATTTCAATGCCTGTGCGCACCGCGGACTTCGCCAGCTGCACTTGTGCCATTTCGTATGGTTCAAGCTTGTTTTCAGCGGCAAACTGCAATATCTGCGAGCCAAACATTCCCGGGCGCATGCCTTCAAAAGCAGGACCCGCAGCCGCTGATGTGGCGAAAATCTCACCTGCATGGCACAGCGCGATTTCGCCGTTGGTGCCGAGGTCTACCAGCAAGGTAGTGCCTTCACACGGCACGGCCAGCAAGCCCGAAACCACATCACCGCCGACAAATGCGCTGATCCACGGAATGAAAAAGATGGGGATATTCTTCCACAGATAAGAGTTTTTCAGCGACGTGGCGGGCTCAAATGGTGTAACACCAAGGCAGTGGCAATCATAGCCCAGCAGCAGATAAACCATGGTGGTGTTGCCGCTGATGATCACTTGCGCAAGTGGGCGATCTTGCAGCAATTCAGCGGCGTGCATCTCCAATGCTGTGTGCATGCAAACTTGCAGTTCGCTCAGCTGCCCGCGATTCGCCGCATCAATGCGCGCGATCACATCTGCGCCGAACTTACGTTGCGGGTTGGCAAAGCCGCGGCTATTCACCGCTTGCCCGGTTTGCAAGTTAATCAATTGCATGGCGATGGTGGTTGTGCCGAGGTCGATGGCTAAACCAAAGCCCTCGCGCGGCACGACGTCTTCTTGCAACGCAAGGTAGGTTTGCACAACGGGCGCGTGTTGATGCAGATAACAACGGATGGGACAAACGGCACAATTGCCGATACAATTAGCCTTTATAGTGTCGCACCTCCCGCAGTGCATCCAGTAACGCGGCGGCGTTTTCCAATGGCACATCGTAGTTGAGCTCGCAGTTGATGCCCAACCCACCCTGCGGCAGCCACAGCGATTCCACACATTCGCGCACGTGATCGCGCAGTTGGCTGGGCGTAGCAAAGGGGAACATCTGGCGGTCTAAATCTAAGTTGATGGGTATTTTGCCGCGGCACACACGCACCAGATTATCTAGGCCATTGGCGCGAAATTGTGGGTTAATCATGTCCACGCCGCAATCTACCAAGTCGGGCATAATTTCATGAATGCAGCCGTCGGTGTGCATATAAAGCAAGCGGCCGGCCGCTTTGATGGGCGCATAAATTTTCGTATAGGCGGGTTTGATGTACTTGCGCCATGCCTCGGCACCAATGGCCAAGCCGGTTTGCATGCCGTTGTCGTCGCCCAGCCAAAGCACGCGCGCAAACTTGGGCAGCGTTAGGGCATAGTCCACCTGCTTGAGGTTATACTGCACCACTTTGTCTATCAGCACTTGCAGCTCCTCGGCTTCGTCTGCGAAGTCGAACATCGCTTCTTCAAAGCCGCGCAAGTCAAGCAGCCGCAGATACATAAACCCATGCGGCAGCAGGTTATCCACGTCATTTTCGGGCACTTGCAGGCGCAGAATATCTTCGCGGGTTTTCACTGGGTGGCCGGTGACGTAAGCGTCCATGCCCTCAAATTCGTTGGACCACACACAGCCCCATTCGTCCAGCCATTCGCCTTTGCGCCAGCGCGGGGGCATGCGGTTGCGCAGTTCCTCAAAATTGTTGGGCACATTTGTGAAAAAATCGGGATATTGCTTGGCGAAATAGAAGGCTTCATCGCCCAGCTCGAACCAAAAAGCGGCGAGAACGCCCAGTGAAATGGGCAGTTCAGTGGGCGAATCCCAAGTCATGGCTTTGATGTAGTGTTCGTTCATATGACTCTCCCGTGTGTTTTTGTGCTTCGCGTTCCTCCACGACCACCCCGGCGGAGAGGGAATAGGGGCTTGTTTCTTCGACTTTCGTAAATCGCTCCGCGAGCCTTCCTCACCCCTCGCGGCTCGGGGAGCTCCTTCCGGGGGAAGGAGCTGAGGGGCTTGTGCTCCGCACCCACCACCCCACGCCTGCGGGCGCACCCCTCCACGGAGGGGAATTGGGGCTTGCTGCTTCAATTCACATAAATCATCCATCGCGAAGCGGCTAGGTTTTTTGGGTTCTTTCTTTCACGCAACCCCCACCTGCACGTCTGCGACGCGCTTTCCTCCCCCAATGACCCACCCCACAAATGCAAGCATTTGCGGGGACCCCGAGGGGGGAGGCCTTGGCAACACCTACAATGCCCATAAAAATCCCACGCGAAGCGGCTAAAGTTTTTTGGTTCTTTTTTTCAAAAAAGAACAATTCGCTTGCGCTCACTTCCGCGCCAGAATAGCAGCCTTGGCGGCTTCAGCAGCACTTGCCGCATCGGGTTGATAAATATCTGCGCCGACTTCGCTGCAAAAGCTGTCTGTCACGGGTGCGCCGCCGACGAGGATGGTGACGCTATCGCGCAGGCCTGCGGCTTCGATGGCCTGAATGGTGGCGGAGATTTCGCCCATGGTGGTGGTGAGCAGGGCCGAAAGTGCCACGCATTCGGGTTTGTGCTCGGCGATGGCGGCCACGAATTTCTCGGCGGGCACGTCTACACCGAGGTCGATGACCTCAATGCCTTTGCCTTCCAGCATCATGCGCACGAGGTTTTTGCCGATATCGTGCAGGTCGCCTTTGACGGTGCCCAGCACACATTTTCCGATGACCGAAGTTGCGCTGTCCAAGTGTGGTTTTAACAGTGCGGTGCCTTGGTTCATGGCGCGTGCGGCCACGAGAACTTCGGGCACAAACACCTCGTTGTTTTTGAACTTGGTGGCGATGATATCCATGCCGGGCATCATGCCTTGTTGCAGAATATCATCGGCGGGGATGCCGTTATCCAGGGCTTGTTGCACCAATTGGGTGACGATTTTTGCTTTGCCTTTTTGCAGGTTTTCGCTGATTTCGGTGAGGATTTGCATATGGAATCTCCTTGTATGTAAATTTATTTATTACGCTTTTAGTGGCCAAAACTGGTTTCGTTGGCGCGGATGTGCTAGTGTTTTCCTGTATGTGTTATTGCAATAAAAAGGGTTGCGTATAAAGATTCCCGCCTGGTCCCCACAGCTCGGCGCGGACATATGCGCCCAGGTTTGGACAATTTGCCAAGTTAATCGCGTCACCTGCGCAGATAATTTTGCCGTTAGAAATCCACAGCACAGCATCGCAGTTTTCCGCTTCAAGTGTGATTGTGCTGTTCGTCACCGTGATGCGCTTGATCGTGGGCTGCGGCGCATCTATCGGTCGCGGGATGAAGCAGGTGTGGGTATAAAGGTCAGGATTGTCTATGTGGAACACGTGAGCAGATTTTGGGCTTTCTTCGCGCAACGCAGCAAGCAAACCAGGGTGTGCGGCATGCAGCTCCTTCGTAAACACAAACGCTATATAAGTACTGGCGGCGAAAAACGCGCCTTGCTGCAAGCATGTGCGCAGGTTTTCCACGGTGTTTTCGGGCATCATCGCCCATGTGTAGCCAACGATGCAGCTATGCTTGAGGTCTTCGGCGTCGTGTTCGTCACCGGCGGCAACGTTGAAGACATTGCGCTGCGGTGCAAGGCGTTGCAGCAGAATATCCCACAACTTGCGGTCTTCTGCTTCAACACAATCGATGCCCAGCAGGGCGGGGTGTTGCGCAAGCAGCTGCTGCACTTCGTCTACATAAACGGTGTCTTTTTCGTAAATCTCATGATAGGGGTGCATGTGGTTTAGCGCGCTGGTGGTGGGGTGGTTGATGACACACAGCCCGCCCGCCTGCTGCACGCGCCGCACCGCCTTGCGATAGCCCGCGCACCCCCAGCCAACGCTGCGCACATCGCAAAACCAGCTGTTGACATCCGTCAACTTGCGGCCGCCGCAGCTGTGTTCGGTGCCAAAGGGCACGCGCAGCATGCCGCGCCCGTCACGGTCGATGCCTTCGGTGATTTCCCGCAAACGCTCTTCGGTTAAACCAGAGAGGCGAAACCCATTGCGCGGTTCACCTTGCAGAAATCGGTTGATGAAGTTCCAGCGGGGCTTTGTCCAGCTTTTATCTATTGTGCCGTGGTCGCTAATGGCCAAGCAATCGTAGCCAGCGGCGTAGTAAGCTTCAATCATGTCGGCAAAGTTTGTTTTGCCGTCGCTGGCGCTGGTGTGGCAATGCAGCTCGGTGCGGTGCGGGGTGAAAGTATCCCAGTTAACGTGCTGGTAGGGATTGCAAATGTTCACGTTCATGGGTATACCCCTTCTTCCCACCAAATATCGTGCAGCAGTTCATATCGCTCAAGCGGCAAACCGGTGTATGCACAATTGCTGGTGCAGAACACAAAACCCGCACCGCGCGCCATGCCCTCGCGCAGCGCACGACGGATATCCGCCTCGCACTCGGCTTGCGTGCCGGTTTGCAGCAGCGCGCAGTTCACGTTGCCGCACAGCGCAATTTGGTCGCCCCAGTCGCGGCTGATTTGTGCTAGATCCACGCCGCCTTGCGGGTCAAGGCTATGCAGGGCATCGGCACCACACTGCACCAGCAAATCAATGATGGGCATAATATTGCCGTCTGTGTGCTTGATGGTAGCAAGCCCCATGGCGCGGCAGGCATCCACGGTTTGTTTGAGATAGGGCGCGATGTACTCGGCGAACATATCACGGCTAAAAAACGGGTTGGTATTGAAGCAATAATCGCTGCACATCACCACGCCATCAAGGAGGTTATCTTGTGCGGCAATTTGCTCCATGCGGAAAATATCATATTCCATGCGCGCCTGTGCTTCGGCTTTTAGGCCCGCTTCATCCTCATAAAGTCGTGCGGAAAAGGCCTCCATGTCGCTGCCGTTGGGGATAACAAACGTGGGGTCGCAATACACCAGCAGCGCAAATTCATCGCCCGCGATGTCGCGGCAATGTTGCAGCACGGTGATGAGATTATCGTTGCTCCAGGGCTGTGCGTTCACATGAATGGCACTGTGGTGATATTTACGTGCAAAATCAATAAAAGTTTGTGCTTGGTCTAGCAAGTGCAAGTGACGCTCTTGTTCGCTCATTTGATTCCACTGGCCAAAACGACGATGGCTGGGGTGCACGCGGCCTAACGCCTCCATGGTCAGGTAGAATTCTAGCTCGAACGTGGGCACACGTCCCGACACAGGTTGGCGGCGAAGCGTGCGTAAAAACCTCTCGCGTTCAGTCATGACTTCACCTCGTCAGGGTCACGCTCTAATTTGAGCCAACCGGTTAGTCCGATGATATTGATGGTGGTGGCGATGCCGGTGATGAGTAAAAAATTGAAGTTCATGGGGTCTTGCAGCGTAGCTAGCAGCCAAATGACCGCTGAAACCAGGTTGCCGGTGATGTGCAATATCCAGTTTTCCACATAACGTTGCTGGATGAGAAACAGCGCGGGCATGAACATGGCCAGAGTGAAGGCATCCAGCGCGGGTTGTGCACTGCCGGTTGCGCGCAGCACGAAAAATCCGCCGCTGAACACCACAGCACTGGCCAGCACGGTGAACATCCACTGCCTTTTGCTTAGGCGTTTGATGGTGACGGTGCTGCCGTCGCCGCTTTTGTGTTTGCCCCAAGCAATGAAGCTAACCAGATAAACCGGTGCGGCAATCAGCGCATTAAATGCTGCCAGACCGTATACTCCACGTGAGAAAAACAGCAGCCCATGTCCCGCGCAAAAGGGGACACCGAAGGCCGCGCCCGCGCGTTTGCCGCCGGCGAGCAGCATGAGTGTGACCACCGAAAACAGTGCCAGCAACAATTCGGGCCAAGGCTGTTGAGTGAAGATGCCGCTGACTAGCAGCACGGGCAAGGCAGTGCAAATGAAAATAAATTGCCAACGGCGAAAGCCGAGAATGGTTTGTTTGTTATTCATGTTCCTATTATATCGCACCTGCGGTGAGCAAGTCGCTCCGCTGTGCGTTATCCCTCTAACGTCAAAAATCCAGTGTCTAGTTCCTATTATATCGTAACTAGACAGGCTTGTCAACAGAAAAACACCGACCACGCAAGCGCAATCGGTGATTTTTTTCAGTTAATGGGCTAGCAGTTCTCTAGATACCAGCAGAACAACTGCCCTGCGATGCGGCCGCCAACGAAGGCCAAAATGACAAAGAAGATGAAAAGGATAATACCAAACAGGGGGATGAGTAACCACCACCACCAGCCGCGACTTGGGGGTTCGTCATTTTCTTCGGGCGGATCATACTCAAGGATGATTTCCAGCTCAAGTTGATACCATGTGTATAGGTAGTTTGAGCCAACGCCGGTGTCCAGTGTGTCTTGTGCGCCGTCGATGTGGAAGGGCCATGTCCATTCAAGCATGAAGGTGCGTGATTGCCCACCGAGCAATACGCCTTCCTGCTCAACTTCGCTAAATGGTGCCCACGGACTACCGTCTACGCGGTAAAGCAGGGGGAGATCCTGCCAGTCGCCGCGCGTATCTGCGCCACGATTTAGGTGGAAGAGGTATGCAACCTCAAAGCTTTCGTGATTGTGTAGGGTAAATTCATAGCTGCCGATGCTGCCCGGCACGAAGAAATCGCCGCCGAATACATCAACTTGTGTTGTGGCAGCCCAAACAACACTGTGTTGGTCAACTACGCTGACGTTGAGAGGACCACTGAGGGAGGAAATTGCGGCCGTTGCCGGCGTGTGCCGCACAGCAATTTCTTGTTGCTGTGTGGCAATATGCTGCACCAATTGCGGAGCTGCAATGGCACTGGTAAGCAAAGCTGCGCTCAGCACCAGTGCGAGCGTGGTGTAGAGAAATCCGCGCCTCTTAAACATATGCTGTCGCCTCCTTTGCGTTCTTGTCATGTTTAGGCTTCTAATTGCTGGGCTTGGAATTGAATGATCACTTCAAAGCGTGGGGGGGTGAGGGGATTCAGTGCGGCTGCGCGACCCAACTCGGTGTCTGGGTGCACGACATTAGCAGCAAGATTGCCGCGGTTAAACGGCCACTGCCAGTAAATACGAATAGGTGTGGGGTTGAGATCAAGGCTAGTTTGGGTTGGTTGCAAAATGTGTGTGTTGCCGACAATCGTGTTTAAAACGGTGTGCAAACCGGCTAAACCATCGTGCCATGGGCCAGCTTGACTCGTGGCAAACTGCAACAGATTAGGTGATGCATCGGTGCCGGAAACTGTGCTTGGCGCAGCACCGACGAAGCTGAAGCGCACGGGAACTTCTGATTGATTGCTGAATGTGAACTCAAAGCGGCCGCCTGTGCCGGGTGCGATGATCGTGCCGTTGGTGGGGGAGACATTTAGCTCGTTGCCCCATGTGCCGGGTTGCAGCAGGTTGCCGAAATTCACGGTGGTGCCAATGGTTTCGATATTGGCGGGGGTGAAGTTCACATTGTTGGCAATGACGTGAAAACGGCCAGCTCGCACCGTGACATTGGTGGTGGGAATAGCACCAGTATAGCGTGCAAGGGTGGAAGGAAGCAGGCACAGCGTAGCTACGCAAACAACCAATAGAGCTGCCGCGGTGCGCAAAAGTACATTTCGTTTCATCTGTGCCTGCCTCCTCTTAAGTTAAACTAAATATTTGCTGAAATAAAGGGTTGCTTATGCTGCTGCTTGTTGTGCACGCAGGTTGAAGGTAACCGAGAGTGTGTTGGTGGTGGGCGCAGTGAATTGGGTAGCACCAACCGCAGTGTCAAGAACATCTTGAGCAGGAGTTTGATGGAATGCCCAACGAACTTCAACGCTTGGGAAATTGGCTGCGGGTACATTGACATTGGTTGTATTAGCAGCAATAGGCGTAGTGGTAAGGACGGTATTTGCAGGGACTGCGAGGAATGCGGTGATATCCAGAAGGAGCTGTGCGTGGGTATCCCAAGCAGTAGTAGTGGCAGCATCATTTGTAACAAGACGGAACTCTAAAGGAATACCAGCGAAGCCGGCTGGAGCAGGAACATTGATGCTAGCAAGGGCAACGTCTACAGGAACTTCCGAGTTGTTGTCAACATTAAGACCAGTTGTTGGTGCGCTGAAGGCAACTTGAGTGCCAGGAACAATAATGACCTCAGTGTTATGCGATTGGATGGTGCCAGCTGCGGTGCCATCATGGTTTGAGTGAGTCATCGTTGCTGCGAATGCAAAGCCAGGAGTTGTGACTACATTCCAACGACCTGCACGAACAGTGATGGCTGTGCCGTCGAGGGTGTCAACGTAGCGAGCGAGTGTGGTGGCCATGCCGATGGTGGAAACCATCACCAGTGCCAACAGGACGATTGCGATGCGGATAGTTTTGTTGCGTTTCATGGTATATTCTCCTTTTTTAATATGGTACGTGTTTATGGTTTATATAATCAATCTTGCGATTGTTGTTGCTGGGGTTCGGTTTCGGTTTCGGCCGCAATCTCGGGGGCAGGGGATTGCTCTTGCTGCGCAACCAGCGCACGCAGGCGTTCCAGTTCCTCTTTTTCGGCCTCAATTTCCGGTGCCATTTTCTTTTTGTGCAGATAACGGCGCAGCAGGTCATACAACACAAACAGCGCAATGGGCACCGCCACGAAAATCAGCATGCCAATGGGCCGGCTGAGGAATGCTGCGAGGGCTCCCACGCCCGCCAAACGTGTGCCATTATAAACGCCAACCACCTGATCAGCCGTCACAGGATGGCGATCTGGCGTGCCCGTGTAATCGCCCTGCGTGATGAATCGCAGCCCCTCTTCGTCGTTGATGATGCCCACAATGCGGTGGGTAATCAGCAGGTTTTCATCGTTAAGGAAAGCGATAATGTTGTCGCGTTGCAGGGTGCCGGGGTCGGTCGTGCGCACAAAAATCAGGTCATTCACATGAATTTCCGGGTACATCGAACCGCTGTCTACAATCAACGGTGCCACGCCAAACAGGGTTGGCACTTCATCGGGATTCGTTGCCCCGCGGACGATGATGATCAGGTTAGCAATCATGATGGGCAACAGCACGGCGATGAGCGCAATGCCCACACAGTTGCCAATGATGTGCAACACGCGCCGGGTGTTGTTTTGCTGTGTTTGTGTTTCCATGCGTAGCCTCTCAATGGTAAATTAAGGTCCATGCCCAATGACAGTAACTGGACCAGATAAACCTGCACCTGCTGGCTGCCAGTTGCCATTTGCTTGACGCCGTTGAACAGCACCACCACCATTTGTCACGCGCAACGCGGTGAAGTTTTCGCCAGTTAGGTTGGTTGACCATGGATGGCGCACGGCACCCCAAATGATGATATCGCCGTTAGGTTCGCGCTCAAGGGAAGTAACATTGGTGATGTAATATCGTTGCCAAGTGCCCCCAGGAAAATACAAGTGAACATACAAAGGCAAATCAACTACGTGATTACCGGCCACCCAAGGGGTGATGGGGTTAATCAAACTCCACAACGTTGGTCCCCATGCGCCAGTGACAGCTTGGTCCACTTGCGCTGGCGCAGCATTAAACCATGTGTTAAACGTATTGGCATGGCTCCATTGTGCGGGATCTTGGGGACCCAAGTACATCATAACCGCAAAGCCTTGCCAGCCAGGGTTGCTAGCTGCTGCGTATAGGTTCGTGTTTCTCAATGGTATAACGCCGCTGACGCTATCACCGACCATTCCAGTTCCACCATAACGTGTAGTATCAGTCGCACCGCCTAGTGCGACAAACGGGGCGAAATAGGAGCTGTTCATCATTTCGGGCGTTAACTCGCGCACGTCGTGGCGAACAAACGAAGACCCGCCGCCGCCGCCGCCGTTCCAAGCACCACTACCAGTGTGTTGAAAACCGCCGCCGCCGCCAAACCAACCGCCGCCGCCGCCGCCGCCCCATGCAACTGCAGTGCCGTTGCCGCCCAAGAGTGCCGCGCCTACGCCAGCGGCAGGGTTTGCGGTTTGACCGTGCTGACCGCCAGCGTTGTGGCTGCCGCCGCCGCCGCCGCCATCGCTACCAGTGTTACCAGGGCGCGCGGTGGTTTTTGTCACATTAGCCGGGTTGCCGCCTTGAAAACCAGCACTAACAACGCTACCGTTAGCTAGCACTGTCGTGCCTGTACGCTCTACTGCACCGTTGAGGATTGGATTATTTGCAGCACCTGTGGCGCCTGCATTGCCACCGCGATTGTTTGGTTGGCTACCCGGTGCATCCGCTTGACCGACTTGGTTTAGCCCGCCGCCGCCGCCGCCGCCGCCTGCAATGGCAATGGCGTTTGCATGGCTGGGGGTGCTGCCAGTGGAAAGAATAGTTGCACCACCACCGTCGCCACCGCTTGATGCGCCAAGGCCACCGCCATGAGCAGAGCGGACAGTCTGTGTGGCACCTGAACGAAGCCCTGCAGCTGCAACATGCACATAAACCCTAGTGTCAGCTGCCAGCCAAACATAGCCCATCACCATTCCGCCCGAACCGCCATAGGAACCGCGACCGTTGTTGGCACTACGGTTGCCAATGCCACCGTCACCGCCGCGAATCAAAAAGGCATACCAGCCTTCGCGGTGGATGTCGATAAAACGCGTGCGTGTGTCATTACGTGTTAAGCCGGGCACGCCAGAGCCATTGTGAAACAAGTGCGTGGTGGCATGCACAACATCAAAGCCGCCGGTTGCCATAACAGTTGGTTCCAAGGGCAAAAGTTGTGTGCCCGCGGTGCTAAGACTGAAACGAAAATGATAAGGACCAAAACGTGCTGCGGCAGGCACAAGCAATGCTGTTAACATGAGCAAAACTAACGCCGCGCGCAATAAACGATTAACTTTCATGCGAATGCCATCCTTTCAACGCAATGCCTAGGCAACATAATCCACTTGCACGGCGATAATATTATAGGTAATACGGAATGCACCGTTGAGCCAGCCCTGGGCATTACCAAATGCACCGTCCCAGTATTGATTCGCTAAACCAAGAAGGTCGCTGTTGGCGTGGCGATAAGTGTGCACTTGCAGGTCCCAATAGAACCGCACTGTGTCACCAGGTGCGACATAAACGCCATCCGCATGGTGGTTTGCGCCGCCGTAGTTGCCTTGCGCGGCCGTTCGCACGGGAAAAGACCGTACGTTAACAATGCGTGGTTCAAGATGATCTGATGGTGAGTTAGGAGTCCAAGCTCGATGTATCGGCTGGTGAGGTATTTGACCACGCGTGCCCGGGGCTGTCGTCACTGTTGTTGCGTTATCGTGCAAAACGTGGAAAAATTCCGGTCGCATGCGCACAGAAACTTGGCTTGTGTTGGTTACATCAATGCGAAAGTGTTGTCCGCTGTATGGTTCAAAGTCAACATGCATGGTGTAATGGTTAGTTGCAGTGCCGAGGTGGCTGCGTGTGCGCCGATGGAAATATACCATGCGGTTTGTGCCGAAGTTCGTCGGTGTGCTTCGCACTTCAAACGCTGCCACATTCGCTTGGCGCGTGTGTGATGCTTGCGTGGTGTAGCGCGCCATGGTGGTTTGCAAAAAAGCAAAGCTCGGCACTGTTAACACAAACAACAGCACCGCAATACGTAACAATTTGTTCGTCTTCATTGCAACCCCTTCTTCAACACTCTTCAACAAGAGCTCCTCTACCAGTATGATAACACATCCTGTTCACAATGTCAAGCCTTTTTACAAAAAACTTTTTCTGGAAATTATGTTTTTTTGTGCGATTTTTTCTGTTTGACAAGTTGTGCGTTTCGTGTTACAATAATAAAGGAAGTTATTTTCGTGGAGGTTAGCATGAAAAAGATGTTATGCACGCTGCTGGCGATTGTGTTGCTGGCGTGCGTATTGCCCATGAGCGTTTCAGCTAATGAATACGATGATGCTGCGTTGCAGGCGCATGGCGAGGCATTGCTGCACGAAACACTTGAAGTGCTGCGCAACGAGTGGACGATGCACTATGGTTTTCGTGGCGATGTGCTTTCATTCAATGGGGAGTGGCTTGCGCACACTTGGGGCACGCAACGTGCAGTTTTTTTATATAGTCGTGAATCACGCTACACATTCAACCGCAACTACAGATTGCGCTTTGCGTTTTTGGGGTCGCATTGGCTTTTTCGATTATTGGACTTGAATCTTGATGAACTCGAACTAGAAGTAACAGGCAATACTACTGTGCGTTTCGAGGGGTATCGTGGGGAATACGAACTTGGTGAGTGGGTGCGCGAATTTCGCTTTTTTTACTGTCCAGATGGAAACCTTATACGTCTTGAGGGCAGAACGGTTCACACGCGTGGAACTGCCGTGGATAGCTTTCACATCAATTCATTTGAGCCAGTCGCGCAGCGAAATTTTTTCAACACACGCCTCACTATTCGCCTGCCAGGCACATGGTACAACACCATCATGTTTTTGATGATGCCCTTTAACATTGTTTTCGTTATGTTTTGGAATATCGTTGACGCAATTAGAAGATAGAGGTAAATAACATGCAACACGCAAACAAATCCATGGAAACGATCGTCAATCTCTGCAAAGGCCGCGGGTTTATCTACGCCGGCAGCGAAATTTATGGTGGCTTGGCCAACAGCTGGGACTATGGCCCGCTGGGTTCGCAGCTGAAGAAAAACATTAAAGATGCATGGTGGAAGAAGTTCGTGCAGGAGTCGCCCTACAATGTGGGGGTGGACTGTGCGATTCTCATGAACAGCGATGTGTGGAAAGCCAGTGGTCACGTGGTGAACTTCAATGATCCGCTTATCGACTGCAAAAGTTGCAAAATGCGCACCCGTGCTGATCATCTGATTGATGCTTATAATGAAAAGCACGATATCGACATGAACGCCGACGGCTTAGCCAATGATGTGCTAACGGCATACATCCGCGAAAAGGGTATCACTTGCCCCGGCTGCGGCAAGCAAGATTTCACGGACATTCGCAAGTTTAACATGATGTTCAAAACCCGCATGGGCGTGACGGACGATAACTCCAGTGAGATTTATCTGCGGCCCGAAACCGCACAGGGCATTTTCGTTAACTTTAAGAGTGTGCTGCGCACCACGCGCCGCAAACTGCCATTTGGCATTGCGCAGGTGGGCAAGAGTTTTCGCAACGAAATCACGCCCGGCAACTTCATCTTCCGCACGCGCGAGTTTGAACAAATGGAGCTGGAATTTTTTTGCAAGCCCGGCACAGAGCTTGAATGGTTTGACTATTGGCGCAGCTTTTGCCGCGATTGGCTGCTGAGCCTCGGCATCAAAGAAGAAAATTTGCGCCTGCGTGACCACGAGCCAGAAAAACTGTCGCATTATTCAAACGCAACAACTGATATTGAGTATTTGTTCCCCTTTGGCTGGGGCGAGCTTTGGGGCGTGGCAAGCCGCACCGATTTTGATCTGAAGGCGCACCAAACCGCCAGCGGACAAGACATGACTTACTATGACCAAGAGGCCAACGCGCACTATCATCCTTACTGTGTGGAGCCTTCGCTGGGGCTTGACCGTACATTCTTGGTTGCGCTGTGCGATGCCTACGATGAAGAAGTGGTGGATGCCGAGAAGAACGATGTTCGCGTGGTGCTGCGCTTGCATCCGGCCATTGCCCCGGTGAAAGCCGCTGTGCTGCCGTTGAGCAAAAAACTCGCCGAACCTGCGCAGGAAGTTTACGCGCAGCTTGCAAAACAATTTGCGTGTGAATACGACGACACCGGTTCCATCGGCAAGCGTTATCGCAGGCAAGATGAAATTGGCACGCCATTTTGCGTTACGGTGGACTTCGACACCGCCGAAGACGGCTGCGTCACCGTGCGCGAGCGCGATAGCATGAACCAAGTGCGCTTGCCCATTGGCGAACTTGCACAATACATTGCAGCAAAAATTGATTTTTAGTGGGCAACACGCAGAAACAAAAAAAAGCTATTGACAAGCTTAACGGCACGTGGTATAATAGCTATGTTGCTTGCGGCGAAAGCTTGCAAGCCGAGTTGGTGCTTATGACAGCGAGGTCCCACCCGTTCCCATACCGAACACGGTAGTTAAGCTCGCTCGTGCTGACGATACTTGGCTGGAGACGGCCCGGGAAAATAAGTCGGTGCCAACACCACGCCGTTATCGTAAGATAGCGGCGTTTGATATTTCAGGGGGTAATTATGCTTCACGAAGAATGCGGCGTATTTGGTGTGTTCAGCAACGCGAATGATTTAGATGTGGCGGCGGCTACCTACCACGGCCTGTTTGCGCTGCAACATCGCGGGCAGGAAAGTTGCGGCATTTACGTTAACGATCGCGGCGTGCAAACCGGCCACAAAGCCAAAGGCCTGGTGAATGATGTGTTCACCGAAGCTGCGCTGAATGGCTTGGGGCAGGGACGCATGGCCATCGGTCACGTGCGCTATGGCAGCGCGCAAAGCAACCGCGCGCGCAACGCACAGCCCATGCATGTGAACCACAGCAACGGCTCACTGGTGCTGGCGCACAACGGCAGCATCACCAATGCGGGGCAGCTGCGTCGAGCTTATGAATACGAGGGCTGCATTTTTCACACCACCAGCGAAGCTGAGGTGATTGCCTACACCATCACGCGCGAACGACTGATGGTGGATTCTATCGAAGAAGCCGTGCAAGAGGCCTACAATCATCTGGAAGGCGCGTTTTCCATGGTGATGATGAGCGCGCAAAAACTCATCGCCTGCCGTGACAAACACGGCTTTCGTCCGCTGTGCATTGGCAAGCTTGGCGACAGTTTTTTCGTCGCCAGCGAAACCTGCGCGCTGGATGCCGTGGGTGCGAAGTTCCTGCGTGATGTGCTGCCCGGCGAAATTGTGGTGATTGACCAAGAGGGCATGCGCTCGTTGAAAACCTACGTGGACCCTGCGTACCCCAAGTGCATGTGCGCGTTTGAGTATATCTACTTTGCCCGGCCGGATTCGGTCATCGACAAAAACTCGGTGCACATTTCACGCGAAAATGCGGGTAAAATTCTCGCGAAAACATACCCAGTGAAAGCTGATGTGGTCATCGGCGTGCCGGATAGCGGCTTGCAGGCTGCCATTGGTTATAGCAAAGAAAGCGGCATTCCCTATGCCATTGGCTTCAATAAAAACCGCTATATAGCGCGTACGTTCATTCAGCCCGCGCAGGGGCAGCGCCGCAGCAGTGTGCACATCAAGCTAAACCCTGTGCCTGCGGTGGTCAAGGGCAAACGCGTGATTATTGTAGATGATTCTATCGTGCGCGGCACGACCACCACGCCGATTGTGCAGTTGCTACGCGAAGCCGGTGCCAAGCAGGTGCATGTGATGGTGGCCTCGCCGCCCTATAAATTCCCGTGTTATTACGGCACGGATGTGAAGAACCCTGAAGATCTTATCGCCAACAAGTATGATTCATTTGAGGGCATTGCCAAGGCCATCGGTGCAGACAGCGTGGGCTTTTTCCCCGTTGATCAACTGCCCAAGCTGGTGCGGCCAGGGCAGGGGCTGTGCACCGCCTGCTTTGACGGGAATTACCCCGTGGAGCCCAAGGGTGCGCCGCTGACGAAGTATGACAGGAAGTTGCCATGAGATATGGGAACGGCACGGCGCAGCGAAGCTACGCCCTACAGGAAATTTGCGCCAAAGGCGCGGCCCGTACGTTGTCGGCCTTTGGCCGCGTCCCTATAGGGCGTGCCTTTGGCGCGCCGTTCCTCTTTTCCAAAAACTATAATAATTCTCCCCCTTGCGTTTTGCGCCAGTTTTTCGACAACCATTAACTAAAAAACATCGCGAAGCGGTCAAAGTTTTTTGTGCTACTTTTTTTCAAAAAAGTAGCGAGAAAGGAAGAAACCATGCACAACAACAGCGCAAGCGAAGCCTACAAAGCCGCAGGGGTAGACATCACCGCGGGCTACGAGGCCGTAAAATTAATGCAAAAGCACATTGCCCGCACCACCATTCCCGGTGTGGTGAGCGGCATTGGCGGGTTTGGCGGGCTGTTTGAGCTTGACCTTTCCGCTACCCCCAACCCTGTGCTCGTGAGCGGCACAGACGGCGTGGGCACAAAAATCGTGCTGGCATTTTTGATGAACAAACACGACACCATCGGCATTGATTGCGTGGCCATGTGCGCCAACGATGTGATTTGCTGCGGGGGCAAACCGCTGTTTTTCCTCGATTACATTGGCATGGGCAAGAATATCCCCGAGCGCGTGGCCAGCATTGTGAATGGCGTGGCCGAGGGCTGCGTGCAAGCGGGTTGCGCCCTCGTGGGTGGCGAGTGTGCCGAAATGCCGGGCGTATATCACGAAGACGAGTACGATCTGGTTGGCTATTGCACAGGCGTGGTAGATAAGTCGAGAATTCTTGATCCCGGCAGCATTGCAGCAGGCGATGTGATTATCGCGTTGCCCAGCAGTGGCGTGCACAGCAATGGTTTTTCGCTGGTGCGCAAAGTCTTTAACATTGATGCAAAAGCGTTAGCAACACACTATGACGAGCTGGGCGGCACACTGGGCGAAACCCTGCTGACCCCCACGAAGATTTACGTGAAACCCATTCTTGCGCTGCTGGAGCAAGTGCAGGTGAAGGGAATTTCACACATCACCGGCGGCGGGTTTTATGAAAACATCCCGCGTGCGTTGCCAGATGGCTTGAGTGCGAAAATTGACCAAGCTAGCTTGCAGATTCCCGCGATTTTTGATTTGATTGCCCGCACCGGCGGCGTGAGCGAGCGCGACATGTTCAACACCTTTAACATGGGTGTGGGCATGTGCGTGGTGGTTGCGCCCGAGCTGGCCGACCAAGCTGTTGCAACATTGCGCGCCAATGGAGAAAATGCGTATATCATGGGTGAGGTTGTTGCGGGTGATGATGGGGTGATTTTTGCTTGACAAGTCGCCTGTTTTCGGGTATACTACGACTAGGAGGTGTTTTTGATGAATAAACAGCAATTTCTACAGCACGTGCATGACACCATCGAAGAGTCTGAAGTGCAAATTGAGCAGGGGATGACGAGCGACGCGCAAGACGCATTGCGTAACTGGAGGGAAAAGCGAAATGCAGGTGCGCCGAGTAATACTCGCCGCCTATAATGAATAGAGGTAGGGCGCGAATGATATTCGCGCTCACTTGCTTAAAGGAGTGTTCTATGAATGTCCGTTTTGCCCAATCACATGCCACCTGCGGTGGGGCTCCCACGCTTCGCTATGCAACGCCACAGGATTTAGTGAATTTATTGCAATTGTACACGCATTTGCATGATAACCCCATGCCAGATGAACTGCCCGAAGCGTTGTGGCAGCAAATCATGGCTGACCCGAACCATCACATCATTGTGGCGGAGCAGGACGGCCAGCTTGTGTCGTCATGCGTGCTGGTTGTTGTGCCTAATCTCACGCGCGGGCAGCGACCCTATGCTTGGGTGGAGAACGTGGTGACGCACGCGGATTATCGCAAGCGCGGGCTGGGCAGTGCCGTGCTTGCCCATGCCAAAGACATCGCCATGCAGCGCGGGTGCTATAAAATTGCGCTGATGACTGGCACAAAAAGCGACGCCACCCTGCGGTTTTACGAAAGCGCGGGGTATAATTGTACGGATAAGACGGGGTACATTCAATGGCTGTGAGATTCGTGCAAACTGTAAGAGAGTAAAGTTAGAGGTGACGACGATGCGTAAACGGCGTTTTAATATATATCATGCAATAACCATATTACTTTTTTTGTTTATGCTTGCACTTGAACATCTTGTAGATTTCATTGCAGACTCAGGTGTTACGCTTTACCACACGAGTTATAGCATCTTCTGGACTATTCTCATATTATCTGTCTTTTTATTTAGCCTTAGCCGAAATATAGGGAAGCCTACAAAGTGGATGATTGCCTTGTGGACGATTTGTAGTGCAGTTGCAATTTTTGTGACAACTACAGCTTTTATGGACTTTGGGCCAGGATTTATCAGATTTCTCAGACCTCTTCAATATTGGTGGCTTAATTTTGTTGGGTTGGCTATGCTGGTGCTGTATTTTACAGACTCTATGAAAAAGCCAATAGAAGAGCTGTCCCCATCAATGAGATTCGCCCATGTGAACATCATCGCAAAAGATAGCGCAACGCTGATTGCTTTTTACAAGGCAGTGTTTGCTTGCCAAAGCATTGGTGAAACGCGTGACTTGCGCGGCGCATGGCTGGATGGAATGACAGGCGTTGCCAACGCGCACATCGTTGGTGAGCACCTGCGCTTGCCTGGTGGTAGTGCAGATGGACCCACGCTGGAGATTTTTTCATATGACAGCATGGAGCCGGGCAGTCAGCGCATCAACCAATGCGGCATCGCGCATTTGGCCTTTGAGGTGGATGACGTTGAACGCACGTTGAGCGAAATTCTTGCGGCGGGCGGCGGCCAGCTTGGCGAAGTGGTGAAAACCGAGTACGCAGACGGCAGGAAGGCTGTTTTTGTATATGCAACCGACCCCGAAGGCAATATTATTGAGCTGCAAAGCTGGACATAGGAGGAAATAAAGTGATGAAAAAACGTGTGGCAGTCTTCGTCAGCGGCGGTGGAACAAACCTGCAAGTGCTGCTGGATGCCCAAGCCAATGGCAGCCTGCAAAGTGGCGAAATCGCGCTGGTGATTGCCAGCAAACCGGGCGTGTTTGCGCTTGAGCGTGCCGCAAAAGCAGGTGTGCCCAACTACGCCATTTCGCGCAAAGAACTGGGGCTGGCTGACTTTGAAACGCAGTGCATCGCATTGCTAGAAGAGCACGCCATCGACTTTATTGTGCTGGCGGGCTTTTTGACAATACTCAGCGAGGCGTTTATCGCTCGCTACCCCAACAAGATAATTAACGTGCATCCGGCGCTCATTCCAGCATTTTGCGGGCACACATTTTATGGCCTGCGTGTGCATGAAGCCGCCCTTGAGCGTGGCGTGAAGCTCACTGGCGCAACCGTGCATTTCGTGAATGAAGTGTGCGATGGCGGGCCGATTATCGCACAAAAGGCGGTTGAGGTGCTGCCTGACGACACGCCAGAAATCCTGCAGTGCCGTGTGATGGAACAAGCTGAATGGGTGCTGCTGCCCCAGGCTCTAGAGCAAGTATGCGCCAAATAGTTACAACATTGTAACTTTACACCTGCGGTGAGCTTGGTCGCTTCGCTGTGTGCTAATCAAGTTGCATCAAGATGCAATGCTCTGAACTTATCATAACATGATTCAAGGAGGGATATTTTGCCATGAAAAAACGCATGCTTATTATTATCGCCGCAGCACTGGGTGTTGCGCTGCTTGCCATGACGCTGCTGCTGGTTGTGCCGCTGCTGGCTCGCACGTCTGCCGAAAATGACCACGAAACCACAACGGAATACACCACCACAGAGGAAGACACAACCGCTGTGCCAGTAGATTCCGACCAACTGGTGTGGCGAGTTGCGCCAACGTTGGAGGTTGAAGGGATAATTCATTGCAGCTGCGACATGTTTGTTGTGGATGATAACACTTGGCGTAATACCGTTGATCCAATCACAGGGGCAATCATAAGCAATAGCCACGGCGGACACGGTGGCGGCGGTGGCATGTGGGTGTTTGATCCGATTGAAGAAATGCTGGGCAATTCATTCTTTGGCGAGGGTTATGACTTTGGTCATGGCATGCACCCCATCGATAATTTTGCGGCCAGCCTTCAAGCGGCCCTGTATGACTATTTCAGCAGGAACGAGTGGTCTGACAGCAGTGCGCGTGCGCATGACTGGACACTGCATGCTGTTGAGACTTCAAACCGCCGCATGGTTGTGCAACTCGTTGATTCAACGTTGCGTGACGATAGGGAATGGGACGATGGCGGCTGGAGTTTGCGCCCTGAAGCACGACAAGAACGTTTCGTCATCATCGAAAACCGCCGCCCCATCAGCCCATGGTTTGATGCCATCACAGGCAGTGCTGGCGGGGAGTTGTTCGCCGCAGCAAACGGCGACGCTTGGCAGTTCATCAATCACCGTGGTGTGCCGCTGTTTCCCGCGCAGTTTGAGCACATTGTGCTCATCGACAGCGAAACCGCTTTCGTGCGCCACAATGGTCGCTATGGCATTTTAGATATTCTTGCAACTGCTCAACATGTTTAAGTTGCAATATTAAAAATATTTACACAGAATTCACTAAAAACCCTTGACCTAACAGTCTTTTTGTTGTATACTATAGGTGAACCAAAAATTTTGCATCAAAAAGGAGATACTTATGGTAGGACTTGGCAAATGGAAATTCTTTGTGGACACTATGTTTTATCGCGGCGACGCTGTGTTGAGCGTAGGCGAGAAAAATGGCAAATACGACATTGATATTTCGCTCACAGGCGTTGAAGTGCCCGATTTTTCGATTAGTGACATGAGTGCAGACGGCAATACGGTGACCGGTAACGTGCAAACCAGCATGCTTAAAGGCAAAGACATCCCCTTCAGCTGCACGTTTGATGGCGACACCGCCAACGGCTTCCTCAAAGTGCCGTTCATGGGCAAAGTTGCGTTGAAAGACGGCAAGAAAATCGGCTAAGCACTGAATTTAACATTAAATTTATGGGCGGATAATATCCGCTCATTATTTTATATGCATAAAAAACCACCCTCGACCATTGGTCGGGGGCAGTTTGGTTGCGGAAAAATCTTTTGGCCATGCCGAAAAATTTTATCCATTCTCCTTCTGCGCTTCAAAGCACGCGCTGCAGAATACAGGGCGGCCATCTTCGCGCGGGCGGAACGGCAGGCGGGCGATGCCGCCACATTCTGCGCATTGGGCTTCGAACATTTCGCGCTCGCCGCGGTTGCCGCGTTTGCGATTGTCACGGCAGTCTTTGCAACGGCCGGGCTCGTTTTCAAAGCCTTTTTCCGCATAGAATTCCTGTTCACCTTGGGTGAAGATGAATTCGTTGTTGCAGTCCCTACAGATGAGAGTTTTGTCTTCGTACATGTGCCAATCTACCTCGCTTAGAAAAATAATTTTGCTCCTTGGCGGAATCGCACCGCCTTATGGCTACCAGGAGCGAATGAAAGGGCAGGGGGAGGGAAACTAAGGCAAGTGACGCAATAACTTGCGACGTGCGCGTTGCAGGGCGTTGTCCATTGCCTTGGCTGTGATGCCGAGTGTTTGTGCCGCGCTGTGGTAGTCTAGGCCGTCGATGTGCGCTTGCAGGGCATTGCGCTCAAGGGCGGTTAACTGCTGTGCCATCACTTGCTGCAAACGGCGGGCATCTTCCATGGCGGCGTAAAGGTCTTGCGGATCCATGGCAGATAAGCCTTGCGGCAATACGTTTTCCAGCAGTTCTTCCAGTTGCGGCGTGGCCGCGTGTTTGCGCAAGGCATCGTTTAGTCGATTACTCACACACACGCTCACGAAAGTGCGCAGGCTAGCACCCCGGCCTGTTTGATAGGTGGTGATTGCGCTGAGGAATGCCATGTTGGCTTCTTGCAGCAGGTCGTCGCGTGCCACTGCACCGCCAACACGTTGCCAAGCAGATTCCACGCGTGCGTGCAAAACGGGCGACATACGTTGCAGCAGCAGTTCAAACACCGCCGTGCTTTGTTCACCGCGCACGAACATTTCCGCAAGGGTTTCGTCGCGGCAATCACGCAATTCCATGTCTCTCACCGTTTCCAACGAAGCTAACAATGTATATCGTACCACATTTTGGCGAGTTTGTCAAGCTTTATTTTTCGTCATTTTGCACAAACATAAAAAATAAGCAAAAATTCATTTTTATTCAATCAAAAAATCCGAAAAAAACTTGAATAAATGTCTTGACAAGTGCCAACAAATGCTGTATAATAGAAATGTTGCTATGGTGGATATAGCTCAGGTGGTTAGAGTGCCAGGTTGTGGCCCTGGAGGTCGGCGGTTCGAGTCCGCTTATCCACCCCACTTTATGTTTGGGCAACACAGCGGCACGCTTGTCGCGTTTGTTTTCTACTGGGGTGTCGCCAAGCGGTAAGGCACCAGACTTTGACTCTGGCATTCGTAGGTTCAAATCCTGCCACCCCAGCCAGCGGCGAGTCGCCGCTCACAAATCGCGCATTCACTTTCGTGGATGCGTGATTTTTTATTCCCGCGAGAGGGTTGCATTTTTTGCCCAAACATGGTATAATAGACAGAGAACACTGCGGCTTGATGTGACGTGATTAACGCATAGCGAAGCGACAGAGCTCACCGCAGGTGTGGTATAATAGACACAGAACACTGCGGCTTGATGTGACGTGATTAACGCACAGCGAAGCGACAGAGCTCACCGCAGGTGTGGGGTATACTAGAGGAAAAGCAGGAGGGCCAAAACCATGAGCTTTTCGCGCAGCCTGAAAGCACGGGCAAGCAGCGTGTGGGAGGACGGCTATAACCACCCGTTTGTGCAGCAATTGGGGCAGGGGACACTCAACCCCGAATCGTTCAAGTTTTATCTGGTGCAGGATTATCTGTATCTGTTGCAATACGCCAAAGTGTTTGCCGCAGCGGTGTTGAAATCCGACAGCGAGCAGCTCATGGCCGGGTTTTCACGCAGTCAGGATTACATACTCAACGGCGAGATGGAGCTGCATCGTGCGTATATGCGGCAGTTTGGTATATCGGAAGAAGAGGCTGCAAGCGCCAAAGCTTCGCTATATAACCGCTGTTACACCGCCAACATGCTGCATTATGGGCTCACTGGCGGGTTGGCTGATGTGCTTGCTGCGGTGTTTCCTTGTGCGTGGACTTACGCGGACTACGGCACGCGCTTGAAAACGGATTTCGCCCAGCACTATGAAAACAACCCTTACAAAAGTTGGATTGATATGTATGCCAGTGAGGAATTTTCGCAGTCGTTCGCGTGGTTTTACGATGCTCTTGATGGCCTAGTGGAGCACATGTCGCCGACACAGTGCGAGAAAATCGCAGAGATTTTCGTGTCGTCGGTGGAGTTTGAGTATCTGTTCTGGGACATGGCGTATAAGCGGCAGATGTCGTATTAGGTAATGCTCATGCATGCATTGCATCTTGCAGGAATGTGCGAGATGGCCTCATGCAGTTGGGCCAGATAATCGCCCGCGATATACGCAAGCGTTTGAATGTCACCGGCATCCGCATCACCAAAGGAGATGCATTTCAGGGCGACTTCAATTTTCTCGTGAATGAGGTTCATTGCATCGATGGTTGCGAGGTCATGAGCCATGGTGCGTCCTCCATTACTGCTTGGCGTTATTGATGTGCTTTTTCGTTAAACCCCTCTGTCGCTACGCGACATCTCCCCTAAGCCCACCCTACAAATGCAAGCATTTGCGGGGACCCCGGAGGGGAGACTCTGGCGAAACTCAGACTTTCAGGTGTTGCCAAGGGCTCCCCTGTAGGGGAGCTGGCACGCCGTAAGGCGTGACTGAGGGGTTCAATATCAATACAAAACAAAAGTCTAAACAACCGATTGTTATCCTAGTAGATGTAGATATAGTATAGCACACTGATATCAGTGTGTCAAGACGGAAAGATGCACAGACTTACAAAGAACTGATATCAGTGGGTTTGTGCAAATCAACTAAAAGGAGTTGTTGACATGTCACCCGTATCAGAAGCGCATAAAAAATACACATCTGAGTATGTGAAAGCGAATTACGCAAGTTTTAATTTGCGATTCAAAATGGGAAAAAAAGAACAAGCCCAGGCGCATGCAGCCACGCGCGGCGAAAGTATGAACGCATTCATTAACCGTGCCATTGATGAAGCCATGCAGCGCGATCAAAATGAGGAAAAATAAGAGGACCTCGCAGAGCGAGGATTTGGCTGTTGCCCGCGTCAGCATGTAGGGGCGGCAATTTTGCCGCCCGAGAAATTTGATGGCGTGTTCGTCAGGCGCGGGCGACCTGTGGTCGCCTGAAATCTTCTCTTGTCGTATTTTTTGCTTCGGGCACAAAATGGCTCCGAAATCCCAATGGTGCCATGTTTTTTATAACCCGGGCGGCAAAATTGCCGCCCCTACAGGTTGTGGTTATCTTCAAGTTTGGCGAATATGCCTATTTGAAGACACGCACTAGGGGCGAACAGCGCAGTGAATTTACGGAGGCATCCCATGCAAATCTACACCTTCCAACAAGGTTTTAACTACAGCCAAGACGGTCCCGGCAACCGCCTAGTGCTGCACCTGCAAGGTTGCAATATGCGCTGCCCATGGTGCAGCAACCCTGAAGGTATATCTGTAGGGGCGGATGCAAAATCCGCCCGAGAAACTCGAGAACTAACCGAACACGCCCTGCGCTGCAAACCCATGTTTTTCGACGGCGGCGGGGTCACGCTCACCGGCGGCGAACCCACCGTGCAGTTTGATGCCGTAGCGCATTTACTGCGTGAACTGCAAGCCGCAGGCATTCACACCTGCATCGAAACCAACGGCACGCATCCCAAGCTGCCCGAGCTTTACCCGCACGTCGACCATTTAATCATCGACTTCAAGCATCCGCACGATGACGCACACAAGCGGCTCACCGGACAAAGCAACGCGCAGGTTAAGGCGAACATCGAAGCTGCGCAAGGCCGACAACTGCACGTGCGTTTCATTCTGCTGCACGGGCACAACACGCACCTGCTTGATGATTACATCGGCTATTTCACGCAGCTTGATACATCGCAAATGACCTTCGAACTGTTGCCCTATCACGAACTTGGCCGCGGTAAATGGGACAAGTACGCCTTCGAGCCCGCCTTTGTGCCCGATGACACGTTGCAGGCGTTTAAACAAGCACTCAAACATGCCAATCTTAAGGAGATTACCACATGACCAACGAGCACATCACCCAAATGGCCAATGATTTATTCCACGAAGAACGCGCGCGCACGCGGCTGGATGGTTGGTTTTTCATCAAGCAGCTGCAACGCCGCTGCCATGAGGAATTCGCTCACCTGCCACCGCAGCAACGTGCTGCTGAAACCCTCAAGGTGGTTGCACGTGAGTTGCCGCTTTCCATCAGCAAAAACGCCATGTTTGCAGGCACCCAACGCGATGCCTTCGCGCGCAGCTATGCGCTCATTAATCCCGCGTTTGAGGTGGAAAGCTTCGCGGGCTATTGCGATCCCACTGCCGTGTTTGGCGACATCACGCCGGGTGAGGGGATTACCCAAGAAGAGATCGACGATGCTCGCCGCTATGAAAAACAGGGTGCCTATGCCAAAGCCTTGGGCGAAGTCTACGCCGATGTAGAGAACCTCACGGGTGAAGTCGTGTTTTTTGTGGAGCAAGTCACCGGGCATTTGATCCCCGATTTTCGGCCCATGCTTGAGCATGGCGTAGTCGCTTTTGCGGAAAAAGTGCAAAATCCCGCGCTGAAAGCTGCCCTGGAAGCCGCTACCATTTTGGCGGGCCGCTATGCGGAAATCGCCCGCAAACAAGGGCAGGGCAAGCTGGCACAAGTCTTAGAACGCGTGCCGCGCCATGGCGCACGCACCCTGCGTGAGGCCCTGCAGAGCTACATGCTGCTGTGGCAGGTGATGTGCTTGGAGCAAGCCCCAAATCCCTTTGCGTTTTCCGTGGGCAATGCCGACCGCATTTTCGAGCCCTATCGCGCGGCAGAAAACCTTGACCGTGAATCGGCCGCCGCGTTGTTCAAACATCTGCTGGTGTTTTACAACGTGGGTGACCGCAGCTGGGCGATTTCGCAAAACCTCATCATTGGCGGCAAAGATATTGACGGCAGCGACTTAACCAACACAGCCAGCTTTGCCCTGCTGGATGCCTACTATGACATGAACCTGCCGCAGCCGATTCTTTCCGTCAAGCTGCACCAAAACACGCCCGATGAACTATACCAATCCCTCGGCAGATTCTTCTTCACGCCCGGTGTGCTCACGCCGTCGCTGTTCAACGACGACGCAATGTTCCAAGTGCTTGCGCGTGCCGGTGTAGAAGAAGCAGACCTGCCGGATTACTCCATCGCAGGCTGCCAAGAGCCGCTGATTATGGGCCGCGACAATGCCAACACAACCAACAGCTGGCTGAACCTCGCCAAGATTCTCGAGCTGTGTTTGAACAACGGCAAGTCTTTGATTACAAGCAAACAAATCGCTGAGCCTGTAGGGGCGGATGCAAATCCGCCCGAAGCTCTCAGCAACATCCGCAAAACATTCTACGCCGCCGTGGAGAAGTACGCCGCCATCATGGCAAACGCAGCTAACGGTTGCTCACGTGCGCTGTCGCAGCTGCCGGTGCCGTTTCTCAGCGCCGCGATGCATTGTGATGAAATTGACATGCGTGACCCCAACAAACAGGGCACGAAATACAACGGCAGCGGCTGTCTCATTCACGGTTTAGCCGTTGTAGCCGATAGCTTTGTGGCCATTGATCAACTACTCGCTGAACGACCCGAAGATGCCGATAAACTCATCACTGCCCTGCAAAACGATTTCACAGGTTATGAAGACCTGCAAACATTCCTGCTGGCTGCACCCAAGTTTGGCAATCACATTGAAATTGCAGACAAAGAAGCCGCTGATGTGGCCTCACGCGTGGCAGACATCGTGGCTGCGCAGAAGAACTATCTGGGCAATGCCTTCAGGCCGGATTTCAGCACGCCCAGTACACATCTGCTGTATGGCTACTGGGTGGGGGCCACGCCCGATGGCCGCAAAGCGCGCACACAATTGAACTACGGCACCGACCCGCTGCACGGCGATGCGAATCAAGGCATGGGGTTGCGCACGCTGAGTAGTTTTACGCTGCCTTATGAAAAACTCACCGGCGGCTATGCCTCGCATTACGGCATTGATCCTAAGTATTTCGCCGACGCAAAAACCCACGAAGACAAAGGCCTTGCCTTTGCCAAACGCGTGGTTGCGCCGTTGTTCTTCAACGAAGCGAACGCAGAAAAAGTTTCGCCATTTTACTTATACGTGAACGTCACCACGCCCGAAACGCTGCGCAAAGTTTTGGCGAACCCCAAGAAGTATGCACCAAGCGGCGTGTATGTCATGCGCATTCACGGCACCTTTGTCAATTTCCTTGACCTTTCGCCCGCGATACAACAAGATATCATCGCGCGGCTGGATTTAGAGTCAACGCGACTATGATTCTGTTCTTTTTTTGCAAAAAAAGAACCAAAAAAACCTATGCCGCTTCGCGGGGGATTTTTATAGAAATGTGGTGTTGCCAAGGCCTCCCCCCTTGGGGGAGGAAAGCACGTCGTAGGCGTGCAGGTGGGGGTTGCTTGAAAAAAAAGAACCAAAAAACTTTAACCGCTTTGCGGTGGGGGTACATATGAAAGCACTAGGTTTAGACATCGGCACGACCACGATTTGCCTAACCGTGATTGACGCACACAGCGGCGCAACCATCGAAAGCACCACCGTGCCCAATGACACGAACATCGCAGGCGAGCCCTTTGAACGCTTGCAAGATCCCGCGAAAATTCTCGCCAAGGCGCAAGCTTTAGTCGATGCCGCTGCGGGAAAACATAGCAATATCGCAAGCTTGGGCGTGGCCGGGCAAATGCACGGCATATTGTATGTGGATGCACAGGGCAACGCCTGCAGCCCGCTCGCCACTTGGCAGGATCAACGCGGCCTACAAGTGCCTGCGCTTGGCGTGCCTACGGGTTATGGCTGCGCCACGCATTACTACAACTTGCAGCACAATGAAGTGCCTGCCGATGCCGTGGTATTTTGCACCATTCAGGACTACGTTGCCATGAAGCTGGCAGGCGCAAGCACACCCCTAGTTAACGTAACCAATGCCGCCAGCTTCGGCTTGTTTGACATTGCGGCAGGCGAGTTCACTGCGGATTGGCCACTGTTGCCATGCGTGACCGCTCAGGCTGAAAAGCTCGGCGAAACGCCGCAGGGTATTCCCGTGTTTTGCGCCATTGGTGACAACCAAGCCAGCTTGATTGGCTCTGTGCGTGAGCCCGAAAAAAGCATCTTAGTTAACGTGGGCACCGGCAGCCAAATCTCGTTTGCAACGAATGACATCACCGCACAAGGCATGGAAATTCGTCCCATGCCCAGCGGCGGAAATCTGGCGGTGGGTGCTGCGTTGTGCGGCGGGCGAGCCTATGCCACCCTCGAAACATTCTTCCGCCAAGTCTTAGTCATGGCAGGCATTGACGCAAAAGATGAATTATACTCCGCCATGAACGCCTTGGCCATGCAGCCGCTTGAGCAGCCGCTAGCGGTAGACACCCGCTTTGGCGGCACACGTGCGAACCCCGCGCTGCGCGGCGCAATCAGCGGCCTGGGATTGGAGAATTTCATGCCTGCGCATTTCACTTGCGGCGTGCTGCAAGGCATTGTGAATGAATTGCATGATATGTATCGCGCAGAAAACGCCGCAGGGCACAGTGTGTTGGTGGCTTCGGGCAATGCGGTGCGCAAAGGCGAGCCGCTGCGCCGCATGTTTGCGGAAACATTCGGCATGCCGCTACACATACCCGCCCACAACGAAGAAGCCGCCTATGGCGCGGCATTGTTTGGCTTAACGGGCGCAGGTGTTTTTGCGACCCTTGCCGACGCGCAGCAGCGCTTGATTAAGTATGTATAATTTTTATCGCAATTGGAATAGGACACAGCGAAGCGACTTAAAAGTTTTTTGTGCTACTTTTTTTCAAAAAAGTAGCAAGAAAGGATCCAATATGACTGACTTAAAAAAACTCGCCAGCGAACCGATTTTCTTCGAGCCCAATCGTGTGTTTCGCATCTACACCGGCGGCAAGCTGCTGGGCGATTTCCTTGGCAAACCCAGCATTGATGGCAACCTGCCCGAGGAGTGGATTGCCTCCAGCGTGGCCGCGCTGAACAAAGACGCAAAACCTACCGATGGCATTTCGGTCATCAAGGGCACGGGGGTGCTGCTGACTGATTTGCTTGCTGCCGAAAAAGAACTGGTGCTGGGTGCGCGTGACGAACTCGGCATGCTGATTAAGTACTTATGCAGTGCCATTCGCTTGCCTGTGCAAAGCCACCCCGACCGCGCGTTTTCACGGCAATACTTTAACTCTGGCTACGGCAAAACCGAAAGTTGGACGGTCCTTGATATCCGCCCCGGTGCGGGTGTGTACTTTGGCTTTAACCGCCAATTGACGAAAGCGCAGTTCGCCCAAGCTGTGGAGGATAGCCTGCACAACAAAGATGCCATGCCCGAGTTGCTGCAATTTGTGCCAGTGCAAAAAGGCGATGTATTCCTCGTGCCGGCTATGGTGGCGCATGCCATTGGTGCAGGTTGCTTGATTCTGGAAGTGCAAGAACCCACCGACTTCACCATTCAGCCGGAGGCTTGGTGTGCGGATTATCAGCTCAACGATTTCGAGAAATATCTCGGCCTAGAGCCCGATATCGCTCTCGATTGTTTTGACTTTTCGGCGCATGGTGAGCGCGCGCTGCAGCTGGGCAAAAAAACACCGCAACCTGTCATTACCACAGACTGCTGGCGCGTGGAAAGTCTGATTGGCCCTGCAGACACGGATTGTTTTGCGCAAAACCGTCATACAGTGACGAATGGCAGCTCGGGCGAGTTGACTGCGCCGTCGGTTATCGTGGTAACAGAAGGCACTGGCACGCTGCACATGGGCGAGCAAAGCTGGGTCATCGCGCAGGGCGATTACTTCATGCTGCCGCACAGCGTGGCGGGCAAATGCACCGTGCACAGCGATGCGATGATTGAGTTTGCAGAGTGCCTCCCGGGCAAATAATCAACTGCCGAAACTTACATAAAAATCACCCTCCCGTGTTTCTTTCGGGAGGGTTTTGTCATTTCACTTTATCGCTCGCGCGAGAACACTGCACTCACCACGCGCCCCAGCAGCGGCAGCATCACCTCTACGCGGCTCATGCGGCGCAGCGGCTCGGTTACGCTGTCGAGCAGGTTCCACCATGCAGGCGCGAACCGCCCCAGCAGCCCGTTGCTAACGATGACCGTCTGTGGATTTGCGGCAAGTCGCTGCAATTGCTCAATCGTTTGAGTGAATTCTTCAGGGCAAATTTCTGCGCTGGCATAAAAACTCTGCGCTTGCGCAACAGCGTTTCGCAACTGCGTGATGTAGCCTGCGTGGTGCCGTGTGGGATGCTGCAACACGCTTTGTGCTTGGCTTAGCGCGGCCTGCAGTTCTTCGTCGCAGAATAGCCAGAGATAAATCGTTTCGCCTGTGACAGTGATTCGTATGTGTGCCATTTCGCCCGGTGCGGCCCGCAGAGTAAGGATTTGCCAGAAAAATTGCTGCGTTTGTTCAACAATCGCTTGCCCCTGCAGCTCAACAATTTCCCAGTCGTTCGGAAACCCTTGCCAGCGTACTTCTGCCTGTTGCCAACTGCCGCTTTGAAGAGCCGCACGAGTAAAACCAACCGCGCCCACGGCAAGCGCCGCAAGCATCGCGATGGCTAATATTGCGCTAAAGCAGCGTTTCATGGCAAGGCTCCTTCCCAGTTTAGTCACAGTTTAGTATAGTATAGCACAAAATACAGGAAAAGTCAAGTGAAGGATTGGCAGTCTTCTTTAACGCTTACTCTCGTCAGCATGTAGGGGCGGCGGGCACGCCGCCCGGGAGTTTTATGACGAGTGAAAGAATGCGGGTGGCAAAATTGCCACCCCTACTTGCCGGTTAGTATTCCTTCCACACATCAAGCTCGCGCTGCTCGGGTATGACTTCATCGGCCATGCCAAGCTGGTGCAGCAGCTCGCGTGCAGCGTTGTAGCCCATCATCTTTTGGCGATTATTCATCGCAGCAGCTTCAACGATAATGGACAAATTGCGCCCGGGCTTCACAGGCACCACGCACACCGGCACTTTAATGCCCAGAATATCCACGCTTTGTTCGTCTAAACCAAGGCGGTCATACACACGATCTTTATCCCAGGGTTCCATTTGCAGCACCATGTTGATTTTTTCGGTGAGTTTGACAGCTCCCATGCCGAAAATGCGGCGGGCGTTGATGATACCCACACCACGCAGCTCCACAAAATGGCGAATATTGTCGGGCGCAGAGCCCACCAGGGTTTTGTCGCTCACGCGGCGGATTTCCACGGCGTCGTCGGCCACCAAACGGTGCCCGCGCTTGATGAGCTCCACAGCGGTTTCGCTTTTGCCCACGCCGCTGGCACCCAATATCAGCACACCCTGGCCGTATACTTCAACCAGCACGCCGTGGCGGGTCACACGCTCGGCCAGCTCAACGGATAAGTACGAGATCAGCGCGGCCATGGCAGCACTGGTTGTGCTTTGCGTGCTCAGCAGGGGAGTGCCGTGTTCTTGCGCCAGTTGCAGCGCGGGCGGGGGGCATTCGTTGCCGTGGGGAATAATCACCGCCACGGGTTGCAGCGAAAAGAAATCGCGCAGACGTTGCAACTGCATTTCATCGCTCAGCGAGTTTAAATAGTCCATCTCGCTGTAGCCTAAAAACTGCACGCGGCGGGCATCAAAATGCTGCGAAAAACCTGCAAGCACCAGGCTTGGGCGGTCAATATCGCGGCTGGTGACGGAAATTTGCGCTGCGGCAGGCGGCTGGTGAATGTAAGTATAGCCATTGTCTTCCACTAATTTTGCCAAGGGCACGGCATAATCTGCGGCCATTTTCCTCGCTCCTTCTTTATGCTAATTTTATGATAGCAGCCCGGTATAAGCTTGGGGTGTTATCTCGTTTCGTTAAAAATGCGGGTTCTGCGCAGTGCGGCCAGCAGCGGCATGCCCAGTGCATACACCACCACAAATTGCCCCAGTGCAACTTGCGCGGCAAACAGCGGGAAAATTGACCACTCAAGCCCCGCCGCAGTGATGATAATCGTCGGCACAACCAGTGCATTGAAAATCACCGGCGGCAAACCCGAAAGCCATGGCAGCCGCTTGAATTGAATCTTGCGCAATTGCCAGGTGCAAATGGCTGCCAGCAGGCTGGCCAGTGTGCCAAACACCCAGTCCATCCAGCCGTAGGGACTGCCTAAATTGGCGAAAAACGCGCCAATGGTCAACCCGGGAATGGCGGCGGGCGTGAGTGCTGCCAGCATGGTGAGTGCCTCGGCAATGCGAAACTGCACAGGACCATAGGAAATCCAGTGGATTGGCGTGGCACTGAGCGCGAGGGTCACGGCTGCGTAAAGCGCGGCGATCACAGCAGCTTGCGCCAAAAACAAGATGCCTTTTCGTTTTTTGGTCATAGCAATGACCTCCTTTGAAGAATTTATTTACGGCGGGATTCAAATGTCCGCACGGTATGCTGTTGTCGCGTGTAGGGGCGGCAACCTGCCGCCCGTGGAATTTTATGGTGAGATGAAGAGGATCGGGCGGATAATATCCGCCCCTACATGCGGGTTTTCTGCGTGCCGCAACCACGAGCGGCTCCACCGCATGCGGGGGAGCTGGTGCCGCGAACGAAATTTGTCTCTTGATGAAATGTGGCGCGGCGACTGAGGGGGCGCGATGTGCGTCAATCTTGGTCTCGGGCCATATCCCTGTAGGGCGTGCCTTTGGCGCGCCGTTACAAAACCTGAGATTTATAAACACCCCACCAAATCAGCCAGTTTATCCGCCACCAAGCCAGCTTTAATCTCGCTTTGGCTTTCGTATTTCTCACGGCTGGTCGCACCACTCAGCACCAATATGCTTGGGATGCCATGAGTGTAGCCAATGGCCACGTCTGTTTCGGTTCTGTCGCCGATGAACACAAGCTCTTCGGGGCGGCAATTTAAGTAATGCGCAAGGTAGTCTACCGTGTGGCGCGTGGGCTTGCCCAGCACCGTGGGGCGACGGCCTGTGCTGGCCTCGAACATGGCAATCATGCTGCCGGTGTCGGGCATAAAACCCACCTTCAGCGGGCAGTTCACGTCCGGGTGTGTGGCGTAGTAAGGCAGCCCCGCGGCCAGCCAATTGGCTGTTTTGTATATTTTTTCGTAAGTCAGCGTGGTGTCAAAGCCCAGCAAAATCACGTCGGGTTCATCGTCAACGAGATGAACACCCGCAGCCTGCAAATCAGCCTGCAAACGCTCGTTGCCCAGGCAGTAAACGCGTGCATTTTTATGTTCGCGCATGAGAAATTCCGCAGCCACATGGCTAGAAAGCACAATTTTTTCCTCTGGTGTGGGAAAGCCCATCTTGGCAAGCTTTGCGCTGCATAATGCCGCTGAATTCGACGAGTTGTTGGTGAAAAACAGGTGCCCAATCCCACGCTCGGTCAGCGTGTTAATAAACCGGTCACCGCCGGGGATCATCGTGTCTTCCAGGTAAAACGTGCCGTCCATGTCTAAGATTACATGGCGGGCATTGGCAAAAACGTCGTGCATAATTAACCTTTCAGCGTGTATTCTTGCTTGCGCGGCATGCTAACCATGCGCAACGCAAGCCGGGTGAGCGCGCGGGAAATCGCCCGCCGATGCGGGAAAAACACAGCGGCCAGTGCCACCTGCAAAAACAAACGACTTTGCTTGCCGGTGTGCAGCAAATCACGGGCAATGGCTTCGCTGGCAAAACGCAGCAACTGGCTCACAAAGCGACCGTCTTGTATACGCTGCAGCACATCGCGCAGCAGTGGCTCGCGCCGCCAATCGCCATAACCAAACATGATCACTAGCGAGGTTTCAAAGAAATCCTGCAATGTGCCGTGCGGCGAAATACGCAATTTCATCGCCCGCCGCAGCAATTTGCACGCAAGCTTAACCGCGTGATGCGGGCGTTTAACATAGCGGGCATCCAGCTGTGCCAGCACCGGCCGCAGCCAAGTGGGTGTTTGCGTGCCGCGTTGCGCAAGCCATGCCTGCGTGCCGCCGCATTGTGCAATGTTGCCGAGCAATTCGGGTAGCTTGCGCCGCAAATTCGCCGCAAAAAATCCCATCAGTCCGCCGCGCTTGCCCGCGAAGG
The DNA here is from genome assembly GCA_009785335.1 of Oscillospiraceae bacterium. Classification (GTDB taxonomy): domain Bacteria; phylum Bacillota; class Clostridia; order Oscillospirales; family Acutalibacteraceae; genus WRMQ01. Next base: position 67,842 of record WQWM01000003.1, read on the forward strand.
TGAAGCGAAAACTATCACGCAGCGGCAGGCTAGGGTCAGCGGCGTGGGCGGTGATGTGCGCTGTGCCATCATGCAGCGCAACGCGATTAAACTGGCAGGGAAAGCTGTTGAGCGCAGGCGCACAAATGTCATATAGCACATGCTCGCCATGCGTGATCTTCGCAGCATGGCCACGATGTTGATGTCCGCAAAAGCAAAATCGCATGCCCGCGCCAGCGAGTGTTGCACGCACCTGTTCGCAATCATCCAGCAGATAGCCCGCCAGAGTATGCCCCATGTGCAGCGCCAGATTGTGGTGCATCAGCCCCAGCACAACCCGCCCGTTTTCCCGCGCGTGCAGGCATTCATCCAGTGCCCATTGCAGCTGCTCGGGTGTGATTTCGCCGTGCACACGTGCACCAGGTTTGGTGCTGTCTAAGGCGAGCAGCGTGTGTTGCTCGTCCAGTTCAATGGCATAGCTCAGGCCGAAACACCGCGCATGCGCAGGCAGCAGCGGCTGATAAATGCGCAGAAAATCTTCGGCACTTGTTTCACGCGCGCGCTGTTTTTGCCCAGTCATATATTCAGCTGCGTGACGGTTGTTGATGTCATGATTGCCGGGCACAACCAGCACTTGCGTGCCAGTGCTGCGCGAGAACTCCAGCAGCACATCGCGCAATGCAACATGTGCGTCATGTTCGCCTTCACGGGTTAAATCGCCCGCAATCAGCAGATATTCTGTCGGCTCATCCTTCAACTGTGCCAATGCAGCTTGCAGCAATCTTTCGCTATGGCGCGCAGGCTTGCCCAGGCGATCGTTATCTTCGATGAACGCACGATTAAACCCACCCGCCAACGCAGCAGGGTAATAGTGCAAATCAGCCATGTGAGCAAACGTCAATTTCATGCTTTTAGCTTGCCCAGTTTTGTGTTACTTTTTTTGCAAAAAAAGTAACCAAAAAAACCTAGCCGCTTCGCGGTGTATTATTATAAGCGGCGTAGGATTTACTGTCATAAATAGTTCCCCGCGAAGCGGTCAAAAGTTTTTTGCGCCACTTTTTTTCAAAAAAGTGGCATCGCGCCTCGCATCCCTAACAGCGCGGGCAGGCACCGAAGCAAACACCAACGCGGCGCATGGCGGCGTTGTGTTCGGCGTAGGTGCGGCTGTAGTGGTTGTCGTGGTCTTGTCCGAAGAAAAAGAACAAGTAATCGGTGCTTGCCGGGTTGAGCACAGCGTAGACGGCGCGCTCGCCGGGGTTGCAAATGGGCCCGATGGGCAGGCGCGGGTCGGGACGCGCGGGGTTGTGAATATAGGTGTCATACAGCGGCAGCCAATGGCTGGCATCGCCGGGAATCCACGGTGACGGCCCCAGCACATCGCGGGCATAGTAGCGCGTGGGGTTCGCTTGCATCATCATGTTGATGTGCATGCGATTGTAGAACACCGATGCCACCATGTGCATGTGCTCGGTAGACCTTGCCTCGCGCTCAACAATGGAGGCTATAATCAGCACTTCATAGTCGCTGAAGCCGGTGTTGTTGGTGGCCATCATGGGCAGCACGCGGCTGGCGTAGTTGTTCAGGATGGTGCGCAGCACTTCGTTGGGTTCGCTGTCCAGGAAAAACTCATAGGTATCGGGGAACAGGAAGCCCTCCAGAAAAAACGCCGACCGACGGTCAAACGGGGTAGCGAATGACTGCACCTCAAAGCTTTGCGCGGCATGGAAAAAAGCATCGGCACTTACCACGCCGCTTTCTTCAAGGCGATGCGCAATTTGCACAAAGTTAAAGCCCTCGGGAATGGTTACCCGCACGGACTCGCGGGTAGGATTATGCTCAATGGGTGGGCGGTCAAAGGGATCAACCGGCCCGGGGATAGGCGCAAACATGCCGCAGCCAGCTAGGATGATCAATGCCAGTGCCAGCGCGATTGGTCGTAAATAACGTTTCATTTTCACTCTCCTCTTTCACACACCTATATATTGTATCACATTTGTCCGAAAAAATCAAGCCCATGACGTGTGTTCTTTTTTGAAAAAAGAACCACCCCTGCGGGGCGCAAGTCGCTTCGCTGTGTCCTAGAGCGTGTCTTCATATATACGAAGTGCTTAAAATCAGCATGTAGGGGCGGATGTGAATCCGCCCGAAACCTTAATGGTGCTTACTCCAGCGTGCAGGTGGGGGTTGCTAAAAAACGACTGCAACAGCTCTGGAAACTGTCGCAGTCATTTGTGGATATTCAGTTGTTTCATGAGCCGTCCTTCTTTTAGTTATAAAAGTTGTTGCGACGGTTGCCGCGAATCAGGGCATCAAGTTTGATGGCACGGCCAATTTGGCGCAGGCTCATGGGCTCGTTGCTCAGTTGATTAATCAGCTTAAGCTCTTCTTCAAACATCAGACGATCCATTTCGATTTGTGCTTTGTTCATGGTGTATCTCCTTCTATTGTTGTTTTTGTGGGCTGGTTTACCCTACAATCATAGTATACACCAAAACAATGCGTTTGTCAAGTCAACTTGCACAAACAAATCGGAAAATTTTGTGCAATGTGCCAGCTTTTGCGCTTGCTTTACCAAAACTTTCACACAGGAAAGCGCCGCGTGATGCACAGTTGTTGGTCAACTTGCACAAACGCGACGCTAAAAATTCGTCGATATGCCGAAATTGCATGTTGAATTCTTGCCTAGTGGCACTGGCAACCTGGGGTGTTGCAACGGCCATGGCAGTGGCAAACGCCGTGTTCGCCGCCGGGGTGGCCTGGCCAATCGCAGCCAAGTTCATAGCAGGGATTGCCCGTGCGGTCGTGTTCGTGGCCATGTCCATGGTCCTGTTGTTGCTGCTGTTGTTCGTGTCCATGATCTTGGCCGTGTCCTTGGTCGTGTTGCTGCTCATGTTCCTGCGCAGGTTCGGGATCGCTGTTGCAGCCGGTGAAAACAGCCGCCATTGTCAGCGTCATGGCCAGTGCGAGGATCAAAACAAGAACTTTCTTCATGAGGGGACTCCTTTTTCGTTGTAATATTTGGTAGACTGTTTTAGATTTTTGTATTGATATCCCAACCCCTCTACTTTATGAACGCTAAGGCGTCCAAAAGTCACGCCTTGCGCGTGCCAGCTCCCCTACAGGGGAGCCCTTGGCAACAGCCGAAAGCTTTGAGTTTCGCCAGGGTCTCCCCCGGTGGGGGAGATGTCGCGTAGCGACAGAGGGGTTTCGTAAAAAACATATCAACACAATTGTCTTAAACGAGCCTTTTGGTAATTCGAGTTAATTATATCACGCTCAAGCGTGCTTGTCAATAAATTTTTCCTCAAAACCTGCACGCTTGTCAGGCTAGTCCGTATAATGAACTAGTATCTCATTTTTTAGCAGAGGAGGAGTACGCGTGCCCCGGGACAATAATGTTCATGATTTTCGCGCAGGCATGGAGCAAATGCGCCGCAAATCGCGCGCAGGCAGCGATGCATTGCGCCGGAACTTCCGAACAGGAAGAACCGACGAAACAACCCAGCCCAAATCCCACGCACAGCCGTGCAGGTCCTGCCCGCATGTGCAACCGTGCAGGCCGTGCCCGTGCCCATGTGATCATCGTGATGGTGAAAACTTCACCGAGGAATTTCACGAAAGGCAAGTGGACTACGTTCGCACCAAAAGAGAGGACGTTTGAATGAGGTATGATTTTTGCGATGAACTGCGCGCAGGCCTGAAAAACCTGCGTGATGAGCTTCATCTTGAATGCGACGTGGTGAATGTGCGCCACAGCGGCAACCAGGAAAGTTTTGCACAAGACTTTCAGGAAAGCCAAACCGACCATGAACTATCAACAACAAGGAGATTGCACAATGAGCAAGCGATTTGATGACTTCGATTCTTTCCGCGAGCGGGACGCAGATTACCACGAGCGTTACCGCCGCAACGACGCGAATGCTGCCGAACGGTTTCATCATGATGACCAGGATAGCCGCGAAAACCTGAGCAAAGACAGGTTTGACGAGTTGTTTCACGAAAATGACGAAAATTTCCGTGAAAACCATGAACGTGAAAAATTTAAGGAAGATTTTTATGAAAAGGAAGTTGACTACCACAAGGATTTTGAAAAAGACAAATTCAACGAAGCATTTTGCAACAAGGACGTAGATTTTAAAGAAAATTATACGTGTGACAAAGCGCATGAAAACTGTCACTGTGCCAAAGACGACTATGATGAAGGCCGTTGCAACAAAGATATCGTGTTTGTGGAAGATGCCCACCGCCATGCCGAAAGCATGCGTGACCACTGTGGTTGCGGTGGTTGTGGCTGCAACAAATGCGGCGACTATGTTGGCATTGTTACCCTTGGCAATGACTTTGGCCGTGACTATGGCCATGGTCATGAGCATGACTCTTGTGGTTGTGGCAGCTGCGGTTGCAAGCCGCCCAAGCCACCCAAACCGGTGTATAAACCTTGCAACTGCGGCACTTGCAGTGCATGCAGTGGTCACCATCACCACCATCACAGCCATGGCCACGGCTGCGGCGGTTGCGGCAAACAAAGCTGCAGCTCGTGCCATCCGCATCCGCACAAGCCGGGCAAATCTATGGAAGACTGGGAAAAAGAACGCAAAGCAGAAGAAGTGCGCCGCCGCGGCGAGCAATTGCGTGATCAATTTAAACGCAAAGGCTATGGATATCGCGACGATTTTGGCGGCAAAGGCAACGGATTCAGCTATAACAAAGGCGGCAGCGGCTTTAAAGGTAACTTTGCCGAAGAAGGCCGTTTTGAAAAATTTGACCGCGACGATTTTGGGAGAAAGGAGCGTTTTTAAATTATGCGCGACTATGATGATTTCAGCCGCCGTGGAGCCGATTACCATGAAGACTATCGCCACCGCGACGTAGATTCCCGCCAACGCTACCATGATGACCACGAGGATTATCATGAAGATTTGGCGCGCGACAGGCACGACGAGTGCTTTAGCGAAAATGACGTGGACTTTCGTGAAAAATATGACATGGAAAAACTCAAAGAAGATTTCCGTGAGCGTGAAGTAGCGTATCACAAAGACCACACCAAAAAATCATTCGACAACGCTTTTAGCAACCACGACATCAACTTCAAAGAAAATGATGCACGTGATCGCTATAATGAAGATTTTCACCGGGCCGACACCGCCTATCGTGAAGATTACCGCCGCGATGATGATCAATATAAAAAAGATTATCACCGTGATGCAAGGCGCGGCTGCGGCTGCGGGCATTCCCACTGCCACGGCAACTGTGGTTGCCGCTGTGGAAACTGCTATTATTGCTGTGGAAAAAAGTATTAGAGGACTATGCAGAAACCATGGTCATCACCGTCACCTTCAAAAGCAGCATGCGGCGTGAAATGCAGCTGTTTCGTGAAATGATGCGGATGTTTGACGAATAAATGTAGAGTGTAGAGTGTAGAATGTAGAGATACAAGCTGCACTCTGCACTTGTTTGCGTCTCGAAAGCAACATAAAGGAGATTTGTATGAACATCAAGCATCTATTCATCAGCGCGGGAATTGGCTTGGGCATGCTGGGATTGCTGCTGTTGGCAGCGGCGGGCATCGCCCTGCGATTAGATTTAGCTAGTGCTCATTTGCGCTATCTTGCATTTGCGGCAGCGGCAGTGGCTGCATTGGTGGCGGGCTATGTGCACGTGCGGTCGCGCCGCACACAGGGATTGCTATTCGGCAGCCTTGCTGCAGCAGTCATGTACCCTATCGTGCTGCTGATAGCCGTGGCCGTGGCACGCAGCGCACCGGGCGCGGCGGCACTCATCTTGTTGCCGGTGATGCTGCTACCAGGCGGCACAGGCGGCATCGCAGCAGCCAACCGCACGGTATCCACGCGCAGCGGCGGCAAGAAAAAACGGCGGCGCAAGTAGCGATGCGGCGCGAGGTGTGTTACTTTTTTTGCAAAAAAAGTAACCAAAAAAACCTAGCCGCTTCGCGGGGGGATTTTTATGGGCTGTGTAGGTGTTGCCAAGGCCTCCCCCCTTGGGGAGGAAAGCGCGTCGCAGACGTGCAGGTGGGGGTTGTGTGCAAAAAACCTATGTCGCTTCGCGGTGGATGATTTTTATGGAGCTTTGTTCGGCCTTTGGCCGCATTTCGTGTAGGGGCGAACTGTGTTCGCCCGCAGCTTTTGATGAAACTCACGGGCGAGCGCCCTCGCTCGCCTCTACGTCCCGCCATAAATTACGCTGTTGTTATCCGTCTAAGCTTCGCGCACGAGACTTGACTTTTTGCAATGTATAGTGTATAGTGTAGAGTGTAGGTTTCTTTCTGCACTTTACATTCTACTCTACACTTCGGAGGTTTTTATGTGGCTGGTTTATGCGCTGCTGGCAGCAGTGTTTGCCGCATTGGTGGCAATTTTAGCGCGGCTGGGGCTCGAGGGTGTGAACTCCCACGTGGCGGTGGCTATTCGCACGGTTGTCGTGTTGGTGATGGCCTGGGCGATGGTATTCATCACCGGGCACCACGGCGATGTGTTCAACATGACGCGCCGCAACTGGATATTTCTGATTGCTTCGGGCGTTGCCACGGGGCTTTCGTGGTTGTTCTTTTTTCGTGCGCTGCAACTGGGTGATGTCTCCCGCGTGGTACCGATTGACAAACTCAGCGTGGTGTTGACGATTATCTTGGCCTTCGTGATTTTTCGCGAGGAAGTGAACTGGAGAACGATCTTAGGCGGCGTGCTGGTGACGGCGGGCACGGTGTTGTTGGCGATATGAGTAATGATTTTAGGAGGAGAACCCACATGACCACAACCCATGTAGACTTTAATTCGTTTAAAGTGGACAAGCATGCCCTTGCGCAACAAACAGAAAACGGCCTGTTGCTGTCTGCCGAAAAAAATCTGCGCAGCTCTTTTCTGCCCACTAAGCCATTAACCTCTTGCGTGACGATGCCCAAAACATTTCGCCTGCCGTTGTGCATTCACATGACTGTGCACATGCCGCAGCCCGCCTTGCATTTGCTGCTGGGCGAGGGTCATCTTTCATTTGGTACACAATCGGACAATCGAAGTATTAGCGATATTGTTGAGCCTGATAGAAAGCCCAAGCACTTTAATAATCACACGGACTTGGCAAAAGACAACGAGATTACGGTGCTTTACGGCTTGAAGTTTATGCAAATTATTGTCAACGGCGAAACGCGCTATTTTTCTAAGAGAGAAAAATATATGCGTTCGGACATTTTTGCCGACATGAACAAGGCGGGTTTTGAGTTGAAAATCGGTACAGATAAATTTGCTGAGCTTATGATCAAAAATATGACAGTCGAAGAATATGATGTTGAGCCGGATGCCGTTCCAATTAACAATGAAATTGACGAGACAAGGCTGTATTTTATTCGCAAGGGGGTTAAGGCTGGCTTTGAGGAATGTATTTCTCTGCTAGCACCCGCACTTCAAGCAGAAATAATAAAAGCTGACCAATTTCTTTTAAGTGAAAAAGAACTTAAAATAAAGCGAAAAATCGAGGGTGACCAATTAGGCTGCAAAATAACATACATATCTTCTGTTCATGGGTTTTCATATTCGCTACGAATCAATGAACATCTCATGAGCCATTCTTACTGGTGGTACATGGTTTCAAATTATAAATATGAAGGAAAATTTATGGGGCGCAAAAATGACTTGACAAACTCCGTTCTCAAAAGAGTTTATGAATTGTCGCCAGAAATTGCCGAGCGTCTTGTAAGCTATTATGGTAAATGTACCGGGTGCAGTCAATCTTGCGCCGTAAAAACGGTATATGAGCTGAATGGCAAAAAGTTTGTATCATGTCATGGGTCAATGCATATGAACATGAACTTACAAACATTCTCGGATTTTCGGTTTATGCTGGATGTGCAAAAAGACATGCTATAAAATGAGGAGATTTTATGCCGCTTTGGCAAGATTTACGCAACCCCAAAACCGCGCTATTGTGCGAGGGCGGCGGCCAACTGGGTGTGTATGGCGTGGGGGTGCTGCAATGTTTTCGTGACCACAACATCACGTTTCCATATTATATCGGGGTGTCGGCGGCGGCGGCGAACTTGGCGTCGCATTTGGCTGGGCATCGCAACCGCACACTGCGGTTTTATGCGCAATATGCCGCTCGACCCGAGTATATGGGCTGGACAAGCTTTGTGCGCACCGGCAATTTCGTCAATCTTGAGTACATCTACAAAACCATTTCGGGGCCTCATGGCGAAGACCCCATTAATTTTGATGTGCTGTGCAAACTGCAAGATGAACTGCGCATTGTGGTCACAAACGCCGCCACCGGACAAGCTGAGTATTTCGGCAACGAAATTTTTGCCGCCCGCGATTGCCGTGCATTGATGGCCTCGGCTTGCCTGCCGGTTTATTGCAAACCCATTGAGATTGACGGGCAGTTATATTTCGACGGCGGTTGTGCGGATTCATTGCCTGTGCAACAGGCACTGCGTGACGGCTGTGAGCGCGTGGTGGCGATTCTCAACCGCCCGGCGGGGTTTGTGAAAGCACCCGAAATGCTGCAAACCACCTATTCCGTCACTATGCGGCGTTACCCTGCCATTGCTCAGGCTTTGCAGCAACGGCACGTGAACTACATGCAATCTCTGCGCTTGCTGGAAGAACTGGAGCGTGAAGGCCGCGCAGTGTTGATTCGTCCGGCTGCTGCATTGCCGTTGCACACCTTCACCACCAAGCCACGTGAACTGCTCGAGCAGGTTTGCGCCATGGGTTATGCCGATGGCTTGGCGAAACTGGCTGTGGCTAAGGTGCATTGATGTTTGTGCAACGGCACTGCAAAGCAACGCCCTACCAAATTTGCGCCGATGGCGCTTTGCCCACTAGAGAGGGAGACTTCAAAGGCTCTGCGCTGAGTTCTGTTTCGCAATCGCTCCGCGGCCTCTTGTGCTTGCACCCCGCGTCGCTCCGCGAGCCTCCCTCAGCCACGCCCGAGGCGTGCCAGCTCCCTCTACAAGAGGGAGCTAAGGCTTAGACGGCAAACGACAGCGAACTTTCGGCTATAAGCCTCAGCTCCTCTCCTCTGGAGGGAGCTCCCCGCGCCGCGCGGGGTGAGGGAGGCTCGCAAGGCCCCACCGCAGGTGGCTTAGTGGAAACAACCAAAGAGTCGCTCGTTTTGCGTGCCTTGAAAAGAACACAGCGAAGCGACGGAGCCCCACCGCAGGTGGCTAAACTTACGCTTGACAAGACTGCCCGTAATCTGCTATAATATGACTATATCAATGGATAAGGAGAGTCGCCATGCAATGGTTTGAAGTTGCTGAATGGATTTTCACCGGAATTGCCGGGTTGCTTGTGGGCTGGCTCTGGCTGTTTTTTTGGTGATAACCCCCTCACAGTCACGGGCAAGCCGCGCCAGCTCCCCCAAGGGGGCGCCTATAAGGAGCTATTTTAAATACGGCGGCAGGGCTAAACGATTGGCTCTGCCGCTTTGGAAATAAGGAGAAAACATGAACATCACACAAAAAATTATCGCCGCGCATTTGTTGGAAGGTAACATGGTGCCCGGCGAAACCATCGCGCTGAAAATCGATCAAACTCTCACGCAAGATGCCACTGGCACCATGGCGTATTTGGAGTTCGAAGCCATGGGCGTGCCGCGCGTGAAAACCGAGCTCAGCGTGGCCTACATTGACCACAACACCCTGCAAAGCGGCTTTGAAAACGCCGACGACCACAAGTTCATTCGCAGCTGCGCGAGAAAGCGCGGACTGCTGTTTTCGCGCCCGGGCAACGGCATTTGTCATCAGGTGCACTTGGAACGTTTCGCTAAACCCGGCAAAACGCTGATTGGCAGCGATAGCCACACCCCAACGGCAGGGGGCTTGGGCATGCTGGCCATGGGTGCCGGCGGCATGGACGTTGCCGTGGCCATGGGCGGCGGTGCCTATCACATTCCCATGCCCAAAGTGACTTTGGTGCGTTTGACTGGCCAGTTGCAGCCGTGGGTGAGCGCGAAAGATGTGATTCTTGAAGTGTTGCGCAAGCTGAGCGTGAAGGGCGGCATTGGCCGCGTGATGGAATATGGCGGACCGGGCGTGGCTAGCCTCAGTGTGCCCGAACGCGCCACCATCACCAACATGGGCGCGGAGCTTGGTGCCACGGGTTCGGTGTTCCCCAGCGATGTTGTGACCCGTGCGTTTCTCAAAGCGCAAGAGCGCGAAGGGGATTGGACTGAACTTTCGGCTGACGCAGACGCAACATACGATGATATCATTGATATTGATTTAACTGCGCTTGAACCCCTTGCGGCCTGCCCGCACATGCCCGATAACGTCAAACCCGTGCGTGAACTTGCGGGCATGAAAGTGGATCAAGTGTGCATTGGTTCATGCACGAATGCAAGCTTGCTAGACCTAATGAAAACCGCAGCGATTCTCAAGGGCAAGACCGTGCACCCGCGCGTGAGCCTGAATATTTCGCCCGGCAGCAAGCAAGTGCTCACCATGATTGCGCAAAACGGCGCACTGACGGATATCATCGCGGCAGGCGCACGTGTGCTTGAGGCTGCTTGCGGCCCTTGCATCGGCATGGGACAAGCGCCAAGCAGCGGTGGGGTTTCGTTGCGCACATTCAACCGCAACTTTGAGGGGCGCAGCGGCACCGCAGACGCACAGGTGTATCTCGTGAGCCCCGAAGTGGCGGCAGCGGCTGCCATCACTGGTGAGTTTACTGACCCAAGAACATTGGGCGAATTTCCTGCCATCACCATGCCGGAGTCTTTTCTGATAGACGACAACATGATTGAACAACCCGTGCCCGAAAGCGAAATGCACAGCGTGGAAATTGAGTATGGGCCGAACATCAAGCCGTTCCCCAGCAGCGAGCCGCTGCCCGACACAATCACGGCAAAAGCAGTGCTGAAAGTGGGCGACAACATCACCACAGACCACATCATGCCCGCCGGTGCGAAAATTCTGCCCTACCGTTCGAATATACCATATCTGGCGCAATTTTGCTTTGCACAGTGTGACCCCAACTTTGCAGCAAATTGCAAAGCGGCGGGCAGCGGCATGGTCATTGGCGGCGAGAATTACGGGCAGGGTTCCAGCCGTGAGCACGCTGCACTTGTGCCGTTATATCTAGGCATCAAGGCCGTGATTACCAAAAGCTTTGCGCGCATGCACTTGGCCAACTTGGTTAACTCGGGCATTGTGCCGCTGACCTTCGCCAACCCCATGGACTACGAGAAAATTTGCCAAGGCGATCAACTGCAACTGGGTGATATTCGCACGGCCATGCAGCAGGGGACTGCCGTTGCGCTGCAAAACCTCAGTAGCGGCGACATTTATGCGCTCAATTACAATTTATCGCCGCGCCAGCGTGAGATTTTGCTGGCAGGTGGGTTGTTGGATTATACGAGAGATTTTAGTGCTTAATGCTAAATGCTTAGTGCGGAGCACAAAGAGGAATCCATATGAAACAATTAAGTTTCCGCAACGGAAAATTCACCATCCTGCAAATGACTGATTTGCAGGATACCCCCGGCGTGAAGCGCGAAACGCTGCGCCTGATGGAAGCGGCGCTCGACCAACTGAAACCTGACTTAGTGGTGCTCACCGGTGATCAAATTCAGGGTTATTCGCGCAAGCTGCGCGGTGCCGACAAAGAAGAACAAGCCCGGGGACTCATCGCCGAGCTGTGCGCGCCCATGCAACAGCGCGGCGTGCCCTTCACCTTCACCTTTGGCAACCACGACATTGAGCACGTTTGCGCACAAGCACAGCTGGGTTATTATCAGGAGCACAGCTGCTGCCTGGCCTATGACACCCCCGATGTGGAGGGCTGCGCGAATCATCACTTGGTGGTGAACGATAGCCAGGGCAAACCTGCGTTGAATTTATATATGCTGGACTCGCACGGCAGCACAAGCTTGGTGGGTTATCAGCCATTGCATGAGAATCAAGTGGCGTGGTACAAACGCCTGCGGGACAATTCTCCCGGCGTGCCGGCACTGGCGTTCATGCATATTCCCATTGCTGCTATTTATGGGCTGACAAAAACCAGTAAACGGCGCGGCATGCATGGACATCCCGGCTTTGCGCAGTTCAAGAAAAAGAAAACATATTATACGCTAGATGAAAGCAAAGCCGTTGGCCGTTACTGCGAACGACCGTGCATTTCAAGCGGGGATGCAGGCTTATTCGCCGCAGCACAAGAACAAGGTGATATGCTGGGCATGTTTTTTGGGCACGACCACAAAAACAGCTTCCACGGCAAGGTGGATGGCATCGACCTGGGCTATTGCCCCGGCACGGGCTTTTCGGCCTATGGCGACGGCGTGTATCGCGGCGTGCGACTATTTGAGTTTGACGAAAACGATGTGCGCAATTATCGCACACAGGTGTTGTACTACAAAGATTTATGCGGCCGCAAACACGTGGATTTCAAGCAATGGCTGCGCGATCTTGAACCATCCAGTGTGAGCGAAGGCGTGCGTCAAGGGTTGATTGTGCTGGCCGGGCTGGGCATTGCTGCTGCGGCGATTACTGGGTTGATGGTTTGGTTGCGGTGAGAGGTGAAGATGCGAAGAAGCGATGCTACTTTTTTGAAAAAAAGTAGCGCAAAAAACTTTAGCCGCTTCGCGGGGGATGTTATGAAAATGTGCAGGTGTTGCCAAGGCCTCCCCTCCGGGGTCCCCGCAAATGCTTGCATTTGTGGGGTGGGTCATTGGGGGAGGAAAGCCGTCGCTAGGCGGCAGGTGGGGGTTATCTGAAAAAAGAACAAGAAAAGGAGCATGCCAATGAAACTCACCGCGCGAGAAACAGCAGGTTATAGCATGGGCGCACTGGGCGGGGGCTTTGCCTTTAACATGGTGCGGTCTTACTTCGTTGTGTTTTGCATGACGGTGTTGGGCGTTTCGGCGGGCTTTTTAATGGTCATGTTCGTGGTGCTGCGCCTGTGGGATGCCATCAGCGACCCGATTGTGGGGTTGCTGAGTGAGAATATCCGCACACCGTGGGGTAAACACAAGCCTTGGGTGATTATCGGTGCGCTGTTTAATGCGGTGGTGATTACTTTCATGTTTTCGCCGGTGATGACGCGCATGCAGGGCGTTGGTTTGCTGGTGGGTATCACGGTGCTATATATGCTATATGGTCTCACATACACCGTCATCGACGTGCCCTATTATGCCTATGCGGCGGCGTTTGTGGACGAACGCGAGCGGGACATTATCTCCACTTGGCCGAGGCTGGTGGGCGGCATTGCCATGATTGGCGTGCCGGTGCTTACCCGCACGATGGTGACTACGCTGGGCGGGCAAAGCGAGGCGCAGGGCTATTTTTACTGGGTGCTGCTGCTGATGGGCATGTATGTGTTGTTTGCGGGCATTGCTGCCAAAAGCATGAAAGTGCGCGAAATTGGCCGCCGCGAACAGGCGTTTTCCTTCAAAGAGGCCCTGCAAACGTTGCGCCAAAACGACCAGCTGCTGATTATTGAAGTGGTGTTTATTTTGGCAATGACGGCCATTAACGTGACGCAAATGGTTGCGCTGTTTTACTTCGCGCATGTGTGGAATGCGCCGGAAGTGTTCGATTTATTTATGCTGGTGGCGGGCGCGGGCATGGCACTTGCCATGATTAGCTATCCCTTCATCGCCCGCAAAATCAGCCGCCGCAAGATATTCATCGCAGGTTGCGTGGTGCCGCTGGTGGGTTATGTGCTCATGGCCGGGCTTTCGCTCGCTGGCAACCCCATGTTCATGCTGCCAGTGGTGCTGTTTACGGTGGGTGGTTTTGGCTTTTTCGGCATTCTCACCAGCATTTTCATGGTGGATGCTGTGGAGTATGGCGAGTGGAAACTCGGCTATCGCAGCGAAAACCTCATCTTCTCGCTGCTCACGCTCATTGGTAAATTTAGCGGCGCCATTGCTACGCTGATTTTCTTGGGCGGGCTGCACCTTGCGGGCTATGTGGAATCAACCGACGGGATGTTTGCCGATGCTGAAATGATCGCGCAGATTGCACAGCCGGCAAGTGTAAACACCGCCCTCAACGTGCTGATGTTCGTGGTGCCGCCGATGATATTGGGGCTGGCGTTGCTGCTATATCTGCGCAAGTATAAATTACATGGTGAATTTTTGGCAAACGTCACGCGGGAGCTTGAGGAGAAGCGGGCGGTTAATGCGTAATTGAGGTTGGTTTAGCGAACGTGCGAGAGGTAAGGCGCGTCGCTCCGCGAGCCTTCCTCACCCCTCGCGACTCGGGGAGCTCCTTCCGGGGGAAGGAGCTAAGGATTTCCTTTCATACTTCTCTATAAAATCCACCGCGGAGCGGGTAAAAGTTTTTTGCGCTACTTTTTTTCAAAAAAGTAGCATGAAAGGTTTTGCATGAAGATTGTTCGTATCATTATCACGATAGCGGGTGCGCTGCTGTTGCTCAACGTGTTTTTTGTGCCGCGCGTGACCATTGGCTGGTATGTTCAGCTGGGACTGAGCCTGGCCATTTTGGCCTATGCAGCATTGTTCACGAAAATCCCCAAATGGGCGCACATCACGGCACTTGTGCTGGCGATGCTGCCCGCGCTATTCACTGGATTTTTGGCCATCTATGGCAACACAAGCAACGTGACGCACACGGAAGATGCCGTGATTGTGTTGGGCGCAGGCATTCGCGGCGAAAACCCCAGCCGCCTGCTGGCCTATCGCTTGAACACCGCCATTGCGTACCATCAGCGCAATCCCGAAGCCTATATTGTCGTCACTGGGGGTTATGGCGAAGGGCAGCAGTTTAGCGAAGCACATGTGATGCAACGTTGGCTAGTGTTGCATGGCGTGCCCGTCGAGCGCATCGTGCAAGAAAACCGCTCGATTTCGACTGAAGAAAATCTGCTGTTTGCGCATGAGATTTTGCAGGCGCAATTCGAGCGTGATGACTTCACCGTGGTGGTGGTGACCAGCGATTTTCATCTATATCGTGGCATGATGCTGGCGCGGCAAACCGGCTTTGACGCAACGCGGTTGGGTGCGCTCGTGCCGTGGTACACTTGGCCGATGAATTATCTGCGCGAGCTGCTGGCGGTGGTGAATGCTTGGGTGGGGAATCCGCTGACACGGCACACCATTGCGATGTGAAAAATTGAAAAAACACTTGCGCAATTGCAAATTGTATGTTATAATATTTTCTTTGACGATGCGAAGTGGGGGAAGGTTTTTGGTGTTTTGCAAGCACCACCCCGGCACTGCGGTGCCACCCCTCCAAGGAGGGGAATTGGGGCTTTCCTCTTATGCTTTCATTAAGATTTCATCGCGAAGCGAGTGCTCCCCGCAGGGGCGGCTAAAGTTTTTTGTGCTACTTTTTTTCAAAAAAGTAGCGAAAAGGAGACACAAATGACAAAGCACATTTTTATCACAGGCGGCGTGGTTTCGGGCTTGGGCAAGGGGATTACAGCGGCATCGCTTGGGCGGTTGCTGAAGCAGCGTGGGCTGCGTGTGGCTGCACAAAAACTGGATCCCTACCTGAACATTGACCCCGGCAGCATGAACCCGCTGCAACATGGGGAGGTGTTTGTGACCGACGACGGCACCGAAACCGACCTCGATCTTGGGCACTATGAGCGCTTTATTGATGAAAGTCTCACACGGCTGAGCAGTCTCACCAGCGGCAAGGTGTATCGCAACGTGCTGCAGCGTGAGCGCGACGGTGACTATCAGGGCGGCACGGTGCAGGTGATCCCTCATGTGACCAATGAAATTAAAGATTTCATCAACGCAGCTGCCGAACACAGCGGTGCAGATGTGCTCATCACCGAAATTGGCGGTACCATCGGCGACATTGAGTGCCAACCCTACATCGAGGCGATTCGCCAAATTAGCCTGGAAAAAGGTTCGCAGGCTTGCTTGTTTGTGCATGTGACGCTCGTGCCGTTTTTGCGCTGCAGCGGAGAACATAAATCAAAACCCACCCAGCACAGCGTGAAAGAGCTGCGTGCCATGGGCATTTCGCCCAATATCATCGTTGCACGAGTGGAGCAGCCGCTGCCGCCGGGACTGGCAGATAAAATCTCGCTGTTTTGCAACGTGAAGCCCGATTGCGTGATTGAGAATCTTGATCTGCCTTCGCTATATCAAGCGCCATTGATGCTACATGAAAACGGCATGGATGCCGTGGTGTGCCGCGAGCTTGGCTGGAAAACGCCCGAGCCTGATCTCACTGAGTGGCGCACGATGGTGGACAATATTTTTGCACGTGAGCGTGAAATTGAAATCGCCATTGTGGGTGATTATGTGCTTCTGCATGATGCCTATCTTTCGGTGATTGAAAGCCTGAACCACGCTGGTTTTTCGTGCGGCACCAAAGTGAAAATTCGCTGGGTAAACAGCGCTGCGGACAACATGGCACAGGCCTTAAAGGGCGTGCAAGGCATCGTGCTGCCAGGCGAAAATGGCTCGTGCGGCGACGCAGCTGCCTGTGCATTTTCCCGGGAAAACAATATCCCGTTGTTGGGCATTGGAGTTGGCGAAACCTGCAATCACCCGCAGCAACGCGGTGCGTTTCCCTGCAAAATTGTGCCGGGCACCAAGCTGCATGCGCTATATGGCTGCGAGGAAATCAGCGAGCGTTTTCGCGGCATGTGCGCTTGGCAGCAAAACGATATGATTGCCTGTGTGACCTCGCCGAAAGACGGCGCGGTGCAAGCGATGGAACTGCCCGGGCATCCGTTTTATGTTTCGGTGCAATATCACCCGCAATTTAAGAGCCGCCCCAACAAGCCGCACCCGTTGTTCCTTGGGCTTGTGCAGGCTGCGTTGGATAATTCGTAATTCGCAATGCGTAATTAGATTACATTTTTTCAGGAGAACAACATGATCAACATGAAAACACTGCAAGACCTGACGATGCTGGCGCTTTCGCCGGAGGAATCAACGCAGTTGCAAGGCGAGCTGGAGCAGAAAATCGCAGGCATGGCCGAGTTCGCCGCCCTGGATTTTCCCGCCGATGCACCACTGTGCGTGACGCCGCTTACGCATACGAATATGATGCGCGATGACGTGGTGCACACGCATACGCCGCGTGAAGTGCTGCTGCAAAACGCGCCCGCGCACAACGGTGAGTATTACGCTGCACCGGCCATTCAAGAGTAGGAGGGGAAATATGACAGCTTTACAAATTGCCGCTGCCATCGCCGCAAAAGAAGTGAGCGTGGCGGACATCACGACGCAATATATCGAAAAAGCTAGGGCGAGTGCGAACTTTGTGGCCATCAACGAGCAAGCCATGGAGCAAGCCGCGCAAGTGCAGGCGAAGCTTGACGCAGGCGAAACACTTTCGCCGTTGGCGGGTGTGCCTGTGGCCTTGCAGGACAATATATTTGTGCAGGGCATGCCCTGTGCTTGCGGCTCGGCCATCATGGCAGATTATATGCCGATGTTTGATGCTGAAGTTGTGCAAAAATTGCAAGCTGCTGGGTTGATTGTGATTGGTAAATTGGCGATGAATGAGTTTGCAGATAGCCCGCAGGCAGCCGCAGCTGTGGCCGCTGATGAAATCCCGTTTGCGCTTGTGACGGATAATCGCAAGGCTGCTGCGCAACACGGCGTATGGCACATCAAGCCGACTTACGGTGCGGTGTCGCGCTTAGGCTTGGTGGCTAATGTGAGCTCAATGGACGCCATTGGCCCTGTGGCACGCAGTGCTGAAGATTGCGCCGCATTGCTGCAAATCATCGCGGATGCGCAGTGGATTGATTTGCCGAGCGGCTTGACTGAATTGCCCGCTTTCCCGCATGCATTAACGGCGTGCGAGATTATCTCTTGCGCTGAAGCTGGTGCGAACCTGCAAAAATTCGATGGCATTAGCTTGGGTAAACGCAGCGCGGATGCGCAAAATTTAACTGAAACCTATAAGTTCTCACGCGCGCAAGGCTTTGGCATGGCAACCAAACGCCGGGCACTGTTTGGTTCGCTGATGCTGGCAGGCGATAATTACGAGCTGTATTATAAGAAGGCTTTGCAGGTGCGTGCACAGATGAAAGCGGCCCTTGAGGGCGTTTCGATGGCAGAATTGCCGGTGGATGATGTGCACAACTGCTTGGCGAGCTTAGCCGGGCTGCCTGCAATTGTGAAGCCGGATGGCAAGCAAATCATGGGCGCGGCGTTCACGGATATTGCACTTGCGAAAGGGGGAGCAGCATGAGTTGGGAAATTGTGATGGGGCTTGAGGTGCATGCTGAGCTGAGCACCAAAAGCAAAATTTTCTGCGGGTGTTCCACCGAATTTGGTGCACCGCCAAACACGCATGTTTGCCCCGGTTGTGCGGGCGAGCCCGGCACGCTGCCTGTGCTGAATCGCGCGGTGGTGGAGTATGCCATGCGGCTTGGCCTGACCTTAGGTTGCGATATCACGCGTGTGAACACCTTCGACCGAAAAAACTATTTCTACCCCGACCTGTCCAAGGCCTGGCAAACCACGCAATTATATGCCCCGGTGTGCCGCAACGGTGGGATAGGGGACGTTCGCCTGCATCAAATCCACATGGAGGAAGATGCCGGCAAGTTGGTGCATGCACCGGATGGCAGCGCGGCCTACATGGACTATAATCGTGGCGGCACGCCCTTGCTTGAAATCGTGACCAAGCCTGATTTCCGCACGACGGAGCAGGTGCTTGGGTTCCTTGAAACATTGCGTGAAACCCTGCTGTATCTTGACATTTGTGACTGCAAGATGCAAGAGGGCTCGCTGCGCTGCGACGTGAATCTGTCCGTGCGCCCGGTGGGGCAAGCGGAGTTTGGCACGCGCACCGAAATGAAGAACCTCAACTCCTTCAAGGCTATTGCGCGGGCGATTGAATACGAAAGCAAACGGCACATAGATGTGATTGAACGCGGCGGCAGCATCACCCAAGAAACCCGCCGCTGGGATGACAACAAGGGCAAGAGCATGCCCATGCGCAACAAAGAAAACGCGCAGGATTATCGTTATTTTCCGTGCCCGGATATCCCGCCGGTGGTGATTGACGATGCATGGCTGGAAAGCGTGCGCGCAACCTTGCCCGAACTTGCGGCGCAAAAACGCGAACGCTATACCGGTGAATACGGCATTGCGCCCAAGGATGCTGCCACCATCACCGTGCACAAGACGATTTCTGCGTTGTTTGAGCAGCTGGTGGAATTGACCGGGCAACCCAAAGAAGCGGCGAATCTCATCACCGGCGAATTGATGCGGCATTTGAACAACACCGGCACGCTGCCCGAAGATTTGCAAGTGGATGCAGGCAAACTTGCACAATTGATTGAACTTGTCCTACAGGGCAAAATCAATCGCGCGGCGTATAAGCAAACCATGCATGCCGTGTTTGGCGAAGATGTACAGCCCATGGAATACATCGAAGCGCATGGCCTGTTGATGCAAGATAACAGCGACGCCCTAGCCGCAGCCATCGCCGCCGCAATTGCCGCCAATCCCAAAGCCATCGCAGATTACCGCGCGGGCAATGAGAAGACGTTTGGGTTCATCATGGGCCAAGTGATGAAAGAGCTGAAAGGGCAGGGGAATCCCGCGTTGGTGAAACCTGCATTGGAGGCCGCTCTTGCTGACTGTTGAGCGTATTATCGATGACCTTGCCGTGTGCGAGCATGACGACGGCAGCCATGTGCACTTGGCCCTGGTAGATTTGCCTGCGGGCCTGCGTGAAGGCAGTGTGCTGGTTCGAGTTAACGGTGCTTGGCAGCTGGATTTAGCCGCTGAACAAGCCCGCCGCGCCAAGTTAAAGGCGCAGGCAGATGAATTGTTTGGTTAGCCCCCTCAGACACGCCTTACGGCGTGCCAGCTCCCCCTGAAGGGGAGCCCTTGGCAACACCTGAAAGTCTGATTTTCGCCAGGGTCGCCCCCCTTTGGGGGAGATGTCGCGGAGCGACAGAGGGGGAAGGCAGGTAAAATTGCACAAAAAGCTGTTTTGCAAGACGGGAACTCTCTGCTTGCAAAGCGGCTTGCTTTGTGTTATAATATAAAGAATATTATGCATAAGGAGAAATTCCATGAAAGCAATTAAAAAGGTGCTGGTGGCCAACCGCGGCGAAATTGCCATTCGCGTGTTTCGCGCATGTGCGGAGCTTGGCATTAGCACGGTGGCGATTTATTCGAAAGAAGACACCTTCAACTCCTTCCGCACCAAAGCGGACGAGGCTTATCTTGTTGGTGAAAACCAAACCCCGCTTGGCGCCTATTTGGACATTGAAGCGATTGTGAAGCTGGCCAAAGCGAAGAACGTAGATGCCATCCACCCCGGCTATGGCTTTTTGAGCGAAAACGCAAACTTTGCCAAAGCCTGTGAGGAAAACGGCATCATCTTCATTGGCCCACCCAGCGATGTGCTGGCGAACATGGGCGACAAATTGGCGGCGAAAGAAATTTCCAAGGCTTGCAACGTACCCACCATTCCTGGCGGCGAAGCCCCATTGACGGACGTTGATGAAGCGATTGCGCTGGCCGAGCAATATAAATACCCCGTGATTTTGAAAGCAGCTGCCGGCGGCGGCGGCAAAGGCATGCGCCGCTGCAACGATGCACAAGAGCTGAAAGTTGCGTTCCCGCTGGTGCAAAGTGAAGCGCTCAAATCTTTCGGCAACGGCGACATCTTCATGGAAAAATTCCTGGTGCAGCCCAAGCACATCGAAATTCAAATTTTGGCCGACAAACATGGCAACGTCTATCACCTGTTTGAGCGCGATTGCTCGCTGCAACGCCGCTATCAAAAAGTGGTGGAGATTGCACCCGCCGTTTCGCTGCCCCAAGCCATCAAAGAAAAACTGTATGAAGATGCAGTGAAAATCGCCAAGCAAGTCAATTACGTTAACGCCGGCACGGTTGAGTTTTTGGTGGACAAAGACGGCAATCACTACTTCATTGAGATGAACCCCCGCATTCAGGTGGAGCACACCATCAGCGAAGTCATCACCGGCATTGACTTAGTGCAAGCGCAAATTCAGGTGGCCGAGGGGCATGCGCTCAACGGAGATGTGATTGATATTCCCTCGCAGGAATCCATTCAAGTGCGCGGCGTAGCCATTCAGAACCGCGTGACAACGGAAGACCCGCAAAACAACTTTAGCCCTGATATCGGCAAGATTACGGTGTATCGCTCGGGCGGCGGCCACGGTGTGCGCCTAGATGCAGGCAACACCTACACCGGCGCAGAGATTTCGCCGTATTATGACAGCCTGCTGGTGAAGGTTATCACCTTTGACCGCACCTATGAGGGCGCAACCCGCAAGGCCTTGCGTGCGTTGAAAGAAATGCGTATTCGTGGGGTGAAAACCAACATTCGCTTCCTCGAAAACATCCTCAACCATCCGCAATATCTGGCGAATGATTGCCATGCCACGTTCATTGACGAAACGCCCGAACTGTTTGCCTTCCCCGCGCCGCAAGACCGCGCGAACAAGGTGCTGAAGTATATCAGCAACACGGTGGTGAATGGCGGCAAGCCCGCGCCTGCTGAGTTCACCGCACCGCCGGTGCCTGCCGTAAGCGGCGCACCAAAAGCTGGCTTGAAGCAATTGCTGGATAGCCAAGGCGCAGATGCCGTGAAACAGCACATCCTTGGCGCAAAAGAGCTGCTGATTTCTGATACCACGCTGCGCGATGCTCACCAAAGCTTGCTGGCCACGCGCGTGCGCACCAAAGATATGACTGCCATCGCAGACGCCATGGCGCATGCTATGCCCAACGCCTTTGCGTTTGAAATGTGGGGCGGCGCAACGTTCGATGTGGCCTATCGCTTTTTGCATGAGTCACCGTGGGAGCGCTTGAAGCTGCTGCGTGAGAAAATCCCCAATGTGCTGCTGATGATGCTGCTGCGCGGTGCGAACGCCGTGGGCTACACCAGCTATCCCGATAATCTGATTGCGCAGTTCATTCAAGAGGCTGCAACTGCAGGCGTGGATGTGTTCCGCGTGTTTGACTCGCTGAACTGGCTGCCCAACATGGAGCTGAGCATTGATGAAGTGCGCAAAGCAGGCAAGCTCTGCGAGGGCTACATCTGCTACACTGGTGATATTTCTGACCTGTCGCGCACAAAATATGACCTGAAATATTACGTGAACATGGCCAAAGAGCTGGAAAAACGTGGCGTGCACATTCTGGGCATCAAAGATATGTCTGGGCTGCTTAAGCCTTATGCTGCGCAAGAACTGGTGCGTGCACTGAAACAAGAAGTAGGGCTGCCCATTCACCTGCACACGCATGATACGTCTGGTAATGGCGTTGCCGCGATTCTCAAGGCCGCCGAAGCAGGCGTGGATATCGTAGACACCGCGATTGCAAGCTTGTCGTCGCTCACCAGCCAGCCGTCGCTTAACGCAGTTGTTACGGCGTTGGAAGGCACTGAGCGCGACACCGGCATGAAAGATGCCGACCTGTTGCCTATTTCGCGCTACTGGGAGCACGTGCGCGGCTACTATTCCAACTTCGAAGAAGGCCTGGATTTCCCCGCCACGGATATCTACAAGTACGAAATCCCCGGCGGGCAGTATACCAACCTGCGCGCACAAGTGGATAGCATTGGCTTGGGTGACCGCTTTGAAGAAGTGAAAGAAAAATACAAGCAGGCCAATGACCTCGTGGGTGACATCGTGAAGGTTACCCCCAGCTCTAAAATGGTGGGTGACCTAGCGATTATCATGGTGCAAAATGATTTAACACCCGAAAATATCGTGGAAAAAGGTAAGCACATTGCCTTCCCCGATTCGGTGGAAAGCTACTTCAGCGGCATGATGGGTCAGCCGCAGGGTGGATTCCCCAAAGACCTGCAAGAGGTGGTGCTCAAGGGCAAAACGGCCATTACCGGCCGCCCGGGCGAAAGCCTGCCGCCGGTGGACTTCGATGCCATCAAAGCTGAGATGAAACCTTTCTGCGCAGAGCCGAACATGCAAGATATCGTGTCATATTGCTTATATCCGAAGGTGCTGAAAGATTACTATGCGCACCAAAAAGAATACAGCGAACTCAGTGCCCTAGAGAGCCCGGTGTTCTTTGCGGGCATGGCACCCGGCCAAACCACGCAAGTGGAAATTGAAGACGGCAAAACGCTGATGATCAAATTCGTCAGCATGAGCAAGCCAGACATTGACGGCCTGCGTCAGCTGGTGTTTGAGCTCAACGGCGACCGCCGCGAAATCGCTGTGCAAGACAGTGCGCAAGCCACCACCACCAATGTTGTGATGGCAAACTTGGAAGATCCGCTTGATATTGGTGCCAGCATTCCCGGCATGGTGAGCAAAGTGATGGTGAAACAAGGCGACAACGTGAAGCAAAACGACGTGCTCGCCGTGATTGAAGCCATGAAGATGGAAACCACCGTGATGGCCAAAACCGACGGCGTGATTGAAAAAGTATTCGTGAGCGAAAAACAACCCGTCAAAGGCGGCGAGTTGATTATTCGGATGAAGTAGTGCGAAGCTTTTGCGCTCGCCGCGCTGGCATTACTTTTTTTGCAAAAAAAGTAATCAAAAAAACCTAGATTAGCCGAATAAAATGAAACCCAACTCTCTGTGAACAGGAAGTTGGGTTTTGTTTTTTTGTCTTGGCTTCGAAGATATTCTCATGTAGGAGCGGCTATTAGCCGCCCGTGAATTTTCCACTCTCATGAAGAAGAACGGGCGGCAGATTGCCGCCCCTACACGCGTGCGCCATAAAAATCCACCGCAAAGCGGTTAAAGTTCTTTTTTTCAGATAACCCCCACCTGCCGTCTAGCGACGGCTTTCCTCCCCCAATGATCCACCCCACAAATGCAAGCATTTGCGGGGACCCCGGAGGGGGAGGCCTTGGCAACACCTGCATATTTTCATAACAGTCAACGCGAAGCGGCTAAAGTTCTTTTTGGTTCTTTTTCTTTCAAGAAAAAGAACACGCATCCCTGCACTAACTCTCCACCCAAGCCAAGCTGCGCTGCACAGCTTTTTGCCAGCCTGCGTAAAGCTCGTTGCGCTGTTGGCGCGGCAGTTGCGGCACAAACACGCGGTCGACTTGGCGGTTTTGCTCAATTTCGTCTTTGCTGTTCCACACGCCTGCGGTTAGCCCTGCGATGTAGGCTGCGCCGAGTGCGGTGGTCTCGGTCACACGCGGGCGGTTGACGTTTGCCTGGCTGAAGTCTGCCTGCAATTGCATCATGATGTCGCTGACCGATGCGCCGCCGTCTACACGCAGCTCGGTGAACTTAATGCCCGCATCGGCCTCCATGGCGGCAAGCAGATCACACAATTGCCACGGAATGCACTCGATGACCGCCCTTGCAATATGCGCGCGATTCACGCCGCGGGTTAACCCCACCATCGTGCCGCGGGCATACATATCCCAATAGGGCGCGCCCAAACCCGTGAAGGCAGGCACGAGATATACGCCATTGGCACTGTCTACGCTTTCGGCTAGCTCGCCGCAACGCTCGGCGGAATCCACCAGCTTGAGCTCATCGCGTAGCCATTGGATGACCGAACCGGCATTGAACGCACTGCCTTCAATGGCGTATGTGATTTCATCACCCAGCGACCAAGCAACACCAGTAAGAAGATTATGTTGACTTTGCACGCGTTTGGTGCCGGTGTTCATCAGCAAAAAGCAGCCGGTGCCGTATGTGTTTTTGGCCATGCCGGGTGAAAAACAAGCCTGCCCGAACAACGCCGCAGGTTGGTCGCCAATGGCACCGGTGATGGGCACGCCCGCCAATTCCGTCAGCCCAATGAGCCCCTGCGCGAGCTCGCCGTGCATGGCACCGCTGGGCACGACCTTGGGCAAAATATGCATGGGCACGCCAAGCAGGGCGCACAATTCTTCGTCCCAGCACAGTTTATCCACATCAAAGAGCATTGTTCGGCTGGCGTTTGAGTAATCCGTCACGTGGCTTTGGCCACCGGTAAAATTCCAAATCAGCCAGGTTTCCACGGTGCCGAATAGCAGTCTGCTTTGCTCAGCCAGTTCACGTGCGGCAGGCACGTTGTCGAGTATCCATTTTATTTTTGTGCCGCTGAAATAGGCATCTACCACTAAGCCAGTGCGTTGTTTTATCAGCGGCTCGTGGCCGTCGCGCTTGAGTTGCTCGCACATGTCGGCGGTGCGTCGGCACTGCCACACAATGGCGTTGTAGACCGGTCGGCCGGTTTGTTTGTCCCACAAAATGGTGGTTTCGCGCTGGTTGGTGATGCCCATGCAGGCGATGTCGCGCAGGTTTACCCGGCCTTTGATTTCGCCCAGCACAAGCTCCAGGGCGTTCATTTGGCTGTAGAGAATCTCCATGGGGTTGTGCTCTACCCAGCCGGCCTGCGGGTAAAGCTGTTCGTATTCCTTTTGTGCGCGGGCAACCACA
Source organism: Oscillospiraceae bacterium (assembly GCA_009785335.1). Lineage (GTDB taxonomy): Bacteria > Bacillota > Clostridia > Oscillospirales > Acutalibacteraceae > WRMQ01. Next base: position 93,125 of record WQWM01000003.1, read on the forward strand.
TTGCCTTGGCGGTCAAACAAAATGGCACGCGAGCTTGTGGTGCCTTGGTCCAGCGCGAGGACGTATTGGTTTGGCATATGTTTTCTCAATTTCTCTGTGGTTTATTATATTATTGGGCTTGTTTTAGACTTTTGTGTTGTCGAACCCCTCAGTCACGCATAGCCGCCAAACTTGAAGATAACCGCAACCTGTAGGGGCGGCAATTTTGCCGCCCGGGCCATAAAAAACATGGCACTATTAAGATTTCGGGCGGCTTGCAAGCCGCCCCTACATGTTGGTCATAGGCTTACGAGAATATAAAGCGCACTAAGCTAAAGATACCCCATCCTGCTAAGGCTATGATGCCGAATAAAATGGCATAGAAAATAACGCCGAAAAGGAGCATAATCATTTGATCTTGAAAAGAGTGTAATGGTGCCATAAAAGAACCTTCTTTACTTTAAATTTTGCTTCTGTCAATTCCATAATAGCACATGAAATGTCGAAAGTCAATGCACAATCTGCACAAAATCCCTCGCCGCAACCCGTAGTTGCGCAATTTCAAGCCAAAATCGCTGGTTGCAACCGTGAAAATTTGTTATACTTATTGAACAGATTATGGTTGGCAAAATTTTTTTGAAAAAAAGCTTGACAGTGACCTTTGCGTCATGGTATATACTATCTACAGGAGGGCGGCGAGCCGCCGCAGACAATTCGCGCGTATGATGAGATTTAACAGAAAGCAGGTATCCCGCGAATGAATTATGAGTCTAAAGCTATCCCCGATGGCTACATGCGTGTGGGCGAACTGGCCCGACAAGCAGGCGTGACCGTGCGCACGTTGCAATACTACGACAAAGAAGGGCTGCTGAGCCCCAGCGCGGCCAGCGAAGGCGGCTTTCGGTTATATAACGACCGCGATGCCGTGCAGCTGATGCAAATTCTCGCGCTGAAGCAAATGGGATTTTCGCTGGGCGAGATAAAACAGCGACTTAATCGGCTTGACACACCTGCAGATGTGTTGCAAGCTCTGGAAGAACAAAGCATGCAAATCGCCGGGCAAATTGAACAGCTGACAGAAGCACGCAATGCCCTGGAGAAGCTCAAAGCTGAAGTAGCGCAGATCGATATCGTGGACTTTAAGAAGTACGCTGCGATTTTAGCGAACTTGCAGATGAAAAATGAGTACTATTGGATGGTGAAACACTTCGATGATGATATGCTCAGAAAATTCAGCGGGCATTTAAACATGGAACAAGCACAACAGGTGATTGTGCAAATCAACCACACACTGGATGAGGCCTACAAGCTGCACAAAAGAAAAGTGCCGCACAACAGTAAAAAAGCGCAGCAATTCGCCCGTGACTATTGGGCCATCATCTTGCAAGTGACCGGTGGTGACATGGAATTGATCGCAAAACTTGGCGAGATGTTCACCAATAGTGCTTTTGATACTAGAGACACAAAATTCCAACTCGCACAAGACTATATCGCAGCAACATTAGAGATTTATTTAGAAGGAGAACAATATGGCAACCATTAGCATGAAAAACGTGCACAAAGCATTTGGCGACAATCAAGTGCTCAACGGCGTAACCTTTCACGTGAATCCCGGCGAAATCTTTGGCATGCTTGGCCCCAGCGGTTCGGGCAAAACCACCATCATCAACATCCTCACCCGGCAGCTGAGCGCAGATAGCGGCGAGGCCTCCACCGCGGCCGAAAGCCACGAAATCGGCTTGATGTTGGAGCACGACGGCCTGTTCAACCGCCTGAGCTGTTTGGATAATCTGATTGTGTTTGAGACAATCTATGGCATTCCACGCGCACGAACCCTGGAAGCGCTGGAGAAAGTCGGTCTTAGCGACGCACACAAAACCGAGGTGAACAAGCTCAGCAAGGGCATGCGGCAACGCTTGGTGCTGGCACGCGCCGTGCTGCACCATCCCAAAGTTTTGTTTCTAGACGAACCCACCAGCGCACTTGATCCGCTCACCGCGCGGGGAATTTATCAGCTCATCCGTCAGCTGCGTGACGACGGCAGCACGATTTTCCTCACCACGCACAACATGGAAGAAGCTACGCACCTGTGCGATCGCGTGGTGATGCTGCACGGCGGGCAAATTATCGAAGAAGGTGCGCCGCAAGACATTTGCAACAAATACGATGCACACAAAACCTTGCCTGACTTGGAAAGTGTGTTTGTGCAACTCACAGGAGGTGGATTAGAATGAGAAACTTTAAAGCGATTTTCCGTAAACAATTACTCGACTCCCTCAAGAACATGGAGATCATGCTGAACTTTGCCCTATACCCATTCATGGGGTTTTTGATGAGCACATTCGCCTCGCCGAACTTTGACGGTGTGCCCGAAGAAATTCAGCAAATGCTGGCTGCAGGCATGCCCAACATGATGATGATGATGGCCACCATGTTTGCGGGCATGGGCTTGATTCCCGTGGTGGCGAGTATTATCTCGGAAGACATTGAAAAGAAAAGTCTGCGCTTTCTCACCATGGCCGGCGTGAAACCCATGTCATATTTGCTGGGTGTGGGCGCAGTGTCGTTCTTCCTTGCTATTTTCACTACGTTTGCCTTTGGTTTTATCGGCGACTTTGGCGGCACGCGTGAATTACTGGTTTTTGTGGCGGCGATGCTTTCGGGCGTGATTGCGTCGATCTTTTTGGGGGCAACGCTGGGCATTCTCAGCAGAAGCCAGCAAGCGTCCACAGGGCTAACGATGCCTGCGGCTGTGGTGCTGGGCTTTGGACCGATGCTCGCGCAGTTCAACGGCACCATCTCGCGCTTGATGACACCGTTCTACACACAACAGCTCAACGCCATCGCAGATTACTTCAGCGGCGGCCCGGCGGCGGCACCGTTGTGGCAAAGTTTCGCGATTATCTGGGCAAATGTGATTGTGCTGGGCATTGTGTTTGCAGTGGTGTATCGCAAAAAAGGTTTGGCCCAGCGTGGCTAGTGAATAGAAAATAAGCAAACCGGTGGCTTTGGGCTGCCGGTTTTTTATTGGTTAAATACCACCCTCACTCCTCGCGGCTCGGAGAGTTCCCTCCTCGGGAGGGAGCTGACCGCCTCGGGCGGGCTGAGGGTGGTGTTTTCACGCTGTTTCATTATATTTAAAATTTTTCGCACAAAATTCTTGCTTTTTTACATGCGCGTATGGTATAATATTACTATGATGAAGATTATAGCGTTAACACACGAAAATGCTCGTCCAGCGGCCAAGCTAGCCGCGCAAGTGTTTCCCTATGCCGCGCCCTATGTTCGCTTGTCTTATTGGGCGGTGCGCAGCCGAAACAACCCGCTGGTGAAGCTATCATTTCGCATTGGCCGCATCAACGCGCTGCTTGACCATTGGGTTGCGGTGAACGAACATAACGAAGTAATCGGCACCGTTGGGCTATATACTTATCGCAAAGATGCGCACGAGGCCGCATGGCTCACGTGGTATTGCGTGGCACCGCAAGCGCGCGGGCAAGGGCTGGGTAAAGAGTTGATTGCACACGCCGCGCAGCATGCACGTGAACTAGGCAAAACCTATCTGCGACTATATACCTCCACGCACCCAAACGAAGCCGCTGCACAAATGGTGTATGAAAAAGCGGGACTTGCGCAAACACACCAAAAGCGAGTTCCCGGCACCACATTGATTTATCGAGAAAAGAAACTATGAATTTCGCAATCGTGTTTGCAAGTAATATCCACTTGTAGGGGCGGATGTAAATCCGCCCGGACTTTAAAATATTATCGATATCTTACGAAAGCATGGACCAACATCATGAACCCACGCATGGAACTACCGCTGTACTTATTCCACCAGGGCACCAACGCCCGCGCATATCGTTTTTTCGGCGCGCATCGGTCGTATGACCTTTCCGCGGCGGTGTTTCGCGCATGGGCACCTGCTGCCCGCGCAGTGAGCGTGGTGGGGGATTTCAACGACTGGAACCCCAGCGCCAACCCCTGCACTCGCGTGAATGACCAAGGCGTGTGGGAAGCCGAAATCGCCGAACTGCAACCCTTCACGGCCTACAAGTTTTGCATCACCGGGCAAGACGGAAAACGTCGCTTGAAAAACGATCCTTTTGCCTTCCACTGCGAGGCCGACACCGGCAATTCATCAAAATATTACCCGCTGTCGCACTGCTATCAATGGAACGATGCCGAATGGCTTGCCGCACGCGCGCAGCAAAATCCGCAGCAGCAACCCATGAGCATCTATGAAGTGCATCTGGGCAGTTGGCGCAGATTTGCCGACGGCGCACCCTTCAGTTATCGCAAACTGGCGGACGAGCTCATTCCCTATGTGAAGCAACTGGGCTTCACGCACATTGAAGTGATGCCGCTGACCGAGCACCCCTTTGGCGGCTCGTGGGGCTATCAAACCACAGGTTATTTCGCCGCAACATCGCGCTATGGCGAACCGCGCGACCTGATGTTTTTCATCGACCAGTGCCATCAGGCGGGGCTGGGCGTGATTTTAGACTGGGTGCCGGCGCACTTTGCGCGTGATGCCCACGGGCTTGCGCAATTCGATGGCGAAGCCTGCTTTGAATATGCCGACGACCGCATTGGCCACCACAAGTCGTGGGACACTGCCGTCTTTGACTACAGCAAGCCGGAAGTGCGCTCGTTTTTGCTCAGTTCGGCCATGTTTTGGCTGGAGCAATACCACGTGGATGGGCTGCGTGTGGATGCTGTGGCGAGCATGCTCTATCGCAATTATGACCGCGAAGACGGCCAATGGCTGGCGAACGAACACGGCGGAGCCGAAAATCTTGAAGTGGTGTCGCTGTTGCAGCAGATTAACTCAACGGTGCTGGAGCGCTTTCCGGGGGCGATCATGGCCGCCGAAGAAAGCACCGCTTGGCCACAGGTGACTCGCCCGCCGGATGTGGGCGGCTTGGGCTTTAACTTCAAGTGGAACATGGGCTGGATGAACGACAACCTGCGCTATTTCGCGCTGGATCCTGTGCATCGCAAGAATAATCACAACCTGGTGACATTTTCGTTCCACTATGCCTTCAGCGAGAATTTTATATTGCCTATTTCGCATGACGAGGTGGTGCATGGCAAGCATTCGCTGCTATCGAAAATGCCGGGCGACTACAACGATAAATTCACTGCGCTGCGAGCATTTTTGGGTTTCATGTTCGCGCACCCGGGCAAAAAACTGCTGTTTATGGGGCAGGAAATCGGGCAGTTTATTGAGTGGAACTATCAACAAGAGCTTGACTGGCTGCTGCTGGAATATGCCTCGCACAAGCAGTTGCAAACTTTTGTGGGGCAGCTCAATGCGTTTTATCGTCAACAGCCCGCCCTTTGGCAAGCCGATGACGACCATCGCGGTTTTGCGTGGATTTGCGGCGACGACTGCGACAATAGCGTCATTGCATTTCGTCGTATTGATCGCCAAGGCAATGAATTGGTGTGTGTATGTAATTTTACGCCCGTTGCCCGAGAAAACTACAGCATTGGCGTGCCTGAGGCAGGGCAGTGGCGCGTGCTGTTTCACACCGACGACGAGTGCTTCGGCGGCAGCGGTGCATACATGGGGACAAGCGTGCATACACAAGATAATGCCATGCATGGCTTGCCGTGTGCGCTGAGCCTTAACTTGGCGGGGAATTCGTTTGTGTTTTTGGGGAGAAATATGTAAAAGGAGATTAATTATGTCAGAATTTCACTTCAAGTTCCGCGAAAAATACTTTAGTTGAATAAACATGAACGTAATAACCAGCATGTAGGGGTGGCGTGCACGCCACCCGGGCAAAAATACTGGTTTAAGATGTTATCCCGGGTGGCTTGCAAGCCACCCCTACATGCTGATCTGAGATAGTGATAAAATGAAACTCCGGGCGACGTAATCGCGCCCCTACAACCCGATCCCGGACCCCTCAGTCACGCCTTGCGGCGTGCCAGCTCCCCTACAGGGGAGCCCTTGGCAACACCTGAAAGTCTGAGTTTCGTCAGGATCTCCCTGCAGCGACTTTTGGACGCTTTAGCATTCATCAAGTAGAGGGGTTTTTGCAAAAAACATATCAATACAGTGACTTAAAGAGCCAAATAAAAACAAGGAGGGTACTATGCAACATCAACACTGCGTGGCCATGCTGTTGGCCGGGGGACAAGGCAGCCGATTGGGGGTGCTGACACACAAAATCGCAAAGCCCGCCGTGCCGTATGGCGGCAAGTATCGTATCATCGACTTCCCGCTTTCCAACTGCGTGAATAGCGGCATCGACACCGTGGGCGTGCTCACGCAATACCAGCCCCTTGCGCTCAATGACTACATTGGCAAAGGTTCGCCGTGGGATCTCAACCGCATGCACGGCGGTGTGCATGTGCTGTCGCCCTATCAACAAATGCAGGGCACGCAATGGTATAAAGGCACAGCCAATGCCATCTATCAGAACATACACTTCATCGACCGCTACAGCCCAGAATACGTGCTGGTGCTTTCGGGCGACCACATCTACAAAATGGACTACGCAAAAATGCTTGCCCACCACAAAGAAAAGCAGGCAGATTGCACCATCGCCATGCTGGAAGTGGAGTGGGAAGAAGCCAGCCGCTTTGGATTGATGCTGGTGGGTGAGGATGGCTTCATCACCGAGTTTGAAGAAAAACCCGAAAACCCGCGTAGCAACAAAGCCAGCATGGGCGTGTATGTCTTCACGTGGGCGAAGCTGCGGCAATATCTCATTGATGACGAAGCCAAGGCAGGCAGCAGCAACGACTTTGGCAAAGATGTCATTCCCGCCATGCATGCCGCGGGCGAACGCATGGCCGCCTATGCCTTCGATGGCTATTGGAAGGACGTGGGCACCATCGAAAGCTTGTGGGAAGCCAACATGGACCTGCTTAACCCCAAAGCAGGCTTGGATATGAGCGACCCCAGCTGGGTGATTTATTCGCGCAACACCAATGCGCCGCCTGCGTTGTTTGGCCCAGAAGCAAAGACGCAAAACTGCTTGATTGCCAACGGCTGCAAAATTGAAGGTGAAGTGGATGCCAGCGTATTATTCCCCTGGGCGCAGGTGGAGCAAGGCGCAATTGTACGCGATAGTATACTCATGCCGGGCGTGAAAGTGAAAGCCGGTGCAGTGGTGCAGTATGCCATCATTGCTGAAAATGCTGTGGTTGGTGAAGATGCCGTGGTTGGTGTGCGGCCCGAGCACTGCAGCAACAAGGATATTTGGGGTGTTGCGGTGGTTGGTGAAAATGTGCAGATTGAACCGGGCAGGGTAGTGAAGCCCAAAGAAATGGTGGCCACCTGCGGTGGGGCTTAGTCGCTTCGCTGTGTTCTATTATAGCCTCATAAAACAATCTCACCGCGAAGCGACTAGGTTTTTTTGGTTCTTTTTTTGCAAAAAAAGAACAAGAAAGGACTTCACATGAAAGTTTTATTTGTCACCAGCGAATCTCGCCCCTTTGTGGCCAGCGGCGGCTTGGCGGACGTTGCGGGTTCGCTGCCGCAAGCCTTGCGCAAGCGTGTGGTTGGTGCGCGGGTGATTTTGCCCATGCATGATGCCATTGCCCCCGAGCTGCGCGAGAATATGAAGTTCATCACAAACATTGTGGTGCCAGTGGCGTGGCGGCGGCAATATTGTGGGCTGTTTGAGGCCAAGCACAACGGTGTGGTATACTATTTTCTCGATAACCAATATTATTTTAAGCGCGGCGCAAAGCTGTATGGACATTATGACGACGGCGAGCGCTTTGCGTTTTTTGCGCGTGCTGTGTTGGAAATTCTGCCGCATTTGCCTGATTTTGTGCCGGATATTTTGCACTGCAACGATTGGCATTGCGCGCTGGTGCCGGTGTATCACACCACGCACTATGGTAAGCTGCCGTTTTATCAGCACATGCGCACGCTGTTTACCATTCACAATATCGAATATCAAGGCAAGTATGACATGGCCATTTTGGGCGATGTGTTCGGCCTTTGCCCGCAGCATGCTAGCCTGGTGGAGCACAACGGCGGCATCAACCTGATGAAGGGCGGCATTGAATGTGCCCACGCGGTGAACACCGTGAGCGAAAGTTACGCACGTGAGATTCTCACGCCGGAATATGGTCACGGGCTGGAGGACATTTTGGCGCAGCGGCAGTTTAAGCTCACGGGCATCCTCAACGGCATTGATGTGCAGGGGCAAAACCCCGCAGATGACCCGCACATCACAGCTAACTTCACCGCAGATGATCTGACGGGCAAGGCGGCATGCAAAGCTGCGCTGCAAGCTGAGTTCGGACTTGATGCCGAGCCACGCGTGCCGCTCATTGGCATTGTGAGTCGGTTGGCGGCGCACAAAGGCATGGCTTACATCCAAGGCTGCATGGAGCAATTGTTGCAAGAAAGTGATGCACAACTGGTTGTGCTGGGCACTGGTGAATATGAATACGAAAATTATTTTCGCTATTTGGCGGAGAAATTCAGCACGCGTGTGGGTTTTTGCTGTGACTTTAAGCCTGCGCTATCGCGGCAGATTTATGCCGGCAGTGACCTGTTTCTGATGCCCAGCCAAAGCGAACCCTGTGGGCTTTCGCAGATGATTGCCCTGCGCTACGGTGCGATTCCCGTGGTGCGCGAAACCGGCGGCCTGCGCGATAGCATCACCGACAGCGGTAACGGCAACGGCAACGGTTTTACGTTTGCAGATTGCTCGGCGGAGGCGTTGTTGATTACGCTGCGCCGCGCCCTGCAGGGTTATGCAGATGAAAAGGGCTGGCAGGTGCTGGTGCGCCGCGCCATGGCCTGTGACTTTAGCTGGGGCAAAAGCGCGGGGGCGTATATTAAGTTGTATAAAAGTTTGTTGTAGAATGGAAAGAACCGAGAATGATCCCATCACTTAACGAAATTTGGGAACTGCACATCAAAAGCAAAGGTGCGGATTTTGTGTGTTTTGTCGATGCATCGGCGTTGCCTGCTGATGCTGTAGAGGGATATTCTTGTGTTATCTTTTTTGGCAAAGCTCTATCGAAAGAATATCTCAATGCACGCAGAGCCAACGAGCCACCAAAGACAAAAGAGGTTCACAATACAGAGGGGAAAATGGGTGCTTTGGCCGCAAAAGTAGCTGACTTGCTGGAGGCCGAAGGGTACAATAGCATTGCCAAGTTGAAATTTGGACGCTTGCCCCATAAAACTGTTGCACTGCATGCCGGGTTGGGGTTCATAGGCAAAAACAACCTATTGGTCACGGAACAATACGGCTGCGCTGTGCTGTTTGGCAAAGTGTTAACCACAGCCCCATTTGAAACGATGAGCGAAGCTCCAATTGAACCGCAATGCGGCGATTGCAACGTTTGTGTTGATGTGTGCCCAACAAAATGTTTGCGTGGAACTACATGGGATGTTACAGCCACGCGAGAGGATATGATGGTTAGAAAACGCTGCGACATATGCTTAAAGTGTGTGCTTTGGTGCCCGTATACGGAAAAATATGCAAAGGATGAACCATGATCCAAATCACCACCCCGCGCCTGATTATCCGTGACTGGCAGCCGGCCGACCTCGCACATTGGCACCGCTTGTTCAGCGACACACAGAACATGCACTTTGTTGAGCATATGCAATGCCACACCATTGAAGAAAGTCAAACGCGCCTACAAAGTGCCATTGATGCGATACACGACAACCCGCGCGTGAAATATTTCTTCGTGGTGGAGCTTGCACAAACGGGGCAATTCATTGGCTCCATTGGTTTTATGACCGAGATGAAAGCCGGTGAGCTTTGGGGGAATTTCGGCTGGTTCTTGTTGCCTGAATATCAAGGACATGGCTTCATGGCGCAAGCGTTTCGCGCACTGATTCCCCATGCGTTTGGGCGTTGGGGCGTGGCTGTAATCGACGCAGGCTGCAATATTGCGAATAAAGCTTCCGAACGCATTATGCAGCAAAACGGCATGAAACTTGTGCGGCAACACAACGACCGCTTGGACTATCAACTGAAGAAAGAAGATTGGCTCAGCCTATGAAATCCACGCCGTTGCAAAACTCAACCTGCGTTTGCGTGCACAACAAACAACAAGCCATTGCCTAGGTGAAAATTCTCTGTTATAATAAAATCACAAAAAAATGACAGGAGAAATTTCACATGAAACAGTTTGGGCAAACCATCAAAACATTGCGTCGGCAAAAAGACATGACACAGGAACAATTGGCCGAATATCTTGATATATCCCCGCAGGCGATTTCACGTTGGGAAATCAACTCAACCCTGCCAGATATTACGCTGATTCCCAAGCTTGCGCATATCTTTGACGTAACGACAGATGTGCTGTTCGGCGTTGACATTGCAACGAAAAACAAGCGGATAGATGAATTGTTAGGAATCGCGCAAGCGCAGTTTCGCAACGGCGACCAAGTCGCAGCTGCCGACATGCTCCGCACGGCGCTGCAAGAATACCCCAACAGCTATCCAATCATGAGCGACCTAATGACCTATACTCGGTCAGAGGAAGAAAAGACAGCGTTGGGCGAAAAAATTCTTGCGGGCTGCACAGATGATGCTTGCAGGCAGTTCACGCGAGAAAGGCTGTGCCAACCCAAAGGCACAAAACGATTTGAGTTGCTGCGCCAAAAGCTGTTTGACAACATCACCGACATGATGACAGGCTTGGCATATAATTGTGCTGTGCTTGACGATGGCGGCCGTCCCTACACCGCTGAAGAAATGATTGTGAACAACCAAAAGATGATTGATCTGATTCACCTACTGTTTGACGATGGCAACATCGGGTTTTATAGGCGTCCGCTTGCGCAGTTATACATTCAAGTGGCGTCGTTTTGTGCTCGGCTGGGGGAGTACGACCGCGCAATCGAAAACTTGAAACTTGCCGCTAAGCATGCCATGTTAAGCGACCAAGAATATAACAACACCCCTGAGCCCGACAAGGTATATACCTCGCTGCCGTTTAAGGGCATGAAGCTCGGTGGGTATTATATCACGCAATTAAACTGCGCGACACACAATTATCTTGCCGAAATGGCGCACGCTGATTTTGATGCGATTCGCCAAACGGCAACGTTTGTCGCGCTGGAAGAAAATGTGCGTGCATTTGCGAACAAAAAATAATCGAGGAGTTACATGCTAATCATCACTCTACTGCGTCACGGCATTGCTGTTGGCGAAACCGAAGGCCGCTACATCGGTCACACTGACGCTGCGCTGACTGACGAAGGCGCGGCGCAGCTTGCGCAAATGGCCGGGGAGTACGACTACCCGCATGCCGATGCCCTGTTTGTGTCGCCGCTGAAACGCTGCGTGCAAACGGCCGAGATTCTCTATCCCGCCGCAAAACCCATCGCGATTGAGGGCTTCAAGGAGTATTTCTTCGGCGAGTTTGAGGATAAATCACCCGTCGAGCTTGAGCATCATCCGTTGTTTGCGCGGTGGCTGGCAGGCGAGCCTGATCTCGTGCCGCCCTTTGCTGAGTCGCTCGAAGATTTCCAGTCACGGCTCGCTGATACGTTCATCAAAGTGGTGGATGGGCTGCTCAAGGCCAACGTGAAGCACTCGGTGATCATCACGCATGGCGGCGTGGTGATGGCCTTGCTGGCGATGTTCGGGCTGCCCGAAGCGCCCATGCATGAGTGGCTCACGCCCAGCGGTTGCGGGTTTACCTTGCGGGTTGAGCCAAGCGTGTGGATGCGCGGACGCAAGGTTGAGGTTTGCGCCATGGCACCCGCAGAGCCGCCTGCAGACGAGCTGCCCGAAGAGCGGCGGCTGTGGAAAGAGCTTGAGGAATCGGAGTATATGTGATGAAACAAAATTCGTTAATTTCGCAGTTTTTGTCCACATTACCAAAAGAGCGAAGAGATATTTTCGGTGACTTAATGGAGCATCTCACTAAACTTGGATATTTACCGCAAAAGCAAGCAGTTAAAACAACATTCACGCTGTCGTTCAAACACAGTCGGCAAGTCATCGCAAAAGTTCGCGCTTGTAATGGCGGTGAGTTTCGCGTCAAGTTTTTTGCGTGTGAAAATCTGCCTCAAAAATACCATGATGCGTTGCGTCGTGATATGGAAGCGGCGAATGAAAAATATCGGAACTATATGAATCCTGACCGTCCCGCTCATTTGAAAAACAAATGCGACGGATGCGGTACAGCCTGCACGGGTGGTAATATGGGCTATTACTGGAAGTATGATGATGACCGCGAAATTTTCCGCTGTGGCGCATATCCGATTTTAATTTCCGATATAACAGTTGATGACTTGCCGGAAGCAAAGCGACTGCTCACTGAACAAGATAAATATTTCAAAACGCAACTGTATCTAACAGGAGAAATCAACGTTTAATGCAAACTAATTGTCAATTGTCAATTGTCAACTGTCAACTGATGCTCGCTCCCATGGCCGGCGTGGCCGACCGCGCCATGCGCCAGCTGTGCATGGAATACGGCGCACAGAGCTGTTGCAGCGAAATGGTCAGCGCCATGGGCATTTTCTGCGGCGACCGAAAAAGTGGCCAGCTGATGGAAATTACCCCGCAAGAACAACCCTGCGGGATTCAATTATTCGGCAAAGAACCGCACACCTTCCCCAAGGCCGTTGAAGCTGCACTGCTGCACAATCCCGCGTTCATCGATATCAACATGGGCTGCCCAGCAACGAAAGTCGCGGGCGGCGGCAGCGGTGCTGCATTAATGAAGCAACCCGACCTTGCGCGAGAGATCATCGCTACAGTGATTAAGATGGTTGATGGAGCCGTGCCAGTTAGCGTAAAAATGCGCACGGGCTGGGATGAGCATAGCCTCAATTGCGTGGAATTGGCGAAAATCGCTGAGGATGCCGGTGTTGCATGGCTCACCGTACATGGCCGCACCCGTCGCCAAATGTACGCCCCGCCGGTGGACAGGCATAGCATTCGTGCGGTGAAACAGGCGGTGGGTATACCCGTGATTGCCAATGGTGATGTGGCTTGCGGGCCATCTGCGCAGGCGATGTTGGACGAAACCGGCTGCGATGCTGTGATGGTGGGGCGTGCGGCCATGGGTGCGCCCTGGGTGTTTGCACACATTGCGGCCTATCTGCACGATGGTACGATTTTACCTGAACCAACCGCCGAGCAGCGCATGGAAATCATGTTGCGGCATGTGCGCCTGCTGTGCGACCACAAGGGTGAGCGCCATGGCATGCGAGAGGCACGCAAGCACGCTGCGTGGTACCTCAAGGGTGTGCGTGGCGGCGCGAAGTTGCGCGCACAGGCGGTGACGATAACGCGTTATGAAGAGTTGGAGGAAATCGCGTGTTCTTTTTTTGAAAAAAAAGAACCAAAAAAACTTTAGTCGCTTCGCGGTGGATTTTTATAGACATGTGTAGGTGTTGCCAAGGCCTCCCCCGCCCGGGGTCCCCAGAAATGCTTGCATTTTTGGGGTGGGTCATTGGGGGAGGAAAGCACGTCGTAGGCGTGCAGGTGGGGGTTACAATCGCACCAAAAAACTTTAGCCGCTTCGCGAGAGGTTATGTAGGGGCGGATGTGAATCCGCCCGGGATATATCTCTCAGCCAACAATCCACTTGAATCAAATACGCCAGCATTTGCGGCCCCGCCATCAGTTGCCCGAACCACGGTTCAGTCGTTGACGGCGGGTTTTTGCATGCCTGCAGCACGGCTTGCTTGTTCAGCAGGGGAGCAAGCGGCGAGCCGCTGTCATGCATCATCTCCAGCAAGCGTGTTTGCAGCAGATTGGTGTAGCCTGGATGATAGGTTTTGGGGAACGGGCTTTTTTTGCGTTGCAGCAGTTCAATGGGCAGCAGGTCAGCAAACGCATCGCGCAGCAGGCCCTTCACTACGCCATTGTGATATTTCATTGCCCATGGCACATTCCACAGATATTCCATCACGCGCTTATCAGCAAACGGCGAACGCGCGGTTAGGCCTGCTGCCACGCCCATGTGATGCATGCGACTCAGCAATGTTTGCATGAACCATCGCTGCGTCAACCAAGTGACTTCACGTTGGCGTGCGTCAGCAGGGGATTCACCTGCCAAGCGTGGCACCTGCGCCAAGCTTTCTTCATAGCATGCCTGCGCGTATTCATCCAGTTTCAGCTCATGCACAAGTTCGGGGTTGAGCAACGCAGTGCGTGCAGCCATGTTGCGCGACCATGGGAAGGTGCCCGCATGCAGCAATTCTTCGCGCAAAAACCAGGGGTATCCGCTAAATACTTCATCCGCACATTCGCCGGTGAGAGCAACTGCGCTGCGCTTGGCAACTTCGCCGCTAAAATACAACAGCGACGCATCAATGTCCGCCATGCCGGGCAACCCACGTGCATGCATGGCCGCAGGCAGCAATTCGAATAAATCCTGCTGCTCACAGGTGAGATATTCATGCTCAAGCGGATACAACGCCAGCATGCGTTCCACAAATGGCCGATCGCGCTCAGGCTGAAAGGCGTTGGCGGCAAAGTGCTCGTCGTTGCCTGCAAAATCAAATGAAAACGTGCGCAGGCTGCCCAGTTTATTGGCCGCTACGGCTGTAACGATGCTGCTGTCTATGCCGCCGGAAAGCAGGCTGCAAACATCGCCGTGCAGTTGTTCTTCAATGGCTTGGGTGAGCAACTCGCGTACCATGTTCACCGTTGTTGGGTAGTCATCTTCGTGTGGGCGGCTTTCGGGTTGCCACCAAACATGCTTTTGCAGGCCTGAGGGCGTGAAGGTTATCACCTGTCCGGGCAGCAGTTCGCGCACGCCTGCGAACACGCCGCTGCCGGGCGATCTCGCGGGGCCTAGGCCAAAGATTTCGCGCAGGCTGTTATCATCAATTTCAAGTTGAGTGGGCAGGTCGCGTAGCGTGGTAGAAAATACAAGCTTGCCGTTTTGCAAGTGATAAAACAGCGGCTTGGCACCGGCGTGATCACGGATGAGATGCAGGTGTTTGCCATCCCACCAAGCGATGGCGAACACGCCGCGCAGCTGCTGCACGAAATCAATGCCATGTTGCGCAAAGCCTTGCTGCATCGCGCTTTCATTCATGTTATAGATTTCACCCAGCAGTGCAAACGCTGTTGCGCCACCGTTGATTTGTAGTGGTTGTTGCTGCGAAAAATCGCAAATGCCCCAAAATGCCATACCCCATCTCCTTTAAACGAGAATTTTCACGTTACTAGTATAGTCGAATGGCGGCAAAACAATTCACATTTTTTGCTTGCAAGAACGGTAAAGCTGTGTTATAATTGAATCATAACGCATAGAAAAGGGGAATCTTTATGGCTAAAAAGTTCTTTCACTCGCGTATTGGCTCTTTCGTGTTTTTTGCGTTGGCGGTTTGTGCGTTTTTCTTTTTGCGCAGCGCCACCTTCGCCCATGGCTGGATGGCCGAAATCTATGGCGCATCGTTTGTATCCATTATGTTGTGGATAATCCCTGCCATTGCCGCCGTGCTGTTGATCTACATGCTGCTGCCGGAACGCTTGCGTGATAATAAGGCCTTGCGCATTGTGCACGTTGTGTTTTGTGTGCTGGGCGGGGTGGTGTTTGGCTACACCGCGCAAATTTTGTTCAGCATCAGCTGGCCGGTGATGGGCTTTACTTATGTGCGCGGTTGGGATAATCTCGCGCCAAGCATGGTTTACCTGCTGGCGATACTGGTGCTGCCCTTTGCGTGGCTGGTGGTGCCTGTGCTCAAACGCCGCAGCCGCACGGCAATTGCCGTATTGGCCAGTGTTATTCTGGTTGTCATGCTTGTTGCGCCATATATCGCAGACCACGCACAAACCCTCGGCATGGAGACCCTGCCGCTTGTGCTGGACATCGGCGATGATAAGTACAGTGTGGTATTTGTGACCACTCGCCGTGCCGCCGCGCATGTGCAAATTGATGTGGATGACGGCGAAACAACCTACTTTGCCAGCGCAGAAGACGGCCGTCTGCGCACCGGCACCGTGCACAGCGTAATCATCCCGCGTGAGCAGCTGAACAACCATACTTATCGCATCATTCTGCGTGAGGTTTTGCTGTCGGTTGATTCTGGCGTAGAATATGGCGAAGTATATACCAGCCGCGACTTCAACTTCCGTGGTGAGTTCATCGACAACCCCAATATTTTGCTGGGTGCCGACCTGCATAATCAAGGGGACAACATGATTTTAGCTGCCGAAAATTTTGATGCCGAGCCGGATCTCTTCATTATGCTGGGCGATATGTCGGCGATGCTGAACACCCCGCAACGCCTTAATCGTTATATCATTGGTTTTGGCGGTGATGTAACAGGCGGTGAAATCCCTGCTATTTTTGTGCGCGGCAACCACGAGATGTATGGTGAGTATACGCACCTGATTCGCCCCGGCTTGGGTATGCCCAGCTTCTACTTTCAAACACGGCGAGGCAATATTCTCTTCACCGTGGTTGACAGCGTGGACTGGCATGGTGAAGCACCGGACTTCAGACCGCACGTGCGTGATTCGGCCAACGGCTGGACCAACGACTTGTTCCGCCAAGAGCAAATTGATTGGCTAGCATCGCTTGAACCGGGCGACGAAACGCTGCATTTTTTGCTGGTGCACCGTCCAAACTTTGGTCACGACGACTTGTTTGCGCAGATGGTTCGCCTTGGCACGCACATGCAGCTCAGTGGCGAAACCCATCGTCTTGCGCTTGAACTGCCCGGCGCAGAAGGCAACCGCTTTGAGGTGCCGTTCCCGCTGCTGGTTGCCGGTGGCCCTTCGCAGGGTTATGGCGGACCGATGATTTGCAGTATGCTGCATGTGCGCGGCATGAATGCACACGTGATTGCCTACTGCAACGATAACGTTCGCCACATGGATGAAACAATTGAATTGAGCCTTGCGCAACCACCTATTGAAGAAAATTTATATCAATATGATGTAGAGGAATAGATTGCGCAATATAACAAACCCCCACTTTCTGCATTGCAGCGAGTGGGGGCTTTTCGTCGCTTCGCTGTGTCCTATCCAAGTTTCATAAATAGTCCACCGCGAAGCGGCTAAAGTTTTTTGGTTCTTTTTTTTCAAAAAAGAACAGAGAAAGCTACTTGCCAGCCACAACGTCTTTGAGTGCTTTGCCTGCTTTGAACACGGGCACGGTGGTGGCGGGGGAGATTAGCTCTGCGCCGGTTTGGGGATTGCGCACTTTTTTCTCGGCGCGTTCGCGCACTTCAAACGAGCCAAAGCCCACAAATTGCACTTTTTCACCTTTCACCAATGCGTCGGTGATTGCGCCAATCACGGCGGCCACGGCTTTTTCGGCGGCTTTCTTTTCAATGCCTTCGCGCTCGGCCACCATGGCGATAAATTCATTCTTGTTCATGCTGGAGTTCTCCTTTTTGTTTAAAAAATTTTTAGTAAGTTTATGGTCTGTGTGCGATTTATGTTAAGTCAACGGCGAACCGCTGAGCTTATTTTAGCCGGTCGTACTGTGTGCCAAAGGCGCGTGGGCGGCACGGTATTCGCTTTGCAGATTTTCATGTTCTGCTTGTGCAAACAGAGAAATGAATGAGTCGCTTGCTTGCGTCAGAGCTTGTTCGGCATTTTGTAATGTTGCTTCGGCAGCAAGCATGTCCGCTTTTGGTGCGGCGAGCGAAGGGGAATCCACGCCGGCCTTTTCGGCACGCCGCAGAATTTTTTCGGCACGCATTTGCGGCGGCAGCTCGCGGGGGATGCTCGCCATGGCCTGCGCCACGCTCAGTTGCCCCTTCTTGCTGCGTTTCACGACATCCCAATTGCTGAGTGCGTCGTCGGCGTTGGCGGCTGTTAAGTCGCCGAACACATGCGGGTGGCGCTCAATGAGCTTGCGACAAATGCCTTCGGTCACATCATCCCAGGTGAATGCCCCACGCTCGGCAGCAATCTGCACGTGCAATGCAACCTGCAGCAGCACATCACCTAGTTCTTCGCACAGCAGTGCATCGTCGCGCTTGTTGATGCCTTCGATGGCTTCGTAGGTTTCTTCCACAAAGTTGTGGCGGATGCTCTCGTGCGTCTGTGCGGCATCCCAAGGGCAGCCGTCGGGCCCGCGTAGGATTGCCACAATGTGTTGCAAGTCGCCGGTGGTGTAGCTGCTTTTGCGCAGCAAATCTTCATGCTTCATAAACACCTCTACTATTTTACCCTATCAGGCCGAATTTTGCAAGCCTTTTTGCAACTTTTTTTCCGCCGGGCAGCATTTCCATGTCTTCTCGGGTCAATGCTTTGGTGAAAATCATCGAAATTGCATAAATTAACGCGCCTGCGCCCGTCGCTAGCCCCACTTGCAACAACAGACTGATGCGTGGATCGGGCCCAATCTGTGGCAACCAACGTGCCGCTGCGCTGTTCACTACCCATGCGGCCGCCGCGCAAAGTGCCCCGCAGAACAGCGGTTTCACCATCAACTGGTTAACGCGCAGCTTGGTTTTGGTGATGCGCAGCAGGTAAGTGAGATTGATCGCTACCAGCACCGCAAAGAACAGCACCGTGGCAATGGCAGCGCCCATGATGTTGATGTGCGGCTGGCTCACAAGCACGTAGTTCATCACAATTTTCACCACCATGCCCACAATCAGCGACTTCACCGGCACGTCTGTGCGACCAATGCCCTGCAAAATCGCCACAATCGGCGTGCTGATGGCCATCAGCGCGGTGAACGCACCAAACACCATGATAATAGGTGCTGCGTGCTGCGCCAAGCCGGGGATGCCGCCGTAAAACAGTGCCATGATAGGGTAAGCCAACACGGCCATGCCAAAACCCGCTGGCAGCGCGATAATCATGGCCATGCGCAGCACCGTGTTGATGGTGCGATGAATGGTGGCGCTGTCTTTTTGCTCCCAGGCGGCGGCAATCACTGGCAGGGACGAAATGCCCAGTGCAGCCACCACAGTGGGAATCAACGTGCGAAAGGTCATGGCAATGCTATATACGCCCCAGATGTAGGTGCTTTGGTCGCCGGGCAAAATGCCGCGCGCTTCAAACACCGCGCCATAGATTGCGTGGATGGCTTCGGGGTGCACTTCAAGCGCCGTGCCCAGCAATCGCTGCACGTTTATCGCGTCAATAAAATTTGTTAGGTTGAGTATCGACGCGCTGATGACCATGGGTACGCTCATCATCAACATTTCACGCGCGAGCTTTTTTCCGGGTTGCGCGGGCGGCGCAAGCAGCAATTGTTCCTGCGTGATGCCGTCGCCGCGAAATTTGTGCCGCAGCCAGAGATAAACAAAGCCCAGCACCGAACCAATGGTAATGCCCAGTATCGCTGCCGCTGCCGCCCAAGAATACATGAGGCTGTAAGCTTCATCGATGCTTGTGGCGGCTTGCCCGAACACCGTGCCATAGTTAACGAACTCATGGCGGCCGTAGTTCATCACCATCACGGCCAGTAGCAAGCCAATGGCCAGCTTGCACACCGCTTCAATCACCTGCGAGGTAGCGGTGGGCACCATGTTGCGCAGACCTTCGTAATAACCACGATAAGCACTCATGGCACAAACAAACAAGACAGTAGGGGCAATGGCGAAAATCGCGGGCAAGCTCAACAGTCTCCCCGTGGTAAACAGCAGTGCATAAGGGTAGGCCAGGGCGGCAATCACCAGCGAGCCGGTGATACCCATGGCCAAAAACAGCCGCTTGGCCACGCGGTGGATGGCACGCACGTCGCGATATAGCCCTGCACTCACACGCTGTGCCACCATGCGGCTAACCGCAATGGGCAGTCCGGTGATGGCAATGGCGAAAATCGGCAGATAAATTTCGTGCGCTGAGGCAAAGTAGCCCATGCCAACTTCCTCAATGATGTTAGCCAAGGGGACTTTATAGAACATGCCGATGAGCTTCACCAGTGCCACAGAAATCGTGAGCACCACGGCGCCGCCGAGCATGGTTTGTTGTTCGTTTGCGCCAAGTTTGCGCTTCAAATGGGTGTTCCCCCTTGCCAAATTAGGTCGATTTTGTCGCAATCCTCCCTCACCCCGCGCGGCGCGGGGAGCTCCCTCCAAAGGAGAGGAGCTGGGGCTTGCAGCCGAAAGTTTTGCTATTGTTTACCGTCTAAGCCTTAGCTCCTTCCTCAGGAAGGAGCTGGCCGCGTCGCGCGGTCTGAGGAAGGCTCGCGGAGCGACAACACAATTTGCATTCCATATTATATCATCAATCACCCGCCGCGTCAAGCCTAATTCCCCAAAAATTCACGCAGCAGTGAATCCGCAGGCACTTGAATCTCAGGCAGATGTGTGAAACGCGCAAGCCCAGCTGCCAAAGCGCGGCTTTCTTCGCAGATAAGATCCGCAAGCATTGGCAGCACCCGCGCAGCAAACACACAAGGTTCATACACATGCACAGAGTTCACTAGCACATCGGCATAACGCTTGCAAGGCGCGAGATATTGCCGCTCGCCTGCCAGCACAGCAGGCCACATGGCAAGGGTTTCCGCTGCGGTGGAGTTGCGAAACTGACTGTCGCGCAATATCCGCCGCGCAAGGCGCAGTTGCGTTTTGCTCAGCACAACACCGCTGTCGTCTACGATGCGGGTGCTCACATTTACGTAGATTTTAGTGCAGGCGGGGCAAGCCTGCGTGATTTCCGGGTTCAGCGCATGCAGACCCTCTACCACCAGCATGTCGTCATCACCCAGGCACAGTTCATCCCAGCGGCTGCGCTTGCCCAGCCGGAAGCTATAATGCGGCACGGCAGCGCGGCCATGCTCCATCAGCGTGGTGAGGGTATCGCGCAGCAAAGAAAGATCTAGCGCATGCACGCTTTCGATGTCTGCTGTGTCATCGGGCAGACGGGGCAGGTTTTCTCGTTCTAGATAAAAATCATCCAGAGAAAGACGATAGGCCATGGCGCTGTGGTGTTGCAGGGTCTCGGCGAGTTTTTGCGCGGTGGTGGTTTTGCCGCTGGCACTGGGGCCGGCGAGCATCACCAGCTTGTGGCCAGGGCTGCTACGGGCGCGGTTGGCAATGCCCGTGATGATGTCGTTGTAGCGGGTTTCGGCGGCGGCGACTAGCTCAGCGGGATTTTGCTGCGCCATGGTGTTGATATAGCTGATGTTGTTGCGGATGGTGAACATAAAGAAAATTCCCCCTCATACTAACTTATAGTATATGAAGGGGGAGGGGTTATATGAATGGGGGATTTACCAGCAGAACCAGCCGAGAATAGTTTGCTGCCAAGCTGGACGAACCTGTCGCCTGTTTGGGCCAGTGACGGTTGTTCTGTTGATGTGTCTGACGTCTACTTGTCGCATACATAATGTGCCGTAAATGGCTACATTTGCTTGGTTGAGGATAATTCGCTCGGTAACTATAAGCGAGCCTTCAATTACTACGATTGACAATCGGCTAGCGGAAAAACTTCGTGCAGTTAGCGATGCCCCTTCGGGAATGGTAAGCGTTTGGTTATGTGATACCATAAAGAGATTAACAACAACGTCGCCAACAATTGTATAAGTTCTTCCGGCAAACCATGGTTGCTCGTTTGCGGGGGTCCATCTCTCTTCTAGAATATATCCGCTAAGTTGGTCAATGAAATTCGCATTAGCCGTTGCGTGGATGTATAAATTACGCAATAAATGCGTGTTTTCTAAATTCACGATGGCATAATCTTCGATAGTAATGTAACCTGCGATTTCATAAGCATGCACAGTGGCATTTCCGCTAACGAATGTGCCTCCTACCCAACGGCTTTCTGAACGTTCCCTATAAATGTTCCCTGTCAGCATGGCTTCATCAAGAATTTGAATGCTGCCCCCAACATACAGATTGCCCGAAACGATAGCATTGCCGCCAATCCTTATTGTGCCAAAAGGGTGGTATATGTCGCCAACAAGTCTACCGCCTTGTGTGTTTACTCGATATGCAGATACAGCAATTCCGTTTGTTCGCACGCAAGCGTTGCTAAGAAAAGTGATATCTCTTGCTTGAATTAGTGCGCCATCAGCAACGTTGCCATGCAAGCGTGCATCCCAATGGATTCTGAAGTCATTGAGCCAAGGCAGCGCGTCATCTGAAAAAGCACGTGTAGCACCTATTACTTGGCCAGTGACGTGTGCTAATACTTGCGAACCATCATTCTCAACTGTTACGGTCAATCTGCCAGTGCCGCCGTGATTGGCGTTGTAATTAGCGATTAGCTCGATGAATGCATCCCGCATTTCATTGGTTTGCTCTTCTGTTGGTGGAAACCAGTCAGACAACGCCCCTGCAGGCAGCACAAATAGGCCTGCCAACAACGCCACCGCCAAACATATTGCCAATATTTTCTTCATGGTAATCACTCCGTTTATATGTAATACTCATTTGTCGCTCGCCGGGAGGGAATTCCTCACCATATAATGAAAAAAGACACCGCCCTCGCGATGCCTTTTTGCGCCGTTACCGGTGCCGATAGAATCGGTGCGTGCCGTGGTCAAACAGGTGGTGCAGACTGCGTTGGTGCCAGCTGCCCTGTGCGCCGCGAATCATGCGGAAAAACGTTGCCCCGCGTGAGGTGTCTTCGCCGTTGAGCGCACGCTGCACATTCGCGCGAATGCGATCGTTTGGCGTGGCGCGAGCGAATTGACCGTTGGTCACCGGGGTAAACTGTCCGCGCGCAAAGATGACGCTTTCCACGCAATTGGGGAAGCGATGGTCGGCGATGCGGTTGAAGATAACATTCACCACCAGAATTTGTCCACGGTCGTCTTCGCCGCGAGCCTCGGCCCACACAATGCGCTCGAGCATGTCGCGCTCGCGTGCAGTCACGCGGTGCCTGGTGCCGCCGGCATCGCCGTCGCCCTCGCCAAATTCAAAGAATGGAACGAAACCTTCTGCAACGCCAATGCTGTTGCGCAGCAGGGGAATGCGTGCGGCCCAGTGGCCAGCGGGCAACGCGACAGCGTTGATGGCGAAGGCCATTGCCATCGCACTTGCCAGTGCAGCTTGAATGATGCGTTTGATGCGTTTGTTTGCTTTGGTGCTCATAAAACCTCCTTTCAACAATGCAAGTTGGCATTATAGCACAGTTTTGGCGGATTGTCAAGCCCTTAATCGCGTTTTGGTGAATTTAGCCCATTAAACTGGGGAATCAAACTTGCTATTGTCACAAACATAACAAAAACACCCGACAGAACAAATCTGCCGGGTTGTGTTATTGTGGTTAACTCATCCAGATCCAGCCGAAGAGTAGGTAACGCAGAATAAAGTCCAGCAATGCGGGCAAGCCATCCCACCATGGTGCATCGGCGGCGCGGCTGTAGCGCGAAACAAAGTTAAGTGGATTTTGCGGCACGCCATTGACAATGACTTCAAAATGCAGGTGCGGCCCGGTGGCATTGC
Organism: Oscillospiraceae bacterium; assembly: GCA_009785335.1. GTDB lineage: Bacteria > Bacillota > Clostridia > Oscillospirales > Acutalibacteraceae > WRMQ01. Next base: position 116,388 of record WQWM01000003.1, read on the forward strand.
CTGTGCGGCCCACGCGACCAATGGCTGCACCAGCTTGCACACGCTGCCCGCGTGCCACACGAATGGAGCCAGATTGCAGGTGTGCGTAGCGTGTGCGGATGCCATTGCCGTGGTCGATGATCACCTGATGCCCCCAGCTGCCGCTGCTTCCGGCGAATTCAACGGTGCCAGCGCGGGCGGCAACCACGGTGGCACCATTCACGCTAACGCCCGGCACGCCAGTGATGTCGATGCCCTGGTGCATGCGTCTGCCGCGCCAGCCAAAGGGTGAGGACACGTGGTAGTGGCCCGGCACAGGCCAAACGAAATCCCGTGTGTTTGCGCTTGCGCCAATGGCAAACACGCCTGTCATCATCAGTAACGTTAATAAAAGCGCGAGTGTGCGTTTCATGCATATTCTCCTTTAAACGACAAAATTCGCTTTCTACAGGCATAGTATACCACAAACCGTGTTGGTTGTCAAGCGTCACCCACTGCACGCCCGGCAGCGTTTACAATTTTCTGAAATATTTTGCAAAAAAGTGTTGACAATAGTGTTCGGATGTGGTATGATGTTCTAGTGCCCTGCGGTAAGCAGCCGCACACTGCACCTTGAAAATTAAACAACGATTCGTTGGTCGCGATGTTTTGGTTTGTGCGCGAGGCAGAGATTTAGGTCTTTGTGTTGAGTGTGAACGGGAGCAGCGAAGCGACTAACAACCCTTAAGA
>WQWM01000004.1 GCA_009785335.1 Oscillospiraceae bacterium
ACCGTTTGGCACCGGCAGCTGTTGCCGCTGCACCATCGCTGGTGCTTGGCGAAGAGTACGTTGCCTTTGTGCTGGATAATCTAGATGGTCTGATTGATTGGGCCTGGAGCCTGCTGGTGTATGGTTCGGACCTGCGCGAGATGCTTGAAGACATGGTTGACGAGCTTGACTTGCCAATCAGCCTGAGCCTAAACATCCGTCCAACAATTACCGAAACAGTGGAAGATCTGTTTGGTGATGTGCTGTATACGCAAGCGAATTTCGACTGGATTACACAATTACTCATTGAACTGGGCGAGAGTGTGGTTAATCTGGAACTGGTCGCGGGCATCACACTGAGCACGCTGCTGCAGCAAACGGTCAGCATCGGCGGCACGGCACTGGATTTAGCTGCACTGCTTGACGACATGCAAGCGATGAGCCCGATCATTAGCGATCAAGCGAGTTTTCTGGAGGCGCTGTTTACACTGCTAGCTCCCCTCGTGATGCCGCTGCTGCAAGTGTTTTTGACCGAGCAGGACATCCTGCTAATCGTGGACAACGACGTGAACAACGGCCAAGGGCTGGGCATCATTGATGGTCACGCTGGCTACCGCACCGGGCTAATGCCAATGTTGCTGGCCCTGGTCGGCGGACTAACAGACGACCCTGCTGACGCGGGAATTCTGGGCTACTCGGCATTTGCTGCGGCCACGCCAGAAGACCAACTGGCCGCCCTAGCAGCACCACTGCTGTTTGTGCTGGAATCGCTGATTGACTCGCCGGTGCACACGCTGCTGAACCTGCTGCCGAACCTAGCATACTTTGCTGCGGGCGAAAACTCGCTGCTGAACCAAGCCATGCGCAATCTGCTGTATCCGGTGACGGTGCTGCTGGAATTGCTACCGCAAGACTTGATTGCGCTTGACATCAACAACCTGTTTGCCTTTGATGTCGACAGCTTGCTAGCTGAATTTGAACTGGAATTGGCGGACTTGGTGGTTGGCACCATCACCCCATTTGCTGCCCCTTGGAACGCCTATGGACTGAACAACTTCACCGCATTTGTGGCGGTGGATCAAGCACAGCTAGCGATTTCGTTGATTGAAGCGACCAGAATATTAGACGGCATTGAGCCGGGCGACCTAGAAGCGATTCTGCGGCTGCTGAACCTGCCAGGGCGCACACCGAGCCAGGCACAGCGCATCGACTACGCCCTCGCGCCCGCACCGACGACCGTGGACATGAACCAATGGCCGTGGCTGCAAGAAATGCACGTGCAATTCTTGGTGGATAACCTCGACGCTGTGCTACGCTGGGTGTGGACTGTGCTGTTTACGGATAACCCAGATGCGCAAACGATGCTCTACGATGACTTCAGCATCATGCTGGGCAACAGCTTGGAAGAAACTGTGCAGAATCTGTTGGGCGACTATCTGTATACCACCGAGAATTTCGAGCTGATCGCTGATCTGATCTGGGGTATGGCACAAGATTTGCTGGACATTGAACTGCTGGGCCTGAGCCTCGTTGACCTGATCGCTGATCTAGTGGAAATTGACGGCGAAGCGCTAGATTTAGCCGCGATGTTCGCTCGGTTTGACGATGCTGTGCCAACCGTGAACGACGCTGACAGCTTCCGCGATGCACTCATCTGGGTGCTCGAACCCCTCGGTCCGGTGTTGCGCTTCTTGCTGGCACAAGGCGATGTAGCGATGATCCTGCATGATGACGTGAATAACGGCGACGGATTTGTGCGCTTGTTCGGTGCCAATGGCTATGAAACCGCACTGCTGCCCATGCTCCTCGCAATCGGCGCAACTGTGCCCGGATTCATCGACATCCTCGTCCCCTACTCTGCTTTCCAAAGCGGCAGCGACGCAGAAATGATTGGCGCAATCATCGACCCGATGCTATTCTTGCTGCAAGCGATAATCAGCAACCCGGTGAGCACGCTGCTGCAAATTCTGCCGAATCTGGCGATGTTTGCCGCAGGCGATGAAGACGCGCTATTGCAACAAGCCTTCACCAATCTGCTGCATCCGCTGCAACCGATTCTAGCCATTCCCATGGTGACCGATATGCTCGACGGCGTTGACCTGAACAACCTGCTCGGCATCATCGATCTTGACGGCCTGCTGGGCGAATTCGGCCTGAGTCTTGCCGCGCTGGTCGTCGGCGACATCGTTTCCTTCAATGAAACACCACACCCAGAACTCGCCGCACTCGGTCTCAACGACTGCGCCATGTTCCTCAATGTCAACACTGGCCTGCTCGTCATCAACCTCCTACACAGCCTAGACGTGTTTGACACCCTCGAAGATTTCGCTGGGTTGTTGGAGCTATTGAATGCGGGGAGCAGAACGAGAACCCAGCTGCAACCGCTGCAATATCCTGAAATCGATGTATGCACCAGGGAATTATATAGTCGTGTGTTGTGGACGCGCGCAACCGCAGGCAGAATGACAAATCAACTGCCGCGCCTGCTAGACAACATCGCACCTGTGCTGTTTGGCGATACACTCGGCGGCTGGCTGTATAACCTGATGGGTGACAACCTATTTACGCAAGAAAACTTCGACATGATCGTCAATTTGCTGCGTGACGCAGTGAGCGACTTCGATCTCAACATGGAAATTGTGCCAAACCGCACGCTACTCGACCTCATCGGCAACGCAGTGCTGGTTGGCGGCGAACCGCTTAATCTCACCGCAGCATTGGCGCATGTCGAAACCTTCCCGGGCGCAGAAATCACCAGCAATGCAAGTTTCATAAACGGTCTGGTTGATTTCCTTGAACCTTTGGCACCGGTGCTTGGTTGGTTGCTGTTTGAGGAAGATGTGCAGTTGCTCGGCGGCGTTGCAGAGATCAACAACGGGCAAGGGCTGCTCACCGTCTTCGGCTATGAGGGCTACCGTTTTGGCCTAGTGCCGATTCTGGAAGCGTTGCTGATGCCGCTGTTTGCACAAGACCAAATCGCATCGCCCGATGAACTGGCGCAAGCGAGCGACCGCGAGCGACTCGAAGCAATCTTGAACCCGCTCATCTATCTGATTGACCGCCTAGTGAGTGATCCATGGGATACCGTGCTTGCGATTTTGCCCAATGTGGCCTACTTTATGTCAAGCGGATTGCTGCAAGAAAGCCTCGATAACACGTTGTATGCACTAACCTCAGTAGTAGATATCGTTGGTGCCGAGCCGCTGTTTGAGCTAAACATCGTTGCGATGATCAACGACATGCTGGATGACTTGCCACTTAATATCGACTTTGATATTTTCAATCGCTTGATTGTTGGCACGCCTTCTGCATACACGTCGCTTTCCGGCTGGCAAGGTTATTTCATTGCAATCGTAGACGACAACGATCGCGCAGATTTGGTCACCGTCGTGCTGCGTGAGCTGCTCAGCCTTGTGATGGACGATGCAGAAAATCGCAATTTTGTGGTTGACGCAATCGCAAATGCGCTGATGCCTGGGTTTGGCAATAGACTGCTACGCTGGAACCTGCAGTTTACGCTCTGGCAATTCAGAGTCTGGGGCTCCATCGGCCAAAACAGCATGCTGCGACACTTAATGATCATCGTGCGTGTTATCAATCTTCTTTGGCGACCAATCAGTTGGTTTCTATAATAGCTAATCACATAAGACATCCCCACGCACTCATACAGTGTGTGGGGGTGCTTTACTTTATTTCTTTAAGCGTTTAGAGGGAGGGACATTATGCGTTATTGGCGTTATCGGCGACCGCGCCTGGGGCGTTCGCGCATGCATGGGTCGCGCAAGTTGTTATGTTTGCTGCTGGTGGGCGTGGTGATCTCCGTTGGCACAGGCATAGTGCTAGACCGCCGTGCCAGCTCGCAAATCCACGCCCTAGCCGAAACCTTAGCGCGCCAACAAGCCGCTGAGGCCATCGCTTTTGCTGTGCAGCAAGCACTTGCCCAGCAAGAAATCACCTATGACCGCCTTGTGCACACCACCATTTCACACGATGGCATTCGCACCATGCAAACCAATGCGCATGAAGTCAACCTGCTGCGCGGCCAAATTAACTCTGCTGTGGAGCGCACCGTAGAACAACGCCGCGGACGCATCCGTATCCCGCTCGGCGCGCTGCTGGGCAGTGATCTGCTAGCAGGCCGTGGACCAAATATCGGCATACCATTGCGCATGGCCGGCAGCGCCATTTCCGACATTCGCAGTGACTTCACCACCGCTGGCCTTAATCAATCCATGCACCGTGTAATGATGGACCTAGAGGTGGCCATTTCGGTCATCCTGCCCGGCGGGGCGGAAACCTTCACGGTGGAAATGACCGTCGCGCTTGCCGAAACGGTGATTGTGGGGCACGTGCCGGGCGGCGTGCTGGTTGGCAGTTAATCTTGACGCAAGCACAGCGACGCGACAAAAAATCCTTGTAATTTGCGCGTGGGTGTGGTAAAATGAAAATAATCTTTTTACGGAGGTTGCGTCATGCATACCATTCGTCCTCCCTGCTAAGCCCGAAGAACCAACCAAATACGTGCGCCGCCTATTGCTGACGTAAAAAAGCAATGGGCTATATTGAATTTATTAAAAACATAATACAGGAGAGATTACATGACATTAACATTCGAACATCTGCAAGAGAAACACATCCCCGCGCTGGAGGAAATGTTCATTCAAGACAATCCGGGGGACAAACGCGACGAAAGCTACGAACATGACCCAGAGCAAGTCAAGGTATTTTTGACTGAACCACAAAACATCGCTTTTGTTGCCATATTGGGCGGCAAAGTAATTGGCTGCATTTTTGGTTATTCGCTGACCATGATTGATGAAGCGCAGAAAGAATTTTATATTTACGGCGTGGACATTCACCCGGATTATCATGGCAAGGGCTACGGCACGCAATTCATGAAGTTCGTTGTCAATTGGGCGAAGAAAAACGGCTTTCGCGAAAGCACGGTGCAGACTGGCATCGAGAACGTCGCCGCCTGCCGCTGTTACGAAAAAGCAGGCATGAAACTGGACGACTGGGAAACGGCCAGATCGTATACGGTTACGTATGCATAGCTCGTGTAGGGGCGGCAACCTGCCGCCCCTTCTACTTTCGCTCGCCATAAATCACGGGCGGCTATTAGCCGCCCCTACACGAGTTTAACACGCACTCTTTACCGGGTGCGTGTGTTTTTTCTAGACAAAATAAAATTGATTGAAGTGCTCCGCACCCCTCCCTCACCCTCCCCAAGGTCGGGAGCTCCCTCTACAAGAGGGAGCCAAGGCTTATTGTAAAGGTAAAAAGTGCCCACAATAAAAATTGAGCAAAAGCATTATATATATTGTCAAGCTCTTTTGGCAAAATAATTCAAGTTTGTGCAACATGACGAAAAAACACCCCCGCCGCAAGGCAGGGGCGCTTAGTGGTTATTGCGAAATTACATGTTAATCAAAATGCGCACAAAGCTGAAGATGGCAAAGATGTTGATGATCATCAACACAACGATGCCGATAACGCCCAGCACATTGCCAAGCACTTGGCTGTCGTCTGCTTCAGTTTCGGTGTCAGTTTCTGTGTCAACGCCGCCGCCTGCTACTTCGGTGTCTGTATCGGTTTCGGTTTCAGCACCACCTGCTACTTCAGTTTCGGTGTCAACTTCGGTTTCGGTGTCAACGCCACCTGCTACTTCAGTTTCGGTGTCAGTTTCGGTGTCGAAGCTGCCCAATACTTCAGTTTCCACGTCGAGTTCAGTTTCGGTGTCAGCTACTTCAGTTTCGCTGTCGTCGGCTACGGTGCCTTCATTAGCAGTTTCGCTGTCTTCAGGTGCGGTGCCTGCGTCAACAGTTTCGCTGTCGCCAGCTACGGTGCCTGCATCAACAGTTTCGCTGTCGCCAGCTACGGTGCCTGCATCAACAGTTTCGCTGTCGCCAGCTACGGTGCCTGCATCAACAGTTTCGCTGTCGCCAGCTACGGTGCCTGCATCAGCAGTTTCGCTGTCGCCAGCTACGGTGCCTGCGCCAGTTTCGCCAGTTACGGTGCTGCTCGAAGCAACAATACTTACATCGCCGTAATCAGCCATTACCATGAAGCCGAACGTCAACACGAATGTCAGCGACAGGGCAATTGCTAGAATCTTCTTTGCCATAGGTAGTTTCTCCTTAAGATTTTTTAATGTAGATATCTGTCATAACTCGACAAACACCATGCGATTATAACATACCGTGGCCAGAAAGTCAAGCTTTTTTTAACAATTCGTAAACAACTCACAAAAAATAATGAACACCCCGCCGAAACGGGGTGCATATTTACGCATGGGAATAGGGGTAATTGCCATTGGGTGTGTACACAGGCGGTGGAGGGTAGTTGCAGGGTGCTGGTGGTGGATAATTCCCCGGATAACCGGACTGGAAGGGAGAAGGGGCTATTGAAGCATTTGCGCTAGCCTCACTAACATCGTCATCAGGTCGATAATATCCTGCGGCGTTGCAGGCCTGCGGCAAGTTGCTGGGGTGAATATAGCCTTGCTCCTCACAAGATTCCGGTAGCGAACAGGGACGCGGCAGGCATGGCCGCGGCGGGCAGGGATGCGGCGGACACACAGGCGGCGCAAACGGTGGCTTTGACCAGGACGGAAAGCAGGGCTTGGGACAAAAGGGCGGCGGAAAGGGGGGCCGAAAAGGCGGACATGGATGCCAACATCCGGGCGGCGGCAGCGGAGGGCGCACTGGCGGCACAGGGGCAACGGGACGGCACGGTGTGCAGCACGGGCGGCAGCAAGGCCTGCGGCAGTCGCGCGGGGGGGCAGGACGATTCCAGCTGTTGCTGTTGCATTTATGACAGCGGCAGCTGCATGAATTTCTGCAACCACAGCGGGAATGAAATAAGTTTGACATGAGCAGGATCCTTTCGTCATTGCTTTGCGATATCTTGCGTCAGACAACGCGTTGTCCTGTTCCATTGTATTCAAAAGCAAAAAAGTTGTGCCACCTGCGCTGTCGCTTCGCTGTGTTCTATTCAAGGAATTGCCAAACAAAAAATCACCCCACTATGATAGGGTGATTGTAGTATGTTCTCGTGTAGGCCGTGTCTTCAAATGCGTAACTTGCCCAAAAATGAAAACTATCGTCAACATGTAAGGGTATGGCGTATGCCGTCACGACCGCAGGGAGGGGAGCAAGCCACCCGGGCAAAAATACTGGCTTAAGATGCTATCTCGGGCGGCTTGCAAGCCGCCCCTACATGCTGATTTTGGACACTGCGTATATTTTGAAGACACTCCCTAGGGCCCGCCCCTGAATTTTTTTGGCGTATGGGGGCGGCCTAGGGGGTTATTTCTTACTTTTTGCGCCGCACCAGCACAATGGGGACGATAATCCCTGCAAGCACCAACACATACACTGCGCCTGATACAGCATATAACCAAAGCGGCACACCGCCAAGCCATGTGTCCGTCGTTGCCACCACAGGCTGTGCAGCGGGATAGGTTCCACCCCACCAAATGCCAAAGGGCTGCGTCATGGCAATGCCGGTTTCGCTCACCAGCTGCGCTCGCACATAGTTATGCCCGATATAAGGATAGCCGCGGTAGTTGCGCAAATCTAGGGTGTTGCCGGTGTAAATCACCCGGCCGCTGGCAATCCATTCAATGCGGTCGTAGTCCGTGCCCGCGATGGTGATAGTAAAATCATCCGTGGCAATGTTGGTGATACGCGGGGTGGGTTGATCCAGCAAAAACAGCGTATCAGCTCCGCCGCGCAACGGCATGGGTGTGCCATCGGGCAGATAGGCATTGACACCTTCCAGTCGCGCCACGCGGGTCACGGCATAAAACGCGCCAGTTTCCATGGCAACCCTGGTGGCATCTGCTGTCAATTCCGGCAATAACATGATGTTAAAGTTATAGCCTACTTCGTTCAAGGCATGGCTGTCGTCATTGCTAAACCCCCACACCGGTCGGCCATAGGGCATCAGTTGCATGAGCAAGTTATCCCAAAAGATGCGGTCACGGCGGCTTTCACGGTCCAGTCGATTAACCATCTCCATACCTACTGCTGCGTCAAACTCAAGAAACCAGTTTACATAGCGGTTGATATGTTCGGGATCATACACCGCATCAAGCCCGCGTTGGTCTTCGTGGCGCCCACCAGTGTAACGCCCCGGATGCGCCAGCACCGCAATGCCGCCCAGTTGCTGTGTGCGGCGCAGCACGCTTGTTGTGGTGTCGCGCCAGCTGTTGTTGAAGGGCGCCCAGTAGGTTAGCGTGTGGTCAACGCGTGACTGCTCGTTGGTATTGGGCAGGCTAATCATGCCGTTTTGCTGTTGGCGGCGCAGCTGACCATTATTGAAGTCACCCGGGAAAGGTCCCGGGTAAGTGCCGGCATAAATTTGTGCAATTGCCTCGCTGGATAGCGCTGCCCGGCGGCTAAAAAACGTTTGCAAATTGGTAAACTGGTGCCGTATGCCTATGTTACCCGGTGCATTCCAGCTTTGAAGCAATACATCGTGGTCTGTAACGGCGAGAATATCAAAGCCTTTGTTGTAGTGGTCACGAATGGTGTCGGCCAATGTTGCCCGGCCATCAGAGCTATTCGTGTGCACGTGCAGCGCAGCTTTATATTGCCCAAAGCTGTCCCAGTTCACATTTGCATAGGGATTGATAATGGTGAATGGTTCCATATCATCCATGCCCTGCGCAGAGATGGCCACACTAAGCCCGCAAACGGCTAACACCATGCACAATGCCAAGAACTTGCGAAATTTCATCACTTGACCTCCTCAAATTCATTACTGTCATTATACAATAATATTGAATCACAGTCAAGCGAATATGAAAAAAATCCCTCCGTAGGTGGAGGGATTGAGGCGATTAGCCCAGCTGTTGCGCAATGCCTTCAAATTTCACGCGTGCTTGCTGGATTTTTTGCGGCTCGGCAGCCACGGTGGGATACCAGCCGCGCTCATGCATGGCGGTGAATACTTGCGCTTGTCCGCTTTGTTCTTCGCTGTGGATTTTCAGCATGTCACGCTTGAGCTTGGGGCAGGCGCACTCCCCTGCCGACTGATTGAATTCAGCGGCAGCTTGCTTCTGTGATGCCAAAATGTCGGCCAAAATTTCCTGGTCTTGCAATTTCTTCATGGTTCTTAAATCCTTTCATCATCTTTACTTCAAGTGACCCATGAGCGTGTTAAAGTGTTGCTCGTGGCGGTCGGCCAAGTGCTCGGCCTGCTGTTTAATGGCAGGATCTTTGGCTGCACTGGCAAAATTGCGAAATTTTTTCACCAAAAGTTGCTCGTGATTCATCGCGTCCTCAATGGCGGTGAGTTCTTTTGTGGTTAGCGGCATGTGTGCAATCTCCTTCATTGTAAATTTGTCGCATGACAGTATTATCATGCACGCCAGACTTGACATTATGCCTGCCATGTGCTATACTAATTGTCTACCATTTTTTGCATGGAGTATAGTTATGAAAAAAGATTTTTTACTGCTTAGGCACTATAGCACCGAAGAATTGACGGCACTGCTGAACTTGGCCGCCGAGCTCAAGGCCAAAACCAAAGCCGGGCACTGTCCGGCACTGCTGGCTGGCAAAACACTCGCCATGATTTTCGAAAAATCCTCCACTCGCACGCGCATTTCATTTGAAGTGGGCATGCATCAACTGGGGGGTAAAGCGCTTTATCTCAACAGCGGCGACCTGCAAATGGGCCGCGGTGAATCTATCGCTGACACCGCGCGGGTGCTTTCGCGCTATGTGGATGGCATCATGGCACGGGTTTACGCGCAGTCCACCGTGGATGACCTAGCAAAGTGGTCGGATATCCCTGTCATCAACGGCCTCAGCGACCTCGCCCACCCCTGCCAAATCATGGCCGACCTGCTGACCATTCGCGAGCACAAAGGTGAACTTGCAGGCAAAACCCTTTGCTATGTGGGCGACGGCAACAATGTGGCCAACTCGCTCATTTGGGGCTGCATTAAACTGGGCATGGCTGTGCGTATGGCTTGCCCGGCGGGCTATGAACCCGATGCCGCAACCATGGCTTGGGCGCGCGAAAATGGCGATTTCGCCTGCTCACCAGATGTGCTTGCCATGGCTAGCAACGCAGATGTGCTCTACACCGACGTGTGGGCCAGCATGGGCCAAGAAGACGAGCAAGCCGCGCGCGAAGCCATTTTCGCCGGCTATCAAATCAATCAAGCTGTGGTAGATGCCGCCGCCGAAGGCTGCATCGTGATGCATGACCTGCCCGCCAAAAAGGGGCAGGAAATCACCGAGGATGTGTTTGAAGCACACGCCAATGTCATTTTCGACCAAGCGGAGAATCGTCTGCATGCCCAAAAAGCGATTTTGGTGCATCTGATGCAATGAATATACAAATAATCGTCACCGACCTTGACCGCACCTTGCTGCGCAGCGACAAAAGTATCTCGCCCTACACGGCGCAGGTGCTCAATCGTTGCCGCGCAGCAGGGATTAAGCTCGTGTTCGCCACAGCGCGACCAGAAAATGCCTGCAAACGTTCTGTCAACACGATATGTCCCGATGCGATTGTATCCAATGGCGGTGCGCTTGCCCGTGTGGGCGATGAGGTTGTTTATCGCGCTGCCATGGATATTGAAACTACCAATGCGTTGCTACAGCAATGCCAGTTGCAGCCAAGTACTGGTTATATCACGGTTGAAACCGACAAGGGCTTCTTTGTCAACAAGCCCGTTGATAAAAATGATCCAGGCTGGGCTGATTTTCGCCCGGCACATCACATGGATTTTAAGCTGGGCTTGGACTGCGAAGCCTATAAAATCGTTGTGGAAATCGCAGACGCCACAACGGCTTATGCTTTAGCATCTGATTTTCCTACAGTGCATGTGACTTCATTCTCTGGTGAAGATTGGGTTCAATTTGCAGACCGCGCCGCCACCAAATGGAATGCGATTCACCATTTGGCGGAGCGCTGGGATATTCCCACCGCCAACATCATTGCCTTTGGCGATGACTGGAATGACATTGAAATGCTGCGCCATTGCGGCGTGGGCGTTGCGGTGGCCAATGCGCTGCCGCAAGCGAAAGTGGCAGCAGATTTTATCTGCGCACGCAACGATGAAGACGGCGTGGCACAATGGTTAGATAAACATGTTCTGCAGGAGGACAACCCTTGACCAAGTCTCAAACCCAAAAGATTGATGCACTCATACGCGCGTTGCCAGAAGATGAATGTGAATTATACCGCGACATTGCTGAATATGCCGTGGCGTTGGGCTATGCGCCATCGCCTGTGAAAAACGTGCACGGATTGACCGGAGCGGTGGCTTTTACGAGTGCCAAAGTTGGCAAACGATTGTGTAAAATCAGCCCGCCAAACGAAAATCACGGTAGCGGCAAAGCGCTATATGGCGAGGGCAAAACGATATTGGCGTTGGCGTTTTATGCAACACCGGTTTATTCTGCGCTGTTTCGCAACGCCATTGAGCAAGAGCTTGCCACAGGGGGTTGCACACGCTGCAAGCTGGTTGAACTGCCGCCAATCAGCTCAGCGCATGTTGACGAAATCAAAGCGATGATGAAAACCCAAGATGATTTTTGGGTGGGAGGAACGCACCATGACATGGCGTAAAAAACTCAACAACGGCGAGATTTACTTCTGTGACGAAACAGGCTTTGCCGAGGAACAGCTCGTATGCCTAGAGAAACTCTATGACATCAACCAAACCCGCCCCAGCGAAAAAGTAAAACGCGCCGCTCTGCTGCAAGATTTCTTCGGCAGCGTGGGCGAAAATCTCTACATCGAGCTACCGTTGCACGCCAATTGGGGACGCAACACTTATTGGGGCAACAATTGCTATGCGAATTTTAACCTCACACTGGTTGACGACGGCGACATCTACATCGGCGACAACGTGCTCATCGCGCCAAACGTGGTGATTTCCACTGCTGGGCATCCCGTTGACCCTGACTTGCGCCGCAAAACTGCGCAGTTTTCAAAAACCGTGCGCATCGGCAACAACGTGTGGATTGGTGCAAATGCGTCCATCATGCCTGGGGTGACAATCGGCGACAACAGCGTCATCGGTGCAGGCAGCGTGGTCACGCGGGACATCCCCGCCAATGTGGTGGCGGTGGGTGTGCCTTGTCGTGTGGTGCGGGAGATAACATGAGCGAAAAAATTTACGCATTCACCGCCGAAATCAAGCAAGTGCCAAACATGGACGGCGCGTATGTGCAGTTTCCATATGATGTTCGTGCGGAATTCGGCACTGGCAGAGTTAAAGTGCATGCCACGTTTGACGACGAACCTTATGACGGCAGCATTGTTAACATGGGCTTGAAGCACGCAGATGGCTCGGTTTGTTATATCATCGGTGTGCGTAAAGATATTCGGGCAAAAATCGGCAAACAACCAGGTGATACCGTGCAAGTGACAATCAAACAGCAACACGAAAGAAGTGCACCATGAAAAATTTGCAACCCGTTACGCATTATACCCCGCCCTTACTGCCGATGCTAGCCGAAAAGCCAAGCCTGTGCGAGTTGCCTAAACGCTGGGCACGCAACGCCGCTGTGGTGGCGTGCATTGGCATGCTTGGGGCAACAACGCTTGCGGGCTGCATGGGTGCGCATAACTACGCTGATGACACAACAACGACCACCCAATATGCTACTGAAGCCCTGCCGCCTTATCAAACGCGAGAACCTGTGCATGTCAACTATAGTGACCTTGACATTGAAGTGCGGCTATCACATGGTGGCAGCGGCTTTGCATTTTATGTGGTGCATCTGACCGAACAGGAAATGCATAATATTTTGCGTGCGGAGCTTAGCGCTGCTGGGTTAAACTTCAATGACGCCTCGCCTGCCTACACAGTTGAGTGGGAGTTTGATGATTTCCCTAACGGCATGCGCACATTAAACTTAAGACTGAGCTGGTTTAATGCCGAAAAAAATATCGGCATTATCTTTGGGTTCGGTACGCAAGATGTAATTGACGGCTTTGCCGAGCAACATGGCATAATCGCTGGAATATTTCATAACCCCTCTAGTTCGTTTTTTTGGAATGATGAACTTGGTCGGTATCTGCATGCTCTCGTTCCACCAACAGACGAAGAGGTTGCGGCAACCGTTCCCCGATTGGTTGCACACTTGCGCGCACAAGTAGACGATTTCATCACTCACCTGCAAAGCGAAGGCATTCTATAAATTAACACACGAGGTACCCCATGAAAAACAAAACCCTCCTCAAAGCCATTCTCATCTCCATCTGCGCGATTGCCTTGGTGGCATTGCTGCTGGGCGGCACATGGCTGTTTGTGCTGCCACGCCTTGGCGCGCAAAGCGACCAAGACTTCACCCGGCAAATCAACGCGCAAAGCCTGTGGCAAAACAGCATGGACGACCGCATTCCCATCACCGAGCTATATCATGTGATGGCACGGCACATGCTGCAAGACGATGATCAAGCAAGGCTGCTGCTGATTGTCTACGACGGCGCACTGGCCAACGTGGCCGGCACGCGTGCAGTGCAGTATCCCGATGCGCCATTGAGGCAGTTCGCTGCACTGGGCAACCTGTGGCTGGGCTATGTGGGCGGTGCCACGCCGGGCGACCAAACCACGGATACCTCCCCCGGCTTTGCCAGCTTGTTCACGGGCACATGGGGGCTGCAAAATGGCGTGCGCAACAACAGTGGCACCCTTTCGCCCGAGATTCCTACCATCCTACGGCGCATGCACGAACACGGCCTGCGGGCACGGTTTTCCTATTCCTGGCGATCACACGGCACCGTCAATTTCCGGCATGAGATGGCGCAATTCCCCACGCTGTTTGACTTCGCGCGCGGCGATGCAGGCACGATAGCAAGCATGCTTGATGCCATCGAAAGCGGCTATGATGCCGTGCTGGGCAGCCTGGAAGCCGTGGATACCTGGGGACATATCACCGGTTATCACTACAACAACCCCTTCTATCACAGGGCATTTGCGCGAAACGAAACAGCTGCTGTGCGGCTTATTGCAGCGGCGCAAGCACGGGCAGACGCTTACGGCGAAGACTGGCTGATTATCCTGCTCAGCGACCACGGCGGCATTGGCACCGACCATGGCGGCACAACCTTGATGGAAAACACAGTTTGGTTCGCGAGTAACCAACGAATATTTTGACGTAAACATTACACAGGCAGGTGGATGAGAATCCGCCTGTTTTTTTCACCCGGGCAAGCTATAGTCGATAAACTTGAAAAGCGTCTGCAAAATTTGCGAGAATATTGCCCGTCGGAAAATAGACTGCAAAGATCGGACGGTTTTTAAGTTTGTTGACTATATTGTTTCCCCTTGGGTCAAGTTGGCATAGGATGTCTTAGGCTAGTGCTTGCACAACGCCAAACGACAACTCAGGGAGAGAACAACATATGGCACATAAACCAACCATCAACAACACACTGCTGCGCCGCGCATACGCCGGTTCTTGCAACTATCCTGATAATGACCACTGCATACCGCCCAGTGCAGGCGCTTGTTATCCCAATTATCCCGCACGCTGTGGCAACCTTGGTTGTTGCGCCACCGGCTGCAGCGCAACGGGCAGCACAGGTCCAACGGGCCCCACTGGCCCCGCCGCCCCTGGCACGGGCTGTGCCATGCCGTCCTATACCTTTGTGGCCAACGGACATAGCATCGTGCAAATCGACCCGATTACGCACCAAACACATGCCATGCTGGAATTGCCCTGCACAGTACATTTTTTAGCCGCAGACCCCCAGCAACGCCGCCTGTATTTCCTATGCAACAACGGTTGCGCAGGAGTCTATGATCTTAACACAAATACGGTCAGCCAGTTGCCGCAAATCAGCGGATACTATGCTGCCGTCAACCCTAATAACCAAAAGCTCTATGTTTCGACCGATGAACAGGTGCTGGTGCTCAACGGCTTCACTAACGAAATCATCGCCAATGTTCCCATGCAACATCCGCGCGACATTGTGGTTAATCCCAACACCAACCTCGTTTACGTTGCTGCGGATGGCGGGTTGAATATCATCAACAGCAACACAGACACCGTTGTGGGCAACATAGAATCAGACGCAGCGCTTTCCGCCATGAAAATCGACCCCTGCACCAACAACCTCTTGGTGAATGTGGATAACAACGGTCTTGGTTTTATCGACGCAAACTGTAATACGCTGTGCGAGGTCATCCCCGTGCAAGGCGGCGTGCGTGCCGTGGCGATAGATTCGCGCCTTGGCTTGGCTTACGCCATCAATGCCGCTGGCGACCAAGTGTTTGTGTTTGATTTGTGCACGCGGGAAATCGTCGGCACGCTTGAACTGCCGCAGGGCAGCTTTGTCAACGGCATTTCAGTTGATCCCACTAATCACTTGCTATATCTTTCCACCAACTACGGCATCCTGATTGTGGACGGCGGCATGAACAAAATCATCGGCCTGCTGCCAGGCGTGCTGAATACAGGCGGCTTGATTACCATGGCTTGTGTGCCAACGCCGCCTTGTCGTCCTTGTCGCTGCGCCAGAAGCAGCGCTGGCCCTGCAAACACAGGCATTTTCTAGCAATGTAAAGGCATTTGCCTTGCCAATTTTCTGCACCGTTGCGAGAAATCGCAAAGCAAAATCACTTTACAGCAAAAAAAATCAAAGGATGCGAAAAAATGTGAAAAAGGGCTTGCAATTGCCGCAAAGATGTGCTATAATATTACATTGTATGAGTGAACTGTAAGGAGGTGAACGACACATGCCCAACATTAAATCCGCAAAAAAACGTGTGAAAGTTAGCGAAAAACGCACTGCTCAAAACAAAGCACACAAATCCGCGCTGAAAACTGTCCTGAAAAAAGCGCGCAATGCACAAGGCGACGACCAAGCCGTTATGGTGCAACAGGCTATCCAAAAGGTAGACCAAGCCGCAGCCAAAGGCCTCATTCACAAAAACAACGCTGCCCGCAAGAAATCCGCACTGGCCAAGCTTGCGCAACAAGCGTAACCATAACCGCACGCTCTTTGTTTTATGCGAGAGCGTTTGGTTTGCCACTGTGGCTCAATGGTAGAGCAGCTCATTCGTAATGAGCAGGTTGTCGGTTCGATTCCGACCAGTGGCTCCACCCCTGCGGGGCGCAAGTCGCTTCGCTGTGTCCTATGCCGGTTTCGTGTGTAGGGCATTTTTTTCGTCCTTTTTTCTCGCATTCACTTTTATAAACGCATAGCATTCTCGCAACCAAAGTATAAATCATACCCAAACTAAGGAGACCAATTTGACTTTCAACAATCTCAACCTAATAGACCCACTGCTTCGCGCCCTGCGCAAAGAGGGCTATGAAACCCCCACGCCCATTCAAGAACAAACTATCCCGCTGATGCTTTCGGGCCGCGATATTCTGGGCTGCGCGCAAACTGGCACAGGCAAAACGGCCGCCTTTGCGCTGCCAACCTTGCAAACACTTTGCCAGCAACCAGTCGGCAGCAAACGAGTTCCACGGGCGCTGATTCTCACCCCAACGCGTGAGCTGGCACTGCAAATTACCGAAAGCTTTCAGGCCTACGGGCGATATACCAACTTAAAAACAACGTGTATTTTCGGCGGTGTGTCGCAACAATCGCAAGTGGATGCCCTGCGCAAAGGTGTGGATATTCTGGTGGCAACACCGGGGCGGCTGAATGATTTAATCGGCCAAGGGCTGTGTGATTTGCGCTCGGTCAGCATTTTCACGCTGGATGAAGCGGACCGCATGCTGGACATGGGCTTCATTCACGACGTGAAGAAAATCATCGCCAAACTGCCCACAAAGCGGCAAACCCTGCTTTTTTCTGCAACCATGCCCAAGGAAATAGAGAGCCTCGCCGCAACCATCCTCAAAAACCCCAAGAAAGTAGCAGTCGCGCCGGTGGCATCAACGGTAGACACCATCGAGCAGTCCATTTATTTTGTGGACAAGCCCAATAAAATTGAGCTGCTGCTGCACTTGCTTGAGGACGAAAACATTGCGTCGGCACTCACCTTTTCGCGCACCAAGCATGGCGCAGACCGCATCTGCAAAAAATTGTGCCGTGCAGGCATCGCCGCAAGGGCGATTCACGGCGATAAATCGCAAAACTCACGGCAAAGCGCACTGCGGGAATTTAAACAGGGTCAAGTGCGCGTGCTGGTGGCAACCGATATCGCCGCGCGCGGCATTGACATTGACCAGCTGTCGCATGTCATCAACTACGACCTGCCCAACGAGCCCGAAACCTATGTGCATCGCATTGGGCGCACAGGTCGAGCTGGCTTGTCCGGCATCGCGATTTCATTGTGCGATTTTGACGAAAAAGCATATTTGAAAAACATTGAAAAGCTGACCAAAAAACAAGTTCCGGTTGTGGATGACCACCCCTGGCCTATGCAGCATTTTGAGCCCGCGCCACCCAAGCCACAGCGTCCACCCAGACGTCGAAACAAGCCCGGGGAGATGAAACGATAGGCTGTTCTGGCAATTTTAATGCAAATAAAGAATCGGAGAATAGCTTTGGTTGAATTATGGGATATTCTTGATGAAAATGGCAATACAACAGGGCGTGTTCATGAACGCGGCAAGCCCATGAACAAAGGTGAGTACCATCTTGAAGTTTACGTTTTGATTGAAAACGACAACGGCGAATATCTTATATCACAACGGTCGCCGAACAAGTCACTTCCAAACATGTGGGAACATACTGGTGGTAATGCGGTTGCTGGTGATGATAGCTTGACTACAGCATTGAAAGAAGTGCAAGAAGAATTGGGTGTAAATCTTGAGCCCAAAAACGGACGATTGCTTCGTCATCACATGCGGTGTCCCGAATGTGGCGGTTTTGTTGATGTTTGGCTGTTTCGGCAAAACATCGATATTTCAACCGTAATTTTAACCTCCGATGAAACTATAAACGCAATGTGGGTAGGCCATGATAAAATTGACCGAATGATTGACGAGGGAACATTTGCAACATGGGGTTTATATCCTTATATGAGTGATTTATTAAGAGGGATTGAACCAATGTAAAAGCAAAAATTTTAATGAGGATGCTCATTGCGACATAAGGCATTTGCCATGTGCAAACTCCCCCCGCCGATAAGCATAAAAAAGTCCAGCTCTAATGGCTGGATTTTTTCATTGCCCAACTTATCAGGATTTTTTCGGTGAAAGGAGAGTAAAAAGAACGAAATTAAGATTCACTTGCACAAAAGCTAGCCATCTTTAATATTATAGTAATGATATGCTTGCATATCAGAATTTTATTGAGGAGGAATTATAAATGAAAAATTGTAGTTGCGGTATGCCAGGGCCTTGGCCAGAATGGGACGAGTTCTCTGGTTCTTGCCACAGATGCCATATTGGTATAACTGGACCAACGGGTCCGCGTGGCTGCCCCGGTCCACCAGGCTACCCCGGACCAACTGGCGCAACTGGGCTGCAAGGCCCGCAAGGCATTCAAGGCATCACTGGCGCAACTGGAGCCACCGGAGCCGATGGCACAGCCAGTGCAACTGGTGCCACGGGTGCCACAGGCGCTGATGGTGCCATGGGACCAACCGGCCCACAAGGCATCCAGGGCATTCAAGGCGTCCAAGGCCCTGTGGGTGCAACTGGGGCAGGCGGTTTAGCTGGTGCTACCGGAGCTGCTGGCGCAACGGGTGCGACTGGCCCACAGGGCATCCAAGGTATTCAAGGTCTAACTGGTGCGACTGGCGCAACAGGTTTAGATGGCGCAGTTGGTGCTGATGGTGCAACGGGTGCGACTGGCCCACAAGGCATCCAGGGCATTCAAGGTGCAACCGGCGCAACAGGTTTAGATGGCGCAGTTGGTGCTGATGGCGTAGCGGGTGCAACTGGGCCACAGGGCATCCAGGGTATTCAAGGCCCGACTGGTGCGACTGGCGCAGCAGGTGCAACTGGCGCAGCAGGTGCAACTGGCGTAACAGGTCCTGACGGCGCATTGGGCCCAACAGGTCCACAAGGTATTCAAGGTGTTGCAGGGACTGTCGGCACAATTGTCGGCTCGTATCCTGACCTTGCGACGCTGATGGCGAATGTGCCTGTGGGTGTGCCGGGCGAATTTTATTATATTAATCCCGACCTTTATGTGTGGGATTCGGTTAACAACGTGTGGCAAGATGTTGGACCGATTGCTGGTCCACAAGGCATTCAGGGTATCCAAGGCGTTCAAGGTGCTCAAGGTACCACTGGTGCGACGGGTGCTGATGGCGCAATCGGTCCGACAGGTGCAACCGGCGCAACTGGTGCCGATGGTGCAATCGGTCCAACTGGTGCAACCGGCGCAACTGGTGCCGATGGTGCAATCGGTCCAACTGGTGCAACCGGCGCAACTGGTGCCGATGGTGCAATCGGTCCAACTGGTGCAACTGGCTCGACTGGTGCAACTGGCGCAACGGGTGCTGATGGCGCAATCGGTCCAACCGGTGCAACTGGCTCGACTGGTGCAACTGGCGCAACGGGTGCCGATGGTGCAATCGGTCCAACTGGCGCAACCGGTGCCACCGGTGCAACTGGTGCCGATGGCGCAATCGGTCCAACCGGTGCAACTGGCGCGACTGGAACCGTGCCTGCGGCTGTATATGGCACGTTTATGGGATTTTCAACCAGCACGTATTCAGGAGGAACGACGGCCAGTGGTGTTATCATTCCGGTCACTGCTGAAGGCTCAGATACGTCGCCGACCAGTGCTTTCACCGTCAACCCGGATGGCAGCGTAACCGTGAACCAAGCCGGAACCTACCTCGTCACAGGGAAGGTGCAGGCAGCCAGCGGCGCAAACTTTGCGCTGCAAGTGAATAACGGAGGCAGTAATGTCACGTATTACAATGCCTACAGCACACCTGCGGCCGGCGGAACCGGTTCTGTAACGACTATCTTAACACTAAATGCTGGAGACACAATTTCAAATGGCATGATCAGCGCAGGACCAACTGCAATGCAAACAGGCGCAGGCGGGATAACCACAGCCTCGTCGGCAATTACGTTGTATAAAATTGCTTAGCCCTAATGAAAAGCCTGCGAAAGCAGGCTTTTCTATATTTCACTTATACCAACCCCGCGTAAACTCCCCAGTGCATGTTTCGCTGTGCAACCAGGCCGCAATCGCTCGTGCACATTCTTCTTGGCTTTCTACCGTGAAGCTCATCAATGCAACGTCCATCGGGGGCAGCTTGTCCTTCATATCGCAAAGCCACAACGGCCGTGAATTATAAACCTCAGCGCAATCGCCGCGCATGCGCACCGGGAATTTAATGCCCTTTCGGTCAACTAACTCTGTGGGCAGTTGATGGCGGATTAACATCAATCTTTGCCGCCCATACACCATCGCACCAACGGGGATTTCACTATGCAGGTTTCGCAAACCACCTTGAGTTATCTCGCTAGACACCACTGCCGCCCCCACACCCAGCTCCACCACGGCAGCCAGGCTTGCGCGATTGCATAGGTTCATGCCCTCCCCTGCCACAGGGACTAAACCCGCCGCCAGTGCTAATGCCACGCCATCCAAGGTGTGCGCCATCGCCTGTTGCACGCCCGCTGCTTTTGCAGCTTGCAATTGGCAAAGCACCTGCTCGTGTGCACCAAAAATGCCCGCGGGAATCGTCACTTGCGCAGCCAATTTTCGCAGCACAGCCGATGCTGTTTCGCAGGGCAGAAAGATCTTTGCACCCGGCGGCAACGCATCCGGCACTTGTTCATAGGAGTTGAATCGCAGCCATAATTCCGTGCTATTTTTCGGCGAAGAAGCCGTCTGCTCAACTGGCTGCGCAACGCTACATGGCGCAATTTCACACGCGGCCAGTTTATCCTCCAGCGCAGCCAATGCCTCGCGCCGCAATGCATTGATTGCACGCACAGGCAACCATGTTCCCTCATCTCGCTCAACTGAAACCTTCTGTGCATCAAACACTGTGCCGCCCAGCTTGGTGAGCTGCCGCCGCAAGGTATCTTCATCTGTTGTGCCATGCGTGGGAACCTCGCCCAGCACCGTTACGCTGTGTCCACGCGCTGCCACCGTCAATTGAACCGGCTGCCCAACAGCACAAAGCATGTGCATGATAACAGGCACACAAGGCAATTCTTTTTCATACAATCGGCGCATGTCCTTCAGCAGTTGTGCCGACGCTACGTCTTCTTTTTGCCTAGCACCGAACATGTTCTGATTTCTCTTCGCCTGGAAATAACCCTGTGTAAACCCACTGCGGCTGAACGCTTGGCGCAGCTCATCTTCGCTCACCGGCGATTGCACATCATCCAGTTTGCTGCGAAACGCGCTCACCGCAGCAGCAACATATTCCGGCCGTTTTTGCCGCCCTTCAATTTTCAGTGAGGCTAGTTCGCTCAGTGGAGGCTTGTCCACTTCATGCAGCAGCGAAAGGTCTTTTAGGCTGATGCCGGGCATGAACGGCAACCTGCATGGCTGCGCACAATTGCCGCGATTGCCACTGCGTGCGCCCAGCGCAGCACTCATCAAGCACTGGCCCGACACACTCACACACAACGCCCCATGCACAAATGCCTCCAGTTCAATGGGCGCGCTTTTCACCAGTGCTGCAATTTCTGCTTTCGTGCACTCGCGTGGAATCACCACCCGGCTGCAACCGAGCCGTTTGAGCAAATCCATCCCCCATTGGGTCTGCACAGCGCACTGCGTTGAGGCGTGTATGTTTACACCCGGCAGTTGTTCTGTTAATTGTTTCATTAGGCCGAGGTCTTGCACAATCAGTGCCTCTGCACCGGCTGCCATCGCATCTTGAGCAAGCAAAAGCGCCTGCGGCAACTCGCTGTCGGCCAACATGGTGTTGAGCGCGACGTACATCTTCACGCCCCTGATTTTGCATGCACGCCCGGCTTGCTGTAATTCTTCATGGCTAAAGTTTTGCGCGGTTGTGCGTGCGTTGCATGCCTCGCCGCCGAGGTAAACCGCGTCAGCGCCGCAGCGCAGCGCCGCAAGCAGTGCTTCTGGCGATCCCGCCGGTGCAAGCAACTCTGGTTTGCTCATGTGCCCTCCAATAAACAACTTTCCTCCATTGTATCACAAAGCGACTGTCATGTCAAACTAGCTCATCTGCAAAAACTGGCTACGCCGAATTAGTTAGATTACATGAACGGCGCTGCAAAGCAACGCCCTACAGGAAATGCGCCAAAGGCGCTGGGGGCATCAATCTTCGGCCTCGGGCCGTTTCCCTGTAGGGCGTGCCTTTGGCGCGCCGCTCATATGAAAATCAAGTAATTTCTCCTCAGCCCGCTTTCACGAACTTTTTGCTTCACTGCCTTGAATTGTTCACAATATGGTGGTATAATAGACGCTAGGCGTTAGATTTTAGATATTAGATGATTAGGACACAGCGAAGCGACTTGCTCGCCGCAGGCGTGGTATAATGATACTGTGGAACACCGACGCGTGCATGAATGCTTGCGAATATTTCTACGCAAAGCGCGAATTGCTCACCGCAGGTGTGGTATACTAAAGGCAACAAGAAAAGGAGAATTTTTATGAAAAAGATTACACTGGTTGTTGCGCTGCTGCTTTCGCTTGCCTTGGTGCTGGCGGCTTGCGGCACACCCGCTGAAAATGACAACGACTACGACTATTATTATGGCTATGACAACGATAGCTTTGACTGGGACAACTGGGAACCCGACCTCAACGACAATGACCCTTGGGGCGGCGGCGAATGGGTTGACCCCACCGGCAATCCCGACCCTTATCTGGTGGAACTGATGCATGAACTTTATGCAGGCGTTGAAGATTTGCCGATGGTTGAAAACTTTGAACTGACTGCTGCGAACTTCAGCCACTTTGTGTTCATTGATTATATCGAAGGCTCGCGTGGCATTGCGTCGCAGGCACTGATTAGTGCGATTCCACATGCGGTTGTGCTGCTGCAGCTGCCCGAAGGCGCAAACGCATCTGCTGTTGCTGCCGAGATGGAAGCCGCCGCAGACCCCGCCATGTGGATTTGCGTGGAAGCAGAAAAAATGGCTGTGTTCCACAGCGGCAACTATGTGGTGATGGCCATGTCCTTTGAAGCCGTGGTTGACGGTGTGGGTGCCAACGTGCCCAACGCGTTGGGATAGTACACCATGGTTTTTTCATCGTTGCCCTTTTTATATGTCTTTTTACCAGCAGTGCTGTTGACCTATTTCGCCGCGCCAAAGCGATATAGAAACGCAGTACTGCTGGCGTTTAGCTTGCTGTTTTACTTTTTTGGCGAGCCAGTTTACACGGTACTGTTACTTATTTCATCAATCTCTGACTTTTGCTTCAGCCTACTCATTGAGAAATATCGCGACAGGCCTCGGCTTGCTAAAACATTTTTGATCACCGCCATGGTGGTTAGCTTGGCCATGCTTGGTTTTTTCAAGTACATCGATTTTTTTATCGGCATCATCAACAGCGCACTCGGCACTGCAATTCCGTTGTTGTATGTTCCCCTGCCCATTGGCATCAGCTTTTTCACCTTCCAAACCATGAGCTACACGATAGATGTGTATCGCGGCCGCGTGCATGCGCAACGCAATTTAATCACATTCGCGACTTTTGTTTGCCTATTCCCGCAGCTGGTGGCAGGGCCCATTGTGCGTTATGCCGACATTGGCGAGCAACTGCGCGAACGCCGCGAAATCATGCCAGACATTGCTGCAGGCATCTGGCGCTTTTGCGTGGGATTGCTGAAAAAAGTGCTCATCGCGAACCCCATGGGTGAATTGGTGGAAATTTTTCGCGACTCCGACGAACGCACGGTGCTGTTCTATTGGCTGTATGCCCTTGCCTTCACCTTGCAGCTGTATTATGACTTTTCGGGATACAGCGACATGGCCATTGGCCTCGGGCGCATCTTTGGCTTCAAGTTCCCCGAAAACTTTAATTATCCCTACATCTCACGCTCCGTCACCGAATTCTGGCGCCGCTGGCACATGACGCTGGGCAATTGGTTTCGAGACTACGTGTACATCCCCATGGGCGGCAACCGTGTGGGTCGCCTGCGCTGGCTTTGGAACATCGTCGTGGTGTGGGCACTCACCGGCTTTTGGCATGGCGCCGGCTGGAACTACATTCTGTGGGGCGCGATGATGGCCGTGATGCTTGTGCTGGAGAAATTCGTGCTGCGCCGCGTGCTGGAACGCATTGGTCCCCTCGCACATGTCTACACCATGTTTGTGATTATCGTCAGCCTAGTGCTGTTCAATGGCGGTGCCACGGGCACAACCTTAACTGACCTACAGGGCTTGTTTGGCATTGGCGTTGCTCTCGTTGGCCCGCAGTCACTGTACTATCTACGCAGCTTTGCTTGGTTGTTTATCATGGGCATTTTCTGCTGCATGCCCTGGCTCAAACGCTTGGGCGACCACATGGCAGAAAAAAACTCACGCTTCACGCTGCTGCAGCCTGTGCTGGTTGCCATCATCTTAATTCTGGTCACCGCCAACCTAGTAGATGGCTCATTTAACCCGTTCATTTATTTTCGGTTTTAGGGGATCTTATGGAAAAAGCACGTAACAAACTCACCATCATCGTCTTCGCTGCGCTCCTGCTAGTGCTGGGGGTGGCATTTTTCATCATGCCGAATAACCACCGCTCGCAGGCTGAGCGGCGTTTGCTTGCTCGCCCACCACAACTGACCGCACAGCGTGTGTTCAGCGGTGAATTTGCGCGCGATTTCGAAGTGTATATGCAAGACCAGTTCCCCGCACGCGAGCAGTTTCGCACCATTAACGCACTCACACGGCACTATGGCATGCGTCAGCGCGATCACAATGGCTATTACTTTGTGGCGGGGCATTTGTCGCAGATGGAGTTCCCGCTTAACCCACAGGCGGTGCACAATAACGCCGCATGGCTTGCAGGCCTCAGCCGCCAGTTTTTCGAAGACATGAATGTCTACTACGCCATTTTCCCCGACAAAAATTATTTTTTGGCGCCGCCACATGGCTTTTTGTCGCTGGATTACGATGCCATGCTGCGTCTTATTCACCGGCAGATGGGGCAGCACACCTTCATTGATTTATTCGATGTGATGTCGCTTGATGATTTTTATCGCACGGATATTCACTGGCGACAGGAGGAGATTTTCCCGGTTGCTGCGCGTTTGGCAAACACAATGGGCGTCACTCTGCCCGCACAGGATAGCTTCACCGCGCATAGGCTATACCCGTTCTACGGCAGTTTTCATGGCCATGCCGCTCTGCCTGTGCCGCCGGATGAGCTAATTTTCCTCACCAATGACTACACGGAAAACGCCATTGTCTATGTCTTGGATAATCAACTGCAGTGGCAGCGCAGCGCAGTGTATACCACCGAGCTGTTTGGCGAAATGGATAGCTATGACGTGTTTTTAGCCGGTGCACAAGCACTGATTACCATTGAAGTGCTCAACGCCCAAACCAACCGCGAGCTGATTATTTTCCGCGACTCATTTGGCTCCAGTATTGCACCGCTGCTATTGGGAGCATACTCACGCGTTACGCTGGTGGATATTCGCTACATCCCCAGCCGCCTGTTGCCGCAATTTATCGATTTCGATGGACAGGATGTTCTGTTTTTGTTCAGCACAGTGCTGATGAACCGGCCGGATTTATTCCGATAACGAATCGCATAAAATAACAACCACATGCGCAATTAAGCGAACGTGGTTGCTATTTTTTATGCTTTGCATGTGCTGCAAACACCGCTGAAAGCAATGTTCGAAATCGCAAAGCCATCAATGCCTTGAATTTTTGCCAACACATCGGCAAAATCGTACTCAACATCGACGATTCGCTTGCAAGTTTCGCAGATAAAATGGTGGTGCGCATGGCAATTGTGGTCAAAGTGTGTTTGCCCATCAAGATTGCCGATGTTAATCAGCTCGCCCGCCTCCACCATTTGGCTAAGATTACGATAAACCGTCGCCTTGCTGATGGTGGGGTGTTGCTGCACCACATGCTGATAAACTTGCTCAGCACTTGCGTGGATATCTAGCTCTTTCATGGCCTGCAGAATTAACTGACGTTGAATGGTGTTTCTCATGGCTAAAAGTACCGCTTCAGCAGTCCTGCAAATGCCATGCCATGCCGCGCTTCATCTTTGCACATCTCGTGCACGGTGTCATGAATTGCGTCAAGATTGAGTGCCTTGGCGCGCTTGGAAATGTCTAACTTGCCTTGTGTTGCGCCGTGTTCAGCCAGCACGCGCATTTCCAGGTTTTTCTTGGTCGAAACATCCACCACTTCGCCAAGCAGTTCCGCAAATTTGGCCGCATGTTCTGCTTCTTCAAACGCAATTCTTTTGTAGGCCTCCGCCACCTCGGGATAGCCCTCCCGGTCGGCCTGGCGGCTCATGGCCAGATACATGCCAACCTCGGTGCATTCGCCCATGAAGTTTTGGCGCAAGCCCTCCACAATTTCGGGGTCAACGCCTTGCGCAACGCCGATTCTGTGTTCATCTGCAAAGGCCAACGCTTCGCTCGGCTGCTCAATGAATTTGTCCGCAGGCACGCCGCACAGCGGGCAGAATTCTGGTGGTGCGTCTCCTTCGTGTACATAACCGCAAACTGTGCAAATAAATTTTTTCATCATATTTTCTCCTTTTTGATAATAACTCTCACTTGAGTGTTTTTATCATATCATAAAAACTTGCCCTTGTCAAGTGCAATTTCAAAATATTTTTCCCAACGCGCCATAAAATTCCATCACCCGCGCCTTGCGTTGCATTAATTCATCAAATCGGCGCAAATATTCATAGGGATATTTCAGCCCAAACACGCGCTCCAATTCGTCTGTGTGGGGATGTTTTAGCTTGGTTACCCCACCGGCACCGCAAGCCAAAATCGTGTGCGATTCCTCCATCATGTCCACATTATATCGGCAAGCGTGCCCCGGCAATGTCCAGCCAATGTTCTCCAAATTACCCAAGCTGCGGCTCTGGCGATACATATAATAAGGCGCGTATTCCGACGGCATGGTGTAAAGAAAATCACTTGTCGGCAGCTGTTCAAGTCGCGCTGCACGCTTAATGGCGAGCACGTGCACCGTGATATTCTCGGGTTTTAGCGCGCACACCTGCGCAAGCGACTGTGTAAAGCCCGCCGGCTTGTCACCCGGCAAACCAGCAATTAAATCCATGTTCACGCAAGCGAAATCATGCGCTCGTACCAACTCATACGCATCCAGCACATCTTGCGCGCTATGTTGCCGTCCAGCCAACTGCAACACGCGGTCATCCATGCTTTGCGGGTTCACACTAATGCGATTCACACCATGCTCACGCAACACACGCAGCTTTTCCGCCGTGATGGTGTCCACCCGTCCGGCTTCCACAGTGAACTCACCTGCGATGCTAAAATTCGCGTGCAAGGTTTCGCAAAGCGTGTAAAGCTGTTGACTTGTCAAACTCGTTGGCGTGCCACCACCAATGTATACGCTGGTTAGCTCAAGCCCTAGATTTCGCGCAATTTCGCCTGTAAAGACAATTTCTTTACACAATGCATCAACATAACTTGGAATGAGCTTTTGTGCGCTTGCACGATTAATGGTGTGCGACACAAACGAACAATAGCTGCAACGGCTTGGGCAAAACGGAATGGAAATATATAAGCTGAAACTGCGCGGCTTTGTCAGCGCGATCATCGGTTCTTCTGCCTTGGCAATTGTAGTTGCAAGGCGGGTTTTCTCTTCGCTCACCCACAGTGTATCGCGAAAATATCGCTCCGCCGCAGTTTCGCCTTCATCGCGCCGCAGCCGCAGCATCAGCTTGCTTGGCCGTACACCGGTGAGCAGCCCCCACGGTGGCGTGCAACCCGTGGCACGGCGCAACAGCGTAAACAGCATTTGCGCCATGGTTAGCTCGTTGTTTTCCCCCAGCGAACGGGTGAGCGTGAGCCGCCGCCTGCCCTGCCGCAGTTGCACAGTGATATGCGTGGAGATGCGTGTGATGACGGTCATGTCATGCGACACAACCCGCAACCTGTAGGGGCGGATGCTAATCCGCCCGGAGCTAAAGCCATGTATCACACGTAGCGATGCCGTTGGGCAAAAACAACGGCACAGGTTTTCCATTTCGTAGTGATAGGGATGGTTAAGAATGTACAAAATCATGCTCTTATTATAGCATAAAAAATAAAATTTGCAAACCCCTTGAAATTTCCCTGCAAATGGTGTATAATAGAACTTGAGAAGATTTAGAAGGGAGAGCCACCGCCATGACAACCAACGATACCATCCAATTCAGCATCCGGCAAGAATATGAAGAAGAAATGCGGCAAATCCTGCGACTGGTGCATCAGTCGCTGGAGGAAAAAGGCTACAATCCCATCAGCCAAATGGTGGGCTATATTCTGAGCGAAGACCCCACCTATATCACCACGCACAACAACGCCCGCAGCCTCATTCGCCGCATCGACCGCGACGAACTGCTGCAAGTGCTGGTGAAAGAATATTTGAAGAAAGAAGAGGCCTAAGATATGCCAACCGCCACCAAACCCAAAACCCAAGATGGTCCATTTTGGATGTACAAAGGGCATCCTCTTGTGCGCTGCGGCGACACCATTTACTATGGCTCGCTGGCCGACCATTACGTGGTGATGATGAAAATCGTATCCAGCAAAAAACACGGCGACCTCGACATGGCTGACAAAGTCAACGTTTGGCTCATGTCCACCGACGAAGAGCTCAGCCCCATGGAGCGCATTCAACAACGCTGCGAACGCCGCGGGCTCTACAACGCCATCGACATCGCTTCCATCTGGCTTGAGCGCGCACTGAAAAAAGCTGCGTAACGCGAAGTTTTTGCGCTCGCCGCGCAGGCATTACTTTTTTTGCAAAAAAAGTAATCAAAAAAACCTAAACTTTATAAATAAAACTCCACTCACTGACATGCAATGAGTGGGTTTTTGTTATTTCTATACTCGTCCACCGCGAAGCGGCTAAAGTTTTTTGGTTCTTTTTTTCAAAAAAGAACATCTATCCTGGCTTCCTCATCGTCAACGCAATGCGCTGCTTTTGCAGGTCAATGCTCATCACCCACACGGTCACCACTTGCCCCACTTTCAGCACCTCGCTGGGGTGCTTGATGAACCGATTGGTAATGCGCGACACATGCACCAAGCCATCCTGATGCACGCCGATGTCGATGAACGCACCAAAGTCGATGACATTGCGCACCGTGCCCAGCAGCTCCATGCCAGGCGCGAGATCTTCCATCTTCAGCACGTCGGTGCGCAGCATGGGCGGCGGCAGTTCGTCGCGCGGGTCACGGCCGGGTTTGGCCAGTTCTTTGATAATATCCTGCAACGTGGGCACACCGCAGCCGAGTTTTTCTGCCAGATGTGCAATATCCACGCTCTGCGATATTTCAGCTGCTTCAGTTGCCTTACAATCCAACGCTGCCAGCAATGCCTTGGCAATCGCATAGCTTTCGGGGTGCACACCGGTGTTATCAAAGGCGTTTTTGCTTTCGGGCACACGCAGGAACCCCGCGCACTGCTCAAAGGCCTTGGCTCCCAACTTAGGCACTTTTTTCAGTGCCGCACGACTGATGAACGCCCCGTTTTCCTCGCGATAATTCACAATGCTTTTCGCAAGCCCCGCATTCACACCCGCAATGTGGCTCAGCAGCGGCGCAGATGCCGTGTTCACGTCCGCACCCACAGCGTTCACGCAGTCTTCCACCACGCCGCCCAGCGCGGTTTCCAGTTCTTTTTTGGGCATGTCATGTTGATATTGCCCCACGCCGATGGCCTTCGGCTCAATCTTCACCAGCTCCGCCAAGGGGTCTTGCAAACGGCGGGCAATGCTCACCGCGCTGCGAATGCTCACGTCAAACTGCGGGAATTCTTCCGCTGCCAACTTACTGGCCGAATACACACTCGCGCCCGCCTCATTCACGATCATATAGGCTAACGGCTCGCCTACTTCACGCACAATTTCAGCTGCAAAGGCTTCGGTTTCGCGGCTGGCCGTGCCGTTGCCAATGGCAATAATCTCAATGCCATGCTTGCGAATCATGCTCAAAATCAGCGCTTTTGCACTTTCATACTGACCTTTGGACTGCGTGACGTAAATCACATTGGTGTCCAGCACGCGGCCGGTGGCATCTACCACCGCAACTTTACAGCCAGTGCGATAACCCGGGTCAAGCCCCAGCGCAACCTTACCCTTCACGGGCGGTTGCAGCAGCAGCTCGCGCAGATTCACCGCAAAGTTGCGAATGGCCGCCGCATTGGCTTTTTCGGTGAGAATACCACGCATCTCCCGCTCAATGGACGGAAAAATCAGCCGATCATAAGCATCGATACCTGCCGCGCGCACAAATTCGCTGCAAGAGTCATCGCCGCGCACGCTTTCGCTTGCCACCACAAAGTAGCCCTTGGCTTGCTCAAGCACCACGCTCACCCGCAAAAATTCCTCACGCTCGCCGCGGTTGATGGCTAACACACGGTGGTCAGCGATTTTTTTGATAGACTCCGAAAAATCATAGTAATCGGCGTACACGCTGTCTTCTTCTTTAGCGGCTTTGGCTTGCAGCTCGCCCACCGTGTTGCACAAATTGCGCAGGCGACGGCGTATGTTTGCATCATCGCTAATCATTTCGGCAATGATATCACTTGCGCCTTGCAGGGCATCATCAATGCTCGGCACTTCGTCTGTGATATACTCCGCCGCCAGTGTTTCCGGCGCGGCACTCCCCCGCTCTTGCGCGAAAATCGCAAGCGCAAGCGGCTCCAAGCCTTTGTCTTTTGCGATGCTTGCGCGGGTTCTTCTTTTTGGCTTAAAGGGTCGATAGATATCCTCAATTTCCGCCAGCGTAACCGCTTTTTCAAGTGCCGCTTCAATTTCAGGCGTGAGTTTCTCCTGCGCCTCAATGGACGCACGCACTTCCTCGCGGCGCTTTTGCAGGTTGCGCAAATAGCCAAGCCGCTCGTCTAGGTCACGCAGCACTTGGTCGTCAAGCGTGCCATGTTGCTCCTTGCGATAACGCGCGATGAAGGGGATCGTGTTGCCCTCGTCAATCAGCGCAATCACATTTTCCACCTGCCATACCTGCAGGCCAAATTCCGTGCAAAGTTGTTGTACGATAGTCATTGTAATTCCTCTTTCTTGTTCTTTTTTGAAAAAAGAACCAAAAAACTTTATGCCGCTTCGCGGTGGACTATTTATATGAGTCGAAAAAGCAAGCCCCATTCCCCTCCGTGGAGGGGTGGTGCCGCAGCACCGGGGTGGTGTTCGCGGAGCGAGGTGAGGGTTAACCCAGCATTCTAGCCAGCGCATCCTGCCATGGCGGGAGTATTTCATAGCCCGCGTCAATCAACGCCTTGGGCGATAATCGCGAATTCATGGGGCGCATAGCAGGGGTTGGATATTCGCTACTGGGGATATCATTCACCACACAGTTGCTGCGAGCCAGCGAAAGAATTTCCCGGGCGAAGTCGGCCCAGCTACACTCACCCGCATTGCTCGCGTGATAAATTCCAGCCTTAGGATTGGCCGCCATGTCACACAGCAGCCGCGCCAAATCCACGGTATAGGTCGGTGCACCAACTTGGTCTGCCACCACGTTCACGCTCGCCCGCTCGCTGCCCAGCCGCAGCATGGTTTTCACGAAATTCGCGCCATGGCTGCCGAATACCCAGCTGGTGCGCACGATCATGTGCTGCGGACAAATCTCACGCAGGGCTTGCTCGCCTGCGAGCTTGCTTTTGCCATACACATTGCAGGGCGCGGGTGTATCATCCACTTCCCAAGCGCGCGTGCCGCTGCCATCGAAGACATAATCCGTGCTCACGTAAATCATCCACGCACCGTGTTCAGCGCAATATTCCGCCACGTGGCGTGTGCCGTTTTCGTTGACTGCAAAGGCCTGTGCGGGCTCGCTTTCGGCGCGATCAACGGCGGTATAGGCCGCGCAGTGAATCACAACTTGCGGCTTGATTTCAGCAAGTGCAGTGTGGGTGGCGGCTCTGTCTATCAAGTCAAAGTCAGCGATATCCACGCCAGTCACAGTCCAGCCGCGCTTAGCAGCTTCGGCAAGCACATCGCGCCCAAGCTGCCCCTGTGCGCCAGTGATGAGCATGTTCATGCGCCCACCTCGTCAAACCAGGTTATGTTAAACTGCATGAGATTGGTAGGTTGGTAGCGTCGCTGTATCGCCTCGTATTGCTCTTCCGTCACTTCACGCAATACATCGTGCATGTTCCTATACCAAAGAGTAACTGTGCCATCATCGTACCAATGGCTAAATGTTGTCGTGCGAGTGATTAGGGTTGTTTCTACTGCGCGAGGTGCCAACCGTCGCGAGCTGAAATAGCCAGTGAACATGCTATCATTAACTCTGTTCTCGCTAAAAATTGTGCCATCAGCCGCAATCCTGAAGCCAAATCGAGCACTGCCACCAGCAGCTAAAGAGTATGCTACACCATCACGCTGCGTGAACAAGCCAACTGGATCGATCCATGTGTTCTCCCCCCAACCCTGTCGAGCCACCATCACTAGCTCTAGCACACCATCACCGTTTACATCTACCAGCGCAAAGCCATGAGCAGGCGAAGGAAAGTGAGTAGGCTCGTCCAATATCGCCCAATATGCCTGCGGCACACCTGGCCACTCGCGCGGTTCGGCGGTGGTGGGTTCCTCGGTTGTGGTGGGCATTTCCGTGGTGGTTTCTGTTAATTCGGGCGGATTTGCATCCGCCCCTACAGGTTCTGCAACACCGCAGGCCAGCAAAAACAGCAACGAAAATGAAAGCATAATCGCACACAATATTCGCGTCAGCGCACGCAACCGTAGGGGCGGATGCAAATCCGCCCGAACTTTCCTGTTTGATGCAAATCCGCCCGCAATTTCACATTTCATACAATCTCCTCCCACGATAGCGCATTCGCATCTTTCTCTGACAAAATCGGCTGCTCAACGCCCCAGTCAATGCCAAACACGGGGTCATCCCAGCGCACCGTCACATCATGCGCCGCCGAGTAAAACGCATCCACTTTGTACGCAACTTCCACGTCATCGCACAGCGTCACAAAGCCGTGCAAACAGCCGCGCGGCACAAATAACTGCTTGTGATTTTCCGCGCTCAGCTCAACAGCAACCCATTGCAAATAGGTCGGCGAATCGCGGCGAACATCCACCGCAACATCAAGAATTCGCCCGCGTGTGCAGCTCACCAGCTTCGCTTGCTCGCATGGCGCAGCTTGCGCATGCAGACCGCGCAGCGTACCTGATTTCGCCGAGTACGAGCGATTATCTTGCACAAAATCGCAGACAATGCCAAGTTGCGCAAGCGCTTTTTTGTTATAGCTTTCGCAGAACCAGCCGCGAGCATCGTCAAGCACGCGCGGGGTCAGCACCACCACGCCGGGGATTTTCGTTGTCACACAATCCATAACATCGCTCTTCTTACTATATTTTATCACACCTGCGGTGAGCAGTTCGCGCTTTAAGCAAAACGTTTGCAAATTTTTATTCCCGCGTCGTTATATCATCATTTTATCATATCGTCGCCCAAAAGTCAATATACATGAAATAGTACAATAGAGGAGGAATACGCATGTCCGTGAACAAACGCCAACTACTGCAAATGGCACAGCAGCTCAAAAGCCGCCAAGGCACGCAAGACGAATCCCAAGCCCTCGAAAAGCTGGCCGAAACCGGCCTGAGTGAACAACAGCAATCCCAACTGCGCTCACTCATCAGCGACAAAGACCGCCTGCAACAAATCCTCAGCTCACCCAAAGCACAAGCCCTCATGAAACGTTTAGGGATGGACCAGCAAGTGTAACGTGTATCGCGTAGAGTGTAGATAAACTCTGCCTGCACTCTACATTTTACACTCTACATTCTACACTAGAGGTGCCCATGAACTTCGACAACATCGACTTTGACCAAATCAGCAGCATGCTGGGCAACATGAGCGACGATGAACTGCAAAACCTGCAAGATGCTGCACAATCGCTGTTTTCGTCCTTTGGGCAAACGGACGGCGGAAGCACGCACCAACAGGAGGATTCGCATGACACTTTTAATACTGGGCACAGTGCTGCTGGCAACATGTTCACGCCGGAAATGCTGGCTCGTCTTTCAACTATGATGCAGCGCATGCATGCGCGTGATCCCCGCACAGATTTAATTATGGCACTTAAACCGCATCTGAGCCGCCAGCGTCAGCAGCGCGCCGACCAAGCCGCTCAAATGATGAAAATGTTTGCCCTGCTGCCCGAACTGCAACACGTCATGAAATAAGCCACCTGCGGTGGGGCTCCGCCGCTTCGCTGTGTTCTATCCAAGTTTTCATCAAAATTAAGGAGGTAAGCCCATGCCGCAGCCGCGCAACCGTCAAGAATTCCTGGCGCAGCAGCAGCAGGCGCTTGCCGCTGCACGGGACATGCAGCGACGCAGCAAGTTCAACGATCATTGCAAGCCCTGTCCCCCGCCTTGCCCGCCACCATGCCCTCCGCCATGTACGCCGCGCAGGCCGGTTTCTTGCCCTCCACCGCACCACAAGATTCCCGCACCTTGCCCGCAGAAAAAACGCAAACAACCGCAAGCAAAGCAGACCTGCAAATCCGCCCGCTCAAACAATCCGTTGCCCACACCCTGCCCGCCGCCGCCAAAACCCGACAACGGCTTGAGCGGCTTGTTTTCGCTGTTTGGCGGAATGGGCGGCTTGGGCGGTTTGGGTGGCGCAAGCAAAAATCATGGCTCCAGTTGCAAAAAAACGGACTGCAACTGCACGCGAGAAAGTGACGAAAATGGCGATGCTGGCTTGGTCATTCTGCTGATGTCGCTGCTGCAAAAAGAGCAAGCCGACCCCGGGCTGATGATGGCATTGATGTATATTTTGATGTAGTATAGAATGTAAAGTATATTGTGTGGCATCTTTAACATTCTACACTTTACACTCTACACTTTCTATTGCATTTTTCCTTCAGGTGTGTTATAATAAGGTCAGGAGGTAAGATTATGAAATTTACACCTGATTTAGCCGGATACCTGTTTTGCAATCTGACCAAAAAAAGCGACAACGAAGTCTACCGCATCGCGTTCATCCTCAACGAAGACGTTAACCCCGCGCGGTTCCAACAAGCGATTGACGACGTGCGCCCGCGCTTTCCGTCGTTTTTTGTGCGGCTGCACCGCGGTTTTATGCGCGATAGCCTTATTCCGGTCGGAAAAATCAACGTGACGCCCGAACAAGGGCATCCCTGCCGCAAAATGCCCATTGATAAAAACGGCACACTCCTGCGTTTTTTCTACAATGGCCCTCGCTTGGCGCTAGAGCTATCGCATGCCGTGTCTGACGGCGAAGGCGTGCTGGTTTTCATGAAAACCGTGTTGGCTCGCTACCTTGAATTGGGCGGCGTGGAAATTATTCATGCTGAAACCGGGTTGCCGCAACTGGACGAGCCACCCAAACCCGAAGAACTGCGCGACGACTACCGCCACTTTGCCCGCAAAGTCAAAGGCAAGGTGCCCAACCCGCCCTCCACGTGGAAATACACGCCCAAAAAGCACCTGGATTTCCTGCAAATTCAGCATGGACGTTTACCCATTGCACAGCTGCTTAGTCTTTCCAAAGCGCAGGGTGTTACCGCCACCGAATATCTAACAGCTGCCTATATGCTGGCGTTTTATCGCACACAGCCTGCAGCGCGCAGCACCAAAAAGTCGCTGGTCATGACCATCCCACTCTCAGCCCGCAAAATGTTTGGCAGCACCAGCCTGCGCAACTTTGCGCTGGTGACCGACGTGAGCTTTAAACCAAGCGACAAACCCGGCGAATGGTCCTTCGAGGAGATTTTGGCCGCTATCAAAGGGCAGCTTGCCGCCGCCTGCACCGAAGAAGAAATGCGCAAAAACCTGTGGAAAATGGCAGCACTGGGCAGCCTGCCCATCATCAAAATTGTGCCCAACGTGGTGTTGCGCCCGTTTATCAACCTTGGCTATCGCATTGTGAGCCGCGAAACCAGCTGCCTGAGCAATCTGGGCAAACTGGAGATGCCCGCATGCATGCAGCCGCATGTGCGCACAGCCGAAATCACCGTGAGCAACACACCAGCGGGGCGCATTCAGTTCGTTACGTTCAGCTATGGCGACTTCTTGGAAGTATTCCAAAGCAGCTCCACCCACGAAACTGTGGTGCAGCAAACGTTTTTCAAGATTCTGCAAGAGCGCGGCATTGACGTGAAATACGGCGATTATGCCGATATCTTGAACCGATGAAGCTATACATCGTCGGCACGCCCATCGGTAACTTGGGCGACATATCACCGCGTGCTGTGCAAACGCTGCAAACCTGCGATTTCATTGCCGCCGAAGACACCCGTGTAACGGCCAAGCTGCTGCATCACTTTGGCATCGCCACGCCCATGGTCAGCTATCACGAGCACAATGCGCGCGCCAGCGGTGCTGCAATTTTGCAGCGCCTGCAAGGGGGTAAAGTTGCCGCCCTTGTCACCGACGCCGGCCTGCCCGCGATTTCCGACCCCGGGCAACAGCTCATTGATGCCTGCCATGAAGCGGGAATTCCTGTGGAAAGCGTGCCCGGCCCCACGGCGTTTGCCACGGCATTGGCGCTCAGTGGCATGCCCAGCGGCCGCTTCACGTTTGAGGGCTTTCTCAGCGTAACCAAGCGCAACCGCCGCGAGCATCTTGCTGCCTTGGCAAACGAAACCCGCACCATGATATTCTACGAAGCCCCGCACAAGCTGCCCCACACCTTGCGCGACCTCGCCGAGCATTTCGGCGAACGCCCACTGGCGATTGTACGCGAACTGACCAAGCTGCACGAGCAAGTCATCCGCACCACCTGTGCACAGGCAGCGATTGATTACCCCGAAGCCACGCTGAAGGGCGAAATCGTGCTGGTCCTAATGGGCGCAGAGCCTGTGAAGGTCGAAGCCTTGTCGCTTGAACAAGCCGTCGCGTTGGCGCGTGACTATGCCGACAAGGGCGCAACCTTGCCAGAGGCGGCCAAGCGTGCCGCGCGTGAAAGTGGCTGTCGCCGCGGCGAAATCTATGCTACATTAACGAAAGAGAGCTAAATCGTGCTGCAATCCATCCGAGATTACCCAATTCTATACGCTGTCATCGCTGTGCTCGTTCCCCTGTGTATTCTCGCGTGGGTGAAAGCCTCGCGTGCCTCGGCACGACGCAATGCGAACCGTGATGCCGTCATCGCGCAGCTGAAAGAATATCACGCACTGCGGCGTGAGTTTGCCGAGCCCACCACCGAGCAAATGGCAACTGCCGAACCCACGCGGCTCATCGCAGGGTTGTGTGCCAATGTGCAGCATCGCTTGGAGGAGTCCGACGATCCCGATGCTCTGTTCGCCACACTGCCCGAAGCTGCACAGTTCGCCTATGCACTGGGCTATCTGCTGGAAGACGGCAGCGAGCAGCTCAGTCATTTTTTCCGCCGCAACGGTGCGCCGCTCACCGATGTTGCTCAGCGGGCCGTGCAAACATTTTTATCCCCTGAATTTGCTGAAGTCTTCACCGCGCTATTCAACATCCACAACGGCACCGCCCCCGACCACGTCAACGACATCCCTGCGCTTGACGATCGCGCACGAACGATCATGCAGCAATCCTCGTGTTGGCAAACCACGCAAGCCTATTTCTTAAAAAATATCACCGCCTTTACGATTAACCCTTGACTTTTTCTACCATTTCGGGTAAAATAAATTTAACGCACTTCAATTTGAGAAAGGGGCCCCAGAATCCATGCCAAAAAAGACAAAACTGCTCGACCCCACCCCAAACTATGAACAAGAGGAACTCTTGCGGCGCCGCGAGGAAATTCTCACCCGAGCCAGACAACAGGAAGACACCGAACAAGCCGTAATGAAAGCG
The DNA here is from genome assembly GCA_009785335.1 of Oscillospiraceae bacterium. GTDB lineage: Bacteria > Bacillota > Clostridia > Oscillospirales > Acutalibacteraceae > WRMQ01. The sequence continues at coordinate 37,803 of WQWM01000004.1, forward strand.
CTTGTGGAGCAAGACGAAGAGCCCGGCGTGTTGGCACAGCTGGCTGCACAAGGCACACAATTGGAGCTTTGGTACCTGCGCTACATGATTGTGGAGCGCATTGGCCGCCAGATTTTGCTCAATGGCGGCTATAGCCAAAGCGAGTTGCAAGCTTGGCTGTCCCCCTATGCCTTGCATGACGAAAAAAGTTGCGTGCGCCGCACGGCCATCAAACACCTCACGGACATCGGTACACTCACCCAGTCCGCCACTGGTGACACCGAGCAAATCGTGCGCAAAAAGGCCATTGAGCAGCTGCTAAAATTCATCCCCACAGCAGATGCCCTTGCCGCACTGAATCTGGTCGCCGCCAATGACCCTATTCCCGATTTACGCATGCTGGCCGTGTGCAATATCCTGGATCAAGATGTGATTACCCAGGTGGCAAAAACCGATGTGGAATCTACTATTCGCCAAGCCGCCACACGCAAGCTCACCAGCCAAGAAACCCTTGCCTGGATAGCCATTCACGACCAAGCCTTGCCGGTGCGCACCACCGCCGCCGAACTAATGACTGACATTTCAGCGTTGGTCAAGGCCGCAGCCGCACTGCAAGCTCCCCCGCCCGTGCCAGCCGCTGAAGAACCAGCAGAGGAATCCCCCGAAGAAGACATCGCCGAGGAATAACCCCACCATATGCCACCTGCTATGCAGGTGGTTTTTGCATAAATATTTGTATTTTTAGCTTGTATTTGCGAAAAAAATGTGCTATAATAGTTGGGATGTAAGCACAGGAGGGTATTGATATGCAAAAAAGCAAGAAAATCGCCGTGATCGCCGTGTGTGCGGCACTTGTGCTGGCCATCGCGGGCGGCGTTTTGGTGTTTGCTGCCACTCCGCGCCATGCGGTGGATTTCGATCATCTCACCCAGCAGGACATCCGCAACCTATATCGTCAACGCAACAGCAGCAACCGCCAAACCAACATTCCGCGCAGGCTAAGCACGTTGATGGGCCTTGTTGAAAACGACACCATCCTACATAATGGCACACAAGCACGTGCCGCAGAAGAAGCTTCCGGACGACAATTCATTGTCCAGCAATTTCTGCTCACCGACCATGAAACCCACGCACAGCTACACGCAACCGATTTCGACATCCAACGCAGCATGTTAGTGCATGCCTTAACCAAGCTTGCGCTGGTGAACAACCTGCAAGAAGTATGGTTCATCGTGGAATTTGCTGACTTGCCTGAAGATAACACGATTGCGCAATACCTAGCACTACAAAGCGGTGAATACATTGGCCAAGGTGCCTACTCCATTCGCTTTTGCGCTGACCAAGCCAGCCGCGTCATTGGCCGTGATATTCGCACCGTAACGGATAGCTTGGACAGCTTCACTACCTTCATGCACGATATTGTGGCCATTGATTTTGCCCAATTGCAAAGCAGGCAACACCCGCAAATTCGCCCCGAAGCACGCAGATAGAACACCTCTCTACATAAAAAACCTAGCCATAAACGGCCGGGTTTTTTTGTGTCTTTTTTGTATGGTATATTTTTCCTCTTTTTATTTCTACATACCGTGGACAAAATGTTTATGCGAAAACTGTATAATAGAAACTAATATTACCAAGACGAAGAGGGAAAGGTATGCCTTACCATGCGCGCATTGTTGATGAAAGCCAAGCCATGAATATCGTTGGACCCAATGTCCGCAAACTTCGCCTGAAAAACGGCTGGAGTCAGCAGAAGCTTTCAAACAAATTGGAGCTATTGCCTGTGTATATTTGCCGAGGCTCAATTTCGCGTTTAGAAGAGCAACGTCGCACCGTCACCGACTATGAAGCTGCGGGCCTTGCCAAAGTGCTTGGCATCACCATCGCAGAATTATATACGCTGGAATGAACTAACCCATAAAACACAAACGCCCTGCATGTTTTGCAGAGCGTTTTTGATTATAGTAAGTTATCGCTCCGCCTTGCAATTCGCACCCCCTGCGCCTGCGAGCGCTTTCCCCCTCTAAAGAGGGGGGTGAGGCTTACTTCTTCACGTTTTGCTGGCGTTATATCCTTTTTGCCCCCAAGCTCCTTCCTCTGGAAGGAGCTCCCCGAGTCGCGAGGGGTGAGGAAGGCTCGCGGAGCGACAGCAACGAATAAAAGCAAACTGCTTTCAAGTTAATTGATTTATTCCCGAGTGAATGCACCGCCGTCGCCCCATTGCCAAGTGCCAGCACCTGCGCCGAGCGCAAAGTGCAGCTTGGCAATGCCCAGGTCAACCCAGCTGCGGCTATTGACCAACGTAACACAAGCCATGTCGTCTTGATAACTGAACATCCAAGGTTGCAGATTGCGGGCCGAGGGCGCACGCTCCACGGCCTGCACGCCTGCAACAAACCAGTCTGGTGCGTTATTCGCAGCGGCCATCATGTCCTCAGCACGTTTGGTGCGGCGATGCGTCATCGACTGAATGAACCGCTCACGCGCATTGTCGTCCGGTGCGCAATGCCCCAGCGTAATCGCGCAATACAACTGCTCATCATCAGCCAGCTCAAAGGGGCAATCAGCCCGGCGAAAGCTGCCGCCAACCCAGCAAGTGCCCAAGCCCAACGCCACCGCCTGCAGCATAAACAGTTCGCCAAAGTAGCCCATTTTCTCTTCTGCAATGGAGCAGCCGCGCTTGGCAATCAGCCCCGCATAGTGCTGCACACCAGTGAGCAAGCCATAACTTTTGCGAAAACCTGCAAAGGCTGTGCCATCGTTAAACACCAACTCAATGCGCATGTCGCCCGCCGCGCCATATGCATCGGCAAAAGCTTGCAGTTTTTCTTGCACATCTGGCGCAATTGCCTGATCAAGGTATTTTCTGCGCGACCGGCGCAGGTTTGCGGCTTGTGTTAGCTCGTGATTGTTCATTTATTTCTCCATCATCAGTGTATTCAGTTCCCGCAGCCAGCCGCGCATGTGCTCCCGGTGCGCCAGCAAGTTTTCGATATGCTGGCGGCGGGCGGCGGCATATTTCTTCGGCTTTTTCGGCTCATTCAGGCCGTCGCGTTCGCGTGTTATTCTGTCCACGGCAATGGTGATTTGGCACACAATGTCATGCACTTGCCTGTTGCCATGCAGTGCCAGCTTTTTGTAGTATGACAGCAGACACTGCTGCGTGTAAATTGAGTTTTGGTAGAGGGCGTATGTGAAAATGTCGTTGAGAGCAAAGAGAGCGACGGTGTTTTCATCGGTGTCGCAGGCCTCCAACCACGCGCGAAGTGCTTTGTCGCCGGCGATAAGCTCGTTCGACCACGATGATTTGTCGTCAATTTCGGTTTTGTCCAACACTTGCAGCGCATACGCAATTGTGTCGCAATCCGTGACGGTCGCCTGTGTTTTGTCGCCAATCACCAACACGCGAAACGCGAAATCTTCGTCCCAGCGCGCGGGGTTTACGAACATGCCCAGCTCGTTGGTTTGCACAGCGCACTCCTCACAATACGTGTAGCCCATCAGCGTGTCGCCGCCTTGCGCATAGCCGGTGATAATATTGAACTCCGGAATACCGCCCGGCCATTCCATCACAACGGGTCGCCCCTGCTCCACCGACCACGTGATTATTTTGCGCATTTCGTCTGGCGTGGCGTTTTCGCGCGTGAGCCAAAGATAATCGCGGCCATAGTAGCCCATCACGCGCGCGACCATTTCGCCAATGTCGTTAATATGCCAGAGCTCCTCAATCATGTGCCGCTTAACGGTGTTCCACAAAAAGCCGTAGCCCACGCCAGTGATGTGCATGAGCTCGCGGAAGCGTTCATTAAGCTGCGGGTAAGTGACATCCGTGTGCCCCGCCTCTTGCGCCTCAACGCAGCAAAGCGCCTCGGCAAGCATTGCGGGGAAGGAGTACCACATGTCGCAGCCCTCGGGCGGCTTCCAACGGCTGATGCGTGGAACCCACGACAGTAGCTGCTGTTCCGGCAGCGCGAAGTTGCGTTCCATGAAGCTTGTGATTTGATTGCGCGCCTGTCCGGGTGTTAGAATGTCGTTCACGTTACAACCCAGTGTCTCCGCCAGCGCGCACAGCAACGCTGTTTCGGGCAGGGTATGCCCATTTTCCCATTTGCTGATGCTCTGCACCGACACACCCAGCTTTTCGGCCAGTTCCTCCTGCGTGTGGTTGTTTTGGTGGCGCAATTGCGTGATTTGATTGCCAATGCGAATATTGTCTAACATATCTTTCTCCTTTGTTTGGTTGGGGATAAGACAAGTTTAGCATAGCTCACGCAATTTTTCCATCACGCAATGTATATAATTTTTCACCTCAACTTAAACTTAAGTTTAAGCCTTTGGCTTTCACGAACCTATAACAGAACACAGCGAAGCGACATCAGTTTTTTTGGTTCTTTTTTTCCAAAAAAAGAACTACCAGCGCACTGTCCAGCTGCGCCAGAATGGGTCAAAGAAACCACGCGGCCCAATGACAAAATATAACAAGGTGTTAATCCAGCCCATCACAGTGCCAAACCCGCGCGACAATGCACTGGGCGGCGAAGAGGGCACGTGCGGCTGGCGCACGCCCACGGCAACCAGTGCCTCATGCAAAGCACGATAGGTGGCCGCAGTTTCTTCAGGGCAAACGTGCGTGTTGGCGAACATCGCGTCTGCAATCGCCACAGCTTCTAGCAACTGTGTGCGCTGTTCAGCGGTCAGCTCGCGCTCGGGATCATCCAGAATACGCACAATATCCTGCTGAATCCAATAATGATTACGGGTTTCGCGTCCCCAGTTGAACTGCGGCCACTCGGGCATGCTGAACACATCCACGTGAGCTTCATCGGTCGCCAGGCGGGTAATCAAGCGAATGATCACATCCGACCGTCCGGTACCCTCGTGATCTTGTTCTTTGAATAGCCAGGTCTGGTCGGGCAGCAACGCGGTAGACACATCCACCACCCCGCAAGGCGAAATATAACGCGGGTCAACGCCTGCGATGTGCTCGGCACTCAGCGTTTGCCCAAAGGACGCAGCCGTCACGCCAAGCCCAGCCGAAGCCACGGGAATGAGACCATCGCCATTTTGGGCATAGTTCAGGCCAATGGGCAGCGCACTGCCATAGTCAAACTCGGCAATTACATAAACTCGACCACCCTGGTCGATAATCGAAAGAATATTGTCGTTCAAATTCACTTGCGCCTGATGGAAATCATCCATTTGCCGGCGAATTTCGGCATGGCTGTCACCCATCAGCCACAGTTCACGCACTTGCGCATATTGCGCGCTGGGCACAAGGGTCATCAAATTCGTGTGGAAAGAAAGCACCTCGCCAATCAGCGTATCAATCACGGTGTTGAGAATCGCCATCAACAACGGCTTAGACACAAAGCGCAGCGCAATATTCATCAGCGTGCCCATCACACTGTCGCCCAATATCTCGGGGAATAAATCGTGGTACAGGTTCACGTTGTCAAAGCGCAGGTTGCGGGTATATAAATCGCCTGCAAGGTTGCTGCCGTCCATCGCACCTACGGTAATCACCACATTGTTCAGCTGGTTGTGCACATGGGGATAGTACTCAACCAAGCCGCTGAATAGCGTGCCGCCCAACGAAATCGGCACCAGATTTACGCGTTGCACATCATGGCGTTCACGCACATGTTGAATAAACGCATATAGTTCATCCACAATGTCTCGATGATTGCCGAACGAATTATAAGTAAAAAAGTATACGTTTTCTTCACCCATGTGCTCGGCCATGCCACGAATGGGCAGCGTGCCATACACACGATCACGCTCGGCCTGCGTCAACTCCGCCAAGCTATAGGGATAGCGCACCGTGCGGAAATCATGCAGCAGGCGGCCATATTCATCCGTGCGCAGCAGTTCGGTGGAATCCAGCAATGCGGTGTTCAATACGCGTGAAAGCCCCAAGTCCATTTGCAGCAACAAGCTGCTCAACAGCGGAAACAGCAGCTGGCGAATCAATGCGCTTTCATCAAATTCCGGAAAAGGCTCGCGATGCGGATAAACACGCACATCGTCTTCATAGAGAAAAACGTCCGACTGCAAGATCCCATGAATGAGTATCACAGGATAGGGCGTAAGTTCCCAAGTTAGTTCATCCTGCGGCGCAAACGCGGCAGCATGCATACCAAACAGTCCCGCCAGCATAGCCAGCACCAGCAAAAACGAAAGCAAGCGTTTCATGTGCAACCTCTTTTCAATATGTTATACCTTCTTCTATTATAAGACTTACATAATAACTTGTCAAGTGCAAAAAATTCTTGACAATCTGTGCAAAATAGGGTATACTAGAAACAGCTATTATGAAAGTGAGGTTTCCCCCTATGTGTACATTCAAAAAAGTGTTGAAAATCGTCGCCATCGTCGCCGCCGTGGCAGCCGCAGCAGCGGGTGTTTATCTGCTGGTGAAAAAACTCAAAGAGAAAAAAGACGCTGAAGTTGATGAATCCGATAGCTTGGAAAGCTTCGTGTCCTGCTCCTGTCTAGATGACGAACCCATCCTCGTTGAAGATCCCGAATAGCACCTGCGGTGCGGCTCCGTCGCTTCGCTGTGTCCTATCAAAGCAAGATAAAAAATTACCCTGCCCAGTAAAGGCAGGGTGTTTTTTTATCACTTTTTTGATAATTGTATTGATGTGCTTTTTCGTGAAACTCCTCTAGCGAAACTCGACCTTTCAGGTGTTGCCAAGGGCTCCCCTGTAGGGGAGCTGGCACGCCATAAGGCGTGGCTGAGGGGTTCTCATATCAATACAAAAGTCTAAAACAGCCTTTTTTTATTATAGTTTCAGTCCCAGCACCAACGTAAATGGCAGCCGCCTCACCCGATGAAAGCCGTATTTCTGATAGAAACTGCGGCCTTTTTTGTTCGTCGGGCTCACGCCAAGCATCACAGCAGGCACACCCATGTCTCGCAAATGCTTGGTGAGGGCGTCCATCAGCTGGTGCCCAACACCCATGCGCTGGTAAGCATCAAGAATGTCGATGTGCAGGTGCGCAGGATAGCGTTTGTAAAACAGACGCGGCATTTTCGCTGCCGCCACGCACTCAAAGCGTTGCACAAAAGGCAAACCCTTGCTGCGCGGCGCATAGTCTCGCAGATACTCCTCGCGATACGCCCAATATTCCGGCGCACACATAATGTAGCCCACAGCTTCGTCTTGCTCATTGGCAGCCACAAAGCAGTGCTGCGGCTGCCGCTCAATATAATAATCGCAGTAGGTGGTCAGCAGCTTGGTATGCTGCGGCCCCGGCTGTGTGTCATTGGGAAAACTCGCTGTTTGCATGCACACAATGCGCACGTTGTCGCGGTCTTTTTCCTCGTACGGTCGAATGCTGATCATCTTGTTCCCTCGCTTTAACTGCGGCTGGTTTCCCTTGCCTCAACATACACACTGTTGCCTTCACTATCCACGGCATAGCTGAAAATCAGCTCGCCAATGCGGGCAAACATCAAGCTGCGCACAAATTCTGCGCGCGATGTGCCCAGCATCATCAACAACATTTCTTCTTCTGTCAAATCTTCGCCTTGCATCTGACGAATTTGCGCTTTCGCCTCCTCAATCGCTTCCTCGCCCTCAATGCGGCGGAAACGCTCCAGTTCCTCATCAACATCAGCTTGGGTGATGGCAACGCCTGCTTGTGCAGCAATGGCAAACACCACTAGGTCTTCCTGCGCCCAAGACTCACCTTGTGGCCCCATGTGTTCATAGATGTTCGCTGCCGCGGGCAGGCTGCCAATAAATTCTGCTTGGTCAAACACAGCATGGAATGCCTGCATCGCGCTCATGTCACGAATCTGGTTAAACATGATGTCGAGCAATTCTTGCTTGTCAGTCGTTGCGCCTTCCGATGCCATGAAAATCTGTTCTTCACTCAGCTGCGCCGGAGGAGCAAAAATTTCGTGCACCACGCAGGTGAATACCGCATCGCGGCCTTCCAACTCAGCATTTTGCGGATACTCATCTGGGAATGTAACGTGTATCTCAAAGGTTTGGCCAATTGTCTGTCCCACCACTTGCTCTTCAAAGCCGGGAATCATCATGTCGCTGCCAATAATTAAATCAGCGCCTTCGAAAGCCATGCCTTCCAAGCGGCCAAGACCTTCAGCATAACCATCAAAATCAAAGATAATATGATCGCCCAACTGCACCACAGTGCGGTCGGTTTCTTCCGCAAATTGTGCACGCATCATCAACGACATTTGCTCATCGTCAAACGCTTCCAGGTCCAGCACCACGCCGCGCCAATCGCCAACGTTGATATAGTTGCTGAAATCCACGCCGGCAAAGGGGTCAAAGTCGTCAAGGTCTAACGGCGGGCGAGTAGTTTGCTGCGTATCGTTTGTGCCGGTGCCGGTCAGTGACCAAGGCAAGCCCTGCGAAACCAGCAAATATACCACGCTGCCAATCAGCAACGCCAAGACCAAAGCCACCGCCACCGCAATGATGACGATTTTTTTGCGCGATAAGGTTACGGAATTGGGATTTTTCTTTTTCGTGTTTTTCTGTTGAGCCATGTGCGCGCACCTTCGTTTCTATATTATGGTATCTTATAGTATAGCACACTTGGGCAAGCAAAAGCAATGGATAATGTGTGAATTTTTACGTCTGCGTGTAGTGCATCCGCCCTACATCCCGCCAAGAACAATGCTGGCGTCACCTCCTTAACATTTCCGCGAATAGCCTTGCGCACCGCAAAGGCTGCCTTTTCAATCCAAACCGTGTTTCACGTGAAACATTTTTTGCATCCCTCGGCATGACCAGTCCCCCCACCGCATATACATGCCATAAACACAATCCAAACCAAGGGGGACCAACACAATGGAACTGGCGCACAACACCCAAAACGTCGGCCGCGCGCAAAGCGTGTTTGATGCAAAACTTGAACAACCCATCGATGGCATCATCACTTTGCCCGAATACTGCCCCGACATTCACCGCATGCTGCGTTGCAGCATGGAACCCGCTGTGCATGCCGTGCAAACCAACGGCGAGCGTGTGACCGTGGACGGCAATGCCCGCGTAACGGTGCTCTATGCCGCTGAAGACGGCAGCCTGCAAAGCGTGGAACAAAACACACCCTTCAGCCGCATGATCGACATTCCCGACCTTGCCGAAGGTGATGCCATCATCGTGGTGGTGAAGCCCGACTTCGCCAACGCACGCGCCACCAGTCAGCGTCGGTTTGACACCAACGGCATGCTGGGCGTGCAACTGCGCGCCGCCCGCGTGCACGAAGATGCCGTGCTCACCGACGTCACTGGCGGCGGCATGCAAACGCTCAGCGACACCCTAGCTGCATCTTCGCTTGAAAGCTTGGCGGCCACGCATTTCCCATTGAGCGAAGTAATTGAAATCGACCAAGGCGCTCCACCGGTAGATCAAATTCTGCTGCGGCATGCAGCCGTTGTGCCCGGCGAAGTGAAAGCCATCCAGAACAAACTCCTCGCTAAAGGCAACCTCGAAACCCGTGTGGTCTATCGCAGCCGCGGGGTCGAAGAACCCGTGCAAGTGCTGCATGTGATGCCCTTTAGCCAAATCATCGAAGCGCCGGGCGTGAGCGAAGCGACTGAAAACACCCTGCGTCTGCGCGTGTGTGCCCTAGATATTACCCCAAAGGCCGACAGCACCGGCGCAGCACGCCTGCTGGATATCAGCGCCCGCGTGGGTGCCGATGTGCAAGGCTATGCCCCAGTGGAACTCAACGTTATCCGTGATGCCTATTCCACGCAGGGCGGCGCGCGGCCGGATATGCGCTTGCTGGAAACCCGCCGTTTGGTGGAAAGTTTTCGCGATACCCTCGTTACGCAGGATACCTTTGAGTTGGGTGCCCAGCGCGTGCTGCTGGTGAACCACGAAATTCTCACGCCCGAAGTCACCGTGAAGCCTGACGGCCTGCAAGTGAATGGAAAAGTGAAGCTGCATGTCGTGTATACCGACCAAAGCGGCAACGCAGAAACCATCGAAAGAGAACTATCCTATGCCTTCACACGAACACTGAAAGGTGACGACAAGTATAAAGCTGACGTGGATGTGCAGCTGCTTAACCTGCAGGAAAGTCTCAGCGGCGGCACCCTTGATGTGCATGCAGAACTGGCCGTGGCAGGCGAGATCTTTGCCGCAAACAGCCGCAATGTGGTGGGTGTGGTCAAACACGACGAAGCCGACAAAATTGCCGCTCGTGCACCACTTACCATCTACTTCGCCAGCCACGGTGAACCGCTGTGGGATATCGCCAAACGCTACCGCACCACCATGGATGCCGTGCGGCAAGAAAACGAAATCACCGGCGAAACAGCAACCGGCGGGCAAATGTTGCTCATTCCATCCGTTTAACAGAAAGAAGGGAGAATCATTATGGACCAGCGCAACATTTACGCAGACATTGCCCAACGCACCCAGGGCGACATTTACATCGGCGTGGTGGGGCCCGTGCGCACCGGCAAATCCACATTTATCAAGCAGTTTATGGATACACTCGTTATCCCGCATATCTCCGTGGCCGCCAAGCGCGAACGCGCCATGGATGAATTGCCCCAAGCCGCCAGTGGCCGCACCATCATGACCACCGAGCCCAAGTTCATTCCCGAAGAGGCCGTGGAAATTGAACTGCCGCAAAACGCCAAGTTCCGCGTACGCATGATCGACTGCGTGGGCTACATCGTGCCCAGCAGCTTGGGCTATATTGAAGATGACCAGCCGCGCATGGTACAAACGCCGTGGTATGATGAAGAAATCCCCTTTAACATGGCGGCTGAAATCGGCACGCGCAAAGTCGTGGCGGAACACAGCACCATCGGCTTGGTGGTCACCACAGACGGCAGCATCAGCGAGATACCGCGTGAAGAATACGCCGAAGCAGAAGAGCGCGTCATCAACGAGTTGCTGGAGTTGAATAAACCATTCGTGGTGGTGCTCAACAGTGCCACGCCACAGGCTCCTGCCACCGTAAACATGGCACGCGCGATGAGCGAACGCTACAACGTGCCTGTGATGCCGGTGAACGCGCAGGAGCTTGGCGAAGACGAAATCCGCGGCATCATCTCGCAGGTGCTCATGGAGTTCCCCATTCGCGAAGTAGGCGTGAACGTGCCCAACTGGATTACCACCTTAGAATCCGAACACTGGCTGCGGCGTAGTCTTTACACCGCCGTGCGCGGGGCAGCAACTGGTTTGCGCGTAATGCGTGACATCAGCGAGTTCGTGGAACGTCTGCGCGGCGCTGAGCACGTGATTCAAGCAATATTGGGGCTGCTTAACCTCAGCGAAGGCGGTGCAAGGGTAGACCTTAACGTGCACCCAGAGCTATTCTATCGCGTCCTCGCGGAAAGCACAGGCCTTGAGATTAACGACGAGCAAGACCTGCTGCGGCAACTCACTGAGCTTTCGCGCACCAAGGCCAGCTATGACCGCATCAAACATGCCCTTGATGAAGTGGAAGCCACGGGCTATGGCATTGTGATGCCCACCTTGGAAGAACTGACTCTTGAGGAACCAGAACTGATGCGCCAAGGTGGACGCTATGGCGTGCGGCTGCGGGCAAGCGCACCCAGTCTGCATATTATGAAAGCCAACATCAACACCGAAGTTGCGCCCATTGTGGGCAGCGAAAGCCAAAGCGAAGACCTAGTGATGTACTTGCTGAACGAATTTGAGGAAAACCCCGCGCAAATTTGGGAGAGCAACATCTTTGGCAAAACGCTGCACGATTTGGTCAACGAGGGCTTGCACAACAAGCTATATAAAATGCCCACCGAAGCGCGCGGCAAATTCCAAGAGACCATCGAAAAAGTCATCAACGAAGGCTGTTCGGGGCTGATATGCATTATTTTATAATGCTTAATGCTAAATGCTTAATTCTTAATTGAAGAAAATCACACCCATAGTGCAATACTAAGGGTGTGATTCAGTTTCATTCAGCATTAAGCATTACGAATTACGCATTGCTAATATTCCATCCGCGCTCTATGACGCTCCCAGCCTTCGCGCAAATCTTCCATGAACTCGCTCCAGCTGTGCTCGCCGCGAATGTGATAGCGCAAGCCTGTGCCCACCACCTGGTCGCGGAACTCATCGCCGGGCGCAAGCATGCTCCAAGTTACGGTGTTGGTCACTTGGTCGTTTTGCAGCCAATGCACGGCATCTGCCGCAAGGGTGTTTTGCATTTGGGTGCTGTTGATGACGGTGCTGTAAGGCGCAATGATGCCCAAACGGTTGGTAAGAAAATCAATGCCGCGTTCGTGTGTCACCAGCCAGGTGAGGAATTGCTCAGCAGCGTCGATATGCTCTTGGTCTGCACGACCGTTGATGGCGGCGAACTTCACCGTTTCAAAGGCCAAGCCTTGGCGGGGTGCGCTTTCCATGTGCATAAAGGCAGGCATGAAGGCAACGTCGCTGACGTTTACCGTTTGGCCGGTTACGCCGCTGAGATAGCCCGCAAAACCGCTGCCGCCCAAAATCATCGCCGCACGGCCAGTGCCAAACTCTGCAGCTGCATCGGCATAGCTGCGGCCTTCAAGTCCTTCGCGCACGGTCATGTGTTCATGGTGCAGACGGTGAAAATCGCGCAGGCCTTCATGGTAGCGCAAATGCAGTTCGTCAATGGCTTCGCCGGTAACATCAACATTGCGGCTGTTGATTTCCTGCCCATGCGGGATCGCCATCAGGCGCGTGCCCCACATGTGGGACTCCCCTTCTCGCAGGGCTGGTGCGGCAAACACGGCATCAATGTCCAGTGCTTCGCGGTGTGCATGCATGTCGCGCACGAGGGCTTCCAGTTCAGCGTGGGTGGTGATATCCGCCACGCTATTGAACTCGGTGCTGCGATCGTCCAGCGCAAAATATTTGGTCATGATTGTTTCGTTGTAGATGATGCCAAAGGCCTCCACACCCAAGGGGATAGCGACAACGTTGTGGTGGCTGTTTTCGTCGTCTTCCACGTGCGCACGCAGTGCCAGATTACGGTCAAGCAGGTGCCCATAGGCCGCAGTTTCGCTGAGATTGTGGGCGTGTTCGTGCCAGGCGCGATACTCACGCGGGTTGTGGAAGAAAAACAGTGCGGGTGCGTGTTCTTCACGCTCCAGTGCATCTCTGAGCTCCTCCAGTGCAACTCTGCCTGCTGCCGGGCGGTGCACGTTTAGTGTCACGCCTGTTGCATTGCGATACTCCACTGCTAGGGCATCCCACATGGTGGCGTGGGCGGCGTGCGGCTGAAAGATGTTGAGCACTAAGCCGGTGTCCTGCGCAGGCGGGGGCTCATTGGGTTCGTTGGGCTCATGCCGACAGGCGACGAAAAAGCCACCGATTATCGCAGCGCAAAGACCCAGCGCCAGCAGAGGTTTGCGAAGGTTTCTGTTCGATTTCATGCAAAAAATTCCTTTCTCTGTGCCGTTTCACTAACCAGTATGCCCCACAGTTGAAAGGGTTATGCAAGTGCATGAAAAAATGGACACAAATTCTGCGTCCATTGGTTATGGCATTAATTTAAGCAACATTGCGCCGCTGGGTGGGTTGCACGCGCACTTTAGGTGCTGCGACAATTTCTATATCATGTTGTTCGTGTGCAGACGCAGATAACTTGCGCAAATAAGCCATTCGTTCTTGCGCTGTCATATTTTTTGTTGCTTCATAAAGATGAATACGAATTGTATCAAGCTCTTGTTCAAATGGAATCAACATCAACCAACGCCTCCTTTGCCGTGCAAATCACTACGCCACCGTATCCCTGCTCATGGTTCACGCGTGAAGTAAGCAGCTTTGTTTTTGCACGGTTAATGTGCGAAAAATTGTAAGAAATCACATAATCTAAGCCATGCACGCTTGCACAAGCAATATGTGTGCTATCAAATCGAAAACGTTCGGGAATAATGCCCTGTTCTACGTAAATATCCGCTATTCGGTCAGTTTCATCTTCAAATCCCAACACACTAACACCATACTCTTTAATTAGTGAAAGCATTTTACTGCGTTTGGGTTCTGTTGCAGCTTGCAATTCAACCGTAACATATTCTGAAGTGTACGCTTGAAATTTTCCTTGCCGGATTTGTTCAAATAATTGCACCGTATCATGATGTCCTTCTCGGTCAACATCAAAAAAATAATTAAAGACCGTGGTTTCCAAATAAAGTTTCATTATATCCCTTTTCTATTATAGCCCATTATGATCGAAAAGTCAACGTTCATTTTCCTTATCTTCCTCGCTAGCACCCTTCTCATCCGTCTCTTTGCTCATTTGCCGCTGGGTGGTGACGAGGTTATAGTATATCCCGCGCTTTTGCATCAGCTCGCGGTGCGAGCCAAGCTCAGCGATTTCACCGCCGTCAATCACCGCAAGGCGATTCGCATGACGCAACGTACTCAACCGATGCGCAATGGCGATGGTCACGCGGCCCTTGACTAGGCGTTCGAGTGCTTGTTGCACCTTGCCCTCGGTTTCAGGGTCAAGTGCGCTGGTGGCTTCGTCTAAAATGAGGATTTTGGGGTTGCGCAACACAGCGCGCGCAATGGCCACGCGCTGCCGCTCACCGCCGCTGAGGGTGTGGCCATCCTCACCCACTAGGGTGTTGTAGCCATCGGGCAGCTTAATGATAAACTCATGCGCATTGGCGGTTTTCGCCGCGCGAATCACCCCTTCTGGCGTGGCATCGGTGGAGCCATAGGCGATGTTTTCATATACCGTGCCTGCAAACAGATAGGTCTCCTGAAACACCACGCCGATGTGTTTGTGCAACCATGCGGAGTCAAAATCGCGCAGGTCCTGTCCCTTCAAGGTAATGCGCCCGCTGTCAGGGTCATACATGCGCATGGCAAGGTTAATCAGCGTGCTTTTGCCCGCGCCGCTTGGCCCCACCAGACCCAGCATTTCGCCGGGTTGCACAGTGAGATTGATGTTCTTGAGCACGGGTTCATACGGCACATAACCAAAGCGCAGGTTTTCGAATACGAGTGGGCCCTCCACCGGCGCGTTGATGGGTTCTTCGGCCACGACCATGGTATGTTCTTCATCAAGAATCTCATAGATTTTTAGCAGGCTGTTGGTCGCCTCGGCCAGTCGCCTAGGGAAGAACGACATCCAGCGCAGCGGCTCAAACAAAAAGGCCATCAACAGCGTGAACATCACCAGTTCGTCAATTTCCATATTGCCTTGCAGCACCTGCCACCCGCCCACGAACATGACCACCAGCTCGCCGGTCATCATGGCCAAACGTGTGGTGGGGTTAAGCAACGCCCAGAATACTTCCACGGCGGTGGCAGCTTTTTTTAGCCGCCAACTGGTGCGTTTGAACTTCTCTATCTCGCGTTCTTCGGTGCCGAACGTTTTCACCACGCGAATGCCTTTGATGATATCATGCAGCAAGCTGCGCTCGCGCGAGCCGCAACGCCACATTTTCTCAATCTTCAGCCGCAGCCGCACCCAAAATTTTCGGTGCAGCACCAGCGTCACGGGTATCGCAATCACGGTCATCGCTGCCAACGCAGGGTTAAGCACAAACAAAATGATGCTGACAATCACAATCATCATCATTTTCTCGAGGGTCGCTCGTCCCATGCCGTCCACAAAGCCGCGCACGGTTTCGGTGTCGTGCGTCACACGTTTCATCAAGTCGCCTGCGGTGCGCTTGCTCATGCTGGTGAGCGACAACTGCTGCACTTTGTCGTAGGTTTTGCGGCGCAGGAAATCGCTGTGGCGCACGCTGGTGCGGTTGATGGCGAGGAGGCTTGCACTGTGAAAAAACATGCTGGACAGATAAAATATAGCCATCGCTAAACCGGCAAGCCAAACCGCACTGCCCGTTGCCCAGCCAAACGTCGCTTCAGCAGCATAATCTGGGTTGAGCACCGTGCGAATGAGCCAGCCGATAATCAGCGGCACAGACGCACGCGCCAAGTTAAACAGCAGCATGAACACATTCGCCTTCACCATGGCGGGTTTCAGCCGTGGAAAATCACGAATTGCGCGCAACCACACGCTTTTCACATCCGCGCAAAACAGGCAAATGCTCAGCCCGGGTATTAAATGACGGCCGCATTTTTCACAGCGTTGCAGCACCTTGTAGTCAATGTCCACGCGCTTGCCGCTTTGCAGATAGTGATTAACCACCTTGCAAAACTCACCGATTTCACTCACGTGGCTCATGCTAAAACGACACACGGCGATGTTATGTTCGTTGCCTTGGTCGGGCAGCTTTAACTCTAGACGGCCGCAACCCACATCGCCGAACTGCGTCAGCTCCGCCACACCATCTAGCGAACGCCGAAAGACCTCCACGCCGTCAATGTCGGCATAGATCACATTGCTTTCCCACGTCAGCACGCCGCGGCACAGCTTGCCCGCAGCGTCTAGGTCAAAGGGTACAGTCGTCATATTAAATCCTCAATATAAGTAGGGCTCAAGCAGCCGCAGGGCTTTCTTTTTCACCACGGTGAGATCTTCAATCAAATAGCGGTTACCGTCCACATCCGTGACCACAATGGTGCTGCTGCCGGGCAGTTGCCGCAGATTTTTGGTGATGTCTTTGACCGCAGCATTCTTTTTGTGCTCGCCGATGGACAGGTCGAAGTAATAGCTGCCCATTTTCTCTTTGATGCTATCCACTGCCGTGATCACCGGCGTGTAGTAGCGCAAATCCAGCTCGGCAGCCACCAGTGCAGCCTGTTCTTCCTCCAGCTGGGCAATATCCTCTAGCACAGCCACTTCGTTGTCATCCATGTCTGCCACGCAGATGAAACGCGTTGGGTCGGTCAGCGGCAGGGCACGGCGCAGCTGCACACGTGCGTAAGTTTCGCCACCCAGCTCAAGCGACAAAAAATCTTGCGCGTTGCGGAAAAATCGCACATCGCCAGGTGGTGTGAATGCTAAGTTTAATGTGTCCATAATATCTCCCTGTATAATCTTCATGCACCTGTCATAGACCACAGCGAAGCGACCGAGCCGCACCGCAGGTGCTATCCTATATGCATGGCAGCCAGTGCCTTGCTCTGCACTTGATATAACTCGTAAAATGCACCGCGCTTCTTCAGCAGCTCACGGAATGTGCCGAACTCTTTGAGCTCGCCATCTTCAATCACCGCAAGCATGTCGGCATCACGCAGGGTGCTTAAACGGTGCGCAATGGCGATGGTGGTTCGGCCTTCTTTCAGCTGCTGCAAGCTTTGCTGAATGCTGCGCTCGGTGGCGGTATCCATGGCTGCGGTGGCTTCGTCGAGGATGAGAATCTTTGGGTTTTGCATAATCGCCCGGGCGATGCTCACACGCTGGCGTTCACCGCCGCTGAGCGCCTGCCCGCTGGCGCCCACATAAGTTTCGTAGCCATCCGGCAGTTTCATGATGAAATCATGCGCGGCGCTTGCCTTGGCTGCGGCAATCACCTCTTGCATGCCTGCCTGCGGCCTAGCATAGCGAATGTTATCCGCAATGGTGCCCGAAAACAGATAGATATCCTGACTCACCAGGCCAATATTGCGGCGCAGCACGTCAAGGGGCAAGTCTTTCACGTCCACGCCATCGATGAGTATCGCGCCGGCCTTGGCGTCATATAAACGCGAAATCAGGTTGGCGATGGTGCTTTTGCCCGCGCCGGTTTTACCCACAATACCCAGCATCTGCCCGGCGCCCACGCTTAAATTCACGCGCTTGATAATGGGCCGTGCGGGTTCGTACTCAAACTCCAGTTCGCGCAGTTCAATGTCGCCGCGCAATTCGTTCACCTGCGCGGGATGCTCGGGCGGCAAAATTTCATCGTCGCTATCGATAATCTCAAACACGCGGCTGGCAGCATCGGCGCAGCGTGCCCACCAGTTGCTCACCCATGAAAAATACTCAAGGGGCCCCTGTATCATCATCAGCCAGGCCACAAAAGCCATCAGCTCGCCCAGCCCCATCGTGCCATTTTGCACGTTTCGACCGCCCATCACTAGCACGGCAACAATGAGCAAAAACACCGCACTCATCGCAAAAGGAAACACCGTGGCTTCTTTGCTGGTGAGCTCTTTTTCGGCCTCGCGCAGCGACTCACTCATTTCGCTGAAACGACCGAGTTCTTCCTCCTCGCGCGCAAAGGCTTTAATCACCCGCTGGCCGTTGATGTTGTCGCTCACTAGAGAGTTCAAGCGTGCATTCGAGGCCCAAATGCGGTGATATAACCGACGAAACAGCCGTGTGGCAATGGGCACCACAATGCCCATCACGGGTATCACGCCCAGCACCAGCAGCGTCATCTGCCAGCTAACGCGGAACATCAGCACCAGCAAGGTGGCAAACATAAACACATTGCGAATGGCAAAGGGCACACCGTCGATAAAAAACCAATGGATGCTCATGCTATCTCGCGTCATGCGTTCCATTAGGCTGCCGGTTTGCTTGCCAGAGTAAAAACCCACGCTCAACCGCTGCATGGCCTCGAAGATTTTCAGTTTCAGTTTATACATCACGCCCGGGAACAGATAGGCATTCACCAAATCTGTGCCAACGGTAAAAACCATGTCCAGCACGCGCATGAGCACAACAATGAGGACCAGTCGTGTTAAACTTGCAAAAAACTCGGCCGCAGCGGGCAGATAATCTCTACCTGCTTGTGTGGCGGGAATGAGCACATCGTCAAACAAGCGTTGCGTGCTAAACAATGGCAGCAACACCTGCAGCACCGCGCTGGCCGCAAGCATCACCAGCATGGCTGCAATGGCCAAGCCGTTATTGTTAAAGTAAGTGAGCAAACGGCGCGCAATGGTGCTGCGCTTGATGCACTGCGGGCATACGCGGCGTTTGTTGGGATACTTCGTGTTGCATTTGGGACAATACATCGACTCATCGTTTTCTTCTAAGTAGGGGGTCATGTCGCGATCTTCACGCATGGCGTTGAAACAATCCGCCAGCTTTTGCATGCTGCCCGCAAGCCCCAGCGAAAACCGCGTGAGCGCATAGTCATGTTCGCCCATTTGCGCAATGAGCCGCCCGGTGGTGACATATTGCTCCACCTTGAGCTTGGTGATATCCCGCACAGGGATTGTCTCTAGCTTGTCCAGCGAATACTCAAGCTCAAGATGTTTTTTTCGGCGTTTGCCGGGCACCGTTTTCTCCTGCCCAAACGCAAGATAAAGCCCCTGCTCGTCAAACGCGATCCACGCGTTGCAGTAAAGGCCTTCGTTATTCATGTCGCCCTGCGCGCAGCAGATGAAGCCGTCGCATTGCAGCTGCTGTGCTTGCAGCAAGTTTATCACGCCCGGCGGAAATTTGCCGGGCAATGGCTTTCGCGGTTTGCGTTTTTTCGGCATAATAATTTCTCCCACTTCTCTTTCTATATCATAACACAAAAAAATGCGCTCGTCAAGCGTAATTTTAGACTTGACAAGCCACGTGATTTTATGGTATCTTATAGGTGGATCAATTTCACAAAACATCATCAAAAGGAGAACACACACATGAAACGTACACTGGCAATCTTGCTGGCTGTGGTGCTTGGCGTTGGCATTGGCGTGATCGCAACAAGTGCTGCATCTGCAACTAAGTTAGCATTCAACGTCGCACGTCACGGGCAAGATTGGCCGTCATGTTGTTGCGAAGGCGCAGACATGTCACCGACTTTGTCTGCTGCAATACGCAACGTGACTGAACTTCAAGCTCATCTCGCATCTTACGATAGCATAGATTTCAATATCGATCGCCATGACGATGCGTTTTTTCAAAACAGCTTTCTTTTGATCGCCAACTTTTGGGACACCCATAGCGGACATCCATATACGGTAGATGCAGTTTGGTCAAATGGTCACGTTGAAATAACTCGACATGAACTAAAACCAGATGATAATGTTTTGGGCGCTCTCGAATATATATTTTTCCTGATCGAAGTATGCAATAGCTATGTTCCTTCACAGTTTTTCTTGGTTCTAGACGGAGACCATGTTGCAACATCTCCACCGCCAACAATGCCGCCGTCCGTTTGCCCCGAAAACCCCAACGCAAGCACGTGCACCTGCAACGACACACCACCTATTGTTGAGCCGCCTATTGATTGGGTCAACGCACTGGGAATTGTCGGCGTTGTGCTGCTTGCGGTTGCTAACGCTGTTGCCATTTTCTTTTTTGTGCGGACCATGTTTTTTACGTAATTCATTTATTCAGATTTCGCGGTGGAGCCTTAGGCTCTGCCGCTTTTTTGCAGCCAAGCGCAAAATTTATGCTTGACAAGCCCGTCTGGATGTGCTATAATAGCTAGGTTGGACGCGTAGCTCAGTTGGTTAGAGTGCTCGCCTCACACGCGAGAGGTCCCCAGTTCGAGTCTGGGCGTGTCCACCAGCGGCGAGTTGCCGCTTCGCTGTGTCCTATGCCAGCCTGTGCTAGCATAGGGCATCTTTCGTTTGTTCAATAAGGGAGTTATATCCGTTCTGGTTGTTTTTTGTTTCCATAATTTGTATTTTCGCAGCCATAATCATCCGCATAGGGCAGTTCATCGCAAATTAATGCTTGCGTTCTGCATAAACATGATGTATAATAAAAGCACATTGTGAATTTGGGGAGGAGCGTGGCACCATGCGCAATATAATCAAAAAAACGCTTGTCTTGGCACTTTCGCTGTGCTTGGTTGCTGTTTTTTTGTTGCCGGTGATTACGGCATTGCAACCGGGTTGCGCTTGCGTTGAGATTACTTGCCCAATTTGCGAAGCAATGCTAGAACGCTATGAAAGCTTAGCGCTGCAAGAACATAGTGTTTATATCATGCATGCTAACTGTGATGCATTTCAATATAATTTGGCTGAAATTTTTGTTTCGGGCTTTATCGACTCCAATACTAGAATGAATAATTAAATATCTCCATCTCAAAGGAATATTATGCTCAAGCTTCTGGGCATGATGTTGCTTTGTGTTTTTTATGCTCAAAATTAAATTTTATTGGAGATTTTCTTATGAAAAAAACTATACTGGCTGTAATTACTATTATATTTACACTTTCTTTTTTTGCCGGATGTGCTAGCCAAGCAACCGAAACCCAACACCAAAATTACCCCGTTTTTTCAGTCAACGATGTGCAACACGACCCCCTTGCGTTCACGGGTGTGATTACAATTCATGGCGTGGTAACCATGCACATGCCAAGCGGCTTTGGCGTGGAATATACCCAGCAGCGAGCATGCTGCCCAGACTTTGTGCTGCATGTTGCATTTGACGGAAACGCGCCTGCCATTGGCGAAACAGTTTATGTCACAGGCAGCTTTGTCCACACGTCTGTGTTTCAAGCAACACAAGTGAGGCCAACACGATGAGTATTCTAAAATTGGTTGCGCGCAATTTGTTGCGACGCAAAGGTCGCTTTGTGTTCACGCTGCTCGGTATCACCATCGGCATGGCATCGTTTGTGGCACTGCTCTCCATCGGCGGCAACATGCAAAATGAAGTGACACGCCAAGCTTATGCGCTGGGCGGAAACTTCGTGATTGTGCCTGACGACCTGTGTGTGTATAATCAAATTGGCATCATCACAGGCGAGGCGATTTCGGAATCACTTGACTTTGGCGCGTTTGAACGCATTGCAGCCATCGAAGGGCTTACGGTAATTCCGCACCTGACGCAACGAACGGCTATCCAAAACGCAACCGTAACTGTGACGGGCATGCTGCCAGCAGAAACAAAAGCGTTTAGGGGCTGGGAAATGTATGCCGGCGAATATTTTGCTTCACAAGACCAGCAAGCGGTGGTCATCGGCCAAGGCACCCGAAACCGCTTTGACCTTGAAGTTGGCGATGAGCTGACCATTCGTGGTGAAGCATTCCCCATCATCGGTATTTTAGCAGCTACGAACAGCAACGACGACGTCACACTACACATCCCGCTTGCGATTGCGCAACGCGTGTTTGAACGTGAAGGGCGCATCTCGTTTATGTCGGCGATTGTGGATAACATGGAGCGCGTGGATGAATACGCCACAGCGATAATGAATGTGGCCAATGTTAATGTTGCAACAAATGAACAATTGCTCAACTCCGTGCTGATGATTTTGGGCTCGGTGAATGTTACGCTGCAGGCGGTTGCTGGTGTGGCGCTGATTGCCGCTGCGTTTGGCATCATCAACACGATGATGACCGCCGTGTTTGAACGGCGGCGCGAAATCGGGATATTGCAAGCCATTGGCGCGAAAGGCCGTGCAATTTTCAAAATTTTCGTGCTGGAGTCTGGGATTTACGGCTTGCTGGGTGGCATCATCGGCGTTGGAGCAGGGTTCTTGGTGTCGATGTTTGTCGCACCCATTGTGGCGCAAAACAATGAAGCGATGCTCATGGGTGTTACCATGGGTTCAAGCATTGATGTGCAGCTGGTGATCACAACTATCCTGTTTTCCGTCGTGATTTCAATCGTGGCAGGGCTCTATCCTGCATGGAAAGCGGCAAAACTCACACCCGTGGAGGCAATTAGCTATGAATAATATTATCATCAAAACCGAAAACTTAGAAAAAATTTATGGCAAAAGCCAAGTGAAAACACATGCCCTCAAAGGCGTGAGCATGGAAATTCCGCGCGGGTCATTTTCGTGCATCATAGGACCATCTGGCCACGGCAAAAGCACTTTGTTGCACCTCATTGGCGGTTTAGACAAACCCACAAAAGGCGATGTTTTTATCGACGGCGTGAACATTGCTGAGCTGAGCAAAGCCGAAATCGCGGAGATTCGTGCGAAGAAAATTGGCTTTGTGTTTCAGTTTTTCAATCTGCTGGGCAATCTCACCGCACTGGAGAATATTCAGGCAGCGATGATGTTTGGCAAAGTCGCGCCGAAAGAGCAAAAAGAACGAGCACTGGAATTGCTTGCACTTGTTGGCCTTGCCGACAAAGCAAACGCCAAACCCGGCGAGCTTTCGGGCGGGCAGCAACAGCGGGTTTCGATCGCCCGCGCGCTGGCGAATGACCCGGATATTTTGCTGATGGACGAGCCCACGGGCAACTTAGACTCAGAATCAGAACAAGAAGTGCTCAAGCATATTGCCGAGATTCACAAAACAGGCAAAACCATCGCCATTGTCACCCACAGCAATGAGATTGCGCAGCAGGCCGAAATGGTGTTTGAGGTGCGGGACGGAACGTTGAAAGTGTGATTCGCCTGCGGGGATGTCTTCAAATTGTCTGCGTGATTTTAATCAGCATGTAGGGGCGGATGTAAATCCGCCCGCGATGATCACCTAAGCCAGTATTTTTGCTCGGGCGGCGTAATCGCCGCCCGAAACTTAAAATCAACACAAAAGTTCTGAAGCAGCAAACAAAAAAGCCTGCGAAGTCAATCACAGGCAAAATGTTGATGAAAAAACGCCTTTGCAACACAACAAACTAACTCGCCACAATCATTTTTCTCAGCCACTCCAAAAAATCTGCCGTCATTTCACTATCCTCTGCGTGTTCCGCTAATCGCTGAATCAAGTGCAACTTATGCGGTTCGTTCTTGCAGGCAATAGCAAACTCTTGTAACATGTCCAATTTTTGCGCAAAATTCATAGCAATGCTCCTTTTTTGTGTTGATTGGGGAATGGTCGAATGAGAGTACGAGTATATTTCTCAGCAATACTCCACTAATTTACATTATATAACAATTCAAGGCCGAATTTTCATGCAAATTAGGCAAGTTTGCTCTTGCTTTTTGTTTCTTTTTATGCTATAATAGAGAAAGAGACAAATTGGAAGGACGTGGACCTGGATGAATAGACCACTAACCGTGCTTTTGGTTGAAGACGACATCACAGAATGCACACGTTTCGAGGACTATATTGACGGCCTTGATGACGTGCATTTGGTTGCTATCACCAACGATGCAGAAAAAGCGCTGGAACACGCAATTGATTTTCAACCTGATGCAATTATCTTGGATTTGGAGTTGCATCAAGGCAGCGGTGACGGTCTTTCGTTCTTGTATGACTTGAGGCAAGCTGTTCTACCATATTCGCCCTACATATTAATCACCACAGGTGTTATTCATCCCATGACGCATGAGCAGGCGCGGGATTTGGGTGCCGCGTTTATTATGGTGAAGCGACAAGCCAAATATAGCGCAGAAGGCGTGGTTGATTTCTTGCGCAAAATCAAATCAAATATCCAAGACAGCCGCAACAAAGTAGCACCTGCGCCTGATTTGCCCGGTGCCAAAGAGAAACGATTGCTCACGAGAATTGTTGCTGAGATGGACTATGTCGGCATTAGCCCCAAGTTAATCGGTCGCAATTATTTGATTGAATATATCCTTATTCTCATCGAAAAATCGTCTGATAATCCTATTGTTGAAATTTCACGCCGGCACGGCAAAACCGAAAAGAGCGTGAAAAACGCCATGCAAAATGCCATCAACGTCACATGGTATAACACTGACATAGATGACTTGGAAAAACATTACACTGCTCGTATTCGCTCGGACAAGGGAGTGCCCACAATAGCAGAGCTCGTTTATTATTACAGAGACAAAATACTGATGAAATAGCTGCTGCTTGTGCCAGCAGCTATTTTTCAGGTTGATTTCTTGTGAAAATTGTGACGCGATAAAAAGAGCACTTTATCGTGGTACAACAAACAACGCTTTATCGCATTAAATCGGTACAGTAAGCTATAGCAAATTTCGCCAAAATGCCTTATACTTCTACATGTAAAACTCATTTGTAGAAGGGAGGCAAGTCGTATGTTGGCATGGGTTAATTCTTTCGCTAATCTTATAGGGCGTCTTTTGGGAGGTTAAAAAACTATGGCATATTTTATTACGATGTTTCTTTTCTTGGCGATTAGTTTTTACACCTTCTCAAAAATCCTTAATTTGAAAAACGTCGCACTATGCAAAATCGCATGGGCGATGTTTTTCGTTGCTATTTCAACCGCGGGCATGGTTTTTGCTCAACCGTATTTGCCGATGCTGCGCTTTGCTTTGTTGGCTTTGATTGGCGGCGTATTTTCAGGTTTAGTCACACGCACCCGACTTGACATCTCTATCACGAGCTTCTCTTTGGTGACGAAGAGGGCTGGACAACGCTTTATAAAAAGAGAATGCAGCAACGTTGTACGTAATGGTTGCTTCTTGTCGAAAGTTGTGGTATAATAAAAACGCTTTATCGTGGTACAACAAACAACGCTTCACCACATTAAACTAGCACAGCGATCTGTAGCGAATTTTGTCGAAATGCCTTATACTTCTACATGTAAAACTCAGTTTGTAGAAGGGAGGCAAGTCGTATGTTGGCATGGGTTAATTCTTTCGCTAATCTTATAGGGCGTCTTTTGGGAGGTTAAAAAACTATGGCATATTTTATTACGATGTTTTTTTTCCTAGCGTTTAGTTTTTACACTTACTCAAAAATCTTGAACTTGAAAAACGTCGCACTATGCAAAATCGCATGGGCGATGTTTTTCGTTGTTATATTAACCATAAGCATGCATTTTTCTGAACCGTATATCCCGAGTCTACGTTTTGCTTTTCTTGCTTTAATTGGTGGCGTATTTTCAGGCCTAATCACACGCACCCGACTTGACATCTCTATCACGAGCTTCTCTTTGGCGAATGGTATTACCTATGGATTTTGGTTTATATCTCTAATGCTTGTTCACTTGTTTTTTTGGTTGCTTCCTGTCGGCGAATATGACATACTTATAGCGTTGCTGGCTGCTTTGATTCAATTTGGGCTCATTTACGGGCTATTTTCTATTCGACGAATGAGAAAAGGTATGCCTTTTTTACGTGAAAGAGGCGCAGGCGCGGCTGGTTTAGTTGTTAGCGGCATTATTTTAACCACTATTCTTTTGCTGCCTAACGAAAACATTTCAGATGAAGTTCGATTGGTGATGGTCGCTGGCGCGATTGTAAGCGTGGCAGGCATCGTCATCTGGTGGCGGCGGAGGCTAGTGAAGCTGTATAAGAAAAATATACAGCAACGTTACATACAAGACCTTGAAGAAAGCCTGGCTAAATATGAAGCCGAAAGCAAGGAAATGACCACTTTATTTCATAAAGATAACAAGCTTTGGGCCGGCACATATGAGATAACCGGACATTGCGCAGAAATTGCAGACAAACTTTTGCCGCTTTGGGCTGAGCTTGAAACAGTAAACGATAATGGAAAATTGGTTGCTGTTGTGAAGGATTGCGCAGATGCCGCCCGCAGGATTGCATCGCTGCAACGCACCATTGAGGAATTATTGCATGACCGAATGGCAATTGCCAACAAAACTCAACGTGAATTTAAGGTGCTGCCAACAACAAACGATGCATTGTTCGACGGCGTAATGCAATCCATGCTCGCGCGTGCAAACGAACGCGAAATCTTGTTTGACTTCACACTGATGAGCGATATTCATGAATTGCTCGAAACAATTGAATCCGTAAAATTGAGCACGCTCTTGGCTGATTTGCTCGAAAACGCAATCATCGCAACATCGCAATGCAACTACAAACACATCTTCTTGAATTTCAGTTTCAACGAAGGCAGTTACGAGCTCAGCGTGCAAGATAGCGGTATTCATTTTGCACAACACACGCTTGAAAAGCTCGGCAAAGAGCGTGCTTCCACACATCTAGATGAGGGCGGCAGCGGCATTGGTTATATGACGATTTTTGAGATTTTACGCGAATACAATGCCAGCTTAAGCATCACGCAATATCCAACGACCGACTTTTCGTTCACTAAGATAGTAACCGTGCGCTTTGATGGCAAAGACGAATACACATTTCGAAATAAATTCTAAGGAAGACAACATTTTGCCACCTAACAGACACGATAATCACATCATCGATTCGCTTGCTTGCGGGTTAGTTGCAGCGCAATTTGACCCAAAAACCTGGATTGTTCGAGATGTAACAGAAAGAGATTATGGCATCGATAAAATTGTTGAGCGATTTGACAGCGCTGGTTTCACCACTGGCGATTGGGCGTTGCTGCAAATTAAGGGCACAAAAGATACACATCCCAAAAGAGCATCGACGCAAATTTATTTTTGGCTCAACAAAAAAACGATAGAGTATGCTCAACAGTTTACAACGCCATTTTATCTGGTGCGTTGTTACGTTGAGCCAAATATTAGCTACTTTGTTTGGCTGCAACATTATATCGAATGTAATCGCAATACACTAGAAGAACGTACGCGTAAAGTTAAAAAAATAGAAATCGAAGAAGTAAAAATTGTATTCCCAAAGCAAAATATGTTGAATGCTGAGGGCTTTATTAAAATGGAAAGAGCCATGTTGAAGGAGAAAAGTCGAAAATATTTCATGCAGCTGTTTATCCCCATCGACAACATCGCAAATTACCTCAGGCGTCTTGAGTATCATTTTGATGCCCATGAATTCACTGAATTTAAGCAAATTGCCGCCGCAGTGCAGCAAAATTTAAACGACGCATTGGCAGTTTCAACACGCTATGCCGACATTAGTGCATGCCGTGTACTCAGCCAGGTCATTTCAGATTTCGATGCACTGTTGCAGCTACCGCACGAAAACATCCAGCGGCACGACCTGTGGAGAAAGCTCTATCCCGCCAGCTATTTGCTGTCCACCATGGTCATGAGCGACATCCCTGCTCTGGCCAATTTTGCAGAAAAAGAACTTGGAATTTCATGGTACTGAAAAATCCGTGATTTTCGCACTTGACATTTCACCTCGAAATATGGTACAATTTCTGTGAATAAGTATAAAGTGGTGATAACATGAATGTTCGGCGTTTTATTTCATTGATCTTGTGCGTGGTGCTGCTGAGCGCGGCATTGGCGCTGCCCGCTCAAGCCATGCAACCATGCAATTGCGACAACCTACCCATTGTGTGGATTGAAGGCTTTGGGCAACCACTGCTGATGAACGAAGGCACGCGACGCGAAAGCGCGCAGCGGCCAGCCGACATCGGCAGAGTTGTTTCTTCATTGCCCGCGCTGGGACGCGGCGCGTGGGGCACTGTGCGTAGCATTAACTTGCGCCGGTCTAGCATTGACTTCACACCATTGGCCGATGGCATTGTGGACATGCTATTCGGCGCGATGGGACATTTGCAACTGGACGAAACCGGCCAAAGCATTGCACCGCTCACACCAAACCAGCGCATTAACCCGCGCCAAGATTATCGCCGGCAACGGCAGTTTGATTTCATTCAAGACTACCGCCTGTGCCCGTTTGAGTCTGCCTCACAGCTCAATGTGTTCATTGAGGCCTTGGTGGAACACACCGGCCACGAACAAGTGGTCATCAGCACACACAGCCAAGGCGGCATTGTGGCCTTGACATATATTGCGCAATATGGTCACGACAGGGTTGCCACGCTGGTGATGAACGAAAGCGCATTCCAAGGTGTTTCGCTTGCCACCGCCGTGCTGCTGGGCGATTTAAGCATGGCACCGCAAGACTTGGTTAATTTCATGCGCAACCCCAATGGCGGCTTGGGCAATCTGCTGGTAAATGCCATGGACGCCATGTGGTGGTTTGATTGGCTGCCATCGGTCGAGTCATTTTTAGAGGCCACTGTGATGGACACGCTGATTGAGGATTTCATGATGCCCATGTTCGGACAATTTCCCAGCGTGTGGGCGTTCGTTCCACCTGAGGATTTTGACCGCGTGGCACGCCACCACGCAAATAATCCCGATTTCGCCCACCTCATCGCAGGCGCGCGACGTTATCGCAACCAAGTGCAACTCCGAGCCGAAACCCTGCTGCGCCGCGCCATGGATGACGGCATGCACCTTGCCCTCATCGCAAGCCACGGCACTGCATCTATTCCTTTTGCGAGTGGAGCACCCGGTTTGCACGGCGACGGCATGATTGAAACCGTGCGTGCATCCGGCGGGGCAACAGTTGCGCCCTTTGGCGAAGTATTGCCGGCCAGTGATTCACGTTATCGCTCACCTTGCGGTGTGATTGACGCAAGCACAGCCATGTTCCCCGATTATACTTGGTTTGTGCGCAACAACAGTCACAGTTTTGAGGCCATGCGCAACTTGGTGGCGTGGCTCATTGATCAACCCGAGCAGCCCACTGTGTGGCAAAGCCCGCAGTTCCCGCAATTTATGGTAGTGCCCGCACGTGGGTTTAACCCGCAAGTGCGACCAGACAGATAATCGTTGACAACAAACAAGGGAGGACATTCATGCGTAAAATCACCAAATCGCTTTTCATCATTCTGCTGTGCTTAACAATGCTGTTCACAGCCATTCCCGTGGCTGCGCAAACTGCGTCGCCCGCTCGTTTGCAAATCGCTGTGTTCAGCGACACGCACTTCTTTTCGCCAACACAAATGGGCTACCTCAACGAGGCATGGCAAGGTTATACAAACCCAAGCGGTTCACGCATGCTGCAACAGTCGGCGGCGATCCTCGACTCCGCCCTCGCGGCTGTTGCTGCAAACCCCAATATAGGCTATCTGCTCATCGCTGGTGACCTCACGCGTGAAGGCGAAATACCGGGACATGAGATTTTTGCGGCACGCATGCTGCGTTTCCAGGAGGAAACCGGCATCCAAGTGGCCGTTGTGCCCGGCAACCACGACATCAATACCTACCGTGGCTTGTATTTCGGCAACAACGCAATGGAGCAAGTGCGTAGCGTAACCGCACCAGAGTTTTGGGAACTTTATCAAAACTTGGGGCCGCACCTGCCCAACATGGACCGCTTTGTGCCCGCGCGGGGCAATTCCGGTGGCATGTTAAGCTATGCCGTTGACCTCAGCGGCGGCGCGTTTCGCCTGATTGCACTTGATGTGGTGAAACACTCGCCTGACGTGAACCCCGACGGCTATGCCTACCACACCGGCGGTGTCATTACTGATGACCTGCTTGCTTGGGCAGTGGCACAGACCGAGGCCGCAGTGGCCGCCGGGCAAATCCCCATTGGATTGATGCATCACATGTTTTTGTCACATCTGCCCACCGTGATAGAAGGCCGTGGCATGAACACCAATTTCCAGCTGGACAATGGCATTGAAGCTGCCGAAGCCCTGGCTAACGCAGGCATGCGCTTTGCCTTCACCGGCCATGGCCACACACACTCCATTTCTAATCTGATCACAGACGACGGCGATGTGCTGTATGACATTCAAACCGGTTCGCTCATCAACTATCCCGCCACGTTCCGCCAAGTCAGCATTACCGCACACAACCCCGAAAACATCGTCATGGACATTCGTATGCGCGACGTTGATGCCGTGTTGCCCGTGCGCCGCGAAGGACAAGGACGTGGCGCACCATCGCCCGGCAATTATCCCTCACCATTTGCTGTCACCTCCATGGATCTTTCCTTTGGGGCCGAGAACATGCCCGCCTTTGTGCTCACCTTCCTCAACGGTGCGCTGCGTCCCATTTATCGCGACGGCGGCATTGTCGCCTTCATGCGTGACGGCGACCTGGATTTATATGCCGCGCTGGCTGACGCAATCGGCAACTTCCTGCCGGGTATTATTGCACGGCGGTTGTCGCGCAATGTGATGGGCCTTGTGTGGGACTTGCTGGGGCAAGTCGATGCCAATTTCTTCGACGACTTTGAAGGCACCATGGACATGCTCGTTGAGGTAGTGGATGACCTGTTCTACCTTGAGGTATCTGATTATCCCAGCCAGCGATTCTATCAGCGCTATGGCATTGGCAATCCACGCCGCCGCGGTAATCTGGGTGATTTGGTGGGCGAAGGGCTCGCCTATCAATATGGCCGCTGGCCGGGTGGGGTAACCGCACCATTCTCCCGCGATGTCATTGAAAACCTAGACAGCGGTGAGCTGACCGCCATACTCATTGATTCCGTACTGGACATTGTGTTGGAACTGGTGCAAGAGCAAATTCTTGATGGCATGCATTTGAATCTTTCGGCGTTGTTTGTCAACCGATTTACCCGCGCCACATTCGGTGCCTTGCTGGACCAAAGCGTGCGCGCCGTGCTGGGTGGTGATAACAGCTTTGATTCACTGCTGAACTTTGGCCTGCGCGTGGCCAACACCTTCAATATCGTACCCTACACCAATCTGGACGAGCTAGTAGACGGCATCATGGAAATGTTCCTGACTGACGAACTCATGGAAGTGTTCAGCTACACCCTAGCACGCATGATCACCAGCTTTGTTGCCAGCCATAATGATATACCCGACTTGAATGTCACCCTGCGCGCCCAAGGCCCGCGTCGCGTGTCCGCCACGCAAGATAACGGCCGTCTGCCCACTCATCTGGTGCAACAGCTGCCTACCGTGCGTGATAACTTCGACCGCGTGTTCAGTTGGCACACTCGCCACAGCGTCATCGGCACGGACATCCGCGTGTGGAACGCTGACAGACAAGAAGTGACCGATAGCCTGACCATCACACGCAACCGCGAACTCGTGGCCGTAGAGCTGCCCGGCATTGACTTAGGCATTGCCACCATGCGCGACGTGCCAGGTTATTTTAACCGCCACAGTTTGACCATCAGCGGTCTCACGCCGGGGGCAACCTACACCTTCCAAGTGGGCGACGCCGACCGTGGCTGGTGGAGCCCCACCGGGCAGATCCACACCGAATATCGCGACCAAGATAGCACAACATTCCTCGTGTTTGGCGACCAAAGCGGCATGCTGCCTGCACAATTTGCACGCAGCTGGGGCACGTTGAGCAACGCCGCTTCCACGCAATTCCCGCGGGCAGCCTTTGCCATCAGCACCGGCACGCGCGTGGCCAACGCCACAAACTTTGATCAATGGCAGTGGTTCTTCGCCAGCGCACAAGATGCCTTGCTTGACCTACCCCTCATGCCCGTTCATGTGTCTGCCGAAAGCGATGCCATGGCCGATTTCTTTGCCGGACAAGAGTCATACTTCGCCTTCACACACGGCAACCTGCATGTGATGATGATTGACACGCGCGAGGTTGTGCATACACGTTTGCGCAGCGCCAACCGCCGCGCCCGTGCCGACTGGAACATCGCCGTGCTCAACCAAGCTCCAAGTGCACACTTGCGCTGGCGGCTGGGCAACGCAGGCTTCGACCTGATTATTGATGCCACCGCCTATGACGACATGCAGTTCGGCGCGGTGATTGCCGAAGAGGGTGCCTTGCGCCATGAAATTTGGTCTGTGGATGAACGCGGTCGCACTACGCTGCTGGATTAATTATAACACATGATAACGAAACTCCCCTAAAATCAAAAGGGGAGTTTTTCGTTTAATCTTCTTCCGCGTCTGCGATTGCTTTGGTTCTTTGCACGGTGCCGTGCGGATGGTGCGGCGGTGCATAGATGCTGTAAAGCTTTAGCGGAACCCGCCCGGTATTCACCACGTTGTGCCAAGTTCCCGCCGGAACAAAAATGGCTGTGTCATTTCTCACAGGCTGCCGATAATTTAGATTTTGCTCTGTTGGCCCCATCATAGCCATGCCAAAGCCGCCTTCCACGCGCAAAAACTGGTCGGTGTCGGGGTGAACTTCAAGTCCGATTTCTCCGCCAGGCGGAATGGCCATCACTGTGGATTGCAAGTATCTGCCGGTCCAAATTGCTTTGCGATAGTTGGCATTGCCCAGCGTTGCACGGTTGATGTTGGTTACGTAAGGATTCGGGCCGTGGTCAGTGGTTTGATTTGAAGAAGCTGAATGTATGCGTCGGTTCAAAATGATTCTCCTTTGTTAGTCAGTTTCCCTATAGCATATTCAAAGTTGCTGCGCTGTGTCCACCAGATGTTTTTTCGACATTTTTCGCGCAGCCCATTGCAAACCTCCTCGCAATCGTGTATAATAAGATAGACAAGAAAACAGGAGGAACATGCATGAAAGAACCAGTACGTGCAAAAAAATTCGGGCGCGAGTTCAAAGAATTCATGGTGCGCGGCAACGCTATTATGTTAGCCGTGGGCGTGGTCATCGGCGGCGCGTTCCAAGGCATCGTCAATTCTCTGGTCAACGATATCCTCATGCCGCTCATCGGCTTATTCACCGCCGGGGCGGATTTTAGCGAACTATCCTTCACGGTGTCTGCGCTGCGTTCTGCCGAGGATGCCTATGTCACCATCACCTATGGCACGCTCATCACCGCAATTATCAATTTTCTCATCATCGGCTTTGTCATTTTCCTGCTGGTTAAGTGCATTAATTCTGCCGACGGCGCGGTGAAGAAAGCCTGTCGCCGCGGCAAGCCCGTGGCTTCGCCAGCACCGCCCAGCACAAAAAAATGCCCATTTTGCATCAGCGAAATCCCCATTGCGGCCACGCGCTGTGCGCATTGCACCTCGCAGCTGCCAGCCGAAGACAGCGAATAAAAAGCAAAGCCCCCTCATGAAAAGAAGGGGGCTTGTTTTTCCGCCAACGTTGAAGGTGTTGCCGCAAAGCGAGGAGCCCCACCGCAGGTGGCTAAAAAATGTTGCCTAGGGTCACGCGCTCCATTTCGCGAATGGTATTCACCGTTTGCAACCCGCGCACCGCATGCTCAATGAACAGCGGCGCGTCGCCCATGCGCTGATACTTTGGCAGCGCACCCAATGACCATTCCAGCTCGTTGAGGTTTTGGTGCGGAAACAACACGTGCAAAAAGCTGCGGCTGCGCTCCCACAAGCGCGTGACTTCCTCAGTGGCCTCTTCCCAGCCGGGCGATTGCTCCAAAGCCGCTTCGATGGCATGCTCCAGCGCATGGGTGAGCTGCTGTGTGGTGCGGCTGACAAACACCAAGCAAAACACCGAAAAGCCCACAGCCAGCACGATCAAACAAATTGCGGTAACCAAGCGTATTTTCATGGCTGTTGATCTTCTTTCTTCAGTGGTTGATGTTCCGGCTTAAGCTCCACGCTAATTTGCCCGTTGGTTTCCATCATCGCCGTTTGCACTTGCGTGATGTCGAACACGTCTTTTTGCCGCAGTGCTTCCATCAGGTCATCGTAAGCAATGCGCAGGTTGGTCAGTTCATTCAGGTCAAGCTTGCCCTGTTCGATAATCACAATTGGACTGCCTTGCGTTACTTTGCGAAATCGCGTGTTGTGCGTGGCAATCACACTGCTAATGATTTCCAGGCTCACCAGCACTGCCGCAGCAATCAACGCAGTGGTCATCGGCAGTGAGTTATCCTGAATGGGCATCACCGCAAGCTCCGACAACAAAATGGTCACCACAAGTTCTGTGGGTTTCAATTCTCCCACCTGCCGTTTGCCCATCAGGCGCAGCGCAAGGTTGATCATGCAGTAAAGCACAACCAGCCGAATAATCGTAATTAGCATGTCTTTATTCCCTCCAATGCCTATAGTTTAGCGCAAAAAATGAAATTTATTTAAATAATGAGGATTTCCTCTTTACATTAGCGACAAGAATAGTGTATAATAAAGTTAGCTATGCTGTTGGAAAGGAATTTACCATGCAATTAACCAAAAAGAAAATCGCGGGCATCATCGCCGTGGTGGTTGTGCTTGCGCTGCTGATTTTCTCCATCTCTTATGTTGTGGTGGCCAACAACCCCCATCCCGAGCTGGCCCCCGATGCCATCGTTACCGTTGACCGCGGTAACCTCACCTCAACCTTCCAAACCTCTGCCACCGTGCGCTCAGGCACACAGGGGATCTTTACTATTTTGGACGGCACCATGGTGGAAGAAGTACATGTACGTGTGGGACAAGCAATTGAAGCTGGCGACCTGTTGGCGACCTTTGACGCAAGCCGACTGGATGCTTTGCTGCAGCAACGTCGACGTGACTACCACAACGCTCGCAATGCATATCAGAACTACACGGCCAACGCCCAAGAGGCACCTGCACGCCAACAAACCATCCGCGACCAAATCGCTGCGCTGGAGCTAGCCATTTTGACACTGCAAGGTGGCGGCGACGACACGGTAGCCAGCGGCAACCAACAGGTGGACGACCTGCGCAACCTGCTCACTGCAATGCTGGGCAACGGCCGCATTGCCAACTGGGTGGTGAACGGCATGCTCATCCGCGAGGGCGGCATTGTGGAAAACGTCATGGTGTCTTTCCAAAACCTGTTCAGCGGCTTCATGCTGGGCGGCATGGATCTTTCTGCCTTAGGCTTTGGCGGCATGACGGAAATGATGAACATGAGCTTGCAGCTAATGCAACTGCGCGTGCAAGAAACCATGATGAATGTGCAAGCAGGCATGAGCATGGACAGCGTGTATCGTGCGCTGATGGAGTCTGCTCAAACCGCTTATCAACAAGCGCATGTCACGGTCACCGCCCTGCGCGAAGGTTGGTATGCCACGCATGACGGCGTGGTGCGTGAAGTCAACGTCACGGCCGGTGAAGTGTATCGCAGCGCGGAAGGCACAGGCGCAGGCGGCCTTGATGTGACGATGATTCTCGCCTCGCTTGCCATGGGCAGTGCAGACATCAACAATATGCTGCAAGGCTTGTTCGGCACCACCGTGGCCGGCATGGTCATTGAATATTACCCGTTCTCGGCCTCCATCATGCTGGGGCGTTATGACCATTTGCGCGTTGAAGTGGACCAAAACGTGCGCGTCACTTCCGTCACCGGCCAAGAGTTCGATGCTTATGTGTATTACATTTCGGCTGTAGCAGACGACGGCGGCGGTTTTCTTGACGGCTTTGGGCTGCCTATTCCCACCTCACGCGGCATCCCCGCACGCATCCGCATTCCCGAACCCGACCTTTCCATCACCATTGGCCTTGATGTTGACATTGCCATTGAGCTGGAAAGCTCCGAAAACGCCATGCGTGTGCCCGTCAGTGCGCTGCGCTGGGACGACGCAGAGCAAAAATTCTTCGTGTTTGTGCTGGAGCGCGGCGTGCGCTCAACCGTTCGGCAAGTGTTTGTGGAAGAAGGCCTGTTTGACACCACCGGCACCACTGCTTGGCGCGAAATCCTCAGCGGCCTCAGCGAAGGCGACGAAGTGCTGCGCGCCCCGCCCGGTAATCTGCAAAACGGTGACCGCGTGCGCTTGGCGTAGATATTCTTGTTCTTTTTTGAAAAAAAGAACCAAAAAACTTTAATCGCTTCGCGGTGGATTTTTATGATGACATAAAGAGCAAACCCCTAGCTCCCTCTTGTAGAGCGTAACAAATACAACGAAGGGCATACCATGAACTTCTTCAAAGAAAACATCCGCATTGCGGTGTTCAGCATTCAAACCAATCTCATGCGCTCGCTGCTGACCATGCTCGGCATCATCATCGGTGTCAGCTCCGTCATTTCCATCATCACCATCGGCAATGGCGGTCGCGATTTCATCGTGGGTCTGGTGCGCGACATGGGGCAGAATATGATTACCATTTCGGTTAACCATAACCGCGTGGACGCCAGCCAAATGATTAGCCGCCGCGACATCAGCAGCATCCGCGCCATGGAGCACGTGCGCCATGCTTCGCCGCAAATGTTCATGCTTGGTTCGTTTGCCAC
Source organism: Oscillospiraceae bacterium (assembly GCA_009785335.1). GTDB lineage: Bacteria > Bacillota > Clostridia > Oscillospirales > Acutalibacteraceae > WRMQ01. The sequence goes on from WQWM01000004.1 coordinate 74,082, forward strand.
GGCAACCAACGAGGGCATGTCACTTGCTCTGGCGGGTAACTCCGACTTGCAGCACGTGCTGGGCTTGCAGGTGCAGCAGGGCTATTTCTTCACCGAGGCGGAATACCGCGGCGAGGTGCCTGTGGCACTCATTCCCACAGCAGGTGCTATGGATATTTTTGGGCACACCAATGTGGTGGGGCAACGCGTGCAATTCACGGTGGGTGGGCAAACCGAAACCATTCGTATCATCGGCATTGCGGATTTTGCCATTGCTGCCGGCGGCATGTTTGGTGATGGCGGTAACCCCTTAGAGGGCATGATGGACGGCTTTGACGCAGGCGGCCTGATTGGCGACGCCGTGATGGTGCTGTTCATGCCATCCAGTGTTATCCACCGCATGACAGGCGGCGCGGGTACTTATGACAACTTGTCCATCATCGCTGACGACGAACGTAATCTCGATGCCGTTGGCAGTGCAGCCGTCAATCAATTATACATCACCCATGGCAACGCAGGCTCTGGCGCCTACACCGCTGTGAATATGGCCAACTACATTGACCTGCTGGACAGCGTGATTAATATTCTTACCCTGTTCATCGCGGGCGTAAGTGCCATTTCGCTGGTGGTTGGCGGCATTGGGGTAATGAACATCATGCTCGTGTCTGTTACGGAACGAACGCGCGAGATCGGCATACGTAAAGCACTAGGCGCAAAAACCGGCACCATCATGATGCAATTTCTCACCGAGTCGGTCATCTTGTGTCTCATCGGCGGCACCATTGGCTTTATCATCGGCGTGGCCATTGCTGCGTTTGTGGCGTGGTTCATGGGCATTCCCATTGCCATGGCATTCACTACCGTGGCCATTGCAGTTGGCTTCAGCAGCGCAATCGGCATCTTCTTCGGCATCTACCCTGCCCGCCGCGCCGCCAAAATGCTGCCCATTGAGGCGTTGCGTCGCGAATAATTCTTGTTCTTTTTTGAAAAAAAGAACCAAAAAACTTTAGTCGCTTCGCGGGGAAATTTTTATGGGCTGTGAAGATGTTGCCAAGGCCTCCCCCTTGGGGGAGGAAAGCACGTCGCAGGCGTGCAGGTGGGGGTTACAAAAAACTTTAGGCCGCTTCGCGTGGGAATTTTTATGGGTATGTAGGGGCGGATGCAAAATCCGCCCGCAGCATCAAAACAGCTAGCACCAAAAGGAGGCCACCCATGAAACCACCTTATCCTCACCAACAAAAGCTCATCAATCATGTGGTGAAAAAACTGCAAAACGAACCTGGTTTAGAGGCGTTGCTGCTTTCTGGCTCCATCGCGCACGGCTGCCACGCCAAATCCTCGGATGTTGATTTAAATCTCATTTGGTCTGAGGAGGTATATCAGCAAAAGCAGCAGGCCAATGACTTAACTTATTTCAAATTGGGCACGCAATTTTATCCCCTTGGTTATGCAGAAGGCAAGAATGTTTCGCTCAGCTATTTGCGCCAAGTGGCCGAAAAAGGCAACGAGCCCACGCGCTTTGCCCTGCATGATGCGCAAATTTTGTTCGACAAAACCGGCCAAGTCGCGGGACTGCTTGAGGAAATTGGCCGCTATCCCGAAGAAAACACAGCCGAAAACGCGCGGCGTTTTTTTGCCCAACTGCAAACTTGGCATTGGTACGCCGGGGAAGCGTTGCGCAAACATGATAAGTATCTACTCGACACCGCTGTTTCCAAAATGGTGTTGTTTTCTGCTCGGCTGATTTTTTTGAAAACCGCATGTTCTTTCCGCACCATAAGTGGCTGATGCATTATCTGAAAGAGGCCCCCATCAAACCCAAGCGACTCATCCCCTCCATCGAGCATTTGCTGGAGAAAAAATCGCGCTTTGCGGTGGAAGCACTGTATGCAAAAATGAAGCTTTTTCGCAACTGGACTGACGGTGCAGGCACCAGCGGGTTGTATGTGCGCGACACAGAGCTGGCTTGGATGCGCGGCGAAGATTGCATCGATAATATTTAGGAGAACACCATGGCACTCATTGACATCCGCGATATCTACAAAATCTACAATCCCGGCGAAAACGAAGTGCGCGCGCTCGATGGCGTCACGCTTACCATTGACCACGGCGAATTCGTGGCCATTGTGGGCAGCTCGGGCTCGGGCAAGTCTACGCTGATGAACATGCTTGGCCTGCTGGACGAATGCACCAGCGGGAGTTACTACCTTGACGGCCACGATGTTTCGCACCTCAGCGATGACGAACTCAGCGACATTCGCAACAAGCAAATCGGCTTCATTTTCCAAGGCTTCAACCTCATCGCAAGCCTCACTGCACAAGCCAATGTGGAGCTGCCGTTGATTTATCGCGGCCTGAAAAAAGAGGAGCGTTCAAAACTTTCCACCGAGGCACTCACTCGCGTGGGGCTGGAAAACCGCGCCCATCATCGACCCAGTGAGATGAGCGGCGGGCAACAGCAACGTTGTGCGATTGCAAGGGCAGTGGCCGCGCGCCCGCCTGTGATTCTCGCCGACGAACCCACCGGTAACCTCGACTCGAAAACTGGCAAGCATGTGATGGAAATTCTGCGCGAACTGCACGCAGAGGGGCGCACCATCATCCTCATCACCCACGATGACAAAATCGCCGCCGAGGCCGCCCGCGTCATTCGCGTGCAAGACGGCAAGATCATCAGCGACACGCGCAACAGCTAGGACGAAAGAGGAAACTCTATGCTGAATATCTTCACGTTTTTCAGCCATCCCCTGCCCTTCGCCGAACGCTTTTGTTTGATTAAACAGGCAGGATTTGACGGCGTTTCGCTGTGGTGGGGTGACGACGACACCGACCAAGACCACGAACTGCAACCCGACCTTGCGCGTGCCGCAGGGCTTGCCATTGAGAACATACACGTGCCGTTTTTCACCGCAAACCAGCTATGGAACGACTCCCCTGCCGGTAATATCGTGCTGAACTACTATCTGCAATGCATTGACGACTGCGCCGACCACGATATTCCTGCCATGGTGATGCACGCCTGCTTCGGTGGCCTGCTGCCACCGGTCAGCGAACTTGGGCTAGCGCGGTTTTGGGAAATCGCTAATCACGCCGAAAAGCGCGGCGTTGATGTTGCCATTGAAAACTTGCGTGAAACCAATGCACACGCCGCCTATGTGCTGGAACATATTGATGCGCCGCGGCTAGGGCTGTGCTACGACAGCGGCCACTGGCACGCCTGCAAGGATAAATCGTCGCAATTTGATTTTCTGGCGCGTTTTGGGCACCGACTCATGGCACTGCATCTGCATGACAACCACGGTGTGCACGACGACCATATGCTGCCCTTCAACGGCACCATTGACTGGCCCGCGCAAATGCAAGCCATTGCGCAAACCGGCCGCGCAACTGTAGCCACCACGCTCGAATTCAACGTGGACTATGAAGGCTTGGAGCCTGAAGAACACCTTGCCGCTGCCTTTGAACGGTCAATAAAAATCAACCAACTGCGCAGGGCTTGTACCTTTTCTTGAAAGAAAAGGTACCCAAAAGAACTTTAGATTTAACGAAACCCACCTGAAGAAAAATTAGGTGGGTTTTTATATCGTTTGTAGTTGTTGCCGCGAAGCGCCTGCTCCCCGCAGGGGCGGCTAAAGTTTTTTTGGTTCTTTTTATTCAAAAAAAGAACGCAACATGGCCACAGCCACAGGCAGATCAGCGGCATCATCACCGCTAGGCGGGCCATCGGCTTCGATGGTCAGCCGGCCGGTGTAGGCAATCTCGCGCAGTGCTGCGAAAAACGGCGTATAGTCATAATCATCGCTTGGCATGGGATATAACCGCCCCTGCGGGCTCGCAATATGGCAGTGGCGCAGATTTTCGCCTGCGAGAATGATGTCCTGCATATCTTCACCGTTTTGCGTCATGTGGAACACATCGGCCAGCAGGCGCACATGAGCATGCCCGGTCAAATGCATCAGCGCAAGACCATCGCGCAGCGTGTTCACCACATTGCACTCACGAGTTTGCAGCGGCTCAATGGCAATGACGACGCCGTGCTTTTGCGCAATATCCCCCGCCAACCGGCAAATTGGCGCAAGGATTTCCCAGCCGGTTTCTTTTGTTATGCCCTCGGGCAAGCGGCGCGCGCGGCCTGCGCCGAACACCACCACCTGTGCACCCAGTCGCTTTGCCCGGGCAAAGCCTTGCTCAAGGAATTCACTCAACGCGACCATGTCCAATTCTGGCGACGCCAGTGCAAAATCCGCTGGAAGAATACAGTTCATCGCCTCGCAGGGCATGCCCACACGGGCAAGTTCTGTGAGCGTTTCGTCAAATGCTTCATCATCCAGCCGCGCGATGTTCGTGAAATGCATTTCAATGTAATCACAACCTGCCGCTTTGGCTAGCTCGGCGCGGTTTGCACCGCAACAAATGCCAATTTTCATGGCGATGCCCTCCTAAATATGAATGTTGATTTCTTCGGTGCGCCTTTGCCCCAAAGCCTGCCTAGCTTGCGCAAATGCGCCCGAAATCCCGCCAACAAAGCAGCCGATGTCGCTGTTCCATAAGATAACGCCCATGCCCTGCTGCGCCCAGCGAATTTGCGCGTCAATCCCCCAAGAGCTGTGATTGCCCATGCCCACACCGCGGGCTTTGCATATGTCTATCACACGTGAAACATATTGCGCAAACAGCGGGTGATCATACTGCTCGGGGATACCCAGGTTAATGCTCAAGTCATGCGGGCCAATGAATACGCCATCCACGCCCGGCAGCAGCAATTGCTCCAGGTTATCCACCGCCGCACGGCTTTCAATATTCAACAACACCAGATTGCCATCGTTGTATTTGTCCAAGTACGCCTGTTCTTCAGGCGCAAGCACTTCGCTGCCATCCAGCACAGCACGCAACCGCTCACCTTTCAGCGGGCGATATTTCACCGCAGCCAGCAGCGTTTTCACCTCTTCCACCGTTTCCACGTAGGGCGCAATCACGCCCTCGGCACCGTGTTCCACAGCATGAAAAGCCTCTTGATATGTGCAAGCTGGGATGCGCACAATGGGTGCTACACCCATGGCACGATAACAACGCAGCATCCAGCCGCGGGTTTCGGGATTCATCGGTAGGTGTTCGCTGTCAATGAACACGAAATCCACACCGGTTTTTGTGATTTCTGCGGCCCATTTGGGCGACGTTGAGCCCACCAGCGTACCATACACTACCTTGCCAGCAATAAAAGCTTGCTTTAGCTCATGCCTATTCATAAATAACTCCCCGCGAAGCGCATAGGTTTTTTTGGTTCTTTTTTTGCAAAAAAAGAACACTTCGTTCCCCTACCGCAACACCGGCGCACCGGCAACGATTTCCGTGGCAAGGGGATGACGGATTTGCTCAATTTGCCAGGGCGCAAGCGCATTGCCGGGCTGTTCATTCAAACGGATAATCATGGTGCGCACGGGCACGAGTTCCTGTTGGCGATTGAATTCATCCAGGTTAGTGTCTTCATAAAGCAAAAACTCTACCACAAGTTCTACCGAGCCACCCACACGGTTGATGCCGATCACACGCGGCACATAAACCACCAGTTCACCTGCAAAAGGCACCAGAAACGCCTGCTGTGCAGGATCAAATTCAAAATCGTAGGCGTGCCCCAAAGCAGCATAGTGCGGCAGGTCGATGCCAAACAACGCACGATACATGTCCGCCACCGCTTGCTGCGGCACTACCAAATTACCATAATCATCCATCGAAAAATCCGCCGGTGTGTTATCTGCACGCCGCAGCAACGACATCAGCGCGATATCCACCAATTGCGCTGGATTATGTGCATGCTCAGGCGCACTGAACGGGTCAGGCGCACGGGCAACAACATTGGATAAAAAGGCTTCATAGCTGCGGCGTTCGGCGGGATTGTCTATCCAGTTTTGCACGCCACGCACCGCCGAACCAATCAGGCTAACTGCGCCAACCACCGCCAGCACAACCACCAGCAATCCCAACGGAAATGCCCACTTATGCGTTCGTTTGTGTTTCATATGATTCTCCTTCTTTATGCTGCTTTTTTGAAAAAAAGTAGCGCAAAAAACTTTTTCGTCGCTTCGCGGGGGGTGATTTTAGAGGCGTTAATAGGACGCAGCGAAGCGACCGAGCCCCACCGCAGGTGGTTATCTGCACTGTCCATTGCCGTAAATCACATACTTGCTACTAGTGAGGTGCCGCAAACCCAGCGGGCCCCGAGCATGCAACTTCTGCGTGGCAATGCCGATTTCTGCACCCAAGCCGAATTCACCGCCATCCGTGTAGCGCGTGGAAGCGTTAACATACACGGCAGCGGCATCCACCTGCTGCAAAAAGGCCTGCGCAGCTGTGTAGCTTTCTGTCACGATACATTCACTATGCTTTGTGCCCCAGCGCGAAATATGCGCCACGGCTTCATCTACGCCAGTTACAACGCGCACCGCAAGCGTGAGATCACCAAACTCCACGCCCCAACTGTCTTCGTCGTGGCGAAACTGCACTTGCGGCATGCGTTGCTCCATCATGGGCAAAAACTTCTCGGCAATATCCGCGTGCACCAGCACGGTTTCGCAAGCATTGCACACGCTGGGACGCGAACACTTGGCGTTTTCCACAATTGCCAATGCCATGTCTAAATCCGCAGCTGCATCAACATAAGTATGGCACACTCCCGCGCCAGTTTCAATCACCGGCACGCGTGAATTCTGCACCACCGCGTTGATTAAACCCGCGCCGCCCCGGGGAATCAGCACGTCGATCAAGCCCACGGCTTGCATCATGGCGGTTGCACTGTCACGCGATGTATCGCTGACCAGCTGCACGCAATCTTCGGGCAAGCCTGCATGGGCAATCGCACTGCGCAGCGTGTTTGCAATGGCCGTGTTGGAATGAATTGCCTCACGCCCGCCGCGCAGAATGACTGCATTGCCGCTTTTCAGGCATAATGCTGCGGCATCAGCAGTCACATTGGGGCGAGCTTCGTAGATCATGCCCACCACGCCCAGCGGCACGCTCACCTGCTGAATGCGCAAGCCATTCGGGCGCACGCCGCCGCCCAGCACAAGGCCAAGCGGGTCGCTTTGCTGCATAATTTCCAGTATCCCCTGTTGCATGCCTGCGATGCGCTCAGATGTTAAGCGCAGACGATCTTGCAAGGAATCGCGCATGTTATTCTCCCGCGCAGCAGCTAAATCCTGCTCATTGGCCGCCAGAATTTCAGCTTGCTGTGCATGCAAGGCATCGGCCATGGCTTGCAAAGCTGCATCACGCACCGCACTGGACGAAATCGCCAGCACTTGTGCAGCTTGCTGCGCTTGTTGACCTAGTTGTTCAATCATAGCTATCTCCTTTCACCACTTTTTTGAAAAAAAGTGGCGCAAAAAACTTTCGTCGCCTTCGGCGATGGGCTATTTTAGTCAAATCAAATCTAAAGTTCTTTTGGTACCTTTTCTTTCAAGAAAAGGTACGCCTGCGCGGCGAGCGCATTATCCGCGCGGCGAGCGCGCTACTGCCGCTTAAACCATGTGCCAATTTGTCTGCCATCCATTAAAGCATAAAGATTCTCGGGTGCAGCGTTGGCGATGACGGTATCAATGCCGGCTTCAGTGGCGAGTTTTGCGGCTTGCAGCTTGGTGAACATGCCGCCGGTGCCGCGTGCGCTGCCAGCATCGCCGCCCAACGCGAGAATTTCATCGGTCACGCGTGCAATCACAGGTAGCAGCTGCGCAGTTTCATCATCGTTTGGGTTGGCGGTATACAGCCCATCGATGTCCGTGAGCATGATGAGCGCATCGGCAGAAACGAGCTGGGCAACCATGCCCGAAAGTTTGTCGTTGTCGCCAAAGTTTAAGCCTTCTATCTCTTCCGTTGAAACGCTGTCGTTTTCATTGATGACGGGGATTGCCCCCAGCGCAAACAACCTGTCGAATGTGTTAAGTAAGTTCTCGCGGCGTTGCTCATGGGCAAAATCATCCATGGTCAGCAGCAGCTGCCCCACTTTGTTGCCGCACTCGCCAAAGTATTTATCATAGAGGAACATGAGCTCGCACTGCCCCACGGCAGCGGCAGCTTGACGCGTTGGGGTATCTTTGGGGCGCTCAGCCAAGCCAAGCTTGCTCACGCCAACGCTGAGCGCACCGCTGCTCACCAGCGCGACTTCACGGCCAGCGTTGTGCAGGTCGCTAAGTGCCGCCGCCAAGCGGTTGATCATGCGGATATTCACTTTGCCCGTAGCGTGCGTGAGGCTGGATGTGCCAACCTTCACCACAATGCGCTGGGCGTCTTTGATTGTATTCATGAGTACTCCTAGTTCATTCTCCATAGTTCGCCAAAGAGCAACGCGGCTTCGTAGTTAGTCATGCGCTCTCCTTAATTGTCAACTGTCCATTGTCAATTGATCTTCACAAGGTCCGTCATGGTTTTTTCGGCTTTTTTGCTGCACTTGCCCAGCACACACAGCGCGAACTTTGCGGGATCCAGCAGTTGCGCGGCATAGGCCTGCACTTGGTCGAGCGTCACAGCACGATAGGCGGCGATGGATTGCTCCACCGGCACGTTGTCGCGATAAAGCAGCTCACTGCCTGCCACGCGTGATGCCCGCGCCGCAGCGGATTCTTGGCTCATCACCAAGCCAGCGGCGGCTTGTTCTTGTGCACGTTTTAGTTCTTGCGGCGTAACTGTGTCGGGAAATTCCCGCAAGATGCGCAGCACTTCTTCTAACGCTTGCACCTGCGTGTTTTCGCTCAGCCCCAGCGAGATGCCCGACATGCCCTCCGCGATGTGATGTGCGTTGAAAAAATCAACCGAATACACCAAGCCAAGCTCTTCGCGCAGCCGCTGAAACAGCCTTGACGAGGTTGCTCCGCCCAGCATGGTGCTGATGAGCGCGGCCTGATAGCGCTTGGAATCTCGCCCCGCACAACCAGGGAACGCCAGAATAACCTGATTTTGCTCCACATTTTTTTGCGTGAAGCGCACGCCAGGCAAGAACTTCGCCACGGTGATAATCTCGCTGCCCTCGCCACGTGCCTGCATGCTGCCAAACAGTTCCCCTGCCCAAGCTTGCACGGCAATTTCATCAAACTTGCCCGAGATAGACAGCACCATTTGCGCAGGATTATAGCGCTCGTTCATGTAGCTGCGCAGATCGGCAGCGGTCATGTTTTTCACCGTTTCACGCGTGCCGAGGATATTCTTGCCCAGCATGTGCGTGGGCCACACCATGTCATGCGCAATGTCAAAGGCATAGTCCTCCGGCAGGTCTTCATACATGGCTATTTCTTCGGCCACCACGCCTTTTTCCAACTCAAGATCAGCGTCATCCAGGCGGCAATTTTCTACCATGTCGGCCAGCAAGTTGAGCATGTCGTGCAAATGGTCGGGTAGACTGCGCACGTATAGGCAGGTGTATTCCTTGCAGGTGTAGGCGTTCATGGCGGCGCCACGGTCATCGGCTAGCTCAGCGATGTCGCGCGCCGAACGTGTGTGCGTGCCCTTGAACAGCATGTGTTCCAGCATGTGTGATATGCCGGCCTGCGTGGGTTGCTCAAACCGCAAACCCGACAGCACACACAGGTTGATTGCACAACTCAACGCACCCGGCATAGGATCCAGATGCAGACGCAGGCCATTTGATAATTCGATGGTTTGGGGCATGGCAGCTCCTAAAAATTTACTTGACAACATAAAAAAAACGTGATATAATAAATATACAGGGATAGCGTTGCCGTATAGACGGCTAGCCCCCTGACATAAGAGTTAAAAGAATTAACCGCTCAGCTTTCCGGGCTTGGGGCGGTTAATCCTTTTTATCGCTTTTTTCGTTTCTCGTCATCAAATACAAAATGAGTGCAAAGATGATTAGGTACTCCATCAGCTCACCCCCTTTCGGGGGCAGATTCAGCCGCCTACCGTATAGACAACGCTACCATTTTCATTATAACAGAAATCACGTGGCTTGTCAACCATTGCACTATATTTTCACGCACTGCGAAGCATCAATTTCCTTCAAATGCGCATCAAAAAACAGCCCCGGCGCACGCCCGGTGGGATACAGCTCTTTGAGCGGCAACAACACAAATGGGCGCTCAAGTGAGCGCGGATGCGGCAAAGTCAGTTCAAAACTTTCGCTTTTCATGCCCTCAAACACCAACACATCCAAGTCGATGATACGAGCACCGTTGCGCTCATTGCGCACGCGCCCCATAGCCGCTTCAACGCCCAGGCATGCCCCCAGCAGCGCAAGGGGTGACATATTCGTTTGCAGCACCACAGCCATATTGAGAAAATCCTCCATGGCGACACCTTCAGGCGGATTTTGCGGCGGACATACATACACCGAAGACTGGCGCAGAATCTCTGTATCCGGCAACCGCGCAAGGGCGGCGAGGGCTTGTGTAAGGTTGTTTCGCTTGTCACCCAGGTTAGTGCCCAGGGCAATGACGGCTTCACTCATTGAATTATATTTCCTCCAAAAGTTGTTATATATCTTGCTGTTTTGAGCGCGACCACTCAAGTGTAAAGGAAATATCCTTTACAGCATGGCGCACAGGTGCGTGGGGTTTGTGCACGGCTATGCTCAACCGCTGCAACTGCGTAAATTCGGCAAAGATGGCCTCGCCGGTGAACTTTGCCGCCCGCTCAATCAAGTTGAACTTGTGCGTGGTAAATGCGGCGGCGGCACAATCAATCACCCGCGAATAATTCACGGTATCAGCTAGGTCATCACTGTCACAGGCGGCAGACATGTCTGCCCACAGGATAATATCCAGCGCAAATTGCTGCCCTTGTTCACGCTCGTGCACATGCACGCCATGATGGGCATAAATCTGCAGGCCCTCAATGAAAATTTTCTGCATACACGCTTCCCTCCATTTTACACGATTTCCATGAATTTGTCAAGCTCCTGCGGAGAGCAAGTCGCTTCGCTGTGTTCTGTTATAGGTTCACAAAACTTGCAAAACAAGCTGCGCCGCTTGTATCGTTTCTTTTACATCATGCACGCGCAAAATATCCGCACCGCCGAGTTGCGCAATGGTGTGTGCTGCAATAGTGCCGGGCAGACGTTCGCTTGGCGGCAAGTGCTCGCCCGCCACTCGCTTGCGCGATGCCCCCACCAGCATGGCTACGCCATCTATCTTGAGCTTGGCGATGTTGCCCAGCAGCCGCAGATTATCCGGCTGAGTTTTGCCAAAACCAATGCCAGGATCGACGCACAGCTGTGCTTTTGCGATGCCAAATTGCTCAGCCTGATTGACCATGGTCGCCAGTTCATCACGCACACACGTGACAACATCTGGCGTGTAGGTCGGTGCGGCATCGGCACCACCGCCGTTATGCATGAGCACCCAGCCTGCGCCGTATTCGCGCACAACGGCTGCCATTTCTGCCGTCACACGGCCGCTGACATCATTGATAATCATCGCGCCGTGTTGCAAAACTTGCATGGCAACTTCAGGGTAGAATGTATCGACCGAAATGGGCACATGCAACTTTTCGCGCAGCTGCGCCAGCACTGGCAGCAGACGGCGCAGTTCTTCATTCGGCGGCACAGGCGTGCTGCCAGGACGGGTGGAATGCGCACCCAAGTCGATGACATGCGCACCGTCGGCTTGTGCTTGCAGGGCTGCGTTTACCGCCCGCTCGGGCGAAAGATTCACATTGCCGTCGTAAAATGAATCGGGCGTGACATTGATGATGGCCATGATTTGTGTGGAATCTAGTGAAAATTGAAACATGGTACCTCGATGATATTTATGGTGCGGGTGGATTTGCATCCGCCCCTACAAGTGCTTCTTCTTTATTCCCCCGCGAAGCGGCTAAAGTTTTTTAAGTTCTTTTTTTTCAAAAAAAGAACACGCAACTTCCTCACCTCGCACAGCCTGCGTCACCGTGCGCGCACCCATGGCACCCGCCCCGCGCATGCTCATGCACAAGTGCTCGGCCTCAACCTGCACGGCAACGCCCGCGCAAGGCATACCCGTGTGCAAAAAATCCGCGATTTGTGCAGTCATGCGCTCTTGCAGCTGGGGACGACGGGCATAGCACTGCACGATACGCGCGAGTTTGCTCAGGCCAATCACCCGCCCACCAGTGGGAACGTAGGCAATGTGCGCATGCCCGAAAAACGGCAGCAAGTGATGCTCGCACATGGAGTAAAACGGAATATCGCGCACGATCACAGGCTCGTTGCCGCCTTCCTGCGTGAACATTACCAGGTGCTGTGCAGGATCTTCCGTCAGCCCGGCAAACAGCTCGGCATACATACTTGCCACGCGCTGTGGAGTATCCAACAGACCCTCGCGCTGCGGGTCTTCGTCAATGGCAACAAGGATTTCGTGTACTGCTTGTTCAATTTTTTCTTGATTCATGGGACTCCTATACTACAATCGGAAAAATCCGGATGATGTTCAGCTGCTCCATGCTGGAGTGGTAAACATTGCGGGTATTGATCAGCGTGCCGTTGGGGTCTGCAGCAGCAAGAATGCGGTGAATGCGCGGGTTGCGGCCAAACAGCAGCTCAACTGCTTGCGCGTGTGCCTCGGGACTGGCCATGCGCAGTTCCGCAACGCCACGGTCGGCGTTTACTGCTTCAATAATCGCTGCTGCAATGCGAATTTCCGCATAACGGTCGATTTCGGTAAAATACAACCCGCGGCGGCGGAAATAGTTTTGCGTGTGCGAATTGGCTGCATTGCGGCTGAGTGTAATCTCATGGCTGGGCGCAATTTCGGCAGACGAAAGATTGAAATAAGCACGGCTGACAATCTCGCGGCCTCCATCCATCACCGGGTCGTTCCATGTCGCGTCCAGGTGGTACCAGTTGCCGTCAATGTGCACCTTGTTCCATGCATGCGGGCCAGAAAAAGTTGCATTGGTTGCATCACCGGTGACCACAAACGAGGGGATGCTGTGCAACTCAAGCAGCAGCTGCATGGCTTGTGCATAGCCCACGCAGGAGGCCAGCCCGCGCACCAATGCGCCATATACCGTGGCCACGTCGCCATTGCCATCGGCGAGATCATCAGAATAGGTTGCGCGCTGCACAACATAATCATGCAAAGCAAGCTGAATGTCAAAATCGGTGCCGCCTTGTGGCACAGCAATGGCCTGCGCGGCTTGCGCCACTGCGTGCATGCGGCGTTGGTATTCCTCACGCGTCAAGCGATATTGCGGCACAAAGGCCACCACACGGTCATTCTGTGTGCGAATGCGATAATTCGTGGTGGAAATCTGAAAAAACATAGGTTGATCCAGCGTAATCGCGCTGAAAACTGCACGCATGTCATCTTCAGTGAGGTTAGGCATATCTATGCTTTCGGGAAAGTGCGGCAGCTGCGTTTGAATGGCGCGATAGGCCTGCCGCTGCAATTCCGTTAAATTGCTGTAATGATAGCGAAACGTGCCGGCACGTTCCAATTCCACTGGTTGGATGATGGCAGGCAATGTGGGCTGTGTTTGCACGGTAGGCAGTGGCCGCAACCAAGTCTCCACTTGCGCAGGCAAACCGCCATTAAACAGCACCACCGCCAGCAACACAAGCGTCACCGCCAACAGCGTGAATAACGCAAACCAGCTGCAACCGCTTTTTTTATGTTTAGTTTTGGGTTGAATATTCTCGTCAAATAGTCCGTTTTGTTGCTGCATGTGTGCCCTTTCTTGTTCTTTTTTGAAAAACCACCTGCGGTGGAGCTCGATCGCTTCGCTGTGCCCCTAATTCAATCGCAATTTCGAAACCCTCGCTCCGCGAACCTTCCTCAGACCGACCCGAGGTCGGCCAGCTCCTTCCCAAGGAAGGAGCCAAAGCTGCTTCTTCAACTAACATATATAGTCCACCGCGAGGCGGCCTAGGTTTTTTTGGTTCTTTTTTTGCAAAAAAAGAACTACGCTACTTCAATCGTTAGTTCCTCAGGCTCGGCCAGCAGTGCCATGAGCATGTCGCGGCGGGAGAAGAAATCCGGGTGCGAAATGTCGGTGGTGAGAATGCCGGTGAGGTTGCCGAAACGGGTTTCCAGCACGGCATGTGATGACGCGTGGCGTGGCACGAGGTAAGTGCGCAGCACGTGCGCAAACAGCTCAGCTTGAGCCTGCGCGCTGTGTGTGCCCAGATAGCGGAAATAGCGCAGCAGCATGTCGCCCTGCAAGCGCTGGCTGCCCTCGGCCAAGGTGAGCGTGAAGTCGCCGCGGTGGTCGATGCGCTCGTTCACTTGCACGGGCACGATGCCCATGGCGTTTATCCAGCGGATAAAGTCGGCATCTCGTGCGGCAATGTAGCGCGCAGTCGGTGTGTTGGTGAGGATATCTACCGTTTGCTGCAAACCGCGCACACTGCCAGTGGTACGCAAGGCAGCGTCCAACAGTCCTTCGCCAGCCACGACTGGTTCAACAACAAAACGACGTTGCGCTATATCCACGTGCAGCAAAAACACCATGCGCAGGTTTTGCGCGGCGTTGTCGTGCACGGCAATGAGCAGCGTGGTTTCACCCGTGTGCGCCCAAGCGTCGGGGTCGTGAGCTTCAAGCGTCGTCAGTTCGCGGTTAAGCAGGTTTTCGAAGAAATCGCCGCGCTGCAACGCCACCGCCGAAAGCACCGCCAACATAAATAACACCACGCCAAAACCCAGCGCAAACCGCGTGAGAAACTCACGGCGACGGTGCTGATCAGGGTTAAAGTCAATGCTTGGTTGTTTTTTCATGGCGGGCTCCTTTCTGGTGCTAGCCGTTTTGATGCTGCGGGCGGATTTTGTATCCACCCCTACATACCCATAAAAATCCACCGCGAAGCGGCTAAAGTTTTTTGGTTACTTTTTTTCAAAAAAGTAACACGCCATCGCGCCAACCTGCACTTGTTTGCCGCTGGGTAATGTATATTCTATATCATGCGCGTTGGCGTTGGCAATAACCGCAAGATCACCAACTTGATAGCACAGGCAGCCCATGGCCGCGCTAATCATGCGAAAGTCAGCGGTGAAATCATGCGTACGGCGTAGCTTACCCAACATGCGATAATATGCAAGGAGGTCTTCGTCCTCGTTGCCCCAGGGATAACACGCGCGGTTGAAGGGATCTTGCCCGCCTTGCAGGCCTGCTTCGTCGCCGTAGTAAATGCAGGGATTGCCGGGCAATGTGAACTGCAACGCAGCACATAGCTTTAATCGCTTGCGCGCAGTTTCCAGCAAATCAGCAGGAATGGGTGAAGATTCGCGGCCGGGCGATTGCCCCGCCAGCCGGTTCAAAATGCGCGCGGTGTCGTGCGTGCCGATGTGGTTCATTAGACCGTGCAACGCAAACGGCGGGTAGTTCTCTTGCTGCTGCATGATAACTTCACCCAACTGCTCTGCCTGTGCATGCAGCGCGAAATCAACAATGGCGTTTGCCAAAGGATAGTTCATTACGCTGTGCATTTGCCCACCTTGCAAAAAGCGCCTGCGTCCGCCATGGCTATGCTTGTTGCTAGCATCCTCCCACACTTCACCCAAAATATAGCTGTCTGGGTTTTCATCTTGTGCGGCTGCGAAGAGCTTATCGAGGAAAATGTCAGGCAGTTCGTCGGCGACGTCCAGCCGCCAGCCCGCTGCGCCTGCACGCAGCCAGTGCCGCACAACGCCTTGTTCACCGACGAAGAATTCAAGCACATCGGGGTGGTCTTCGCGCAGTTCAGGCAGGATATCAATGCCCCACCAACTGGCGTAATCATGCGGCCATTGGTGGAATTGATACCAAGGATAGTAGAGTGAATCTTGTGAAGCTTGGGCTGATTCGAAATACACGCTGCGCTTTCCGGTGTGGCTGAACACGCCGTCGAGTATCACGCGAATGCCATGCAAACGCGCTTGCTGGCACAGATAGGTGAAATCTGCTTCACGACCCAGCATCGGGTCGATTTGCAGATAATCTGCGGTGTCATAACGATGGTTGCTTTCGGCGGCAAAAATGGGATTGAGATAAATGCAAGTGACGCCAATATCCGCTAGAATGTCTAACTTTTCGGTGATGCCGCGCAAGTCGCCGCCAAAAAAATCGTACTCAGTGATGCGGCCCTGTTCGTCGGGCTTCCATTGGGGCTGCGTGCCCCACGGCGATAAATCTAGATTAAATTTGCTACAACTACGGGCGAATCGGTCGGGGAAGATTTGATAGATTACACCGTTTTTCACCCATGCGGGCAGCTGCATACCGGCATCGTAAACCGTCAGTTGCCACCAGCCCTCGCAGCCGATTTCGCCCGCGCCGCCGCCCGTGTGACCGATGACCGCAGGGCCATGCGCGCTTTCCACCGCAAAGCGATAACGAAACAACCCCGGTTCGTCAACAGTGATGTGAACGCCCCAGATTTCTTCGTGTTCGCCTTGCATGCTTTGCCAAACAAAGGGTTGCGTGTGTGTAGTTGCACCATCATAATCACCCCAATGCAGCGTGACGGCCGAGACGTGCATATGCCGCGGCAACACCACGCGCAAGGTGAGCGTTTCGCCAGCGGGTAATGCGCCCAGAGGGCTGCGGTGTTCTGCGTTGCGGGAGTGAAACATCATCTATTGAACCTCGTCAATTAACACAATATAGTCCCGCAACTCTTGCTGCGGAGTGGCCACCACCGGGATTGCCGGGCGGCTGCGCCAGAAATACTCATGCAAATCATCGTCCGTGTCACGGGTATCTACGGCGATGAACTCCACGATATCCCACCAGTCGGTGGCGAGTGCCTGCACACGCGTGAGCATGGGGATAATCGTCACCTCGCCAGCAACATCCTGCGCTTGCACAATGAAATCCGTGTCGTCAATATCTAGGTCTCTTAGCAAGATATAACTGACAGTAGCGTTGTATTCACCAAAGCGAGAAATTTCGCGAATGATGGCCAGCATATTGGCCTGTGGCGTGCGCTCGCTGGTGTAGGCATTATACGTATGCACCACGGCAACCACGCGCTGGCGTGACCGCCGCACCATGTCAAACAACGTCCAGTTGGTGCGATGCCGCGCATTCACATTCCCCTGTCCCAGCGTGGAACGATAAGTCAACCAGCCATTGGCACACTTGAAGGTCATCACGGCCATATTGGTTTGCAGAGCAGCTGCCTGCTGCTGCAATTGCGCGGATTGATAGCGATCGTTCATCATGTGCATGGGCACATAGAAACTGCGCATGGGCTCCCAGGTGGGTTCAAGTTCGGGCAACTGCGGCTGCTCAGGTTCGGGCGGTGGCAGCTCATCGTTGTCGTCTTGCAGGATGGCCTCCGTGGGTGGCTGCAGCGGCGTTTCGCTCACTTGCAACATGGCTTCCATGGCCACAAAGCCCACGCTCAACGCTAACGAGCCCAACACAAGCGCCACCAGCACATTCACCACAACACGGCGGCGTTTGCGCTTGCGCACTTTGTTTTCGGTTTGAAAGCCGTGCAGGTCACCGCCCTGCGGGGCTTGGAAGAGATTGTTTGGTTGCATGGGTGCTCCTTTTGCTATCTCCAGAAAAATCCTCGCTCCGCGAACCTTCCTCAGTCACGCGCGGCGCGTGCCAGCTCCTTCCCGAGGAAGGAGCCAAGGCTTGCTTCTTACTTTGTTTATAAATAATCCACCGCGAAGCGGCTAAAGTTTTTTGCGCCACTTTTTTTCAAAAAAGTGGCAAACGAGCTAAAACAGTGAAAGGCCGCCAGCAAAACCGGTGAAGGCAAGAGCGAGCAAGCCGGTGTAGATGAGCGTGGCAGGTACGCCGCTGAATTGCGTGGGGATGGCCTTGTTTTGCCGCAGGATATGCATGCCGCTATTCACCAGCAATGTGACGATAAGGAACGCAACACCAGCACCCAGCCCCATGCCAAGCGCAAAGCCGGGTGATGTGCTGCCGCGAAGGTGCAGCAGCAAAGGCACACTGAGCACAAGGGTGTTGAGTGCGGCTGCACCCACGCGTTTGTGCAGCAGGATTTTTTGCTTGCTGGTGGGCAAAAAATGCACAGCCAAGTTCATCAGCAGGTAAAGCAACAGCAGGAGCACTGCGAAAATAAGCGCGTGCCAAACAACTTGCAAGCCTGGCAGCTGTGTGCTGAAAATCGCATATCGCCAAGATAACCATTCGCTGGCATAACGCTGATTGGTTAGCCAAGTGCTAACACCCAAGTTAAGCAATGCGGACACTGCAGAAAACACCGAAATCAGCGCTGAAGTCAGCAAGATTTCACTGTTGCGCTGCGCAGCGCGAAGCATTTCAGCAATCCCCAAACCACCGCTAAACAGCAGATTGTGCAAAAACACGGCGTAAATGGCCCCCTGCATGAGTGCCATGATCTCATTCATCGCGTGCACCTCCTTGGAATTCGGCAAGCAATTGCTCAATGGTCAGGTCGTCGAGCTTAGGGAACTCGCGCGTAAAATTAGATGTGGCCGGTTCAAACACGGCAGACACCGGCTTGGGCTCGGGCTGAGGCTCTTCTGGCTGCGGCTCAGGCGGGATTTCATCCTCTGGTTTGCGACTTTTTTCATATTCATCAGCAGCGTTAAGCAGGTGATGAATTTTCTCCAGCCGCTGTTGGCGGTCTTCGGGAGCAAATTCCATGGCTTCGTCCGCATCTTTGGTGATACCGCGTTGGCTGGTCCATTGCAGAATGGTTTTGAGTGCCGCCGCCAAAAAGCCCAGCAGCAAAAAACCGCCAAAGGGCATCCAAAAACCACGAATGCGCAGGGTTTCGGTCAGCTCAATGCCAAACAAGCTTCCGTGACCAAGGCCTTCACGCAGCAGCCCCATGATGGCCATTACGCCGGTGAAGCCCACAGCATTCACCAAAGCATCGCGTACGCTGGCACGCAGGTCATTATATACCGCAAAGCGCTCACAGCGCACCGCAGCGATGGAGCTGGTGGCCATCAGCGGCAAAATAGCGCGCAATACCAATAAGTTAACTACATCGGTTTGGCCAACAAAGCCGCCCCAAACCTCAAACAACATGCCCGCAGCAAACGCTAGCACAATGCCCATGGCGAAATATACCGCTGTGCGTGCCCAGGATTGCCATTTCTTCAACCAAAGGGAGGCCACGATTTCGCACGCAAGCAGGTGAATGGCCGTCACCAGCGAAAACCACAGCGCCATGCGCAAACTGGTGGTCGCAATAATCGCAGGGGTGAGCCCAATGGCCTGCACCAGCATGGGGTTATCTAGCCATGCGCCGCGCAAAACAGATTCGCGTTTCGTTTTTTTAGGCATCGGCGGCCTCCGTTTCTGCTGCTGCTTTTTTGCGACGGAAAATCTGCTGCTGCTGCCATTCATCCATCAGACGATAAAAGACAGGCAGGGCAGCGTTGGCCAGCAAAATGGCGAACACCACGTTTTCTTCAAATGTGCCCAAACGGCGCAGCAGAATAGCCAACCCACCAGCCAAAGCGCCAAAGGCCAGGCGTGTATGCCAGCGGTCGGGCAAGGTGGAAGGTTCTTGCAGCAAAAACACTGCCGCAAACAACAGGCTGCCCGAGAAAAATTCCATGCCGATCGATGCCACACGAAGCCCCATATTCATGCCATCCACCCCGGGGTTTACACGCGGAAAGAAGAAGGCCAGGACTGCAACAGCGACGATAAACCCCACGCTGGTCATGGCATAGCTGCGACGGCTTTTCAGCAGCAGCATCACCACGAGCAAAACGACAATCAACAGAATAACCCCCGTGCCCATAGGTCCCGATGTGTGCCCGAATAAAATACGCGGCAAGTTTTGCGGGGTGATGGCGTTTTCACCCAAATTCAGCAGCAATGCCATGGAACGACTGCGCACAGGTGCCACAACTTCGCTTGCCGTAAAGGTAAACACGCGGTGCGGAAAACATGCCGTGAGGAATGCAAAACCGGCAGCAGCAGGTGAAAAAGGCATATGTTTGGTGCCGCCGAAGGGAATCTTAACAACTAGGATAGCAAACACCGAGCCCAGCGCGGCGTACCACACGGCGTAGTTGCCCAGCATGCTGTATTGCTCTGGCGGGGCAATGAAAGCGGGCAACATGCAGGCTATCCACAGCCCAACGACCACAGCATTCCAGTCGCCCACGGTGTTTTTGCGCAGAAAGATGCGACCGAATAATAGCTCCGCGAGGACAGCAGCAAGGACTGAAACAACTGCCACATGCAGTGCCGACACGCCATAGTAAAAATAACCCAGCAGCAGCAACGGCAGCGTGAGTGCAAGAGAGGTGAGATTCCAGCGGCGGGCATCACGATTGGTGGCTAGGCGCTGTTTCCACCGGGGTTGTTGGTTTGGTTTTGGCATGGTTAATTCTCCTGAAGAATTTTGCTGCAAAATTTCAGCAAAGCGGGAATGTCGTTCACAGCTGTATCCCAAATAATTTTTCGACTCATGGAGGAATAGGCATGTGCAAACATGTTGCGCATAGCTTTCATCGGTCCCAAAGCAAGGCGTTTTGTTCTTTAAACTCAGGCGAAAGCATTCCTGTTAATTCGCCAATTTGCATGATACACATCGACACCGCATTAACAAAGTGCCGATTATTTTCAAAAGCATCAAAATCATTGCCAAACGTTAAAATCGCATCAGCAACATCTTCGCAATACTGCTTGATGTGTGCAAGGCGTTGCAAATCACTGGGCTTCATATAGAGAAATCCTTTCCTGTGTAATGCGCGCATTTAACTGAGGCGAGCGTTCTTTGGTGTAGGAGGCTTCCAGTGCATCAAGCGTCACCACATCAACACTTTTGTTGAGCTGTTCATTCAAGTCTAGGTAGAAAGCACCTAAATCCCACAACCCGCGAATGGTGGAGCCGCGATGCTCGATAAGCACATCAATGTCACTGGCTTCAGTTGCGTCGCCGCGGGCATAAGACCCAAACAAATATACTTTGGGAATATCATATTTTTTGGCAATAGGCACAATTTTTCCGCGAATTTGCTCTATTGAATAAATCATACGTGACATTCTCCCTTGTCTTTCCAACTTTGGTAACATCTTTGTATTGCACACAGCGTGTCCATTCTATATGATAGTAATAGGCGGCGATTATGGCCGCAGCTTCATAGAAAAAAGGACGGTACTACCTGCTTATGAGAATTGAAGCCTTAACGGGCAGCAAAGTTGTGGTGGAGCTTAACGCCAACGACATGCAACAGCTCAACATCACCTATGATGCCCTGGATTACGCCGACGTAGACACACGCCGCGTCATCTGGATTATCCTTGACCATGTGCGCGAAAGCACTGGCTGCGACATTGACCCCAGCGGCCAACTGCTCATTGACGCCATGCCTCGCCCCGACGGCGGCTGCATTTTGTTCTTCACCATCAAAAGCAGCGAAAACGCGCTTGAGCTTCTATCTTGCCCCAGCCAGCGCGTGCTGCGCAAACAACAACAGCTATTGGTCACGTTTGAGTTTGACAGCATTGACGCGCTGCTGGACTGTGCGGCGGCTTATGCACGCATGCACGACAGCGAAAACGACCGCTTATTCAGCCAGTGCGAATTATATCAACATGGCTTGCAATATCGTCTGTTGCTTTCGCCTGCCCAACAATCCGATGCCCTGCAGCAGTTCTTTTGCGAATTTGCGCGCTGCTGCGGCGAAACTGCACTCATCGCCGCACAAACGCGTGAGCACTGGCAGCCAATTGGTCAGCAGTGCTTCGCCTACATGAGCGGCGGGGTACATCACCAGCCAGCTCAGCGAAAAAAAATGGCATTCAAACCGGGAAATGTGTATTCGAATGCATAATGCTTAATGTCGCTGCGCGAAAACCACCCCGTTTGCCAAATCCTCGCTCCGCGAACCTTCCTCACCCCTCGCGGCTCGGGGAGCTCCTTCCCGAGGAAGGAGCCAAGACATGCTTTTTCAACTTCCATAAAATAGTCCCCCGCGAAGCGACTAAAGTTTTTTGCGCTACTTTTTTTCAAAAAAGTAGCAAGAACTTCGTAGCTCACTGATCGCCTGCGCGGGGTCATCAGCGTTGAAGATAGCGCTGCCGGCGACAAAGCAGTTTGCGCCTGCGGCATAGGCCTGGGTGATTGTTTCACATGTGATTCCGCCGTCAACCTGGATAGTGACATCAAGGTTTTGACGGCGGATCTCTTTGCGCAGCTGGCTGATTTTTTCCAGCATGTCCGTCATGAAAGCCTGGCCGCCAAAGCCGGGTTCAACAGTCATGACTAGTACCATGTCTAGTTCATGCAGATAGTTAACAATGGGCCGCAGCGAGGTGGCAGGTTTGAGTGCAAGTGCCACTCGCTTGCCTGCTGAGCGCACCTGCACGATGGCGTCCATCAGCTGGGCGCGGGTGAGGGTTTCGGCGTGCAGGGTGATTTGATCGGCACCGGCGGCGAGAAAATCTCCCAGATGCTTCAGCGGCTCGCTGATCATCAGGTGGACATCAAACAGCAGGCTGCAGTGCGGGCGCAGGGCTTTGATAATCGGCGCGCCAAAGGTGATGTTGGGCACAAAGTGGCCGTCCATCACATCCAGATGCAACCAATCGGCACCGACAGACTGCATGCGTTGGGCTTCTTCGCCCATGCGGGCAAAATCGCTGGCAAGCATGCTGGGGGCTATCAAAATTTCGTTCATAATGCACCTTTTCTACTAAATTACATCCTCGGCAACAACACCAAAAACAACAATAACATTGCCATCACAGCGAGCACCGATAGCACGCCACCTACCGCTTTGAGTGCTTTATTTTTGCGGATAAAACCTAAACATAACAACACAAGCCCCGCAAAAAAGATAAGCGAAATTTGTAGCATAATTCCCATCGCATCGCTCACTCCAATCAACCATTCAGATATCTTTCTTGCTCGTCAGTCAGTTCATCTGTTGCGCCGCCAAAAAAGGCCAACGCACGCCGCGCAACGTCAAGGTCAATTTCACGCGGGACGGGCAGCAACATATCATCAAATTTCGCATCGCGGTTGTCCGCAAGATGTTTCGCACTGAGCGCTTGGATGGCAAAGCTCATGTCCATGATTTCAGCAGGGTGGCCATCACCGGCAGCCAAATTCACCAAGCGGCCCTCGGCCAGCAGATGCAGCCAGTTGCCGTTGGGCATTTGATAGCCCATGATATTGTGCCGCATTTCCTGCTTAGCCACAGCAAGGTTTTGCAGGGCTTTCACATTCACTTCCACGTCAAAGTGTCCGGCGTTGCAGAGAATTGCACCGTCTTTCATGGCTGTAAAGTGTTCGGCCTTTACAACATCACAACAGCCAGTTACTGTGATGAATACATCGCCCAGCGGCGCGGCTTCTTCCATACGCATCAAGGAAAAACCATCCATGATGGCCTCAATGCCCTTGATAGGATCGATCTCTGTGACGACGACGCGTGCCCCCAAACCTTTGGCACGCAAGGCCACGCCCTTGCCACACCAACCATAGCCTGCCACCACCACAGTCTTGCCTGCGATGATGAGATTTGTGGTTTTATCGATGGCATCAAACACGCTTTGGCCGGTGCCATAGCGGTTGTCGAACAAGTGCTTGCAGTCGGCATCGTTCACCCGTATCATGGGAAAGCGCAAGTCGCCGCGCTGTGCCATGGTCTGCAAGCGCAGGATGCCGGTGGTGGTTTCTTCGCAGCCGCCGATGACATGTTCGCACAACTGCGGGAACTCATGATGCATCATCGTGATAAGATCGCCGCCATCGTCAATGATAATCTGCGGGCCAATCTTCAACACCTCGCGAACATGCTCGTCATATTCTTCTTGTGTGGCGTTATACCACGCAAATACATGCAAGCCTTGGTCAACCAATGCTGCGGCAATGTCGTCTTGGGTGCTCAGCGGATTGGAGCCCGTGATCCACATGGTGGCACCACCTGCCGCTAGCACTTGGCACAGGTAGGCCGTTTTGGCCTCCAAATGCACCGAAAGTGCAACATTAAGCCCCGCAAATGGCTTGGCCTGCGCAAATTCTTGTTCCAGCCCGCGCAGCAAGGGCATGTTGCGGCGCACCCAGTCGATTTTTTGGAGGCCTACGGGGGCAAGGGAAATGTCTTTAATTTGATTCATCATTATTCTCCAATGCTTGGCGCAGTTGTGCAATGGGTGCAAAGTCTTGCACCTGGACGGCGTAAGTGAGTACTTTTTGCATCAAAGGTTCATCAATATAAATTTCTTGCGGATAACGTGGCATCACACCAAAAGGGCTAACAGCAGCGCAAATCGTGATTAGCTGCATAAAACTCGCATCGTGTTTCGCACACTGTTTACACAAATCCACAAGATCATGTGTTCGGGGCGGCAGTGTTTCTGGCAAAAAGCACAGCAAGCTACCCTTGAGATATTTCTCAACCGCTTGTTGGCAATTATAGCAAATGTCCTCAAGCGGCACTGGTTGAAAAGTTAACTTAAGATGTTGCGCTATTGCCAAATTTCTATCTGCGAATACAAACCATTCTCGAATATATTCAATATCCATACAACTGTCTCCCTTGCTGTACAATATGCCTTTGTAATGTTGGTCCGTTTTTTCTACGATGAAAAATCTCCGAGCGTCCCACCAGCATATCAATTGGTCTATCTACATTTCGATATACTCGTCCCATAATATCCGCGCTCACTTCAAGCGGATTAGTTGCAACACTGTCAGGTATCACCACAAAAATGTCCAAGTCGCTGTCTTCACGCGGAGTTCCATAAGCATAGCTGCCAAAGAGATAAATCGCTTCGGCTGGCACGGTTTCCAGTATGCAATGCTTGATGATTTCCAGCTCAGCTTGAATTTGCGGACTTAGCTCATTCACGCTTGCCACAACCTTTCGTTAATCAGAATAGCCGGGCGGGATTTTGCATCCGCCCCTACATAGGATTCCATAAACGCTCCGCGATGTGTTGTGCTTCGTAGCGCACACGCTCTTCGTCGATTTTCGTCAACTGCCCATGTTCAAGCAGGATTTCGCCGTGCACCATGGTCAGTTCTACATCGCTGCCCTGCGCACCATAACACAGCGCGGCAAGGGGGTTGCTCTGCGGTGTCCAGTGGCTTTGCGCGCAGTTGAGCATGGTTAAATCCGCAAGTTTTCCGGGTTCAATCGAACCAATTTGGCTGGCAAGGCCAAGTGCTTGCGCCCCGCCTTGCGTGGCAATCTGCAGGCCTTGCGCGGCGGGCATGAAGGCTGCATCTTCATTCACACCTTTGTGCAGCAGGCAAAGATAACCCAGCTCACGCAACATGTTTTGGCTGTTGTTGCTGGCGGCGCCGTCGGTTCCCAAAGCAACATTAATGCCGTGCTCAAGCATTTTTTTCACTGGTGCAACACCGTTGCCCAGCTTGAGATTGCTCACAGGGTTTGTCACCACACTCATGCCGTGTTTGGCGGCAAGTTGCATGTCACTTTCGGTCATGTATACACAATGTGCGGCCAGCACGGGAAGCTCGAACAACCCAGCAGCGTGCATATACTCAAATGGCGTTTGGCCACATGTTTCGCGCAACTGAGCGATTTCGTCACGGCTTTCGCCCAAGTGTGTGTGAATAGGAACATCAAGCTCTTTGGCCACAGCAACCACTTGTGCAACATAATCAGACGAACAAGTATACGGCGCATGCGGCGACAGCGCAAAAGTGATACGCTCGTGCCCACGGTGCTGCTTAATTTCTGCGATGGCTTGGTCAATTCTCACTTGACCTTTTTCGTCGTTATCAATTAACCCGCGTGAAATCATCGCCCGCATGCCGCTTTCATCCGCCGCACGAATCATCTCATCTGTGGGGAAGTACATGTCTGCATAGCAGGTAGTGCCCGTGCGCAGCATTTCGCAGCACGCAAGCATGTTGCCCCAATACACATCGTCTGGTTGCAACCGTGCTTCCATGGGCAGGATGTTATCGAACAGCCAAGGCATAAAAGGCAGGTCGTCGGCACGGTGGCGCAGTAGGGTCATGGCGGCGTGGTTGTGGGCATTCACCAGCCCGGGAATGAGCAGCTTGCCTGCGCCTTGGATAGTCTTGTCCGGCTTGAAATCAGGCGGGCAAGTACCCACGTGGGTAATGCGCTGATCGTCCACGCAGGCATCGCAACGCTGTACCGCAAGCGAGTTTTCGTGCGGCACAACGGCATCAATTTGATTGAATAAAATTCTCATGCTAACATTATACCACATTATATTAAAAAACGCAAGAGGAAGAGCCTCAAGAGCGAAAAAATCCCGAAAATTCTTGACAACACCCGCTCACACCTGTATAATGACTGTGGGAGGAGGATTTTCATATGAGACAAATTAAACGCCTATTTACGCTACTGCTTGTGCTGGCTATTGCAATCGCGCTGCCCATGGTTGCACAGGCAAACGAAGAACCAAGCCCTGCCGCACCTGTGGCAGCGGAATATTGCTTGAGCGAAACGGTGCGCATTGAAGTGCGCCAACCAACTTTGTGGCAACGAATAGGAAGATTTCTTTTGAACAATTTGATTGTTCGGCCACTAGATTGGATATATCATAGAATTGGAGCTGGGGCCGTTGGGCTTGTGATTTTTGCTGCACCGCTTATTTTTTTCATTCGTTGGATTTTCAATTATCCGCCCCGCCGATAAATGTCAACTCCCCTGCTGGTTTGCAGGGGAGTTTTTGCTTGCTATGTTGTTTTGCGCAGGCACTGCACGATTTCACCGATGAACATGCGATGATAATCACCATCATAGTGTCCGGCAATGTGTGGGTCGATGAAACCTGCGGGGTCAAGGTCTTGCGCGTGCAGCTTGCGGCAGATGTAGACTAATTCGGCTTGCGCGGGAAAAACGGCTTCACCCTCCATCTGCGCGGTTAAGCCTGCTTGTGCGATTTTATCACCGTCGCGTCCGCTAAGCTTGCCGCACAGCTTGAGTGTTTCTTTGGGCAAACCAAACGCAACGGTGAAATAATCTTGCTGTTGCATGAACTGATAGGTATACCGCTGCGGACGCACAAACACAAAGGCAGCATCGCGGCCCCAGATTTCGCCCACACCGCCCCAGCTGATGGTCATGGTGTTCCAGTGCTCAGGTGTGCCTGCGCTGAGCAGTGCCCAATCGTCAGCGATGAGCTTAACCGGATGCTTGGTATCACGAATATTGACAGGTTGAAATGGCATGATAGACCTCCTTTGCCAGCATACATATGCGAAGCGGGCTTCAGCTATGCCGAAACCCGCTTGCTAGGTTTATGTGTTTAGTAGGGCACAACGCCGCTGCTGAATAAGTTCGAGAACCAATCCATGAGCAGGGGGAGACCGGTGAATAGGTCGCGAAGACCTGCGCCTACCAGCTGCAGTGCACGTCCAAGTGCTGCGAGGGTTTCAAAAAGTGCCAACATAATACATATCTCCTCTTCTTTTTTGCTGGCTTCAACACCAGCTACGCATAGTTTATCACATTTTGTTAGGCTTGTCAAGAGGTTTTATGCAAACTTATCATCAAACACAGCGAAGCAAGCTGCTCACCACAGGGGGCTATTTTTTTCTGCGACTGAAGAAACCGCCGCCACCGCTCTTGCCTTCATCTATGATGGGCGGCTGCTTGGGTTGCGCAGCAGTTGCCGTTGCGGGATACGCTTGCTTGAGCTGCTCAAACACCGCGCTTTCGCGGCTGCCCACTTTGGGGACTTCTACCTGCAGGCGCACGAATAAATCACCGCGCCGCCCGCCGCCTTGCAGCACAGGAATGCCCTTGCCGCGCAAAGTGAGGACAGTGCCAGGCTGCGTGCCTGCCGCCAAGGTGTAGTCCGTGGGTTCATCTAGCGTGGGGATTTGCAGGGTATCACCCAATGCGGCCTGCCAAAACTGCACAGTAATTTCACACCACAGGTCAAAACCTTCGCGTTCGAAAATTGCATGCGGACGCACCGCCACATGCACCAGTAAATCACCCGGCGGGCCACCATTTTGGCCGCGATTGCCCTCGCCGCCCACACGCAGCGTTTGCCCGTTATCAATGCCTGCGGGCACGCTGAAATCCACCGAAGTGCGTTTGCGCACACGGCCGCCGCCGCGACAAGTTTGGCAGGGTTGCTCAACAATTTTGCCCTTGCCCGCGCATTTTGCACAGGTTTTCGCGCTGCTAATCATCCCAAACGGTGTGGCCTGTTGCACACGCACTTGGCCGGTGCCACGGCATTCATCGCAAGACCTAACGGTGCTGCCTTTGGTCGCACCGGTGCCGTTGCAATCGCCGCAAACCTCAACACGATTGAGTTCTTTGTTGCGTTTGCAACCCTTAGCGGCTTCTTCAAAGCTGATGACGATGCGCTCCTCTAGGTCGGTGCCTTGACGAGGCGCGTTGGGGTTTTGCGTGCGTCCACCGAAACCACCGCCGAAGAAGTTGCCGAACAGATCGCCCAAGTCGATGTCTACCCCGCCGCCGAAACCGCCGCCGCCAAATCCGCCGCCGCCGAACGGGCCACCGGCACCACCGCCCATGTTGGGGTCAACGCCTGCGTGACCAAATTGGTCGTAGCGGGATTTTTTTTGCGGATCACTGAGCACATCATAGGCTGCGTTAACCTCTTTCATGCGCTCTTCGGCTTGTTTGTCGCCGGGGTTTAGGTCGGGATGGTATTGCTTGGTCATGGTGCGATAGCCTTTTTTAATTTCATCCTCGCTGGCACCACGCCGCAGGCCAAGCACCTCATAATAGTCACGTTTATCAGCCATGTGACCCTCTTTCCTACTCCTATTTCCTATGCCTACTCAGCTTGCGGAATATCATCATCTTCTGCGTCCACAAACTCTTCGCCGCCTTCAGCATCGCCTTGGGGAGCGGCCTGGGCATAGAGTTTTTCGCTAATGGCAAAGAATTTTTGTTGCAACTCTTCCATGCGGGATTTAATCAAGTTGGTGTCTGCACCTTGCAGCGATTCGCGCAGGCTCATCACAGCCGCTTCAATGTCGCTGATGTCGGCATCTTCGAATTTATCGCGGTTTTCGCTAATCATCTTCTCGGTTTGATAGACGATTTGGTCGGCCTCGTTGCGCAGGTCAACTTCTTCGCGGCGCGCTTGGTCTTCGGCAGCAAATTGCTCGGCTTCTTCCACCGCTTTGGCGATGTCATCTTTGCTCATGTTGGTGGAGCTGGTGATGGTGATGGACTGCTCTTTGCCTGTGCCGAGATCTTTGGCACTCACATTGACGATTCCGTTGGCATCGATGTCGAAGCTCACTTCAATTTGCGGCACACCGCGGCGCGCTGGCGGAATACCATCTAGAATAAAGCGAGCTAAGGTCTTGTTGTCACGCGAGAACTGGCGCTCACCTTGCAACACGTGGATGTCTACTTGGGGTTGGTTGTCACTTGCAGTGCTGAACACTTGGCTGCGCTTGGTGGGAATGGACGTGTTGCGCTCGATGACTTTGGTGCACACTTCGCCCATGGTTTCAATGCCCAGTGAAAGCGGGGTGACATCCACTAGCAACAGGCCTTTGTTGATGTCGCCGCCCAGCAAGCCCGCTTGCAGTGCTGCACCCAGTGCCACGCATTCGTCAGGGTTCACGCCTTTGAATGGCTCTTTGCCCATGAACGCTTTCACGGCATCTTGCACAGCGGGAATGCGGCTTGAGCCGCCCACCATGAGCACTTTGTTGATTTCGCCCACGCTGAATTTACTGTCTTGCACGGCTTGGCGCACGGGAATCATCGTTTTCTCCACCAAGTCAGCGGTCAGCTCGTTGAATTTCGCGCGGGTGAGGGTAACTTCCATATGCTTGGGACCGGTGGCATCTGCGGTGATGAAAGGCAAACTCACATTCGCTTGGGTGAGACCACTCAGTTCGATTTTTGCTTTTTCGGCGGCTTCTTTCAGCCGTTGCATGGCCATTTTGTCGCCGCGCAGGTCAATACCTTGGTCGCGCTTGAACTCCTCGGCCAGCCAGTCGATAACGCGCTGGTCAAAGTCGTCGCCGCCCAAGGCGTTGTTGCCCGCCGTGGCTTTTACTTCTTGCATGCCGTCGCTGAGCTCGATGACGGAAACGTCAAATGTGCCGCCGCCGAGGTCGTATACCATGATTTTTTGGTCTTCTTCTTTGTCTACGCCATAGCTGAGCGCGGCAGCCGTGGGCTCGTTGATGATGCGCTTGACCTCGAGACCAGCAATCTGCCCGGCATCTTTGGTGGCTTGACGTTGGGCATCGCTGAAATAAGCGGGCACGGTGATGACCGCTTGGGTGACGGTTTCGCCGAGATAGGCTTCGGCGTCACTTTTGAGCTTTTGCAGCACCATGGCCGAGATTTCTTGCGGGTTGTAGTTCTTGTCGTCGATTTTCACCTTGAAGTTTGTGCCCATTTGACGCTTGATGGACGCAATGGTGCGGTCAGGGTTGGTGATGGCTTGGCGTTTTGCCACGGTGCCCACCATACGCTCGCCGGTTTTGCCGAATGCCACGACGCTCGGTGTGGTGCGTGCGCCTTCGGCGTTTGCGATGACCACAGCCTCGCCGCCTTCGATGACAGCCACGCAGCTGTTGGTTGTGCCTAAGTCAATACCTATGATTTTTGCCATGTGATTTATCCTCCTGATGTGTGTAGATTGTGTTGTGATTTATGTCGTGCGGCGCGTAATACGCACCGCCTATAACGTGTGTTCGGTGGGGTACGCGTGATGCGCGCACGTTGTTTTTGTAATCCGTAGGGACAGATGCAAACCTGCCCGCAATATTAAAACAGTTCACTTTAGGGGTTGTATGGGCCGCCAGGAAGTTTCAACAGATTATCGTGTGGAGAGTCATTGGGTTGCGAGCGAACATATTTTACACCGTTAGAACTAACTCGTGGTTCACAATATGGATAGTCAGGTCCAATGTTCACTCTAATGCTGTTTGGACGTTCTACCAAATAGTCGTGTATACCTTCTCTAGAATAGTAGCGAGAGCCTTCTTTAAGTGCTCCATCGTTATCCTGAATGAAAATTTGGTAAATGTGTTGTGTATCACAACACGATTCTTTTCCTGCACACATCTTGATTCCAGTTGCATAAAGCATAGATTTTCTCCTTTCCTTCATATTTTGCCATGGGTCTGTTGTTTTATATTGCGGGCGGATTCGCATCCGCCCCTACAGGTTGTGCTGGAGGTTACCCCCACCGTCACGGCTGTCGCCGTGCCACCTCCCCCAAAGGGGAGGCATCAAGGTGGTGCGCTGATTTAACTTTTGTTTGTTAGGAAGGATTGTATCGTCTTGCACGTTTGGGCGAAATCATAAACCACATCTTGGTTAGTGAAGCGCAACACCGTCAACCCCAATCCTTTCAAATATGCGTCTCGTTCAGCATCATAACCTAGACCTTGTTCCGTGCGATGTTGCGAACCGTCGAGTTCAATCACCAATTTCGCGCTGTCGCAATAAAAATCTACAATAAAATTGCCAATTGGCTTTTGTCGCCGAAATCGAATAGGCGATTGCGATAAAAATTCATACCACAGTTTTCGCTCTTGCGCAGTCATTTCTCTGCGCAAATCTCGCGCAGCAAGCGTTAATTTTTGATTATATTCTAGCGGCATAATAATCTCAACTCATTTCAGCGCAGTCGATCGGTGCCTCCCCCTTGGGGGAGGTGGCACGGCAACAGCCGTGACGGTGGGGGCTAATTCGCCACCCCAACCATGGCCTCACGGATAATCCGATCTTTCATGCGGTAGCCCTTGGAGTGCACTGCCATGATTGTATTCGCGCCGAAGTTTTCATCTTCCACGTGCATCACAGCATTATGGCAGTTGGGGTCGAATTCCTCGCCTACTTCGCCAAAAGCCGCAACTTCATTGGCCGCAAACATGGCAACAAATTGGTCGAAGATCATCTGCACGCCTTGTTTGTAGTCATCTAAGCAGTCGTCTGTGCACGCGGCTTCGGCTGCACGCGTGAAATTGTCCATCAGCGGCAACAACTGCCCAAACAGATCAGCGCGGGCGTTTTGCCGAGCCTGCTCGGTGTCACGCGCGGTGCGTTTTTTATAGTTATCGAACTCCGCCGCAAGGCGCAGCAACTGGTCTTTGGTGGACTTCAGCTCCTCCACCACGGGATCAAGCACAATCTCTTCCTCTTGCTCAATTTCTTGTTCTATGTTGTCGCTCATTCGTCCAGTCCTCCTGTTAACATGTCGCCCAGCAACGCCGCAATAAATTGCAGCCCGGGGATAATTTTTGCGTAATCCATGCGCTGTGGGCCTACCACGCCCAGCACACCGCCTACATCGCCGCCAATGGCATAGGGCGAAACCAACAGGGTGGTGCCCGGCTGCAGCAAACCCTCACCGCCCAGTAGTACCGTCACCTGTGAAGGCGAAAGCGTTGCCGCATGTTTGGTGATTTGCTGCACATTGAGCTGCGGCGGCAAGTGATGCTGGCCCACCACAACTTCGCGTGTGGCGGCTTCATCGGCAAGCTCAGCTGCACAAATAAGCAGTGGTGCCACGGCCAACAGATGCACGCCCGCCATAGCAACAAGAGACTGCACACCAGCTTGAGTGAAAGCATCCAGCCGACGGCCAAGCATGTGCTCGCGCACAATATTGGTGAACATATCCAGCACAGCTGGCGTGAGTTCACATTCGCAGCGCACCACGCGGCTTTTCACTGCTCCGTTGCTCGCCTGCAGTGCCAGCATGGCCATCGTGCGGCTGAGCGGGGCAATTTCCACGCGTTTGACGCGAACTTCAACACCAGCAGCGGGCACACACAATGCCGCGCAAGCGGTAAGCTCCGCCAACAACTTGCCTGCGTTTTCCAGCAGACGCTCGGGCTCACGGGCGCGGTCGCGCAGTTGTGATTCAAGCCTTACCCGTTCTTCGGGCAGCAATTCGCGCTGGGGTAGCAAGTGGTCAATGTAATAGCGATAGCCTTGCGGCGAAGGAATGCGCCCGGCGGAGGTGTGCGGCTGTTCTAAATAGCCTGCTTCGGCCAGTTGCGCCATTTCGTTGCGAATGGTGGCAGATGACACATCATCCGGCAGCAATTCCATCAGTCGTTTGCTGCCCACCGGCTCGCCTGTTTCGTTGTAGAGTTCTACCACGGCGGCCAAAATCCGCTGTTTGCGATGGCTGGTCATGCATTTCTCCTCCCCAAACCTTATTTGCCTCCCCCTTGGGGGGAGGTGCCGCAAAGCGGCGGTGGGGGTTCCCCTTCATTAGCACTCGCATCATATGAGTGCCAGCCCACTTACTATCATACCCGCAAATGGGCGGTTTGTCAACGGCTGAAATGTAAAGCTTTTGTGAAATTTTACGCTGCTTCGCCGTTCTCCTTGATAGGCCGTGCTTGATTATGCAATCGTCTTCGCGGCGTTCTGTTACGGGCTGCAGGAAATTAATCATCCCCTGTTACGCCAAACAAAATGCGCATATAATCTCGTCTTCCATATATCACACGGTCAACATAGACAGCATCATGTGCGATACGATAAAACACCATATAATTACCGCACAGTAGATAGCGATAATCTGTTTCAATGTCCACAATTGCGGATAGCCGCGCACCCCAGGTGGGGTGTTGTTGTAATTTTCGTAATTCACTGGTGATGCGTGCAAGCGTATTATTTGCCGCAATTGAATTTCCTAAATTGTGCGTAATATATAACTTAATATCTAGCATATCTTGTTTCGCCGCGGGAGAGACATGCACGTTCACTGCGCAACCCCCAGTTCCGCTTCCACCTCATCTAGGCTTTGCCAGCCCTGTTCAGCAGCAGATTGGCATCCGTGATTCAATTCACTAAACAAACGCATGGTTGCCCGCATTTTTTCGTATTCTTGCAAATCCATCAAGGCATAACGACCACGTCCATTTTTCGTGAGAAAAACAGGTTGCCCCATAGCAATGTCACGCAAGACTTCGTTATAATTGCGCAGGTCCGATACTGGTTTGATATTTGGCATGAAATTCACGCTCCTTTCTTCCATAGTATAGCATAATTTTACGACAAAAGCAACAGCAAGTTTCAGCAATTCCCCGCAACATACAACACTGCCACAACAAGGGGCCAGTCAATCCCCCGCGACAATGAGATATAGCCCACGCCTGCCGCCATGGCAAACAACACCGCCAGTGAAATGGCAAGACTGATGTTCGCGGCGGTGGGTTCATGCAGGCGACGGCACAGCGCGTAGTAAACCGCCCGCCCGCCATCCAGTTGGCGCACAGGCAGCAGGTTAAACAACGCAAAGCCTAGGTTAATCAACGCAGCGTCTTCCCAGCCGACGGCATGGCACAACGCGGCAAGGGCTATGCTCACCGCAGGGCCGGCAAAGGCAATGATAATTTCTCTGGCGAAGCTGAGCGTTAGCCCGGGCGGACATTCGATACGCAGCCCAGCGGCAGCCAAGCAAAGCCGCTGCGGTCGTGCGCCAAAGCTTAACATCGCCGCAAGGTGTCCAAGTTCATGCAAGGCGGCAAAAAAGAGCCCCAGCCCGATTTTCTCGGCCATGTTGAGGCTCAGGCACAGCACTACCATGCCCACGAAATACACGCTGATGCTGATGGGCGTGCGGCGTTTGCCCAGCTTAATCGTCATCGTATTCTTCGTCGTAGTCTGCGGGCGGATTTGCATCCGTCCCTACAGTTTCTTCTTCATACTCATCATCTTCTGTGTATACTTCCGTTGGCTCGCGGTGCGGCGCAACCACATAAATATCATCACGCAGATTGCCGAACACGCCACCCATGGCCGCCCACACCTCGCGCACCGACATATCCGTTTGCATCACAGCGGTATAAGTCTGCTGCAGTTGCCGATAAATATTGGGCATTACGCCGCGCGCCAGCAGCAGCATCAACAACAGCGACACACAGGCAATCCCCTGCACCAACAAAACCTTCGGAAAAGTGTTCTTGGGCCGTTCACCAAATATGTCATCATCGTCAACTGCTGTTTCATAACCCACTGCCACGCGTTCACTGCCGCGGATTTGTCGCCGCGCCTCCCGCTGGGCACGGATTTCCTCATAACGTGCATTGTTGTAACTTTCCATGCTTTATCCACGCTTTCCATTTGTATTGTTACAAGCTATGCACACAAGCAAAAAAAAATGTTGGACTTGACACCATAACTTTGCACAAGGCATACAATGTGGTGAGTTATTTTGCTTACTTTACATAGAGGAGAAATGCTTATGAATCCTTTCAGCGACTTCAACCAGCCCATAGACCCGCAAAGCGGCACACAATTCCGTTACCCAAACTTTGCGATTGATACCGCAGGCTGCTGCGACAATTGTGTCGGCGGCACAGGTCCAACCGGCCCGCAAGGTTCAACTGGTCCTCAGGGCTATCCTGGTCCAATGGGGCCACAAGGCATACCGATTTACCCGCAACCTATGGCAGAAAAAAATGCACTAGGCAGTTAACAGCTCGCCCGGCGCATTTATTTGCACATATTCAATTATCCGCGCTAGCTCATCAGCAAAGCGGAACGTAACGGTCAGTTGTTTGTCTTCGTGTACATGGATTTTATCAACAAGTTCTAGCAGCACCGCTCTGTCAAGAGCGTGCAAATTGCGGTGCTTGGAGAAAGCCACCAGTGCTGCGTTTTCAGAGGTTACGCCATTGCCAAGCTGTCGTTGTTCTTCGGTGAGTTTGTCGATAACGGTGATGAGCTGGACAAGCTGTTCAGCGAACTTTGCTTTCATGCGGCGATATTCTTCATGGCTCAAATTACCCGTTTTCCAGTCGATGTATAGACCATCATTAAGCGTCTTCACACGCTCAGTTTCGCGAAATTTATCGCGCAAGGCTTTCTCGATTCGTGCAGATTTTGTGTCTTGCTTTGGAATGGTGTTAATCTGTTCCACTGCTTGCGCGAGATTATCTATCAGCGAAATTTGCAGGCGCAGAGCAGCAAGTACCGCCTCTTCTAAACGGTCAACGCGAATGGAATGCTTGGTGCAAGCCGTATTGGATTTTTCGCCGTAAGTGCGGCAGGCATAGTAAGTGTGGCCTTTCGATGCACGCCGTTGCATGGCCTTGCCACAGTCAAAACAGCGCATAAACCCGCTGAACAAATGCACTGTAGGCACGCCGTTTGGGCGGCGGGTGTCTCGCTTGAGCGCAGCAACCAGTGCGTCATATTCTGCTTGCGTAAACGTTGGCTCATGGGTGTTTTCAACAACGAACCACTCATCTTGCGGCACCTTAATCATGGTATGTACTTTGTAGCTGACCACACGATGGCGGCCTTGCACCATATGACCGAGATTAACTGGGTTGAGCAATTGCTCTTTTACGCCACCGCCACTCCACATGCCGTCGCTTTTTCCGGTCATCGGTGTGTTCAAGCGCATGCCAATGCTGTGCTTGTAGGCCATTGGACTTGGCACACCAAGCTCGTTGAGCTGTTTGGCCACGCCTTGCAAGCTCATGCCATCGTGCACCACCCAGCGGAACATTTCGCGCTTAATCGGCACGATGTTTTCGTCAAGAATAAACTTGCTTTTATCGGCTGGGTCTTTGAGATATCCCCAGGGCGGAAACGAGCCAATGAACTCGCCGTTTCGCCGCTTGGTGTTGAAGGTGCGTCGAATGTCCGCTGAAATTTTTGCTGCATAGCGATCGTTCATCAAACCGGAAATGGGCACTTCAAGGCCATAAATGACATCAGGATTGATGAAGGTGTCCACACGCGGGTCGCCGGTGGAAATGAAGCGCACGTTCTTCTGCACAAAATATTCTTCGATGTAATAACCTTGGTCAGCGTGATTGCGGAACGCACGCGACAGCGTCTTCACTAGCACGCAGTTAACCCGTCCCGCTTCCACGTCGGCAATCATGCGCATGAAGCTTTCGCGGGTGTCGTCAGTGCCAGTGAGGCCATCGTCAACGTAGTAATCCACCACTTCATATTCGCCCGCAAAATTCTCGCGCAGGTATTCATCAAGGATCTTGCGCTGGTTAGTAACTGACTGGCTTTCTTCGCCGCCATCCTCGCGTGACAAGCGAATGTACACCGCGATTCTCCAAAGAATTTCAGTTGATGTTTGTCGTTTTGGTTGGGTGTCATCTTGTCGTTTTCGTCCCATAAAACCGCCTCCTTTCGCTTACCATTTTACCGTACTAATCCTTATATAGCAAGGGTTTTATCCCGCGTTCTTCAGATTTGTCAAGTAAGACACAACTGCGTCTTTGAGGGGTCGTTCGCCTGCAAATTGTACGTTCACAGTAATGTCACCCACGCGAAAATGGTAGGGGTTTTTGACTTGTTGAAGGTATTGCTCTGCCCGCTGCGCGGCGGACATGTTTGGATCTAGATGTACCGTTTTGATGTCCACGCGGTCATCATGCGCTGGCGAAGTATCGCGTAGTTGTTGCAGATGTTCAATGGTCATGGCAAGCCCTCCCCTCGGACAAAATATATGCTTGCCCAGCAGCGTGTTAACACCGCCGGACAAGCAAGACAAGCTCTATTTTTTCAGAAAGCTAAAACTCTCTTTCAGTTCGCTAAGTTCAGCCAGCAGTTGCTGCATTAGCTGCTCTTCGCGCCGCTGTTTTTTCGCCCTTGCCGCCAAATGATGCCGACAATCTGCGGCAGCACATCACCCACGCTTGCGATGATCTCCAGCGACGCGCCGTTTTGCGATAGCACATAATCCCATTCTTGCACGGCCTGCCGCGACATTCCCAGCTGCAATGCTGTGTTGTTGATTTCATTGCCTGCACCCGCCGTTTCGGTGGCCATGTTATAGAGCGCAGTTCCGGCAGCCACGGCACCCGCGCCAATCGCAGCCATTGCTCCGCAGACCGCAGCACCCACGCCTTTGAGTGTACTTTTCAGTCCCTCGAAGCGTTCGCCCGCATCCTCGGCGATGTCGCCAGTTTTATCTATTTCATCGCCAAGCTCGGTGGTAGATTTTGCGGTGCTATCCATTTCATCGCCCACGCCCGCGAGCATTTTCTCGTTGGCATCAAGCTCTTTTTCCATGCCAATCAGCTCGGCTTGGGCTTTGTTGAGTTGAATTTGCCATGCCTGTGTGCGTTTATCTGTTTCGCCAAAAGAATCAGCCGCGTTTTCCAACGCGGCTTGCAGGGTGTTTATCTTTTCATTTTGCTGGTCAATCTGCTTGGTGAGTGCCTCTTTGCGAGCCGCTGCGGCCTGCATGGATTTGTCGTTTTTGTCAAACTGCGCGGTGACCAGCTGCATCTCGCTGCCCAACACCCGGAACGACTGGTTGATGTCCCGCAGCGCAGCCTTGAAGTCACGCTCGCCCTCCACGCCCAGGCGGATGCCCATGTTCATTTATCCGAGCACCTCCCTTAAAAAACCACTTG
Organism: Oscillospiraceae bacterium; assembly: GCA_009785335.1. GTDB lineage: Bacteria > Bacillota > Clostridia > Oscillospirales > Acutalibacteraceae > WRMQ01. Next base: position 112,261 of record WQWM01000004.1, read on the forward strand.
ACAAAATAGCCGAATTCGGGTATAATATTAGTATCACACGAAAGAGGTGCACACATGCTTAACATTCGCCCCAGCGCATATTTGCGCAACAATTATAACGAAGTGTCTGAATTTTGCCATGCCAACATGCAACCGATGTTTATCACGAAAAATGGCCACGGCGATTTGGCCGTGATGTCCATTGCTGCATACGAAAAATTCTGTGGCCGCTATGAACTATACCATCTAATTGATGAATCGTTGGAGTCTGAAAAAGCTGGGGATTTCATGGATTATGATGAGTTTATTGCAGGACTGCGTAAGGAGTTGGCATGACGTATAAGCTTCGCATTTTGCGGCAAGCACAGGTTGAAATGCGCGAAATTCAGCAATATATTGCAGTGAATTTAGATAATCCAACCGCCGCAAAACGCCGCACCGACCTCATTGACAAAACCATTGTTTCGCTGCGCAACAACCCCACTTGCTTTCCGCTGGTGCGCGACGATTATCTTGCCGCAAAGGGTGTACGCATGGCGATTGCCAAGAACCACTTGGTGTTTTATGTGGTGCGAGAAGAAATAGGCACGGTGTCGATTTTGCGCGTGCTTTCCGCCCGCCGCGATTGGCAAAACCTCTTGCGCAAGGACTTTTTAGACGATTGACGACGGCACCACATCATCAATCGTAACCACCTTTGCAGCCTTTTCAAGCCCCAGCCACTGAAAGTGACACGCCCGCAAGTCCAAGAACTGCCCAATGGACATGAGCCAAAACTCACGCTCACTCATGCCCATTTGCACGCGCCCATGATACAACAGCCTCGTGAAGATTTCGTCATCTGTCACGAGGCTTGCTTGTTTTTTGTGC